>JAPLDH010000078.1 GCA_026391355.1 Bacteroidota bacterium | reverse complement strand
ACGGAAAAGTGAAAATTTGATCTACTATACGGTGTCTCTATGAGCATCCAGTTTAAATTTCAAAGTGTACCTCAGACCAAACTTAGTGATGGAATAGATTTTCCAGGGCATGAACCGGTCTTTGTATAGATCGTATATTTGTACCAAAGTTATCTGTTTTGATGTTCGTTTGACAAAACGAGAGGACTTAGTGGTAAAAAAAAAGATCTGGCAGCTTGGCGCCTCTGCGTCTCGGCGGTAAAAAGAAGTTTATTGTTAAACCTACGGTTGGGGGTTACTTTATCTCCCAGGTATCACCGCTGTTAAGGAGATCATCCATGTTCTTGATCTTGGATGTTTCCTTTGCATATTTGATCTGTTCTTCCACCAAATCATCATAGGTTGGGAACATGGCTGACCGGATCACACCAACAACCATCGGGAAATGAGGGGGGGCAAGTTTCGCCAGCATCGTATGGATTCCCGGATCCTGACTGTATTTATCATGGATCAGGATATCATCCGGTGTGACGCCATTCTCACCGACAACAGCTATTTCAAGCCGCTGGTCTTTCAGGATCAATCCTTTTTCCTTGTTTTTACCGAACAACATGGGTTCACCGTTCTTGAGGATAAGCATATTGTCATCCTTAACTTCTTTTCCGATGATATCGCTATGGGCTTTGTCGGCGAAAATGATGCAGTTTTGCAGGATTTCCATAACCGAAGTTCCATCGTGCTTGGCGGCTTCGAACATGGCTTCTGTCATAAGGTTGATGTTGTTGTCAGGTACCCTTGCAAAGAAGGTTCCCTGGGCACCCATCACAAGTTCCCCGATATTGAAAGGATGCTCAATGGTTCCCTGGGGGGAGGTTTTTGTTACTTTACCCATGGGGGTGGTAGGTGAATATTGTCCTTTGGTGAGGCCATAGATCTGGTTATTGAAAAGAATCAGATTTACGTCAACATTCCGGCGAATGAGATGGATAAAATGGTTCCCTCCGATGGCCAGTGAATCTCCGTCACCAGTGGCAATCCAAACACTCAGCCGTGGGTTTGATATTTTGACGCCTGATCCGATGGCAGCAGCACGTCCGTGAATACCATGAATACCATATGTATTGACATAATAGGGAAAACGGGAAGAGCATCCGATGCCTGAAACCATCACGAAATTCTCTTTCCGGTAACCGATCTTCGGGAATACTCTTTCAACAGCGCTCAGAATTGCATGGGCCCCGCAACCGGGACACCACTTCACCATCTGGTCGCTTTCAAAATCAGCCTTGGTTAACTGAGTGTTTGATCTTTCTATTGTCAGGTTCGTGAATTCCATTTTTATTTCTCCTCCAGCAGTTGGTTAAATTTATTCGTTAATTCATTGATCATGAAAGGCAGACCTTGTACCTTATTGAACTGGTAGTAATTGGTAGCCGGTTGCTTGATTTTCAGGTACTGGACAAATTGTCCACTGTTTAACTCACAAACCAGAATTTTCCTGAATTTTGATAAAAGGTCTCCGGTATTCTTCGGAAGTGGCATAATGTGATGAAAATGTGCATGACTGATCTTTTTCCCTTCCTGCTGGCTGATTTCAATTGCCGAACGAACGGCACCAAAAGTACCACCCCAGCTGACCACCAGTACATCCCCTTCCGTTTCACCATAAACATCCTGTAACGGAATAAAATCGGCTATCTTTTCAATTTTGTCAGCTCTCAGGTCGGTCATGATCTGGTGATTCACCGGATCCATAGAAACGGTGCCTGTAATGTTTTCCTTTTCAAGTCCGCCAATCCTGTGACGTAATCCTTCGGTCCCGGGAATTGCCCATTGTCTTACAAGGGTTTCGGGATCTCTTTTGTAAGGCTTGTAATCTTTATCATTGGATTTGGCAATCGGAGGTTTTATTGCCGGCATATCAGTCATTTTCGGGATCCGGAACAAGGTAGAACCGAAACCCAGGTAACCATCAGTGAGCAAAATACATGGAGTCATATGCTCCATGGATAGTTTGGCCGCTTCATAAGCATAGTAAAAGCAATTTTCGGAAGTCGATGCAGCAATAACAATAACCGGGCATTCTCCGTTCCTTCCGAATAAAGCCTGCATCAAATCTGACTGTTCCGATTTTGTAGGTAATCCGGTGGAAGGTCCTCCCCGTTGAACATCCACAATAACCAAGGGGAGTTCAGTCATTACAGCAAGCCCGATAGCTTCGCTTTTAAGAGAAAGTCCAGGCCCGGAAGTAGTGGTACATGCCAGTGACCCGGTATAGCTTGCTCCGATCGCTGAGCAGATCCCTGCAATTTCATCTTCTGCCTGGAATACCTTTGCTCCCAGAGATTTATGTTTTGCAAGTTCCATCAAAATTTCTGTAGCCGGTGTGATGGGGTAAGAACCAAGGAATAATGGCCTTCCAGATTTCTCGGAAGCGGCAAGTAAACCCCATGCAGTAGCAACATTACCGGTAATATTACGGTAACGTCCTTTTTCCATTTTTGCAGGAGAAACCTGGATCACGGATTCAATTGCTTCAACGGTCTCCGCATAATTATATCCTGCCTGAAGAACAACTTTATTAATTTCCGCCAGTTTCGGATCTTTTTTAAACTTCTGATCAAAATATTTATTGGAAGCTTTGACATCACGATTGAATAAAAAATAGAGAATGCCAAGGGTAAACATGTTTTTACTCCGTTCGGCAGTCTTGTTGTCTATTCCCAGGTCTTTCAGGCTTTCCTTAGTGAGAAGGGTAATGGGGGCTTTAATGAGGTTATAGGTTTCAAGTGAACCATCTTCCAGTGGATTTACCTTATAACCGGCTTTTTCGATGGCTTTTTCATCAAATGCATCGGTGTCGGTAATGATCGTGGCTCCTTTCTTTGCCCATTTGAGATTGGCTTTGAGGGATGCAGGGTTCATTGTAACCAGCACATCGACGAGGTCGCCGGTGGTATAGATTTTCTCACTTCCCATGTGAACCTGGAATCCGGAAACTCCGGCTACTGTATTCTGTGGTGCCCTGATCTCAGCAGGAAAGTCAGGAAAAGTTGCCAGATCATTACCTGCCAGGGCAGCAGTATCGGAAAACAAGGTTCCCGTAAATTGCATCCCATCGCCGGAGTCGCCTACAAACTTGACAACAACAGTATCTTTGTTGATTAAATTGTGTTTTTTCTTTGTCATGACTACGATAGATTTGATAAAGTTTGCAAAGTTACCAATTTAAAATTTATGACACCCTAAACCGTTTGGATTTTATTTCCAAAGTCCCGCTGACCATTGACCATTTATCAAACCTGACCTGGAAAAATGGCTTACTGTTATTTTACCTTAATTAAAGATTTTAATTTACTTTTACCCGATCTGTAAGCATTTAATTGATAAAACAAGGCAGGATGGAACCTGTAATTAAAACCATTGGTAAAAAAAAGTGAGCCGGAAAACGGCTGAAGATGTCATTATCCGACAATAAAACGCGTGAATTGTGGAGTGGCTTTATGTCACGAAAAGGTGAGATGAAGAACTCCATTGGTTCCGATCTTTATTCAATGCAGGTTTACGATCCTTTATATTTTACCGGTTTCAACCCCGACGCAGAATTTGAGAAATGGGCAGTCATTGAAGTGAAAGACTTTGATGCAGTTCCTGCTGATATGGAAACCCTTATCTTCACAGGCGGTCTGTATGCTGTTTTCCTGCATAAAGGTGGTGCTGGTACAGGACCGGCAACATTTCAGTACATCTTTGGAACGTGGTTGCCGGGTTCTGATTACGCACTGGACGATAGACCACACTTTGAAATATTAGGGGAAAAATATAAAAATGAAGACCCAACGTCAGAAGAAGAGATCTGGATTCCAATCAAACCGAAATAATAGAGAAATTTTGATACCTGTTATAGCTGGAACAACAGGCCGTATCAATGGACTGAAACCGATAATTACATCAATTAAGCTGATCGGCCTTGGATATAATTTGTTTTTAGATACCGATGAGAGGTTCGGGTTTTATTACACGTTGGATTATATTATCTCTCAAAGCGGTTATAAAACAGGCACCCCGGATTTCAAAAATAACTCCTGGACTACTCAATATGTCTGGAATAACCTCAGCACCTTCCACAATCAATCCGCCGGATAACGCCCATTTATAAGAGGGGTTATAGATTGCAATCTTGAACCAAGCCTGGAAATAGTGGGTAATTTGTTCCTGTCAGGACAGCTTTGGACTTCCCTTGGAGTCTTTGTTAAACTGAGATCTCGCATAATCCACTCTTTCCGGGCAATAAGGTTTAACGCCATACCTGAACATTGCACTGAAAAGTACCGGAACCATTTCCAGGTGTGTTGTCGTTAATCCTGAGATAGAGACGGCGTGGGGACGTGTGGTTGAATGGTCGACGGCTAATTCCTTTGCCAATATAGAAGTACCCCTCGTTTTCGAATCTCCCAAGAAGTGAGAATGGCCTGGCATCCGGAGTATTATGAAGGGGGGAGTTGGGATTGGTTTCAATCCGATCCGTCCATCCTTCAGGGCCATTGAGACCGGTCATCCAGACGCCGGCCCAGATTGAGCCCATACTTGTCAAAGCAAAATCATCACCCGGCTGAAGGATAACACTGGTATCCCGATCTGTAGTATCTGATTCCGGAATGTTGATCCAAATATTAACGACCTCACGTTTAACTGGCCAGAGCCGCAACTGTCGTATAGAAGTAGCTCCGATGTGACCAGGCGGAATATTTTGCCAATGATGCTGAATCGACTCTTTAGAGACACCCAAAGTGTGCAGTCCGGGAACTGTCCCAAATGAGGCGAAATTTCGTGCTATTGTCCGTGTTGCACCCGGGTTCAACGAGGTAAAGCCTCGTTCGATACCACCGACCACTGAATCAATATTCCTCCCCGCCGGATCGCGTGCCCAAATATCGAAAGCACGAAATCTTGAAGGGTATTCACCGATATTCTGAACGGTGACAGCAAGTTGTAATGAAGTGCCGACGTTTGCATCCGGACCGGCAGGGCTTATATCCAGACCTGAGGTCAAAACAAGATCACGGTAACGGGGATCGTAGGGTGGATTTTCGTTCCAGTTGTAAACGTCAGTAAAGAAATAACCGCGCCAGAATTGTTCCCGGCCTGTAACCGATCCTCGGATGCGGCAACCTTGAGCCGGCGACACTGGTGTCAATACCGACTCTTCGTCCGGATTATTGGGATCGTAAAGATAAAGCCGAATCGGGTTCAGGTCATATCCATAACATAATACCTGATGTCCTCCCATACAGTTTCCCGGATCCATCGACCAAAGGCCAAGCATAACCGGCCGGTTCATACCAAGTTGTTGTATTACTACATTAAACTCGGAACCTATCGCCCAGTTGTGAAAGTCATCTGGCCTGGCTGTAGTTACCCAACGTGTGCATACTAAGCGGGTAAGCATACTATTCATCGAACGGTCGAAAATGTACCGGCGAAGGTTTGAAGCTTCATCCGGCAGACGGTTTCCATGGGCATCCGGCGGAAGATCAATCGGTTCATGGGCGGGAATAGGAATTCCGGCCCTCCAATAGTCTAACGCGGTCATTACCATGCCACCACAAAGACCCGTAGTTGCCACGTTGGGTAACACACCAGGTAAGACGCGTGTCTCAAACATGTTTGCAAAATGCCAGCCATCTCGTGCCGGTACGAAATTTAGTCTTGCCATAACAACCTCCTTTTGATTTAAAAAATTTACATTTGGCTGAATTGTTGATTTAATAAACAAAAAACTATTCTTTTGTAATTATTTGCAATAATAATTAAAAACTACAAAACCATAAATAAATTTTTACAACAAATACTGGATCAGATTAAAAAACGTCTTTACAGCCGCAGCAGCGAAGATTCTTATATCCATTCGATAAAAGAATCTTTCTGCTATTTTACTAAGAAACCAAGAAATATGTCCCTGATCACTAATGTTACCTTCTTACAGGTGAAAAATTCCATTTCATTCCTGCAGATTCAGAAATAGTGAATTCCTTTTGTACTTTTAAAAAATTTGTATATTTGCGACATCAACTGAATTATTAACCTTGCCTGCTTTCCTTTGCAGGCGCTAAATTGAGTGAATCATGGCTTATGTAATTAATGAAGATTGCACTGCTTGCGGGACTTGTATCGATGAATGTCCGGTTGAAGCGATTGCTGAAGGCGACATTTATAAAATTGATGCTGAAGTTTGCACCGATTGCGGCGCATGTGCTGATGTATGCCCGGTTGAGGCAATTCATCCTGCATAACAAGGGGCATTTTCAATAAAAGTTCAGAGGCTGTCCGAGAGGACGGCCTCTCCTTTATAGGGCAGGAGCTTTAACACCTCTCCGTCAAATTCAGCATAGGTAAAATGTGTCATCCAATCACCCAGTGTCACCTGGGTTGATTTTTCATTTACAGGTATCTCCATCGGGTAATGAAGATGGCCGTAAATAAAGTAATCGATTTCGGGATGGGCTTCAGATATAGTTTTGGAATGAACCAGCAACCGTTCACGGATCAGCTTTTTTTCCCGCTCACTTTTATCATTCCTTGAAAGGTCAGCTTTGCGGCTTCTGCGTGACCAGAAGAGCCCCATGGCGATCCCGATGTCCGGATGGATCCACCGGAAAAGCCATTTGTTAAGACTGAATCTGAAGATCTTTTTGATGAACTTATAACCATGATCGCCGGGACCCAGGCCATCGCCATGGGCAAGATAAAAGGTTTTGTTCCCAAATGTCCGGATCTCCGGATTCCTGTGCAGTTGTATATTTACCTCCTTCGTGAGATAACCAAAGGTCCACATGTCGTGGTTCCCGGTAAAGAGGTGGATGGCTGTTCCGCTATCGCTGATCTCCGCCAGTTTTCCCAATAACCTCACATAACCCCGTGGGACTACCGTCCTGTACTCAAACCAGAAATCAAACAGGTCCCCCATCAGGTAGATCTCCTCTGCATCCTTATGGATCTCCTCCAACCATTGAACCAATACCTTTTCTCGTATGAGACTGCTCTCATAATCCGGTACACCGAGATGAAAGTCGGAAGCGAAGTAAATTTTCTTGGGCATGGGATAATTTGGATCCAAAGCTACTTAAATATTTTCTAATGTGTTTGACTATTGTGTCACTTCTGTGATTGCATCCTCATCACTCTCTTATGATGATAGAGCACATGCTTATTTGACGGGAACTTTTTCATCAGAATGCTGTCGACCTTCTTATAGAAAGACCAGTCATCCTGCTCAGAGAGCACCGGACGCGGGCCAAAAGCATAATTCAGAACCAGTAACGTTGCCAGAGATCCCTGATGCTGATCAATAAAATTCCGTTCAAAGGATTTTTGGTCTTCCCAGATTTTCCCGAAGAGATCGTCATAAGTAAGCGTCAATTGATAATAGTCATCATCAAACTGATGTTTGTGAAGCAGATCGGTCAATGAATCCGCCAGTGCCCTGTTTTTATTTGAATGGTGGTAAAAATCTTTTAACAGGAGAGAACCCGGAGATCCTGAGATCAAATATACCTTCGGTAATTTTTTGTAATCTCCCGTGATGGAAATAGTTTCATTCTTTTGCAATAACAGGTTAATAGACTGGCCGTCCTGTAATTTTAACAGGTAAAAACCCTGGTCCAGTGGCTTTCCTGTAAAGGTGAATTTCCCTTCATTACCGATCAGTGCAGAATCAATCCTGCGAATATCGGAAATGTCCACCTCTTCAAGGTAAATCTTTCCGGGCGTAAAATTTTTCAACTGGCCATGGATGACAAATTCATCAGGATGGACATGGTTAAGGGTGCAGGAACTCAAAAAACAGAGAATAGGAATGATCAATCTTATTTTCATATCAGACATACGTAATCTGATCCTCATTTATTATTTCTTTCCCTTTGAATTTTAAAAAAAGATTCACGATGGCAATCACATCTTTCTGGCAGTAGGTGACGATCCTGGGCAAATCCTTCTCAACCCAGTAAACGCGCCAGACATCCGCTCCGGTAATATCATCCTTCGGTGAAGGAATGTCGAATATGGCAGATAATAAATCAAGAGATGTATAGGTTTTATAATCACCAAATTTCCATAATTCCATAGTATCCAAATGGTTTACCTCCCATGGCTTTTTACCTGAAAGATCAAGAATGGCCGGAACGGAAATACCGTTTATAAGCATTCTCCGTATCAGGTAAGGAAAATCAAACTCTTTCCCGTTATGGGCACACAAGAACTGGAATTTTTTTTCGGGGGCTTTGTTCATGATTGCACAAAACTCTGTCAGGATTTGTTTTTCATCATCAGAATAATAGGATTTTATCCATAAAGAATGGTTTCTGAAGATCCCGGTTGAGATGCAGATCACCTTCCCGAATTCAGCATAGATCCCTGCCCGGTCGAAAATGGTCTCAGGGGTTTGTACTTCCGGACCGGGATTCCGGTCATTTTTAATTAACTGCTCTGCTTTCTTATTCCATAGCTTCTTCAGGTTGTCGGGCAAACCATTATACCCTGAAACATTGGGAACTGTTTCAATATCCAGGAACAGGATATTCTCGATGTTATAATTTTCAAGCATGATACAGATCTTTGAATTCCAATTCAAAAGTAATGAATGTTATGTTTGATGCGAAAAACGGGACATCAGCATCCCTCCGACAACCTTATCGATGGGTAGAGTGAAATCTGTTTCATTGAGGGTTTTCAAATCAATCCAACGAAAATTCTGTGCACCTTCGGCAATTTCAGGAAAGTCAAATTTTTTCTGTGTTGTGGTGAATGAAAAGGGCTTTTCCACCTTCACAAGGTAATAAATACTGATGAGTTGAAAAGTAGCCGGCAACAATTCTGTGGGCTGGTAAAAATCAGTTGTGTAAAAGTGAGAGAGGATGGTAATATCCGTTTGAAGTTCCTCCCTGAATTCACGCTTAAGGCAATCGATGGTGCCTTCACCGAATTTCAGTCCGCCCCCGGGAAATTTGGTCATGAGGGTTCCTAACCGGAATTCGTCGGTTACGAGGACTTTATCGCCATCGATGAAGATCCCGTAAATCCTGATATTGAACCGGTTTATCTCCGACATTTTCTTTTCCTTATCGTTCATAATCTTACGGAAAATTTCCTGGCAAATTTAGTTCAGAATCCTTTTACTTTTTTTCTATTGTGCCTGTCTATTGTGGTAAATTTTGACCGGCACATTTGGACTATTAATCGGCTGAAACATGAAAAGGTCACACAAAAAAGCTAGATTTTTTTTGCTCTCGTTATTTCCCTTTTTCCAGGAGGTCCGGCAAGTTTCTCGACCGAAAAACCCGCAACTTTCATGGCACGCCGAACCGAACCTTTTGCAGAGTAAGTCGTTAGGATTCCTTCATCTTTCATGGAAAGATAAATTTTACGAAAAATATTCTCTCTCCATAATTCAGGTTGAACATCCGGTGCAAAGGCATCAAAATAGACGATCTGATAATGCTTGTCAGGAAGGTCGAATAATTCAATCCCCTCCATTATTTTCTTAAGAAAGAAATTAGGAGTGACCGGAAAGACTGTGTCATAGGGTGCCCGATGAAGAAGTCGGAACTCGTTTAGAAATGGCTGAACCAATTCAAACCCGCAATAATTCAATTGTTGAGTGATCTTTTTGTCCAGGGGAAAAGGTTCTACGGCATCATAATTAACCTTTATTTTTTTGTTTTTGCAGATTGCAAGGGTTATCAGGGCATTGAGTCCTGTTCCGAACCCGATTTCAAGAATATTTAAGGATTTATGATCCTCCAGGGATAATAATCCTGCGTTTATGAAAACATGCATGGATTCCTGAATAGCGCCAAATGTAGAATGGTAATGTTCTTTCAAATCCGGGACAAAAAGGGTATGGGAACCATCCCCAGTCATGACCAGTTGAACGTCCATTCCTGAGAATTAATAAAGTTTTGGAAACTTATTGGGATTGTATTCGTGCATCATGTTATAGACTGCTTCGAATACATCTTCTTCATTGGGGTTCGAGTAGTAGTCACCGTCAACTCCGTAAGAAGGGCGATGAGCGGTAGCGGTCAGGGTTCTTGGTTCTGCGTCCAGAAAACGATATCCCTCCTGCGATTCGATAACCTGTTGCATCATATAGGCCGTGGCGCCACCGGGAACATCCTCATCAAAGAAGAGTATCTTGTTTGTTTTTTTGAGGGATTTGAGAATATCCTTGTTGAGATCAAACGGCAGTAATGATTGAACATCAATAAGTTCAGCAGAAATTCCGAAATCACGGAGTTGCATGACAGCCTCCTGGGCAATCTTTACACATGCACCGTAGGTGACAAGGGTGATATCTGTTCCTTCAATCAGTGTTTCGGTAATGCCAACAGGGATTCTGAACTCACCAATGTTTACCGGTAGTTTTTCCTTGAGCCGATAGCCGTTCAGCGGTTCAATGATCAATGCGGGATCATCCGATGCCAGCATTGTGTTATAGAAACCTGCAGCACGGGTCATATCACGGGGAGCGAGTACAAAGATGCCCCGGCATGAGTTGATGACCATGCTGAGAGGTGAGCCTGAATGCCATATCCCGACCAGCCGGTGTCCCCGAGTACTGATAATCATCGGGGCTTTCTGTCCACCCACAGTCCTGTATCTTGTGGTTGCCAGGTCGTCACTGATCACCTGGAAACCATATAACAGGTACGGCAGATACTGGATCTCTGCAATGGGTCGAAGGCCACGTAATGCAAGTCCGATACCCTGCCCGATGATGGTCGATTCCCGGATCCCGGTATCGGAAATTCTCAGTTCTCCATACTTTGCCTGTAACCCTTCATAAGTCTGGTTGACACCGCCGATCTTTCCGACATCCTCACCGAATACAACCACGAGCGGATTGTTCTTAAAGATGTAATTGAAATTTGCAACCAGCACTTCGCGTCCCGTTAATACCAGAGAGTCTGCTGCAAATACGGGAGGAATTCCGCTTACCTTTAATGCACTCTCATTGCTTTCACTGTAAAGATGAGAGCCAAAACGCCTTTCATTGATATCATGCTGTTGATCAAGCCACTTGGTCAGGTCAGCTTTCATGGGTTTTTTGGCGTTGCAATCAAGACAGAAATCCCGTAAAATTCGCTTGCCTGATGAAATCACGTCTTTCCTGGTAGGTTCCGCTATCTTCATCAGGTCATCTGCGATTTTGTCGATCAGGGCCTGGCGCTTGCAGTGACATTGGGAAGAAGTCACCATGTTAAAAAGAAAGCTCCTTTCCTGCCGGATGGGTTCCTGGTAATGTTTCCACTCATTGACCTTTGCCTGTTTTGCTGCTGCAATGGATTCCGATTCGATGGCATCCAGTTCTTCAGCACTTGCTATTTCATTCTCAAGGATCCATTTTCGCATCCTTTGAATTCCGTCCCATTCTTTTTCCCATGCCAGCCGTTCAGGTGATTTGTAGCGCTGGTGCGAACCGGAAGTGGAGTGACCCAGGGGCTGGGTACATTCCTCGATATGAAAGATAACAGGGATCTGCTGCCCGCGGCATATTTCAATTCCGCGTTTGTACATATCGCACAATCCCGGATAATTCCATCCTTTTTCCTTAAAGATCAGGAAACCGGGATTATCTTCCGTCCTTTCAAATCCCTTGAGGATCTCCGAGATGCTCTGCTTCGTGGTCTGGTATTTTTTGGGTACAGAAATTCCGTAACCATCATCCCACACAGAGATGGCAAACGGAACCTGAAGCACACCGGCTGCATTGAGCGTTTCAAAAAAATACCCTTCCGATGTGCTTGCATCACCGATAGTGCCGAAAGCAACCTCATTCCCGTTCGATGAAAAACCGGAAAAAGATTTCAGATCGGGATTATTGCGAAACATCTTTGATGCGAGAGCGAGTCCGAGAAGGCGGGGCATTTGTCCTGCGGTAGGGGAGATGTCGGCAGAAGAGTTCTTTTGTTTTGTGAGATCTTTCCATTTTCCTTCATCGTCAAGGCTTCGGGTTGCAAAATGATTGTTCATGATCCGTCCTCCCGTTCCGGGATTGACAAGCAGGTCAGTATCTCCATATAACTGCGCAAAAAACTCCTCAAGGGTGAATAATCCTGCAGCCATCATGAGGGTCTGATCACGGTAATAACCCGACCTCCAGTCCCCATTTCTGAAAGCTTTGGACATGGCAACCTGGGCAACTTCTTTCCCGTCACCAAAGATCCCGAACCGGGCACGACCCATCATCACCTCTTTCCATCCTATCAAACTGACCTGCCTGCTCTCATTGACTATCCTGTAATCATTGAGAACTTCGGTCTTTTCGAAAATCTTTCTTTCGGTTAATACTTTTGTTTTTTTCATTTAATAGTTCTCCGCCTTAACTTCGTAATACGCCATCGGATGATTACAGACAGGACAATTATTCAGCGCTTTGGTCCCGTAATGAATGTGGCCACATTTCCGGCAAAACCAGAAAACCTTTTCTCCTTTTTCGAACACCCGGTTCTCTTCCATATTTTTCAGAAGCTTTAAAAATCGTGCCTCATGGCTTTCTTCGATTTTTGAAATGAGTCTGAAAAGGATCGCCACCTTATGAAAACCTTCTTCTTCGGCAATTTTCGAAAATCCGGGATAAAGGGAAGTCCATTCTTCATTTTCTCCCATGGCTGCCGCCCTGAGGTTGTCTGCAGTTGTGCCGATCATACCTGCAGGATAGGTGGCTGTTATTTCGACCGGGCCGCCTTCAAGGTGACGAAAAAAAAGTTTTGCATGCGATTCCTCATTTAAAGCTGTTTCAATAAAAAGTGCAGCAATCTGCTCATATCCTTCCTTCTTTGCAACCTTCGAAAAGAAGGTATAACGATTCTTAGCCTGCGATTCACCTGCAAATGCCTTTAATAGATTTTGTTCTGTTTTGGTCCCTTTGATTGATTTATCCATTCGAGTTCGTCTTGGGTTAAGTCGTAAGTTGTCAGTCGTAAGTCGTAAGTGTCAAGTATTAAGCATTATGTTTCATACCTATTGCCTATTACCTAATCTTCTATCGAAGAAAACTCCTCCTTCGATGCTTCGCAAGCAGGACAGGTCCAATCAGCGGGCAAATCCTCAAAAGAGGTCCCGGGAGGAATATCCAATGAAGGATCGCCTTCTGCCTCATCATAAACGTATCCGCATATGGTGCATTTGTATTTTTTCATCTCCAGTTTTTATTGGTTATTGTTTTCCTTCGATCCAATGAATAATTTTTTCGCAATCCGGAGCCTCTTTCGGAGGAACCATGCCGGCAAGATTCCCGTTCTCATCAATCATGAACTTCTGGAAGTTCCATTTGACGGGAGCATCCATTACGCCGTTCTCCACTTTTGTTGTCAACCATTTATAAACCGGAGCAATGTCTTTCCCTTTCACTGAGATTTTTGACATCATCGGGAAACTTACTCCATAGTGCGTGCTACAGAATTGCTTTATCTCTGCATTTGTACCCGGTTCCTGGGAAAGAAAATTATTTTCAGGAAAACCAATGATGATGAAATGTTCTCTGCCGTATTTCTTGTAAAGCTCTTCCAATTGAGCATATTGTGGAGTATATCCGCATTTTGATGCTGTGTTTACCACGAGCACTTTTTTCCCTTTCAGGGAAGCAAGGTCAAATGCTTTTCCGTCAATGTCAGTGACCGTAAAATTATAAAAGGATCTTGTTCCCTGGGAATTCCCGATTATCGAAATCGCTGTCATCGTTATCATTAACAATAATGTTCTCATATTTATTATCTTTTGTAAACCAAAGAAAGGCAAAGATAGGAAAAAATCAGATTGTTTATAATTATTCTAAATAGAAAATTTAATTCTCCATAAATTTCACGGATTACACAGAATTACAAAACCACTTAACCACGTAACCACTTAACCATGTAACCACGGAAATGTCAGAAATGCTCGAATACCCCAAGCCCGAAGAGGGCAAAATCATATTTAACAGGATCGGCCGGATCAAAACTGCGGAGATTGGCAGTCAGTTCTTCAACGGCTTTCCAGTCATTGCTTTTACGATTTAGTAACCCAAGTTTCCTGGCCACGTTACCGGAATGAACATCAATGGGGCATAACAGGATGGAAGGATCAATGTTTTTCCAGATCCCGAAATCAACACCGCCTTTGTCATTTCTAACCATCCACCTCAGGAACATCAGGATCCTTTTCGCGGTTGCACCTTTAGCCGGATTGGCAAGGTGTTTCTCCGATCTTTTTTGATGACCTGTTTCGAGAAACCGTGCGCGAAATGATGAGATTGTTTCCGACAGGTTGCCTTGATATACAGGCGTAAAAAGTTTTTCAAGTCCATCATACTTCTGATAGATATTTTTCAGGGACTGTAGAAAAAAAATACAGTCATCCCCGTTGAATGTTCGGTGATAGAAAAACCTGAAAGGGTTAAGATCGGATGGAGATGCGTTAAGAATGAAATCATGCGGGGAGCAGTCCATCATGCTGAACAGCTTACGGGCATCTTTCAGGATACCGGCCCTGTTTCCCCAGGATAGAATGGCTGTAAGGAATCCTGAAATCTCTATATCTTCTTTACGCGAAAAAAGATGAGGGATTGAAACAGGATCTGTGTCAATAAAGGCGGCATTGTTATACTGCAGGTATTTTTCTTCCAGAAAATCAAATAACTCATTGTGGGTGAGTAACATTTTTCCGGAGAAATCAATTAAGAACCACCACAGGTATCAATAACTCTTTACCGAGTTCGATTGCTTTTTCATTGTCAGGGATGAGCTTATGGTGTCGTGCAGGTAAGGATTTCTCAAGTCCTTTGTGAATATTCTCAGGGTTCACCAGCGGTTTCAGCTTCAGGAATCCGCCGAGTACGATCATGTTGAATACCTTGCTGAGGCCGATTTTCCCGGCTTCATCGGCAGCGGCGATCGAATAGATATTTATGTCCTTTCTTACGGGGGGATGGGTGATTCCATTGGGATCATAGATGAGAAGGCCGCCGGGTTTGATGGTCTTTTCAAATTTATCAAGTGACTGCTGGTTAAGAATGATCCCGGTATCATAGCTGTTCAGGATAGGAGAACTGATGCGCTCGTCGCTGATAATAACGGTAACATTGGCCGTACCACCTCTCATTTCAGGACCATAGGATGGCATCCAACTGACCTCTTTGTTCTGCATCACACCTGAGTAAGCGAGGATCTTTCCCATCGAAAGAACACCCTGACCCCCAAAACCGGCAATGATAATTTCTTCTGTCATATGATGATTTGTTGAATTATTGAATTGTTGAGTTGATGAATCCTTTATTCTTTTTCGGCAGTCTCTTTCTTCGGTACAAGTTGTCCGTCAACTTTGATATCTCCCAATGGATAAAAAGGAAACATATTGTCTTCCATCCATTTATTGGACTGGACGGGAGTCATCTTCCACCCGGAATTACAGTTGGAAACCACTTCAATAAAGGATATTCCTGTATTTCGTTTCTGGTTTTCAAAAGCTTTCCGCAGGGCTTTTTTAGTTCTCCTGACATGGTTGGGGGTGTGAACTGCCTGCCTGGTGACATAATAGGTTCCTGGAAGTTGGGCAATCAGTTCAGTGATTTTTAAAGGATGTCCCATAGTTGCCACATCACGGCCGTAAGGCGAGGTAGAAGAACGCATGCCGGGCAATGTTGTCGGTGCCATTTGGCCTCCTGTCATTCCGTAAATTCCGTTGTTGATGAAGATTATCACAAAGTTCTCTCCACGGTTGCATGCATGAATCGTTTCTGCGGTACCAATCGCAGCAAGATCTCCATCACCCTGGTAGGTGAACACGAACCGTTCAGGCCACAAACGTTTAATGGCTGTTGCAAGTGCAGGCGCACGGCCATGTGCCGCTCCCAACATATCGATATTCATAAAATCATAGGCAAGTACCGAACATCCTACCGGGGAAACGCCAATGGTTTTGTCCTGGATATCCATTTCTTCAAGGGTTTCCATGAGCATCCGGTGGACAACTCCATGACCGCATCCCGGACAGTAACTGAGGGGGCGGTCAACCAAAAGATCAGTTCTTTTATAAACGATGTTTTCGTCTTTTCGTATATCGATTTTTGTCACTTGATCTTCCATATTAACCTCCGATAATTTTTTGTTCCAGGGCTGCTACAACTTCATCCGGTGAAGGAATAATACCCCCAAAACGGCCGTAATGTTCAACCTTCTGATCACTATGAACAGATAACCTGACGTCTTCGATCATCTGACCTGCATTCATTTCAACAACGAGGATACCTTTTACTCTTTTGCTCATTTCACCCAGCGGTTTCGTTGGGAAAGGAGAAAGGGTGATGGGGCGGAAAAGCCCAACCTTGATGCCCTTTTTTCGTGCAAGATCAATTGATTTCTGACAAATTCTTGCGGATAATCCGAATGCAACAAAAATATATTCTGCATCATCACATTGAATCGTTTCATACCTGACTTCATTCTCCTCCATTATCTTGTATTTTGCCTGGAGTTTCAGGTTGACTCTTTCCTGTCCGGCAGGATCAAGATCCAATGAGGTGATAATGATGTGTTCACGGTTTTTGGGCTTACCGGTTGCTGCCCAGGGGCATTGCTTAATCAATTCTGCTTCCGTTCTTCGTGGGATTGGGTCAAAGAGTTCCACTTTTTCCATCATCTGGCCGATGGCTCCGTCGGAAAGAATAAATGCGGGGGTCCTGTATTTGAAAGAGAGTTCGAAACCGAGCTTAACAAAATCACACATCTCCTGCACAGAAGCAGGAGCAAGTACGATCATCTTGTAATCACCATGACCACCACCTTTCACGGCCTGGAAATAATCGGCCTGGGATGGCTGGATGGTACCCAATCCCGGTCCGCCGCGCACGATGTTGACCAGTAAACAGGGAAGTTCAGCTCCCGCCATATAACTGATCCCCTCCTGCATAAGGCTTATCCCGGGACTTGAGGAAGAGGTCATTACCATTTTCCCGGTTCCTGCACCACCATATAACATGTTGATCGAAGCCGTTTCACTTTCCGCCTGAAGAACTACCATTCCTGTCCTTTCATGCGGTTTCTCAGCCATCAGGTATTCCATGATCTCTGATTGGGGAGTGATCGGATAACCAAAATAACCGTCGCACCCAGCACGGATTGCAGCTTCTGCAACGGCTTCATTGCCTTTCATAAGTCTAAGTTCGCCCATTCGCTATATGTTTTATATTTTATTCAGTAGTGATCTTTGCCCTGTAAACCGTAATTACACCATCAGGACAAACCAGGGCACAGTTGATGCAGCCTGTACAGGTATCATTAACTTTCATCGCAAAATGATATCCTTTGCCATTGACCTCTTTCGACATTGCAATCACAGAGGTTGGACAAGCAGCAATGCAGACCTCGCATCCCTTGCACCTTTCCACGTTGATTACAATATCACCCTTGATTTTAGCCATGTTTTATTTGATTTAGAAGATATTCTGAAAAGATTTTACGAAATTACAGAAAATTTTCCGATCAGAAGGACGAATGAAATGTACTTTTTAAGGAGTGACAGATAATTTAGAATAAATATAAAGAGGCGTGTTTCAATCCTGGTTTCTGAAATACGCTTCTGTAAAAAGGGGATCTATTCTGTTATAAAACCGGACAATAAGGAGCATTTTTACCCTTATTTTATCATGATTGTCGACAATGTTCCAGAATTTCTTTCCTCCATTGAACAGATTCTGGGAAAATACATGGAAATCTTCATCCATTGATGATTGACTGTACATGTTCAAGAAACCTTGTTCGTTCAGGAGGGAATCATAATCCATGGATGAGTCGCCAAGACGAATTGCTTCCATACCACCGCTTCCATAGCTGAACCCTGGATGATTTGCAGCTTTCCATTTTTTTTTTGACAGGTAATGTGAATAATTATTGTAAAGGATGTGGGCAAATTCATGATGGAACAGGCTCTCCATAAATTCATCATCCTTACCGAACCGGGGATCATCCGTAAGGTAAACTGCTTTTTTTTCCGTGGATGAGGTTCCTCCGTAAGGAACTCCATAAAAGGAGACGCTACTTAAAACAAATACTGTCTGGAGATTTTTTTTCAGAATTTCAAGCGGGTATTTTGCAAGTGCTCTGATAATAATATCCTGTGCCCTCTTGTATTCTGTGATGTCAAGCGGAATTGCCTCTGCATGAATTTTGGCAGAATTCCAGTGATGAGGGAACATATTATCTTTCGCACTGAAAACAATTACAACACCGGTCAAAGAATCTGTGATAATATCCTGTCCGTTCAGCTTGATGTTGCTGACACAAAGGAAGCCGACAATGAATAATAAGAAACTCTTCACGTGGAAATTAAAACCGCAGAGACGCGGCGATGAAAAGACAATAAATTTCAACAAATTGTTTCTCAGTGCCTTTGCGACTTTGCGGTGAAAAAATAGCTTGTTAATCTTATCCGATTTTATGTTGTTCGTGAAATTTTCTGAGTCTGAATTCCAGGTCGGGGAATTGTGTCCGCCTGACGAGGGATACGCATGCCCGGATACCTTCGGACCTCTCACTGCCGGTTATGGTTAGTGAGATGGCGCTGATCCCGTAAAATAACAGTTCTTTCAGCAAATCCTCTCCTGTAAACCCAGGATATGAGAAAGTAAAGTAGAATCCGTCCCCAATTGGAACATCTTCGTCTTTATCGTAAACAATATGAAACCCGTTATCAGTGAACATCTTCTTCATGATCCTGGCTTTTTCGCCATACTCCCTTACTACCTCCACAAAGTTATAGGTACCGTCATTCACCGCTTTCAGTATAGCTGCCAGTGCATATTGTGCAGAATGGCTGGTCCCGGCGCTCAGGGCATACAGTGTACCATAGATCATAGCCCTGCCAAAACAATCGGTTGTATAAAACCTTAGTAGATCGGGTGCCTTTGTATTGAAGACCTTCGAAGAAATTACCATTGCAGCAATGCGTTGCCCTGCATAGCTGAATGCTTTTGAACTGGAAATGAAAAGAATAAAATTGTCAGTATATTTGGCCACGGTAGGTTGAAATGGAGGTATTCCGGGACGTGAATAATCTTTTCTGAAATCCATTCCAAAATAGGCCAGGTCCTCAAGGATGACCAGGTTGTATTTGTTGGCGAGATCACCAATGATCTGCAGTTCTTTATCGTTAAAACAGATCCAGGAAGGATTGTTCGGATTAGAATACAGGATTGAGTGGATATTTCCTTTTTCAAGATAGGATTCCAGCTTATCCCTTAGTTTATCACCCCTGAAGTCATATACATCGAAAGATGCGAACTTCTGGCCAAGAACAATATGTTGCTGATGGTGAACAGGAAAACCGGGGTCAATAAACAGGGTCGTATCCCGTTCCTTATACATACGCGCCAGAGTGAGGAAAGCGGCGAAACCCGCCTGCATTGAACCAACCGTAGGCACGCAGTGACCTTCTTCAACATCAATATCAAGAAACAGTTTAATGAACCTGGCCACCTCTTTCTTGAAGGAAGGCATACCTTCAATATCAGGGTAAATTGCAGCAACACCACGCTTTAAAGCATTGATTTCAGCCTCTACACCAATCGCTACAGGCGCAAGTCCGGGCACTCCCATTTCCATCCTGATGAACTTTTCTCCGGTCTCGCTTTCAATATTGTTTATCAGCCTTTTTATTTCACGTATTGAAGCTTTGCCGAGATTACGTATATTGCTCTCAAGAATATGTTTATTTACAACCTCAAAATTTATGGGGGTGTCTTTCATAAGAAGAGGAATTATAGATTCATACACTTAATTCAAAAAGCAAAATTGAAAAATATATTATGAATAAAAAAATAAATAACGTAGAATACAGTGCAGATATATATGAAAACAACAAAATAAAAAATGAGGGATGCGTTTGCTTAATAAATACGCGGGTTATAAGGGCCTCCGGACTTAATTGGAAGGAAATAGAAATATTTGGAATAATGTTTGTTGTGGGAGAGTCGTCCTAAATTCAACTACCATGAAAACGCTAATCAGAATCTTTGCCGTGATTATATTCATGAATATATCAGGGCTTTTAACAAACAATGTCACCGCACAAAACATGGATGTAAATTTCCAGGTATTCTATGATCAGTTAAGTCCTTATGGGGTTTGGGTAGATTATCCCAATTACGGGTATGCATGGATTCCGGATGTTGATCATGGTTTTTTTCCTTATGCAACTGAAGGCCAATGGGTTTTAACGGAATTTGGCTGGACCTGGGTTTCTGCATATCCCTGGGGATGGGCACCTTTTCACTATGGTCGCTGGTTATATGATCCCATGTATGGATGGATCTGGGTTCCGGGTCGGGTATGGGGTCCTGCCTGGGTTAGCTGGAGAAGTTGTGATGGTTATTATGGCTGGACACCCCTGGCTCCCGGCTTCAATATTAATATTACCGTTATCAATAATTACTATGCTCCGACTGACCAGTGGATCTTTATCAGAGACCGGGATTTTTGCCGTCATAATTTGGCCGATTATTATATCGACAGGAGGGAAAATCATAACTTTATCCAACGAACGAGAACCATCACCAATACACATGTCGACAGAAATACCCGTGTGACCTACCTTGCAGGTCCCGACAGGGATGAAGTCCAGAGATCCACCGGCAGGGTGATCAAGCCTGTTGCCATTCGCGAAGAAACGAAACCGGCTGAAAGGTTAAATGGCGATAATCTCTCAATTTACAAACCGGCAATCAGAAAATCCCCCGAGGCAGGTTCAAGGGTTGCACCAAAAAGAGTTGATAAACTGAAGGATGTTATCCCAATAGCAGAAAGAAAACCATTTCCGCCAAAACGGAATTCTACCCCATCCCCGGTTAATACAAGAACAGGATCGAATGTTCAGACCACAAAAACGGCCACACCCATTGAACAGAGAAACGGCCAACAGGGGAAAGTTGTACCACAAAAGGATCAGCAAAATCAGCAGCCATCAAAAAGGGAAGGTAAAATATCCCCTCAGGATGGTCAAAGAACTGACAAACAGCCCCTGACTGTTAACCCTTCATTGAACACTCAAAACAATCAGGGACAGCATACCGTTGCATCGGAAAAAACAAAAGGTCAACAACCACCCCAAAAACAAAATGCCCCGGAGAATAAGGGGAAAACCGACCGTCAGTCCAATCCGGATCCCCCAAAAAAAACCACAACAGATAAAGCACCAAATCGCCGTTAACACCAATTTATTGAGAAAAGAAACCTGGTATTATCATCTATCAGGTTTTTTCTTTATTATTGCCGTCAAAAAGGATTATCATGAAAAGAGGTTTGGTAATATTATTATTTCTTGCAACTGCTTTCCAATTTGGGATTGCCGGGAAGGGTTCACATACATTCAGTATCGGGAACAATAGTTTTTTACTGGATGGAAAACCCTTTCGGATCATCAGCGGAGAAATGCATTTTGCGCGGATTCCACGGGAATGTTGGCGTGATCGTTTACACATGGCAAAAGCGATGGGTTTGAATACTATTGCAACCTATATATTCTGGAATTATCATGAATCGGAGAAAGGGAAATTCAACTTCACTGGAAATGCAGATGTGGCAGAATTTGTCCGGCTGGCCCAGGAAGAAGGATTGTGGGTCATCATCCGGCCAAGTCCATATGCCTGTGCCGAATGGGAATTTGGAGGATATCCATGGTGGTTATTGAAGGAAAAAGGATTGACAGTGCGCAGTCGTGATCCGAAGTTTCTGGAACTTAGCCGGACCTATTTTTCCGAACTGGGTAAACAACTGGTTCCGCTTCAGGTCACGAATGGCGGTCCGATCATTTTGGTACAACTCGAAAATGAATATGGTTCCTATGATAAAGATAAAGAGTATCTCACAATAAATAAACGCATTATCAGGGATGCCGGTTTTGATATCGACATGTATACCTGCGACGGACCGGATCAGACCGGAAATGGTCAGCTGGATGGGGTCTTACCTGCCCTGAACGGGATCGATAATGTGAGCGAGGTAAAAGAAATTGTCAGAAAATATCGTCAGGACGGTCCCTATTTTATTGCGGAATGGTACCCCGGCTGGTTTGATTCATGGGGTGTTTCACATCATGGTCAGTCGACCCAGGAATGTGTGGGAGCTTATGATTCAGTCTTATCCAAAGGACTGTCCATTAATATGTATATGGCCCACGGTGGCACAACAAGAGGTTTTATGAACGGGGCAAATATGGACAAACGTCTTGGATATTCTCCTCAAACAAGTAGTTACGATTACGATGCTCCCATTGATGAAGCCGGAAATGCAACGCCTAAATACATGGCATTTCGCGAGGTGATCCTGAAAAATATGCCTAAAGATGAAAAACTCCCGGAGGTGCCGGTAAAAAAGAAAGTGATCAGTGTACCGGCAATTAGTCTGAAACAAACCGCCGAACTTATTAATAACCTGCCTGAACCTGTTTCATCCGATCTGCCGCTAACTTTTGAAGATCTTGATCAGGGATACGGTTACGTGCTTTATCGTACAAATCTTGCAGGTCCGCTGAAAGGAATTTTAAAGACCGGGGGTCTTCGGGATTATGGCCTGGTTTATATTAACGGAGTACGTGTTGCTATTCTCGACCGCAGGAATAACCAGGACATGGCCCAGATAGCAATCCCCAAGGAAGGCGCTACCCTCGATATACTTGTCGAAAATCTTGGACGTATCAATTATGGTCCTTTTTTAAATGATAACCGGAAAGGGATAACGGAAAAAGTTTTATTAAATGACACTGAACTGAAAGGTTGGAAAATGTACAGGTTTCCTCTGACAGATACGAAGGGATTTGAATTTAAAACTACAAGAACGGGGAATGGTCCCCTGTTCAGAAAGGGATCATTTGTTTTGAAAGAAACCGGTGATACCTATCTTGACCTGCGTTCATCCGGAAAAGGTGTTGCATGGGTGAACGGCCATAATCTTGGCAGGTTCTGGAATATCGGTCCGCAACAAACAATATATATTCCCGCTCCCTGGCTGAAAGCGGGGGAGAATGAACTGATTATTTTCGAGGAATTAAAACCGGAAACAGATGTGATCGCAATGATCGATCACCCGATACTGGATCAGTTGAATAATCCCAGGAAAGTGCAACCGAGCCTCTCAACAGGGAAACAGATCCAGATCAAAAACTCATTCTCGGAAAAATATGCTGCCGGGGGCGAAAAAGCATTGGTTGATGCGGTGAGGGGAAGTCTTGATTACCTCGACAATTGCTGGCAAGGTTATGAGGGATGTGATATGGAGGTGACCATCAACATGGGAAGAGCGAAGCGGATCCATACGATCACTACCGGGTTTCTGCAGAATATCGAATCCTGGATTTTTCTTCCCAGCGATGTTGAATACTGGGCATCAATGGATGGGATTAATTATACGAAGATCGCAGTTATCAGGAATGATGAGCCTGTAAACAAGGAGAATATCTTCATTAAGGAATTCAACTGGAAATCAGGAGACCCTGTATCGGTTTCACCTGATAAGGAAGCAAAAAACAATGAAGCACCCTTTGATCCGAATGAGACTGTCGTATATTTGAAAATAGTAGCCCACACTATCGGAACTTGTCCGGAAGGTCATCCGGGAGCAGGTAAAAAAGCCTGGATTTTTGCAGATGAGATCCTTGTGAACTAAAAGGGTTCTCAACAGGATTTATCACTGCTGTTATAGGAGATGATCTATGAGGAGCCGGACAATTCCTGAATAATCTCTATCTGATAACAACCATCTTTTTTATATCCGTCTTCTTTTCATCAACAGTCAGTGCGCATTCATAAATACCTGACGGCAGATTGGACGTATTTATGGTGATCTTCTGTGTTCCGTCAATCAAATTTGTTATCGGTATTACTTGTTTCAACTGACCCCAGGTGTCGTATATTTTGATATTGGCGTATTTAGCCCCATGCAGCATCAGATAAAAATCTGTTGAAGAACTGGATGGGTTTGGAATATTTTGTAACAACTTTCCATTTTGTAAATCAGAGATACTTTTCTTTAAAGGTTTTTTTGGAAATGGAAGAAGAGATAACAATGAATCGCGGTAGGCTACATATTTAGCTCTGGATTCTGGTTTGTATTGTGGCATCGATCCAATAAAAGTTGGCCTTTTACCCGTTGTATCCATTATCGTATAAAGATGGCCCAGATCAATGATAGCAAAAACACTATCGTTCGGATCGGTTGAATTTTGTATTCTGTTTTCATACCAGGAAATTGCATCAGGATAGTCGTGTAGTTGAATATCACACTCATTGGCAAGAACTTCACCAAGTTGGGTCAGGGAAGTATCAGCTAAAATTGAGTCATTGGTCTGATAAAACACTTTTAAGCTGCTAAAATCATTACTGGCAAGAGACTCGGTTTCGATCATGGCTTTCATGGAAGCTTTGGCATATTCTGATTTTGGATATGTTTCTACAAGAAGTTGAAACAAATTCATAGCTTCAACATAATAGCCTGAATCAACATTATTCACTGCTGTATTGTACATGGCCTCATCCCCGCCGTCAGGATCAGGAATATCGGGAGTGCACCAGGTAGGATAAGGGATGAAAATACCGTAATTCAGTTTAAGATCCCGATGGGGATCAAAGGCATAATTACTCCAGCAGTTGTTGGCAACATCAAACACTCCGGCCCTCTTATTATCATAAAATAACAACGGATCACCTGTTTGGCGGTCGTCATCAATTATCGAATTATATTTCATATAATACGGGAAGGTGTTGTTCGTCGTATAAATTTCATAGCCAGAACAATCCTTTATGTTCTGTTTGTGTAATTCATCATTGGCAGAAGGGTCCCCTGCTATAGAAACATTGCTCTGATCATCAAATATCAACATTCCATATTGATTATCATGAATCTTGTTGTCATGTATGTATGCTTCTGAGTTATAAATTCTTAATCCACCTTGTGAACAGTTATATATTTTATTATATTCGATTTTTTTTATTGGGGAGGTAGAACCACTCCAAAAGACTCCCAATCCAAAAACTCCTCCATTTATATCATTATTTGTAATACGATATTGTTTATATTGATTCAGTTCGAGATCATATAGTACTTGAGGAGATATTTCATTTTGGAAAATACAGTGATCGATATGTGCAGAATCTGAATCCTGATCCCAGTTATTCAATTTCAACCAGGAATTATTAAATTGACAATCAGTTATGCTCACAATCCCACGTTCAGAATTTATACTTGGACAATTAGTAAATTTTGAAGGAAATAGAGGGTCCGTAGCCCTGATTGTTAGAATTGATCCATAATTCAATAAATTGACGGAGTTAAATTTTACATCCAAAAGATCTAACGTGTTATTATAGTTTAGGATACGTAGACCATTAGTGCTTGAGCTTGAAGTAAAGCTTGCTCCGTTCAGTTTTAATCCCGCGTAAACATTCAAGGTTGAATTTGGATCAATATCGATTATAGCATTATCGACTCCTATTGTTATTTCTGTATTCGCATCAATTTGCATATCAGACTGGACATTTACATTTCCACCTAATAAATAGCTACGGGCACCGGTAATTGTTTGAAGACCTGAGTTAGGGTAAATAGTTCCGGCAATACCATTGAGACAACATAGGTTAGCTAAACTAAAACCTGCACTCACGCCCATCATTGGGGTTTCATAATCATGATCACAATCTACGTTAAGAGGAGGAAGCAAAGGTATAGTGTATCTTTGATTGTAATAACCTTCCTGACACCAGGTATCCATATATTTAGCGTAATTGAACGCTTCAATAAGCTGAGTATAACCATCATTATTACCAAGATAATCAGGATTGTAGTCCGAAGGATGTGGATAAGGGTAATGAGGGTGACAACCTTGAGTATTCCAATGAAAGAAAGGATCATCGAATGGGAATGTACCAACTGCATATGACCATTCCCACGGCCAACGAGCCTGATAATACCCTCTCAAAGCAGCGGCAAAATAAAATGTAAATTCATCAATATTTCCACAAGTTGTCCATATTTCTCTATATGATTCTCCTGGTGTATTACTTCCATCATCTGTCGCAGTTATGACTATTCTATTTTTACATTCCGCTGATGCATCATTGATTAAAATATCCTTAAAACCACCGGAATAATTTTGTTGCATAACAAAAATCATTTGAGCGCATTTAATATTGTGAACTACATCTCTTAACTTAGTTGCTGTAAAATAACATGGTACTTGGGTTTCTGGTGTATAACATTGAAAACGGTATTCATAACTACTTCCATTAATAATTCTATCTCCAAAACCTGTAATATAAACAAACAATTGATCTTCTGGTGTTAGTGCCCACTCACGTCCTACTGAAAGGCTATCGAATATTTCAATAATTTTAGAATGGGTGGCTGTACCATAAACTTCGTTATGTTGACAAGGAATGTTATCTGGGTCTGGGCATTCGAATCCATCCCAATCATTATGGAACGAAGTTTTTCCAGCGGTCATATATTGCCCATTATCATAGAGAGTGATTATATTATTTACAGACGAATTTGGTGGATTGTCAGAGGTAACATAACCAATTTCTTCTAATGCATTATACATCATTGCAATATCATAATCAAAATTACAAGTACAAGATGTAGGCCCATGTACCGATCTATCAATTCCATTTATTAATACAGCATGTAAGTGAGGATTAGTATTGGTTGGAAGAGTATGAATCTGACCAGTGATAAAAAAGTTACCGCTACCAGGGCAGTCGGCTGGACATGGATAGGAAACCAGAAGTACTTGGTAATTTAATTGAAGATCAACCGGGTAAGAAAAATTTGAATAAATTGTATATTCCCCTGTACTCGAACTAATCAGGATATAACGGCATGGATGATTCCAATTTGCAAGTGGTTTATCATCTGAAAAAAATACCCAATTATCTTCAAACGGTGGTGAAATGATCTGGCCATCTCCTAGAATGATCTTACTTGCGTCCTGAAATGTACTTTAGGAACAGTAGAGATTTATGTGCCCCGTGTCATCTACCAGGATTTGATTAAGCACGAGATCTACTGCTTGTTGTCTTGAAAATTGGCCAAATGATTGGAATGGACAATGCAATATAATTGCAAAGAACACCAAAAAGTATAACTTTTTCATAGCGCGTTAGGATTAATGATTAATTCTATTGTTATATGTGCAACAAAAAGTTGTTCAATACCTTGTTAATCAATTACCAGTTTCTTCACTTCTATTACCTCTTTTGCTTGTATCTTCACTAAATAAATGCCTTTATCAAGTGTACTGACATTCAATTCAATTTGATTTTGATCATTAAATATTCCTTTAAATACTCGTTCTCCCCTCATCGTTAAAATGGTAATTTCGACTTCTTCATTCTTTCTTATTTCACTTCTGATAGTAATTACATCATCAGCCGGGTTTGGACTAAGGGTGAAAATTGGACGGGGTGGTTTGTGCTCCTGAGTAACCACAGTACCTCCATTTCCTGTTTTTAAGATAGTACTCCCACCGACTACAAAGCCGGTCGTCGAATCAGTAAAGAAAACTGAATATAAACTGTTCCATGTGCCGCTTGAATCGTTTGTCCAGGTTATCCCTCCATCTAAAGTTTTTAAAATCTCGCCGCTCTCATCAACCACATAACCTTTATCCGGAGTAAGGAAAAAAACAGATTCTAATAACGCCATTGTTACGCTTGACAAGGACGTCCATGTTGAACCCCCATTCGTCGTTTTCATCATGAATCCTATATATCCCACCGCATAGCCAACATTAGCGTCGGGAAAATAAATTGAAAAAAATGCTTGTTGGGCCCCGCTTAAGGATACATTCCAGGAAGCTCCGGCATCGGTTGTTTTCAATACTACTCCCTTACCATTCTGATCATATCCGGCCGCATATCCGGTATATGAATCAGGAAATGAAACCGAGTACAACGGATAATTTACAGATGTTGGCGTCCATATAGCTCCTGCATCCATTGTCTTCAAAATAAGACCAGAATGATTACTAATTGGTCCCACAACATAGCCCGTATTGGCATCCGTAAAGGAAATCGATCTTAATGAAGTAGCTGTCCCGCTAGACAAAGCATTCCAATTCGCTCCCCCGTTTATGGTTTTATAGATACCTCCATTTAAATCAGCCACATATCCCGTATTTTCATCAGTAAAAAATACTGAATTAAACCAGCGATCCTGAGGGCCATTCGTTAATAATGTCCAGTTTGCACCTCCATCAGTCGTTTTAGCAATAACAAACGGGTTTTCGATTGATGGCCAACTTACAGCATAACCCGTACTTGCAGAGGGGAAATGAACAGAATTAAAAGAACCGCGGATACCACAAGATAATGAAGTCCAATTTAATCCCGCATTAGTGGTTTTTACCATCTCTGACCCTCTCATTGCATATCCGGTATTGGAATCAGGGAAAAAAATTGAATAAACTCCATAAGGTATTCCATCCCAAATTGGAATCCAAGTAGTTCCTGCATTTATAGTTTTATAAATAACATTTGTTAAATCATCAGCGATATAACCATGATTATCGTCAGTAAAGTATATTGAAAAAAATGAACCACTCAAATTTGTATCCAAGGTCCATGTTTCACCTCCATTAATTGTTTTTAATACAGTTCCAAAACCTACAATATATCCTGTATTTGGATTCGTAAAAAAAACTGACCTCAAGGTATTTGTTGTTCCGCTTGATAATGTGTCCCACGTTGAGCCACCATTCACTGTTTTTAGGATAACTCCATAATCGCCGACAGTATAACCTGTATTAACATCCGTGAAGAAAACCGAATGTAGTTGTGTTGTTATTCCGCTCGTCAAAACTGTCCATGTTGAACCAGCATTGATTGTTTTAACAATGTTTCCTCCTCCTCCTGCGGCATACCCCGTATTGAAAGAAGGAAAGTAAATTGAATTAAACTGTGACCCTGATTGATTATATATGGTATTCCAGGTTCCTCCAGCATCGACTGTTTTTAAGATTAAGTACTCTGCACCATTTCCCCCTGCGGCATAGCCGGTATTTGCATCTGTAAAATAAACCGATTCCAATAAATTATCCGGTCCGCTCGAATATGTTGTCCAGGTCATTCCGCCATCTGAAGTCTTCAGAATCGTTCCCGCTGTACCAACCATATAGCCTGTACTGGGATCAGTAAAAAACGAAGCGTTGAGTCCGTTCCCTTGAGGTAAAGGGTTTTGCCATTTCCATTGGGGGAAGGCAAGGCTTGAGAGAAGGGAAAAACAGAAAAGAATGGAAAGCTTTTTCATACGATTCTATATTGAATTCCGGAAAAGTGAATAATGCTTTTTTTGAAAAATTACAACAATTAAACAAAAATAATAAAATATAAATTGAAAGTCAAGAAAAATGACTGCAATTAAAATCACAGCAGTTAGATATGCACATGAGTTAAAATAAATATCCTATGAGTGTGTGCGTGTCCGGAAGGTCATCCGGGAGCAGGTAAAAAGGCCTGGATCTTTGCTGATGAAGTGGTGGTGAACTGATACCCTCTCAGAATGGGGTATCGCTGCCGATATAGCAATGGATCCCTTTGTCTTCAAGGAGATTCCGGATATTATTCATCTCCTCTTTACCGGGAATATTGAAGTTGTCAGTATAATAATTTCTACCCGCCAGGTTATATTTTTCTCTCCCAAGATGATGAACAGGCAGGATATTGATCTCATCCCTGCCTGTAGTATGAATAAACTCAGAAAGAGAGGCGATGGTTTGTGCATCATCATTAAAGCCGGGAATCACGGGCATCCTGAAAATCATCCTGCCTTTGAAGTTTTTCGAAAGGCGGATAGCATTTTCAAAGATCAACTTATTTCCGGTTGAGGTCATTGAAAAATGCCGGTCTGTATCCGGATGTTTCAGATCATAAAAGATCCAGTCGATATAACTGAGGGACGGCGCTATGTTTTCCCATGGAATATTTCCACATGTTTCAACGGCAGTATGGATGTATGATTGATAGCACTTTTTAAGAATATTGGCTGCAAAATCAGGCTGAAGGAATGGCTCACCCCCGGTCAGGGTTATTCCCCCATTGCTGCCCCAATACTGACGGTCGCGCTGGATTTTAAGAAATAATTCTTCTGTATCGATAAAATTTCCGGCAATTCTGAGTGCATCGGTGCAGCAGGCGGAAGCACAATTATACGAGGTGCAATGGTTGCAAAAGTCCCTGTTGAAGATCAGGTGATCACCTGCGGAGGTTATCGCATGATACGGGCAGGCATCAATGCAAAGGCCGTCGAATATACATTTTGAGGCATTATACAGAGGTTCGGGATATTGATTTAAACCTTCCGGGTTTGAGCACCAGGCACAGCGAAGAGAGCAACCTTTAAAGAAAATGAGTGTCCGGCATCCGGGTCCGTCATGAACTGAAAACCCCTGGATGTCAAAAATAATTCCTCCTGTTAATTCTGGTTTTTCCATTCAAAGGAGGTGCAATGAGTGGCATTCAGATCGGGATAAACAAGGGTATCATCATGACATTTCCCGAGGTAGTTGGATTCCAGTTTAAATTTTGCACAGAATTTGCATTTGGCCAACCACTCAAACGCATCACATTCGGGATCATCAGGTGTGATGGTATTTTTCTTCAATTTGCAGAGACCTTTAAAAACGTCCACCGGGAGATAATAGATACAATCTTTACATGTGTTTTCCATGGTTACGTGGTTACGTGGTTATATGGTTATATGGTTCCGTGTCACTCTGTGCCTCTGTAACTTATTACAATTCTTCATACTCCGTTCGGGCAATCACTTCGTCCTGGATCTGTTTCCCAAGCTCCACCCAATACTGGGTAAAACCTGCAACCCTTACAAGAAGGCTTCTGAATTTATCAGGTTCCTCCTGGGCTTGTTTTAACATTCGAGAATCGACAATGTTGAATTGCACATGAAATCCTCCTTTTCTGAGGTAAGAGCGGATCAGTTCAAGAAATTTCCGTGAGCCTTCTCTTCCTTTAACGACAGATGGATGAATTTTCATATTCAACTGTGAATTTTGTGAGAGTGAATGATTCCAGCAGGTGGCTGAATTGAAAAGGGCATACGGGCCATTTTTATCAGTACCCGGATAGGCAGATACGGAACCGTCAGAAAAGGTTGTTCCGCAGAGACGTCCGTCAGGGGTAGCCATTGTAACAGCACCCATCGGACCATGCGTGGAAACGGAGATCTGGCAAGCATACAAGGGCTGATCATACAACGACCTGAAATCTTTTCCCATTGTACAGAACCAGTTTTCCCAATCTCTCATAATATCATTCACATAGGAATCATCATTGCCATACTTTGGGGCTTCCAGGCTCATCTTATGGATTCTCTTCCATTTGTGATATTCTTCAGTTGCGACCTGGTCAACCAGGGAAAATGATCCTGTTTCCTGGGCTGTTTTAAAACCGAAGTTTGCTTTTATTGCCTCACGGTATTCTTCCAGTGAGAAATTTTTCCTATCGTAAACATTATGTTTTAGAGAGGCGAGTGAGTTCACAAGGTTTGCTGTACCTGTGGATTCAATGTTGAAGGTCGTATTATAGCGGCTTCCCATCTGACCAATGTCTTTCCCTCTTTTCAGACAATCCGGTTTCAGCATCGAATTCACAACGGAAGGTGCAATTTTCCTCCAGGCATCATGCTGGATATTGTTGGTGAGCGTCAATACATAAACAGCACGATGGAAATATTCCTTGAAAGAAATCCAAAGTTCCTTGTAGTTTTCAAGTTTCCGGCCATGTGAAGGGAAAATTCTTTCACCGGTACGTAGATCGAGGCCGTCGAAAAGAACCGTCTCCAGTATTTTTGGAAGCGAAAGGAAGTGAACGCCAACGCTGGTTGCAGGGGCTGATCCACCCGGGATCCAATGTACTTCGCCATCGAGTTCGAGGGGCATCCAGCTTCCCGGTGAGCTTTCAAGACAACCGCCGATCGACCATGCCCGTGCTTCTTCGAGATTCATTCCTTCGTGTGCGTAATTGCCCATCAGGAATTCCATAGCGACCTGGTTATTCACCCAGGCCGGATAACCGGTTCCAATCTTAGTGCACTCAACACCTTTTAACAGGAATTCCTCAGGCAACTTTTCATCATATAACAGGGACAATGTGGGTTGTGGAGTGTCACAGCGGATCCCGGCTTCCAGTATCAGCATTTCCAGTTCGTTGGAGGCCTGTGATCCGTCTTTTTTCAACCCGCCAAGACAAAGGTTGTTGAATGTATTTCCTGACAGAACACCACCGACCACTCCCATGGATGCGAAACAATCGAGTTCGGTAAATTTCATCCGCATGCATTCCAGCAGTTCCACTGTCCTTACCTTATCAATCACTCCATTTTTCATGTCTCTCTGCCAGAATGGATAGAGAACCTGGCCCACCCGCCCGGGAGAAAGACCGGATATTGCATCCTCATTCAGAACAGCCACATGAAACAGCCAGATTACCTGCAAAGCATCATGGAAAGTCCGGGGTGGTTTGGACGAGATCCAAGTCAAACGGTCATGGATTTCATTATATTCAGTTTTTTGTTTTTCGTCAGTTTCAATTTTCGCCAGAAATGCAGTCTCAGCAGCATAATTCAGGATCCATTTCTGAATGCCTTCCAGTACTTTAAGTCCGGACTGGTAGAAATAAATCCGGTCCATATCAGGGAAACCGGCACTCTCAGCAATACCTTCCTTGCAGATCCGTATCATTCCGTCGATCCCGAATTGCAAAGGGTAATAATAATTGATGACTTCACGTCCCTGGGGAAGGGTATAGCCCGAATCAAACATGCAGATCACGCTCCGCATAATGGCTTCCTTCTCCTTATAACCGGGTACCAGTTGTTCGTATTTATGACCGATATCATCCACCGATTTATCTTTCCATTTCCGGGCAACCGCAAGCATGACGGGCACCTCTTCCACCCTCAATCCGAATTTTCCGGCAATTGAGATGACATTTCCAATACTTTTTGTAACGTTTCCACCACCCTTCCCGACAGTAGTGAAAGTATCGGCAGTTAATTTCCCCGATTCAAGCGCTTCTTTGTATAATTTATCTTCGGCCGCCATAAAGAAGGACTCCGACAGCCAGGGAAGCGGGTAGGATCCCCTGAGGTAGGATGCTTTTCCCATTACCAGCAATTCTCCCGGGTAGATAACGGGAGTAAGGTGTTCGAAACCGGCTTTCAGGGCTTCTCCCCTGCGAACCATCGGAATCTCGCCTTCCAGTTCTTCCCATCGACGTGTGTACCAGAACGGAAATTCCATTGAAACGGATGACTTTGTTTCAAAATAGAGTTCCCTGGCAGTCTTTGCACGCACACCAGGTTGAGGCTTTTCCTCGCGTTGCTCAATGGTTTCCGAAGGATTTCTGCCAAACCTGTTGGTTGTTTGACCGAAAGAAATTGTAGCGTCCGACATACAGTAAATATTAACAAAGCAAATATACAACTTAATGGATATATCGTAATGTTAATTTTGAATAAACTCACCAATTCACCAATTCACCAGTTCACCAGTTCACCAATTCACCAATTCACCAGCTCACCAGTTCACCAGTTAATTAAAAGATGGATACAAAGGGAAATTACTGTAAATTCTCCCGGGGTCACTTGGTCACTCGGTCACTTGGTCACTCGGTCACTCGGTCACTTTGTTGTAATCTCCCAATGGCCAATCTTTTTCAGCAAGGTGACATTACCGTCACCATAAGTAGCGATCAGATCATGTGACTCGTTATAGTCAAGGGAGTAAAGTCCCGAACCATTATAAGTTTGAATTATCTGTCCATCCGGACTAAGGACTATAACTTTCCCTCCGTTACAGCCCACAATGATTTCACCATTGCTTTTAACACGAATAGAATGGATATCCTGACCAACATGGATCGACTTCAGGATACCGCCTGAAATCTTATCAAAAATAATCAAAGTAGTATCCTCATAACTCCCGGTGATGAGCTGAGTTTCATCAGGGTTAAATGCAACAGCCCCTACATGACCTCCATTTCCTGAGTAAGATCTCACCAGGGTGGCAGTAGGGATGTCCCATAAATCAACCGTATCATTATTGCCCCCGGTCAGCAGTTTGGTCCCATCTCTGGAATATTGCATTCCCCTGATAAAAGCTCCTGAACCGCCCACTGATTTTACAAGATCTCCACCCGGAATAGTAAAAAGACGGATTGGCGATCCTCCAACCATAAGTTGATCATCTGTCTGGTTAAAAGCAAGCTCCCAGGTTGCAACCCCTGCAGGAATGGTAAGAATAAGGGAAAGTGAATTAAGATCCCATATCTCAACTTTTTCATAATTTTCTGATGCGCTTCCACCTACAGCAAAAATATTGCCGCTATGGCTCATTGTCAGACCTAATGTTCCGTATGACCATGGGATAGTATTTCGATGGCCGGTTGCCAAATCCACCATATAGACATTGCCATTATAATAATTTGTCATCAGTGCTTTCCCGGCATCGGGAGTCAGCACAATTTTACCATCACCAGGCTGCTGACTGCCCGAAGTAAAAGAGGTGTAAAAAATATATTTATCAGTAATAAAGGCAATTCCTTTTGGATTTGACAGGGAAGTTTCTGTTTCATAATATCCCTCTACTTCATAGGTATAACTCTTCGTGGTATCTATTGTTGCATCCGTATAAAAGGTAATAGAACCAGGGATATCCGCAATGGTTAAAAATTCTCCGCCACCCTCCTTTCTGAGTATATGGTACCCGGTAATTTTGCATGAATTATCATACCAGTCAAGTCCTACACTTGATTTTTGTGCTACGGATACAGTCAGATTCAATATGGGTTTTGAAAGATAATGGATAAGCAGTAAAATAACATTTGAGTTATATTCTTTGCCATCCCATGTCCTCACTTTCAAAGAAACATAATGAGAGGTTCCGATTGCCAGGCCAGCAGCAGAGAACCAGATCGCGGATGGTACCTTGTCATATCCTCTGGTAAACTGGAAATCTGTATAGAGTTCTGTTCTGATCACATGAAGGCTGCTATCCACCCTGAAATGTAATTGAACGGAATCAATAACAACTGTGCTGTCGTGGGGATAGGTTATCATGACCAGTGAATCCTTTTCACTATTCATAACAGTTGAGTAATAATTGTATTCCTTGCGGCAACCAGCAATGAATGTCCCGGATAAAACCAGGATCAATAATAACTTTTTTATCATTTTGAAAAAGGTATTAAAGAGTGTAATTTACCTTGCTATAGAAAGAAAAGGACATATACAAAAATAATCAATAAATACAAGTATTTATACTTATCAGTACAATAATACGAACTAATCCGGCAAAAAGCAAATGGAAACTGTTAGATTAAAGTTAAAATCAGATTGCTAAAGTTTACGACACAAGACTATGCGAGCGGAATTACAAATTCCGCTCAACGGGGCACGCGCCAGCCAACAAAGGCTAAAATCTGAAGTCTGAAGTCCGAACTCCGAAATGTGAAGTCCGATTTAACTAACTCGCCAGCTCACCAGTTCGCCAACTAATTAAATGAGGGGTCGGATGGGAAATTGGCCCAGATGGCATACTCCTTACCCATGTGTTTAAGGTAGTCGTGCCACAGTCGTTCAGGGTGGTTATTGATCACTTCATCAACACTTGTATGTGAGAGTACCCAGGATTTTTCGCTGATCTCACGGTCGAGCTGGTTCGGGGTCCATCCTGCGTAGCCGACAAAAAACCGGATCTCATTTTCGGTGATCAGGTTAAGTTTCATCATCTCTCTGATCGTTTCAATATCTCCACCCCAGTATAATCCATCCATGATCTTCAGACTGTTTTCCACATTCTCCTTGGTATGGATATAAAAGACACTGTCGGTTTTAACAGGCCCGCCGAGAAAAACCGGAACATCAAAATCAGGAAAGTCCTTCAGTACATCACTGACCCTTGTTTCAATGGGTTTGTTGATGATGAGGCCGAAGGAACCTTCCTTGTTATGCTCTGCAAGCAATACAACCGACTGACGGAAATAATAATCACGCAGGGAGGGTTCGGAGATCAGGATAATTCCCTGTTTTGGTTTTATTATTGTGTTATTCATTTGAATCCTCAATTTAGTAATTTTGCCTGTGCCATTCGCAAAAGTAATACCAATTCATGCTGAAAGCAAATAACCAGGATAATTTTCAGGAATTACGCGCCGGATATCCGTTCTTCACCTATGAAGGATTTGAATTCACAATCTGTTCCTCATCTTTACATGCAGAATACCGGTTTAATCTGGCAGATAAATTCCGTTTCAGTCCGACATTAACAATTCCGCAAAAACCCGGAGTTCATTTCCATGAAATTCCAGGTGAGATTCTTGAGAACATTCTGTTTAACATTGGGATGGCAGAGTTGGTAAGCTACTGGAAATGTACCTGTTCTCCCACGATCATTATCAGGAACTACATATTAACAGAAGCGCAGAAAAGTTGGTGGAAGAAATTGTATTATAATGGATTGGGTGAATTCAGATACCTGAATGAGATCACTGCGGAGTTGAATGAATTTCTTGAAATTAAATCAGAACAGGGAAAAGAACTTCACCCTTTTCAGATTCCGGTCAGGGAGGAATGCCTTATCCCGGTGGGAGGGGGGAAGGATTCCGTGGTTACCCTGGAACTTCTGAGGAATCTGAAGGGAGGCCGGCCGTTTATCCTGAATCCGCGGAAAGCTACCCTGGAAACGTCTCATATAGGAGGTTTTGAGAAAGAACGGATCATTGAAGCACACCGCACGATTGATCCGGTACTTCTGGATTTGAATAAAAAAGGTTTTCTGAACGGCCATACCCCGTTTTCCGCGTTATTGGCATTTATTGCCGTGCTGTCTGCAATTTTGTCAGGCAAAAAGTATGTTGTGCTTTCTAATGAGTCGAGTGCAAATGAAGCTACCATACCCGGAACAAACATCAATCACCAGTATTCAAAATCCGTTGAATTTGAAAAGGATTTCAGGGAGTATCTCACAAAATTTATTACCCATGATATAGAATATTTCAGCTTTCTGCGACCGGTAAATGAACTGCAGATTGCATCGCTCTTCTCAGGATTTCCTGCCTATTTTCCTGTGTTCAGGAGTTGCAATGCAGGAAGCAAAACGGATGAGTGGTGCGGGAAATGTTCAAAATGCCTTTTTACCTATATCATTTTATCGCCATTTATTGAGCAGCACTTGCTTGAAAAAATATTCGGTTCGAACCTGTTTACCAAATCAGGGCTTTTACCGGAGTTCATGGAACTCATTGGCGTTTCCGCAACAAAACCGTTTGATTGCATCGGGACCATAGATGAGATCAATGCCGCCCTCCGCGAAACCCTTAGAAAATATACAGGCACTGAGCTTCCGGTACTCCTTGACTATTACAAAAATTTCCAGGTTATTCATGCAGACACAAATCCATCTTTTGCAGAACATTTAGCAGGGTTCAACAATAATCATTTCCTCCCCGCTTCGTTTGAAAAGATCCTTAAAAGCCATCTTTATGCATGAATTGATCCGTGAGAAACTGGCCGGGAAAAAAGTTGCTTTGCTTGGCTTCGGACGTGAGGGACAGGCCACCATTAACCTGATCCGGAAAGTACTGCCTTCCCAGGAAATGACCATATGCGACAGGGATGAAACAGTGAGAAAGCATCCATTGGTGGCAACAGATAATTGTATTCATTTTCAACTCGGAGGCGGGTATGCAGATAATCTGGATGCGTTTGATCTCATCATAAAGTCGCCTGGAATCTCACTATATGCCTCAAAAATTTTGATTTCACATGCCACTATCACCTCACAAACGGATCTGTTTTTACAGGTGTATTCAAGGCAGGTAATAGGTGTTACAGGCACCAAGGGCAAGAGTACTACAGTAAGTTTATTGAACCATATTCTGAAATCTGCATCTGAAGATGTAATCCTGCTTGGCAATATCGGGCGACCTGCTTTCAATTTCCTGGATGAGATCCGGCCTTCTACCAGGATCATTTATGAACTATCTTCTCATCAACTCGAATACCTTGTTGAAGCGCCACATATTGCCGTGTTGCTTAACCTTTACCAGGAGCATCTCGATGCATATCCTTCTTATAGAGACTACCAGATGGCCAAGATGAATATCACAAAATACCAGGATGAAACCGATTATTTTGTTTACAACGCGGATGATCCCCTGGTGGCCGGGAACCTGAAGGAGATGAACCTTCATAGACTTTACCGCATGTTTTCGATGGTAAAGGAGATGAGTGACGGATGTTTTATCCGGGATCATCATATTATGGTTGCCCTGAATCTGCAAGTAATCCCATTGTATGACCTTGATTGGAAAAGAAAACTGAAAGGGGATCACAACATCAGGAACATTATGGCGGCGATCAATGTTTGCAAGATACTTGAAGTGCCTGATGATATCATCGTTGATGGGATCACTACCTTTAAAGGATTGGAGCATCGGATCGAATTTGCAGGGAGTTACAATGGAATAGATTTTTATAATGATTCGATCGCCACGATTCCCGAAGCCACCATTGAGGCGGTGAAATCGTTGCAGAATGTGGATACCCTGATCCTGGGCGGTTTCGACAGGGGTATTGATTATTCCCGTCTTGCACAATTCCTGCACTCCTCCTCCATCAGGAATTTTATATTTACCGGGGATGCCGGAAAAAGGATAAAAGAGGAATTGGAGAGATTTGATCTGCAATCAAAAAATTTATTCATGATCAACAGGTTTGATGAGTTTGTCGAGATAGCGATAAAATATACGAGGGTGGGGGACGTTTGTTTATTGTCACCGGCAGCAGCCAGTTATAATGAATTCATCAATTTTGAATTCCGTGGAAAGTGGTTTAAGGAATTGGTCAGAAATCTTGAAATTAAAAATGAATAAAAAGTTTTCTTTTTTACTGATTATCCTGGGTTACCCATTACTTTTATTTTCCCAGAACCAGGCTTTTGATGAATCGGTAAGAAAATATATTGAAAAATACAAAGACATTGCCATACAAGAGATGATGATATACCGTATTCCTGCCAGTATTACCCTGGCCCAGGGAATCCTTGAATCCAATGCAGGAATCAGCCCGCTTGCCACAGAAGCCAACAATCATTTCGGGATAAAGTGTCATAAAGAGTGGCAGGGTATAACATTTATCAAGGATGATGAAACAAGGAACGAATGTTTTCGTAAATATGATCATGCAGAAGAATCATTTCGTGACCACTCATTCTTTCTGACCCAGAGGGACCGCTACAAGCCGTTATTTGACCTCGATATCTGTGATTATAAAGGGTGGGCCAATGGCTTGAAACGTTCCGGTTATGCAACCAATCCCACCTATTCCGATCAATTGATCAAGACCATTGAGAAATATTCATTATGTGTTTATGACCTGGCTGAGTTGTCGCTTAACTGTCCTGATTCTGCACGGGTCTCTCCTGAAACTCCAGTTCTGACGAGTAAAGCAGAGCAGGTGGAAGTCGTTATGGAAGGTCCGGGTTACCGGAAAATACTGGTGAATAATGGCGTGAAATATATCATTGCACAGAAAGGGGATAATATGGAGAGCCTGGCCAGGGAATTCGGTTCAGGTGCACGCCAGTTTGATACCTTTAATGACCTGAAAAAAGGGGCATCCGTAGTACCCGGACAGGTAATTTATATTGAGGGAAAGCGAAGGAAAGGAGCAGCATCATTTCATACGGTTAAGCGTGGAGAAACCATGTACACCATTGCCCAGAAGCATGGGATCCAATTGAAGATGCTTTATAGGATGAATAAAATAAAAACCGGTCAGGCGGTAAAACCAGGTAAGAAGCTACTCCTTCGATAATCTATAATCCCTCAGGTATTTCCCCGAGCCGATCACCAATTCCAGGTTTTTTCTGTCAGTCACATAATCTATATCAAATGGAGTATTTCCATGGATTCCCGGATCTGTCGGGATCAATCCCTTGTTCCCGAATAGGAAGATCTCGTTGGAAACCTCGGACAGAAAAGCGATAAATTTCTTTCCATCAGGCAACTTTATCAGGAAAGGAGGTGTGGAGATATCCCTTCTGAATGAATAGATGTAACGCAACTTATAGAACCGGTTATAATAATAGAGGGTATTCTTGTCAAAAAAGATGAATTCATAAGTTCCGTCGTTGTTAATGTCCTCATAAATAAATGTATGATTGGGACCGAGGGGAGCAAATGAAGCATCTGTGATTGTCCCGTTTTCCTGGATATAAATTACTTTACCCGAATTATCAGTGGTAATAAAGAGACCCTTTTTATTTGTCTTGTTCAGGTAAAACCGGGCATTTGCAGATACCCGGAAATTTCTGGGAAGTTTAATGCGTTGGTTGCCTTTCTGGTCGGTGATTATCAATTGTCCGTCTTTTCCCTGGATAAAGAAAAACTGCTTGTGATTCACTATCAGTTGCTGAGTTTCTCTGGTGATTTCCTCATTCAGCAGATGTGTTTTCCAGCCATCATCCTGATGACCGGCAAGGTTGAAAGAGTGCAGTTTATTATCAGTGAGTGCAACCAGCAGACGGTAATCCTTTGTGCCCTGAAATGAATAAACTGTGAGGGGATTGGTAGATTTCGCCGGTAGTTGCAGGGGATAACCTTTCAAGAACTGACCATTTCCATTGATAAGGCAAATAAAATATTCGGTATTAAACAGATACAAAGCAGAATCGCTGTTTTTCAGATAGATCTCATGAATTTTTCCAAGAGGTTTTCCGGGGAGTTGTAAATTCCAGCGGATCTCTCCTGAATTATCAAACAGGAGTAAATTATTTGCAAGGTCCGTTGTGAGAACAGCAGGTTCGCCCTTTGTTACAGGATAGACAATGGTGGGCATTCCAAGCATGCCTGTATCCAGGGTCGCCTGCCATTGAAGAGGGCCTTCACGGGTCAGCAGCGGATTATAACGCAAGTAGAAACTGGTAAAGAATATCCCATTTCTGTTACTCAACTGAACCCCCATGGATTCAAACTTCCGGAGCGTATCGATCATTGCATTCAGGGAAGTGGAAATATTTTCCCTGAATAGTGATTTGATTTTCTTCAGTGATCGTTGAGCGTTGACATAGAAATAGATATTTGCCTTTTCAGCCATGTTTTCATTGAAATCGTGAAAGGACTTATTGGTTTCCAGTGTTTTACCCGCATGAACGCGATCGATTAACCGTTTGAGGGAAGCTGGATCATTACTGAAGATGATGTAATCATCAAGAAAGCTATAGGTGGACCCTGTGACCTTTTCCAGGAAGCTCCCCAGGGTATGGGGAATGATATTACGGATATTCAGTGTGTTAATTGGAACATCTTTATAAACCTGCACTTCGTGTTTTTTACCGGTGATTTTCGACAACTCATACAAGAGGCTGTCGGCCAGATGCTTGTCGCTCACCTTAAGGATGGCATAGGAGGATTCCTCTTCATCCCTGGCGGGGTTTTCAGTATTAATCAAGGCTATTTCATTACCTACCCATGGAAGGAAATATTCACAGGAAGGAATGTCACCCAGCCGTGGAGTTTCACCCGAAATAGTGAAATTATCGCGAATCATGGCCTGTTCGGGTTGATACACTTGAAATTTGGAATAGAATTTTTTAAAATCATTCAAGCCAAAAAATACAAAAGAGCTGGCATCATCGGGGATAACTCGTGAAATCTCAATTTTTTGTGGGATTTGATCCTGGAAAAGTGGAAGAAACCGGGTTGTTGTATCACCACATGTTGAATAACCGTTTACGAGCAGTTCGTCACGCTTGATGATCATATCCAGACCACTCCAATCGGCAAAAAGTGAAAGTTTGACCAGGTTGGTATTCATATTTTCGTTAAAAAACCGCGAAAGGTAGAATGACAGGTACCGGTAATTGATATAGATGTTTGCATCGACTTTTTTACCGATTATCGATTCAACCTTCTTGAAACCGGTTCCTGTAATAGATGAAATATTCAGGGAAAGCCGGTCGATTGCTTTTTTAACAAGGTCGGAATGAAAACTACCCATAAACACTCCTTTGCTGACTGCAAAATAAAAGGGGTCAGGATATCCTTTCACTATCACTTCTTCAAGGCTAACAGAAGCATAAGGGCTTGTAAGGATGGTTATTCTGTTCTTATAAGTTTGCCTGAAGAAATCATTAATCACGGATTCAGGTTCTTTGCCAGGGACTGAAGTCAGGATCAATAACTCAAAAGATGTTCTCCCCCTTAATGATACAGCCAGCCAAAGGGGATAATTCCTGAAAATGCCGGCAATCTTTTCGTTTTTCCGAATTGCTGAATCAAGAAAAGAAAGTTCCGACCGGAAAGGCTGCATAAAAGGGAAAGCCATTACATCTTTCCATATCAGGTTTGATTGTTGCAGTTCCTGCATAAGGCCGGCCGGTTTATGAACATTTATCACCAGGACGGTATTTTCTGAAATTGCTTTAACCGGTGATTCGGATGGCTTGTTCAGTTGCTGGTAAAGGAGGTAGCCGATGTATGTAATTCCACCTAAAACAAGTATTGACAACGTTAACAGTAATGATACTTTAAAGAATCTCATCTTAAACAGGAATGAATAAAAAAGAGGAGTCTAAAAATAGTGTGAAACTGGCAATGCTTCCTTGTTGGAGGAACAAATAAAGCTAACAAAGTGTTGTTAATTAAAAGGTAATTTCAATTGTACAGACCATTTAAAACTTTTCCTGTGATACAGGGTCATGCCATAACGTGCAATTGCTTCCCGATGAACCAGGGTACCATATCCTTTGTTCCCTGACCAATTATATTGTGGAAATTCAGAATGAATCCTTATCATGTAATCATCCCGGTTTGTTTTTGCAAGAACAGATGCCGCAGCAATTGAGAGGTATTTATCATCTCCTTTAATGATGCAGATGTGAGGAATATTTTTATAAGGGCGGAAACGATTTCCGTCGATCAGTAAAAGTTGCGGGATTGTTTTTAAACTGTTGATGGCTTTGTGCATAGCAAGGAATGAAGCATTCAGAATATTGATACTGTCAATTTCATCAGGTTCAACACTCGCAACAGCCCAGGCCAACGCCTGCTTTTCAATGAGCGGTCGTAATGAAAGGCGTTGCCGGAGAGAGAGCTTTTTGGAATCCCTCAACGCGTCGTTCTGAAAGTTTTTTGGAAGGATCACTGCTGCTGCAAACACAGGACCTGCTAGACATCCACGGCCGGCTTCATCACAACCTGCTTCAACGAGGGCAATATCAAAATAACTTTTCAGCATAAGTTAATGCTGTTGGTTCCTGGATTATCCAAAGATGAGATTATTTAAGATCACTGCAAGGAGGAAAAGGGAATATATCAGTTCCACCCAGAATATTTTTTTCCGGTGAAGGAGATAATAAGAGAGGAACGCCGCAACAATGGGAGCAAGGAACTGCAAATGGTAATTCAGTAATGACTTTGAAAAAAACGAAGAGATCACGATAAAAAGCGCTGACCAGTATAAAAGAATATTCTTTTTCCTGTTTTCAATTGTTTTTTCTGTCAGGTGCGACATATTGTAAAAAAAACCGATGATCAGACCCAGGATGATCAGGGCAGAGAATATGAGAAAAACCGTTGGTGTATTCACCATGTGGAAAGGGTTGCTGATGCTGATTGAATGACCATATTCCTTGATTTCCGGAGGGAGTTTATTTGCCACATAGTAATATGTTATCAGGAAAATATAGGGTGTAAACAGGCCGATCAATGAACTTAACCATTCTCTCCAGATTGTTGAGCGGAATACAATAAAGGAAACAAGGATAAACAGGTAAAAAAGAATGAATGGGAAGTAGAAGAATGAACCAATACTTACGAAAAAACCGGCAGCAAAATACAATTCCAGGGATTCCTCCCTGTTGTATGTTTTAAAAAGCTGGTAGAGTATCCATAAAAGGATAAAAATGCTGATGTTTATGGGTTGCAGCGTTAAAAGGAAAGGGAAATAACTTACAAACACCAGGAAAAGGAATGCAACCAGGGATGAGTTTTTCAGTGCAATCTCCTGTTGTGTAAAGAGAAAATTAAGGAAAAAAGCAGTACCCAGAACCAGGAGAAAACCAAGCAGGGAAGCAATGTGTGGAAAGTCAGAAAGAAGTTGAAAAAGAAGGATATAGAATGGAACCGGGCCTGAGGGAACCGGCATTCTGACAGGAGAAATCAAGGTATGACCCCAAAGAATCAATCCGGTTAGTGCAATCATAATATATTGCGCTGCAAAACTGGATCTGAAGAACTTAAGGAACATGGTTTTGTTTGTACTATTTTACATCAAAGCCGATATCTTTTCTGAAATATTTGTTCTCAAAATGTATCTTTTCTGCGTTTTCATAAGATCTCTCAAGCGCTTCCCCGAAGGTATTCCCAAATGATGTGATGGCCATTACCCTTCCACCACTTGTCCTGACCACCCCGTTCTGATCTGTAACTGTTCCTGCATGGAAGACCAGGCTTTCGGATACTCCTTTTTCTCCGGTAATTTCAAATCCCTTTTTATATACTCCGGGATATCCGCCGGAAACGAGCATTACGGTAACCGTATGACGCGGGTCTGTGGTAATCGTGCATTTGTCAAGTGTTTTGTTACCCACGGCTATGAAGAGTTCAAGGAGATCATTGCAAAGGCGCGGAAGAACGGCTTCTGTTTCGGGATCACCCAACCGGCAATTGTATTCAATGACAAAGGGTTCATCATCCACATTCATCAATCCGAAATAGATAAACCCTTTATAGTCAATATTCTCTGATTTCAGTCCCAGGATAGTAGGCCGGATGATCCTTTTCTCGATTTTATCCTTCAAAGTGTGATTCATAAACGGGACTGGGGAGACAGATCCCATTCCTCCGGTATTCGGACCGGTATCACCTTCACCAATTTTTTTGTAATCTTTGGCTTCAGGAAATATCTTATATGAATCCCCATCAGTGAGAATAAAGACAGATAATTCGATGCCTTTTAAAAAATCCTCAACCACTACATGCTTTGAAGCGGTGCCGAATTTCTCATCAGTGATCATTTCCTTCAGTTCACGGATTGCATCCTCGACGGTTGGACAGATCACTACTCCTTTACCTGCAGCAAGTCCATCGGCCTTCAAAACAAAAGGCGGATGACCCTTCCTGAAGAACATGTCGCCTTCCTCAAGATTTTCCTTACTGAAGATTTTGCAGGAAGCGGTTGGAATGCCATGCCGTTGCATAAAATTCTTTGCAAACTCCTTTGATCCCTCGAGCATTGCACCTGCTTTTACCGGACCAATCACAGGTATCATGGCAAGGTCAGGATCCCTGAGGAAATAATCATGTATCCCTTTTACGAGCGGATCTTCCGGCCCAACCACAATCATCCCGATCTGATTTCTTAGCACGAATTCACGGATGGCCGGAAAGTCAGTGACCTGGATGGGCACATTTATTCCTGTTGCTGTGGTTCCTGCATTGCCGGGGGCGATATAAAGTTTTTCGAGGAGCGGACTTTGTGATAATTTCAGGCTGATGGCATGTTCACGTCCGCCAGATCCGAGTAGAAGAACATTCATGTTACAGATTATTTATCATAAATAGCCTTATCGATAGATGCCCAGAGCCTGTCGGCAGTTTTTTGCCAGGTAAAAAGCTCTTTCCGGATTTCACCCCTTTTTATGAGATCTTTTCGCAGATTCTCATCTTGTGATATTTGCAGCATAGCTTCTGCAATTGAAGCCGGCTTCAACGGGTCAACAAGAAGTCCGGCATCACCAAGTACTTCCGGCATCGAGGTCACATTTGAGGTAATCACCGGTGTGTGCGTCCGGAAGGCTTCTACGATGGGAATCCCAAATCCCTCGAAATAGGAAACATACGTTAGTGCAAGAGAAGCCCCCAATACCAAACGAAGCTCATCTGAATTCAAACGGCCGGTAAAAATTACATCATTGGCAAATTCCATCCCGCGAAATGCAGCATTGATCTCCCCTGTCCACCATTTTTTTGCTCCAACCACCATTAACCTGACGTTTCCGTCAGCTTTTTTCTTATAAAGATCGAAAGCCCGGAAAAGGTTGGCAAGGTTTTTTCTCGGATGAATTAATCCGATAAAGATGAAATAGGGTGAACCCTTGGAGTACTTATTTCTGACTGTCTGGATGAGGTCATCTGTGAGGGGTACATAAGCTTCATTTGCCCCATCGTAAACGACATCGATCCTGTTGGCAGGGATATGGTAAAGATTCATGATATCCAGTTTTGAAAACTCGGACACCGTTGCAATCCTGTGTGATTTTCTGGCGAATTTCGGGAAATAATACTGATAATACCACCGTATCAGGAATGGAAGATCCTGTGGATAATGTTCAAAATTAAGATCATGGATAACTGCGAGCGACTTTACGTCGGTTTTCAGTGATAAGTATCCGTCGGGAGAAAGGAATAAATCAACCTTTAGTTTTTTTAGTAATGATGCCAGGCTGTATTCAAACCATAAATAGAACAACAATGGATGGCGTGCCTGAGGGTAGAGAACGATCGGGGTGATGTTGTCAGAGAAAATGAACTCATTCGCATATGGGCGGTCAAAAATGAAATAGAAATGATGCTCGGGATGCTGGGTCGTAATTCTTTTAAGGGACTCAAATGTAAACCATCCGATGCCTTCAAGCTTATCCTTGATCAGTAACCTTGTGTTGACAGCAATGTTCATCTCAAAAGGTAAAGTTGAATGCAAGTGTTAAAATCCGAACCGGTCGAATTTATAAGTATTTCCAAAAATATAAATTATAACTTTGTAGCAAATATCCGAATATTTTTTAAGGTTTTCGTGAAAAGTTTCTGATCCCGTAAGCTTTTAATATTATTTATGCAGCGTAAATTCCTTACAAATTTAGGGCTAATACTCTTACTGAATCTGCTGATCAAACCGGTATTTATATTCGGGATTGACCGGAATGTTCAGAATATTGTAGGCGAAGTAGATTATGGGTTCTATTTCGTTATCTTTAATTTTTCATTTCTTTTTCAGATCATCCTCGATCTGGGGATTACAAATTTTAACAACCGGAATATTGCCCAAAACAGCCATCTCCTGAATAAACATTTCTCAGGGATTCTCGTGATGAAGATCATGCTGGCAGCAGTATATATTGTCATTACATTCATCATTGCCTTCATCATGAATTACAATGCTGCACAATTAAAACTATTGGGCATACTCGCTTTCAACCAGATACTTGTTTCATTTATTCTTTATCTCAGATCAAATATTTCAGGGATTTTTTCTTTCAAAACAGACAGCTTTTTATCGATTCTTGATCGTTTCCTGATGATCCTTTTCTGCGGTGTTCTCCTTTTTGGTCACGTTACCAAGACGCCCTTCAGGATAGAATGGTTTGTATATTCCCAAACCATCGCATATCTGTTGACAGCTTTCATTGCATTTTTTATCGTACTAAAGAAGGCACAGTTTCGGAAACTTACCTGGAACTACGCTTTTTTCCTGATGATTATAAAGCAAAGTTATCCTTTCGCACTTCTTGTATTACTGATGTCATTTTACAACCGCCTGGACCCAATTATGCTGGAGAAACTTCTTCCGGATACGATCGGGAACAAGCAGGTAGGAATTTATGCAAAGAGTTTCCGTTTGCTTGATGCTGCCAATATGATCGGATATCTTTTCGCAGTATTGCTTGTGCCGATTTTTTCACGCATGTTGAAAAACAGGCAATCAATTGAATACATGCTGAAGCTTGCCTTTACAATCCTTATCACCATTGCACTCATTGTTTCAATTGGCTGTATTTTTTACAGTTATGAACTAATGGATCTTCTTTATAAGGTTCATATTACTGAAGCATCCAATGTTTTCAAAGTTCTGATGGGAGGATTTATAGCAGTTTCAACCACTTATATTTTCGGTACTTTATTGACGGCCAATGGCAATCTGAAGGAATTGAACATCATTTCCCTCTGCAGTCTCCTGATAAATTTTTGCATAAACCTTTTCCTTATTCCAAGAATGTATGCTGAAGGGTCAGCCTATGCAAGTCTGGTAACCCAATTTTTTACAGCCATTGTACAGATTATCATCGTACAGCGTGTTTTTAAATTCAGGATCAACTACAAATACCTGTTAACCCTTGCATTTTTTATAATAGGGGTCGTTTTTCTTAATTTTGTTTCAAAGCAGGTTCCCATTCACCTCACAAGTACATTTGGCGGGTTTTCCTGGAAAATCAATTTTATTCTGGCAATCATCCTTTCCTTTTTACTTGCGGCTGTTCTGAAGCTACTGAATATCAAATCCCTGTTACGAATCCTCCGGAATGATCAATAACCCTGTTCTTCGTGCGGTTTCATTTGGATTTTAATGAAATTTATATACCTTTGGCAAAAAATGTAATTGGCCCTTTATGATTAATAATACGAAAAGGAGTGAGGAATTTGATTCTTCCGGGCTTATAGTATTTATCTATAAGTGGCGTAAGCCATTATTGATTGTGTGTCTTATCGCACTTTTTGGATCATGGTTTTTTTCCTGTTCCTGGTTCATCACTCCAAAGTTTAAAAGTATCGTCATTCTGTTTCCTGCTGCCACCAATTCAGTGTCAAAAGCGTTAATGTCTGAGCAATCGACAAAAGGACAGGATCTTATGGCTTTCGGTGAAGATGAACAGGCTGAGCAATTATTGCAGATACTTAACTCCAACAAGATCAGGGACAGGATCATCCAGAAGTTTAACCTGATGGCACATTATGAGATAGATACCGGTTATCGCTACAAGAACTCTGTGCTTTATCAGGAGTATGAAAGAAACATTAAGTTTAACAGAACGGAATACATGGCTGTCAAGATCTCGGTTTATGATAAAGACCCGCAGATGGCTGCCGATATTGCAAATAAAATCGGGGAACTTCTTGATTCGACAAAGAACCAAATGCAGCATCAGCGTGCAGTAACAGGATACAAGATTGTTGAAGGGGAGTATAACAGCCTGAAAGCAGAGGTTGAGAAGATTACCGACAGCCTGATCAACATTGGAAAACTTGGTGTAAATGATGTTGAATACCAATCGCAGGCTTACAACCAGCAAATGGCGATTGCAATAATGAACAACAAACCGGCGGCAATCAAGGCATTGCAAAAAAAGCTTGACATTCTTGGGATGTATGGAGGGATCTACCTTACCCTTCAGGATGCATTGAAATTCAAGACAGAACAGCTCACCCTGCTGCAGACCAAATATAAACAGGCAAAAGTTGATGCAGAAGAAAACCTTCCACAGAAATTCGTTGTTAATGATGCCTATAAAGCGGAGGAGAAATCTTATCCGGTACGATGGCTTATTGTTCTTGTTTCAACTTTTTCGGCACTATTCCTGGCTATCATGGTTCTGATCATTATGGAAAAGATCTCTGCCTACAATAAGCACAAAAAATTCAATGTCGGTTAATAATCGTTGAGAAAATAAAATTTGTTAAGATAAAATTAAGCAATATGGAAGAATATTTCAGCAGCAAAAGGATCATCAATATATTGGTCAGATGGAAATATCATCTTGCTATTATCGCGGTGGTTGCTATTTTACTTTCGGCTTTTTTTTCAGGTCCTATCTTCATCACTCCGCTATTTAAATCTTTTGCCATCATGTATCCCTCGAATGTTTCACCGTATGCTACGGAAAATGAAACGGAGCAAATGATCCAGATATTTCAGTCGAAGGATATCCGCGACACGGTGATTAAAAAATTCAACCTTGCCCAGCATTATGGAATTGATCTCTATTACAAATATTTCTTAAGTACAATGTTATGGGAATGGGGCAACAGGGTTAAAATCAACAAGACTCCTTATGAAGCCGTTGTGCTTGAAGTGTACGACCAGGATCCGATTGTTGCAAGCGACATGGCGAATACAATGATTGACTGTTACAACATGAAAGTCAGAAATCTTCACAAGGAGAAGTTCCAGGAGGTAGTGGAAAATTTCAGACAAGTGACGGAGTTGAAGAGGAAGGACCTCGATTCCCTGAAAGCGCGTGCTGAAGAACTGGGTACGAAATATGGCGTTCTCGATTTTCCCAACCAGACAAAAGAGGTCATGAAGGCTTATCTTGGAAGTAGTTCTATGTATAACAAAAAAGAAGCAGAAAGACTGAAGAAAAGTCTGGAAGAAAACGGAGGGGAAATGATGCTGCTTGGTGAACTAATGAAAAGTGAAGCAGGAACATACAGCCAATATAAACTTGATTTTGACCGGGCTATTCAGAACTACCAACGGCAATATACCTATGTGAACCTCCTGAACAAGCCATTTCCTGCTGATAAAAAATCATATCCTGTTCGATGGATCATCATTTTGGTTTCCACGATTGCCGCTATGTTTATTGCGATTATGGTGATCGGGTTCATCGAGGACCGGAAGTTTAAAAAGCAGCAAATTTAATATTCTCCTTTTTTGTGATGAACCAGGCACGAAAAGAACTTTTTGAGCGATCCAAAATATGGGTGGTATATACACTTTCTATTTTATATATCGTGTTGAATACATACCTGGTAAGAAGAGAATTATACTATGGGATGCTAATTCCGGTCGGGATTGTTCTTTTATATCTCTATATTTTCAGGCTTGATATTATTCTGTTGCTGATTGCTTTTTTTACACCATTAGCCATAAACCTGACGGACCTGGAGTTTGGGTTTGGGATATCGGTTCCGACGGAACCTTTGATGTTCGGTGTTCTTGTGTTATTTGTCCTCAAACTGATTTATGAAAAAACCTTCGACAGGACAATGTTAAAACATCCGCTTACCATCATCATCATACTTCAATTGTTATGGCTTCTTATTACCAGTCTTACCAGTCAGTTGCCAATTGTTTCGCTCAAGTTTCTGCTGGCTCGACTCTGGTTTGTAATACCATTTTATTTTCTGGCTATTTACCTTTTCAGAAAGGTCAATAATATCAAGAGCTTTCTTTGGCTATATACGATTCCATTGATTGGTGTAATTGTTTATACCACCTATAATCACTATCTGTGGGGGTTTGATGAGCAGGCCGGGCATTGGGTCATGTATCCTTTTTATAATGACCATACTGCATATGGTGCAATATTGACCCTGTTTATCCCGGTATTCGTCGGTTTTACATTCAGCAGGATCTATTCAAGGTTTGTCCGCGTATTTTGTCTTGTTGTTCTGATGATGCTCGTGTTAGCACTTATTCTGTCATTCAGCAGGGCGGCCTGGGTCAGCTTGGCTTTTGCATTCTTCGTTTACTTGATTGTCTTACTAAAAATCAAGTTCAAATGGATAGTCATTACACTTTTCATTCTGGGAGGTATTTTCTATCTGTTTCAGGGTGAAATATGGGATAAACTTGAAAGGAACAAGCAAGGCACTTCGGCAAACTTTATTGAGCATGTTCAATCCATCTCAAATATTTCCACCGATGCATCCAACCTTGAACGGATAAACAGGTGGCAATCGGCTTTCCGTATGTTCAATGAACGGCCTGTATTCGGCTTCGGCCCAGGAACCTATCAGTTTGAATATGGTCCCTATCAGCGTTCGATGGAGAAAACGAAGATCAGTACTGATTTTGGTGATCGTGGAAATGCGCACAGCGAGTATATCGGGCCATTAGCAGAATCAGGGTTTATCGGTGCCATCTTTGTCATTATCATCCTGATCTGTACGGTGGTGACGGGTTTTCGTGTGTACCGGAAAGCACAAACAAGGGAAATAAAAGTGATCAGTTTGTCGGTTATGTTAGGTCTTATCACCTATTTCTTTCACGGGACCATGAATAATTTCCTCGACAGTGATAAAGCTTCAGTTCCTTTCTGGGGTTTTATTGCAATTCTTGTGGCGATGGATCTGTATTTCACAAACGGCCAATCCGCAGAAAATCAGGAAACCGGGGTGACGGGAAAACAATAAGGGTTGAAACTATCTCAGTTTCTGAAGTAAATCAGGCAGAATTTTTAAAGCAGCAACCTCGCGCCATTTTTTTCGGGCTTCAATGGCAGGAATACCCCAATAGGTTTTACCTCCTTCGAGGGACCTGTCAGTTCCGGCTCCAGCAAGGACCACGGCTTTTGCCCCGATCACAATATCTTTGTTTACAAGCACCCCCGCCCATAAGATTACATCATCCTCTATCCTTGTCACACCTGCAATAGCGCAATATGCACCAATCAGACAATTCTGGCCGATAAATGTATCATGTCCGACCTGGACATGATTATCCATTTTTGTACCCTGAGAAATAATGGTATCACCCGAAACCCCTTTGTCGATTGTTGTAACAGCGCCAATTTCAACATTATCGCCGATAATAGCTCTTCCACATGATTCCAGTTTTTTATAACCTTCCGGCCTACGTTGAAAATAGTAGGCATCAGAGCCAATAACACTACCTGAATGAATGATAACATTGTTTCCGATTACACTATGATCGTAAATACTGGCGTTTGCATGGATGATGCAATTTGTGCCAATCTTGACATGATTTCCGATAAATGCTCCGGGTTGAATTATTGTCCCTTCGCCGATGGTAGCAGAAGGACTGACCATGGATGTGGCCTTCTCAAAAGGCCGGAATTTTGTAACCAGAAAAATATAATCATCAAACGGTTTCTCAGATATGATGAGGTTTTTTCCTGCAGGCGGATCAACCTCTTTGTTGATAATGATCGTGGTTGCTTTTGAGGAAAGCGCTTTACTGTAATATTTTGGATGGTCGACAAAAGTCAGATCGCCCGGCTCAACCATGTGAATCTCATTTATTCCTGTAACAGGGAAATCAGGTTCGCCGAGATAACGTGCGTGTAAAAACCCGGCAGTTTCTTTAAGGGTCAGGGGTGGGTTGAGTTTCATATGAATGAAGCAATATCAGGCCTTTACTCTTTCTGAATAATCACCGGTTCTTGTATCAACGCGAATGGTATCCCCGATTTCTATAAATAGAGGGACCCTGACAGTTGCCCCGGTTTCCAGAATGGCATTTTTCATGGCATTAGTAGCCGTATTTCCTTTCAAACCTGGTTCTGTATATGTTAGTTTCAGTTCCACATAGGTAGGCAATTCACAGGTCAGCGGAGTCTCGGTATCAGCATCAAAAAGTATTTCAACCTCGTGACCCTCCTTCAGAAATGTGGGGGCATTGATCAGATCTGCCTGGATAAAAGTTTGATCAAATGTTTCAGTATTCATAAAATGATATCCGGAATCGTCCTTGTACAAGAACTGATATTTTCTTCTTTCAACCCTTGCAACATCAAGCTTAACACCGGAATCGAAAGTATTGGAGATCACCCGACCACTTTTCAGGTTTTTAAGTTTGGTTCTGATAAATGCCGGTCCCTTGCCCGGTTTTACATGCTGAAACTCTACAATTGAAAAAAGATCACCATTATATTCAATTACCAAACCATTTCGGATATCCGCTGTTGTAGCCATAATATGTTAATTGATAATACATTTGAAAAGGAGTGCAAAAATAGTCAATTTTTTACAATTACAGGAATGATCTTTTTTGTATTTTCACAACGTTAATTCAATTGAAAAAATCGGTCGAATGTCATTAAAACAAGCTTTCAAAAGCTTGCTTGTGGGGTTACATCTGCCTATTACCAGGAATCTGAGGTATGACAGGTACACACTGGAGATCCTTGATAAGATCCTGAAAAAGGATTGGAATTGTATTGATATCGGCTGTCATAAAGGGGAAATCCTTGACGCGATCATGAAGCGATCACCGAAAGGTCATCACTTTGCATTCGAACCATTACCCCATCTGTATGATTACCTGAAAGAAAAATACAGGTCAGATAATATCTCTGTTTATTCCATCGCCTTATTTGATAAAAAGGGAGAAACTTCTTTTCAGTATGTTGTCGATGCTCCTGCTTATAGTGGCATTAAACGCAGGAAGTATGCCTCCTCTGATGTTCACATCAATGAATTGACAGTTCAGACTGATCTGCTTGATAATGTCATTCCGGCTGATGAAACGATCAAATTTATTAAAATTGATGTTGAAGGCGCTGAATTTCAAGTTCTAAAGGGTGGAACAACGACCATCAAACGTTGTAAACCCATCATCATTTTTGAATTTGGTCTTGGGGCAGCAGATTATTATGATACGCAACCAGAAGCATTCTTCTCGCTGATCATCAGTGATTTCGGATTACAGATATCAACACTGAAAGGCTTTCTGCACAATCATTCCCATCTTACATTGGAAAGATTTTGTGAGTATTTCCATACAGGAAAAGAATACTACTTTGTAGCTCACCCCTGAAAAGATTTACTTTTAGATCGACGATTTACGATTGCAGAGATGGTTTATTATAATTCCGGCAGAGTGGAATTTGTAATCCCGCTCCGACTTTGTTTGCGCATCTTTACCTAAAGGTTTAGCAGGGTTGTTTCTGAAGATTTCTGCAAATTAAAAATCCCGTAAGGGATTAGATATTGGTAGAATATTGGAAATGGAAAGATATTTCGTCCCATTCGGGACGAGATATGGAGGGCGATCCCAAATTTCTACCGATAGTATGTACCTGACGGTACAAGGGAAATGCACATTTTTATCCATGCAATTTCCTGGCTGTAACGTTCGATCCTTCCTCAGCAAGTTGGTAATCAATTGTAGAGACCTTCCAGGTTTTGATTGATCTACAAGAGAAAGAACTGCCAACCTTGAAACCTGGAAGGTCTGCCTTAAGGTCAGCAGGCGTGTTGAAAACCTCTTGTCAGAATTTAGGCAAGGGGTTTTTCTTTTTGATTCGGTCAACCATTTTGACAAAGGGTTGTCTTATATGTAGAACAGTATGAAATCTATTAATATTTTGTAATTTTGATTGGGCTTTCCCAGTTTTCAATCTCATTAAATTGAAAAAGTATTTTTTATCAATCCTACTTAGCTATTTCCTATTCTATATAGGTAATTCACAAAATATTACAAGTTCGGGGACTGACTTTTGGGTTGCTTTTCCTCCAAATACATCTGGTTATTTCCCAATAATAAAGCTTTTCATTTCCTCAAACATCTCAACAAGTGGTATAGTTCATTCTTCATTTCCAGGCGTTGATCAGAGTTTTACTGTTGCTCCCGGAGTAGTTACTGAACTCTCTTTGCCTTCTGTCGTAACTCTTTTACCGGGTATTGAAGACAAAGGAATTAGAATTACTTCAGTAGATCCAATCTCTGTATACGGATTAAACAGACGGAATTATTCCACGGATGCCTTTCTTGCATTACCTATAGAAGCTTTGGGTCTCGATTACAGAGTCATGACGTACCAAACAAATCATGCAACGCAGGGATCGTCATTTAGTGTTGTAGCTACAAGTGATGGCACTGTAATCATAGTTTTTAACCATCAAACAAATTCAATAGACACAATAAATCTTGACCAAGGTCAAACATATCATGTTCAATCCTGGTACCTAGGTGATGATTTAACAGGATCAAGAATACAATCAAACTATCCAGTGGTAGTATATGGGTCAGTACCACTTGATGAAATCCCTTCGGCATCTTGTCCAGCTGGTGACTATATTGTTGAAGAAATGTTTCCTTACTATTCTTGGGGGAAAAATTTTGTGACAGTTTCTTTGGCAGGCCGGGATGCAAGTGGAGATGTTTTCAGGATTCTCGCAGCTGAGGATGGGACAGAAATCTCAATAAATGGGTCATTGGTTTCAACCATTAATATGGGGGATCATTTTGATACCAATTTAACAGGTTACAATTCAATTGCAAGTTCCAAAGCTACTTTGCTGGCGCAGTTCGCAAAGGGGGCGATTTGTACTGGAAATATAACTGGGGACCCATTTATGATGTTAATTCCTCCTATAGAGCAATTCCTGACTAATTATACGATTTGTAATGTTGAAATGGGCACTCCATCGACTCATTGGGTTAATGTAGTTGCTCCCGAATATGCTTTGGGTACAATATATCAGGATGGAGTAGTGATACCAAACGCCGCTTTTACACAGATCGGCACCACCAACTACTATGGTGCACAACGATCTGTTATTGTGGGTTCACATACTTTTGCCAGCACATTCCCATTCGGTGTTTTTGTATATGGATGGGATCAAGCAGAATCTTATGGATATCCAGGAGGATGTTCGCTTTCACCTGTAGGAACCGTCAATAGCGTTACACTTTCTCCCGATACAGCGTACGGTCAGTTAAACATTACAAATGTATGTTTAACTGCAAATATCCTTGATAACCTCTTAAACCCGGTTGTCGGGGTGTTAGTGAATTTCTACGTCAGTGGGATAAATCCATTGGTTGGTAATGCGTATACCGATGCTTTGGGTAATGCCCAATATTGTTATACACAAACCGGTGTAGCCCCAGGCGAAGATCATGTATATGCTGAAGTTTTTGGTTTTAAATCGGATACCTCACATGTGTTCTGGTGTTATAATCCTCCCTGCAGTAATCCGGTAAGTGGAGGAGCTATTGGCAATGAACAAAGCGGATGCGGAAGTTATGTTCCAAATCCTTTGAACAATCTGCAAACTCCATCCGGGTTTTTCGGAACCCTGGAATATAAATGGCAGCAATCAACCACAAGCAGCACAACAGGATTTAATGATATTATCGGCAGTAACAATGCTTCCTATAGTCCAGGTTTAGTTACTCAAACGACATGGTTTAAACGTATCGTCAGGGTAGATTGTATGACGGACTGGAGTGGTGCGGTTGAGTCTAATGTCATTGAAATAAATGTTGTACCTGTTATTTTAATAGGTGTATCTATCTCCGCCTCTGATGACACTGTTTGTGCCGGAACATCGGTCATATATACAGCAACACCCACAAACGGCGGTTCTACTCCATCGTATCAGTGGAAAGTGAATGGTGGTGGCGTTTACCCTAATGCACCAACAATGACCTATGTTCCTGCCACTGGGGATATCGTTACATGTGTTCTGACCTCATCAAATACGATTTGTACCTCCAACAACCCGGCAACCTCAAATGCGATCACTATGGTTGTAAATCCAAACCTACCGGTGTCTGTGACAATTTCAGCTTCGGTTAATCCTGTTTGTGCTGGTACTTCTGTAACTTTCACCGCAACCCCAACGAATGGAGGATCTTCACCATCCTACCTGTGGAAGGTGAACGGGATTAGTGCAGGAACCGATAATCCCATTTATACCTATTCACCCGCCAATGGGGACATCGTTACCTGCACGCTCACCACGTCAAACACGATTTGCATATCAAACAACCCGGCGACATCGAATACCATTACTATGACTGTAAATCTACTGCATCCCGTTAGTGTTTCGATAAATACCCCAAATAATCCCTTCTGCCAGGGATCGACCGTTACTTTCACTGCAACTCCAACGAATGGCGGAACCACACCTTCATATTCGTGGAAAGTAAACGGGGTTGGGGTCGGCACGAATAATCCAATTTATTCCTATGTACCAGCGAATGGTGATCTTGTGACCTGTGTAATGAACTCAAATATTGCTTGTCCAACCGGAAACCCAGCTACCTCCAATACCATCACGATGGTGGAGAATACGGTGAACCCGGTGAGCATTGTAATCTCAACCCCGGCCACCACCGTTTGCAGCGGAACTTCTGTGATCTATACCGCCAACCCGACGAATGGGGGAACAACGCCTGCTTACCAATGGAAAGTGAATGGAGTAAATAATGGAGCAAATAACTCACAGTTTACCTATACACCTGTAAATGGGGATTGCATCACTTGTGTTCTGACTTCAAACCTTGTCTGTGCCAGCGGGAACCCAGCAACATCCAATTCAATTTGCATGACTGTCAATCCAAACCTTCCTGTCAGCATCACTATCAGCGCTCCGGTAACAACAGTTTGTGCAGGCACCCAGGTTACATTTACGGCATCTCCGACAAACCAGGGCACTCTGCCGCAATATCAATGGAAGGTGAATGGGGTAGGAGTCGGAACGAGCAGTCTTACCTATTCTTATACTCCGCTCAATGGCGACCAGGTTTCCTGTGTTCTTACTTCAAATGCAACCTGCCCGACCGGTAACCCTGCAACATCCAACACGATTACCATGACGGGCAACGCAAATATGCCGGTAAGTGTTCTGATCTCTGCTTCCAATAACCCGGTCTGTTCAGGGATCCCGGTCACATACACAGCTGTCCCGACAAATGGCGGAACAACCCCGGTTTACCTGTGGAAAGTCAACGGAATTAATACCGGAACCAACAGTACCACTTACCAATATATTCCTGTAAACGGTGACCTGATCACCTGTACATTGACTTCAAACCTCACGTGCACCAACGGAAATCCTGCTACCAGCAATACAATCACGATGGGTGTTGCCGCTTCACCCATTGTCACCCTTACCAGGTGCAACGATTCTGTTACAACAACCGTTGCGCAACCCTTCCGGTTGAAAGGCGGTATTCCTTTAGGAGGAAACTATTCAGGTCCCGGTGTGACAAATGGGATTTTCTATCCAGCAATTGCAGGAGTCGGCTCCCATCAAATTACATACTCCTATACGAATGTTGCGTTATGCTCTGCCAGCGCAATCGTGACAATCGTGACGCGTAACCCAGATCGGTTCGCAGTGCTGGCTGGCGTCAAATCTTGAGTTCGGCACCACAATCCCCGAAACGCAGAACCAACGCGACAATTGCATCGCAGAGAAATACTCGCGTTACGCGTCACCCGTCACGCGTTACGATTTTTACCAGTGGGACGAACTCATGGCTTACGATGAAACCCTTAGCACCCAGGGCCTCTGCCCTCCGGGATGGCATGTACCCACGGAAGCAGACTGGAATTTACTATTTGGTAGTTTTGTAAGCAATGCATTTGCAGCATGGCCACTTCTTTTTACCGGATATTCAGGATTCAATGCGACACTGTCAGCGACCCGACACCAGAATAAAACATGGGATTGGAACGGGTTTGCAACATTCTTCTGGTCATCGACAATCCATAGCACAACGAAAGCTTATGCACATGGTTTAAATGACACGGATCCCAGTATATCACTTTATCCATCGCTGAGATCAAATGCTTTCAGTGTCAGATGTGTGCATGACTGAGAGTTGCTTTCAATATTTTGTTTGAAGGGTTAGAAATTAACCAGAAATTGATGATGAAATCAGCGATCCTTACCGTCTTTGTAGTATTTTTCTCTATTGTGGGCTTTTCACAAGGAGAGTGGAACAAATGGTGCTTCGGGGATCACATCACACTTGATTTCAATTCCGGGCTCCCGATCAAGATCGCCGATAATGCTATGATGGCCACGGCAGGCACGGTCAGCATCTCGGATTCGGTCGGAAACCTTTTATTTTATTCAGAAGGGAGCAAGGTTTGGGACCGAAACAACAATATAATGCCGAATGGAAATGGTTTACATGGTATATACTGGCCTGAAAAAGGGGTACTGGCAGTCCCTTCAATCCACAACGACAGCACTTATTACCTGTTTACAGTCGGCAATGACGGAAGCGGTGGAGGAGCTTATGGCTTGCAATATTCAATTATCGACATGAAACTTAATGGAGGCTTAGGGGATATCCCAGCCGGTAAAAAAAATATAATTGTCCCTGTTGACAGCACATACAACTATTTATACGGTACACGTCATAAAAATAACCACGATGTATGGATTGTTACAAAATTTCACCCGTTCTTTATGAACAGTACCTGGTATTATATGTCATTTTTATTAACTACTGCAGGCCTCGACACAGTGCCTGTATTGAGCAGTACACCACTTACGCCTTATGAATATATCCACGTTATAAACCCGGGAACGATAAAAATTTCGACAGACGGTACCAAATTCTTTGGTTCAGGATTCAGGTATAACCAATCTTATGGTGAGATGTGCCATTTTAATAATGAAACGGGTCAGATTACCCATTTGTTCCTGTTTAATCCTGAAGGCCAGACAGGTTTGAATGCGCCTTATTTTGCTGAGTTTTCGAGGGATAATCATTATTTATATGTAACAAACAGTTGGAATGGGTCAGGTAAATTGTACCAATACGATGCCACTAAAACTGATTCACTTCAATTCGTTCAGAGCGAGGTTTTCATAGGAACAGGTTGTGGTCCCTTGCAACTTGCATCCAACGGTAAGATCTATATTGATGGCAGAAGTCTTTCCTTTCCATTTAATCAGCTTGACTCAATGCATGTTATTAATTTCCCGGAACTGGGAGGTACTGCCTGCGGTTTTCAGAAGAATGTTCTTTCACTGGATGGTCAGAATACAGCTAATACAAGTATTCCCCAATTCCTTCAGCGGTATTATGTGTATATTCATCATGAAGACCGTTGCAACGGGGATACGATCAATTTTACTTCATCCATCTGGCCACCGGCTGACAGTATTCACTGGGATTTCAACGATCCTGCATCCGGATCTCTGAATACCTCCGATCTACTTGCGCCAGATCATGTATTTATGAATCCGGGAACATATAATGTGATGCTGATCGTTCGCCACAACGATAAACGAATGGACACAGCCTGGCGAAACGTGACTATCTGGGCAGTGCCAACACCCAACCTTGGAACAGATAAGTTGCTTTGCACAGGGGATTCCGTAACCCTCGATGCCGGATTGTGCCAGTGGTGTACGTTTGACTGGAATAATCTTACCACGAACCAGTTGCATATCGGAAACGGACAGACCTATAAAACAGGGGAGGCCGGCAACTATTCGGTAATCGTGACAAATGTCATGTGCGTGGGTATGGACACAGTTAATGTTGGTTTCACGAATCCTCCGGTGATCACCAATAATCCTTTAAACAAGATCATTTGTACTGGGCAATCAACGAATATTCAGCTTACAGCCAATGTTCCGGGAACGAACTTTTACTGGACGGCCTCCCTGACGTCAGGAAATGTTACCGGCTTCGGTCCCGATTCAGGGCTTATCATCAACCAGTTTCTGTTAAACCCCATCACAATACCGGGGATTGTTACCTACCATGTCGTTCCCAAGGCAGGCAGTTGCCAGGGATTGGCAGTTGATTTTCCTGTTACTGTCAATCCGGGAGATTCCGTCAAGGTGACCATTTCGACGCAATCAAACTCTGTTTGTCAGGGCGCCCAGGTAACTTTCTCAACCATCCCCACCAATGGAGGATCTTCACCGTCCTATCTTTGGAAAGTGAATGGTGGAGGCATTTACCCGGACGCATCAATAATGACATATGTTCCTGCCAATGGGGATATTGTTTCATGTATTCTCACTTCTTCAAATACGGTTTGCATATCAAACAACCCGGCAACATCTAATGCCATTTCAATGGTTGTAAATCCATTGAATCCTGTGAGTGTCTCGATCAATACTCCGGATAATCCTTTCTGTCAAGGATCCATGGTAAACTTCACCGCAACCCCAACGAATGGAGGAACCACACCTTCATATTCTTGGAAAGTAAACGGGGTTGGGGTTGGAACGAATAATCCAATTTATTCATATGTACCAGCGAATGGTGATCTCGTGACCTGTGTAATGAACTCAAATATTGCCTGCCCGGCTGATAACCCGGCCACTTCGAATACGATCACAATGATTGAGAATACGGTAAACCCGGTGAGTATAGTTATTACAACACCTGTCACTACTGTTTGCAGCGGGATATCTGTGATCTTTACCGCCAACCCGACGAATGGGGGAACAACGCCTGGTTATCAATGGAAAGTGAATGGGGTTAATTCAGGTGCAAATAACTCTCAGTTTAACTATATACCTGTAAATGGCGATTGCATCAGTTGTATCCTGACTTCAAACCTTGTTTGTGCCAGCGGAAACCCGGCAACTTCCAATTCAATCTGCATGACTGTCAATCAGAACCTTCCTGTCAGCATCACCATCACCACTCCATTAACAGTTTGTGCAGGCACCCAGGTCACATTCACGGTTTCTCCAACCAATCAGGGCACTCTGCCTCAATACCAGTGGAAGGTGAACGGGTTAGGAGTTGGAACAAGCAGCCTTACCTATTCTTATACTCCACTCAATGGCGACCAGGTTTCCTGTGTTCTTACTTCAAATGCGACCTGCCCGACCGGTAACCCTGCAATATCCAACACGATTACCATGACGGTTAACGCAAATATGCCGGTAAGTGTTCTGATCTCAGCTTCCAATAACCCGGTCTGTTCAGGGATCTCGGTGACATACACAGCCGTGCCGACAAATGGAGGAACAACCCCGGTTTACCTATGGAAAGTCAACGGAATTAATGTCGGGACCAACAGTACCAGTTATCAGTATGTTCCAGTAAACGGCGATCTGATCACCTGTACGCTAACCTCAAACCTTAGTTGTACAAGCGGAAATCCCGCCATCAGCAACACAATTACGATGGGAGTTGCGGCCTCGCCCGTTGTCACCCTGACCAGGTGCAACGATTCTGTTACAACAACCATTGCACAACCCTTCCGGTTGAAAGGTGGAATTCCCCTGGGTGGAACCTATTCAGGCCCGGGTGTCATCAACGGTATATTTTATCCTGCAATTGCAGGAGCCGGAACGAAGACTATCACCTATACCTATACGAATGTTGCACTTTGTACGGCATCTGCCAGCAGGTCATTGGTCATTAGTAATTGGTCATTAGGAGTGTGTGGGAGTAATTTAACCGATGTTCGGGATGGGAAGATATATCCGACGGTGTCAATTGGGACCCAATGCTGGTTAGCGTCAAACCTGAATTACGGAACGATGATCCCCGGAAACATAAGCCAAAGAGACAATTGCATCAATGAAAAATACTGCCTGAATGATATAACTGGGAACTGCCAACTGGGAACTGTTTACTACCAATGGGATGAACTCATGGCTTACGATGAAACCTTGAGCACCCAGGGCCTCTGCCCACCGGGATGGCATGTGCCTTCAGAAGCAGACTGGAATTTACTATTTGGTAGTTTTGTAAGCAATGCATTTGCAGCATGGCCGATGCTTTTTACCGGGTATTCAGGATTCAATGCGACACTGTCAGCGACCCGACATCAGAATAAAACATGGGATTGGAACGGGTTTGCAACATTCTTCTGGTCATCGACTTCACATGGGATTGACAAGGCCTGGAGTCATGGATTGAATGACACGGATGCCTCTGTATCGCTTTATCCGGCATTCCGAAATAATGCCTTTTCGGTCAGATGTATGCGGGATTGACGAATATGCGAATGACGGATGACGAATATGGGAATACAGAATCAGAAAAAGGTATTCGTCATTCCCGAATTCGTTATTCTTGTCATTTTCTTTCGTAATCTTCTATAGAAAGCGAGGCAGAGCAAAATGCAGTTTCCTGTTGTCTCAGGTTGGAACAAACAATTACGATCCGCTCATTGGAAAACTTAGCCATAAGATCCAGATACCATTCAATACCGGCCTGGTCGAGGTTAATGGTGGGTTCGTCAAGCAGTAAAACCGGGGTATTGCTGAGTATGGCAAGGACAAGTTTCACCCTTTGTTTCATGCCGGAAGAAAAGAGCCTGATTGGTTTGTCGCCGGTATTCCTGAATCCGAGTAACTGATTGACGTCATTTAACGTGAACCCGGGCATTAAAGGTTTGAAGGAGAAGTGGAAATTCAGCATTTCCGCAAGGGTGAACTCTTCAATCAGTTCCTGGTAAGGCGCAACGAGTGTAAGATACCGGAAGATCTGTTGACTGCTGATCTCTTTATCATCTTCGAGGTATTTTACGTGACCTGATGTAGGTTGAATGTTACCGGCAATGACCTGTAGCAGGGTTGATTTCCCTGAACCGTTACGTCCAAGAATTGCGCAGGCATTATTTTTCTCAAAAGAAAAAGAAAGATCCCTGAAAATCCATTCCGTATTGAATTTTTTTCCGGTTTTCTCAAGGAGGATCTGCAATTGGGGAAGAATTTTGATGACAGGTGAATGAAAAAAATTACTGGGTATTGCATCAAACTGTGTCGGAAAAGAGGTTTTTATTTCGCTGTCTGGAATATCCTTTCATGATCCCCCTGCTGGAATTCGCAATAAAGGAAAGGATTTCATCTCTTTCCGGAGTCGGTTCCACCTTGGCTTCAATAATCTCGACAGCTTGTGCAACATTGTATCCTTTCACAAAGATTATCCTGTAAATTTCCTGTATTTTGGTTATCACTTCCGGAGTGAATCCCCTCCTGCGCAACCCGATCGAATTTACACCGACATAAGAAAGAGGTAATCTGCCTGCTTTGGTGTAAGGGGGAACATCCTTGCTGACAAGGGCCCCGCCTTGAATTATGGAATGAGCCCCGATATGGCAAAACTGGTGAATGGGGACCATGCCACCGATAATGGCCCAGTCATCGATAACGATATGGCCGGAAAGCATGGCAGCATTTGCCATCACAACATTATTTCCGATAATACAATCATGAGCAACATGAACATAGGCCATCAGCAGGGTGTTGTCACCGATCACCGTTTCATAGCTGGCTTTGGTACCCCGGTTTATGGTGACAAATTCACGGATGGTTACATTATTTCCTATCTTAACAATGGTATCTTCACCGGCAAATTTCATGTCCTGAGGGATGGCTGATATAACAGCGCCCGGGAAGATCCTGCAGTTTTTCCCGATTCTGGCGCCTTCAAGGATGGTAACATTGGAGCCGATCCAGGTACCTTCCTCGATGACAACATTTTTATCGATAGAGACAAAAGGCTCAATTACGACATTTGTTGCAACTTTTGCCTGCGGGTTTACGTAAGCCAGTGGTTGATTCATATAAAAGTTTTTATTTTTTTAGAATTTTTGGTATCAGGTCAGCATCCATCAAAATTTTGTTTCTCACACATGTAATCTCTTGAATATAGTATTTTCCATTGCTTAATTTAAATCGTTTATTTTGCAGTCAGTTTGGAATATCCCTTCATGATCCCCAGGGGAGAATTGGAGATGAAGGAAAGTATCTCATCCCGTTCAGCCAGGGCATCCACTTCAGCCTCAATGATCTTTAATGCCTGGGAAACATTATACCCTTTCAGATAGATGATCCTGTAAATTTCCTGTATCTGGTTGATAACTTCCATGCTGAACCCCCTGCGACGAAGCCCGATGGAGTTTATACCAACATAGGAAAGGGGTTGACGGGCTGACTTTGTATAAGGGGGTACATCTTTTCTCACAATACAGCCATCGGCTATCATGCTATTAGAACCAATATGAACAAACTGATGTACTCCGACCATCCCTCCTAAGATGGTCCAGTCGTCAATAACAACATGTCCGCCAAGTGTAACAGCATTAGCTAAAATTACATTGTTGCCAATAATACAGTCATGAGCAACATGAACATACGCCATTAATAAAGTATTATCTCCTACAACGGTTTCATAGTTGACTTTGGTTCCCTTGTTAATGGTCACAAATTCCCGAACCGTTACATTATTTCCGATTTTAACAATAGTATCCTCACCTGCATATTTCATATCCTGGGGAATTGCCGATATCACAGCGCCGGGGAAAATTCTGCAATTTTTTCCGATACGTGCACCTTCAAGAATTGTAACATTTGATCCAATCCATGTTCCTTCTTCAATAACTACATTTTTATCGATACTGACAAAAGGTTCAATAACAACATTTGTGGCAACTTTTGCCTGCGGGCTAACATAAGCCAGTGGTTGGTTCATAGTGTGTTATTTTTTCTGAACTTGGGCAAGAAGGTCTCCTTCCGTAACAATTTTTTGTCCAACATACACGGTGCCATGCATATGAATCAATCCCCTGCGAATCGAACCGATCAATTCATTCACAAAGATCAGGGTATCACCAGGTACTACTTTATGTCTGAACCTGACATTTTCAACCTTTAAAAAATAGGTAAAATAATTGTGCGGGTCAGGTACCTGACTAAGAGCAAAAATACCTCCCGTCTGAGCCATTGCTTCAATCTGTAACACTCCAGGCATGATTGGTTCATTCGGAAAATGACCCACAAAAAAGGCTTCGTTCATTGTGACATTTTTCAGCCCAACAACATGCTTGTCACTCATTTCAAGAATCCGGTCGATCAGCAGGAATGGTGGACGATGCGGAAGTAATTTCTGGATCTGCATAATATCATAGACCGGAGGCTTGTTGAGATCGAACACAGGGATTTCTTCCTTGGTACTTTTATGTTTGATCAATTTTTTGATCTGCTTGGCAAATTGTACGTTGGAATAATGTCCTGGACGGGTAGCAATAATCTGTGCTTTGATTGGCATTCCGATAAGGGCTAAATCCCCGATCACATCCAGCAATTTATGCCTGGCAGGTTCATTCGAAAATTTAAGTTCAAGATTATTGAGTATTCCTTCATTCCTAACCTCGACCCTTGGTTTATTGAATAAGCCGGTAAGATGGTCAAGTTCCTTCTGTGTTACAGCCCGATTCACAAAAATGATGGCATTATTAACATCTCCACCTTTGATCAGATTATTATTCAGAAGATATTCCAGTTCATGAAGAAAAACAAAGGTTCTGCAGGGAGCAATTTCATCCTTAAAACTGCTTATTTTGTTCAGAACAGCGCTTTGGGGAGGAAGGACACGGACATCGAAGTCAATCATTACAGAAACCCTGAAATCATTTGAAGGAATTGCTATAAGTTCAATTTTCTTTTCAGCATTTGTATAAGTGACATTGGATTTGAGTTCGAAAAAAACACGATCCGCATTTTGTTCAACCAATCCGGCTTCCAGTAGTTTCTCAACAAAGATTCTGGAACTGCCATCAAGAATAGGGGTTTCCGATTGATTCATCTCGACCAGTACATTATCGATTTCGAGACCAGCCAATGCGGCAAGAACGTGCTCAATGGTGTCGATCCTTACCCCCTGGAATTCAATGCTTGTTCCCCGTGAAGTGTCAATAACATGATCTACATCTGCAGGGACAAGGACATCAGGGTTCAAATCCGTCCTCCGGAATTTATATCCATGATTCTCAGGTGCAGGAAGAAAAGAAAGGATAACTTCATTTCCGGTATGCAAACCTGTTCCAGCGACACTTACAGGAGATTTTATGGTTTTTTGTTTTTCAGCCATTTTTTTTGTTGATCAACTTCTCAATTTGGTATATCCTTTTAATAATCTGATCAAAATTCCGAAAATATACATAGAGCCGGCGGGCTTTGCTAATCTCGAGTGCAGGGCTCCCAAAAAATGTTTCGCCATCTTTAACGTTGTGTTCGATCCCTGATTGCGCCCCGATTTTTACATTATCTCCAATGACAAGATGCCCGGCAAAACCAACCTGACCTCCAACGAGGCAATTCTTTCCTATCCTGGTCGATCCAGCGATACCCGTTTGTGCTGCAATAACAGTGTTTTCGCCAATTTCAACACCATGGCCTACCTGAATCAGGTTGTCAAGTTTTACTCCTTTGCATATCCGGGTCGATCCCAGTGTAGCCCTGTCAATGGTCGTGTTGGAGCCAATTTCAACATTATCTTCAATCACTACATTACCAACCTGGAGAATTTTCTTATATTCATTTTCCGATTGGGGGGCAAAACCGAATCCGTCAGCACCAATGACAACACCGGCATGGAGTGTGCAATTTTTCCCAATCACGGTATCTTTGTAAATCTTTACTCCGGGATGTAAGGTAGTTTCCTCGCCGATTGACACGTTGTCACCGATATAACAATTGGCATACAGCCTGACATTTTTCCCGATTACAGTATTTTTCCCGATACAAACAAATTCACCGATATAGACATCCTCTCCCACTTTTGCAGTTTTCGAAACGGCTGCAAGCAATGATACACCGCTTTTTTCTGATGTCCTTCGTGTAAAGATATCCAGGATACTGGCAAAAGCTGTGTAAGCGTTTTCGACCCTGATAAGTGTTCCAGACACAGGCTGGTTTGGGATAAAATCCTGGTTGACCAGAATAACAGATGCTTTTGTGGTATATATAAAGTGAGTGTAGACGGGATTTGCCAGGAAAGTCATCGTGCCTGGCAACCCTTCTTCAATTTTGGCTAAGTTCGAAACAGTTACATTGGGATCTCCTTCAACCTTCCCGTTCAGGATTTCAGCAATCTTAGCTGCAGAAAACTCCATCAATTCGCTTTAATATAATGGTTTACGATTTAAAAAGTGGCGCAAGTTACCAATTTTTTTCCAAACAGGCTGGTTTTTTTTTCAGTTCGGGGTCTCAACTGGTAAACTGGTAAATTGGTAAAATTTTTTGTTGTTATGGATTTTTACCATTTTGCCAGTTTACCATTTTACCAGTTACATTCTCTCTCTGTCACTCTGTCACTCTGTCACTCTGTCACTTTCAAGATTCTTGGGATAACAAAAAACATATTTTCTAACAGTTGTTGATATGATTGGGATATTTAACTGGTCAGATGCTTCAGAAATATCAATTATATGGTGATCTTTTGAGAGGAGGTTTATTTTATCGCAGTTGGGATTGTAAGCATTATTGGCAACTGATTCTTCTGTAACGAAGTAACTGGTTTCATATTCAGACAGGTTAAAGATCCTGGCAGCCTGTTTTCTCACAAATTGAGTATAGGCTGGTTCAAAAGGCTCATGCCTGATCTCCAATTTAAACAGGTGACGGTTGATGAGACTGTTGCAAAGAAAGGATAAGATAGGATCCGTGTGATCTTTCCAAACTTTGATTGAGGCGAAAATATCAAAATCATCGAGCATTGAAAAATTGACCAACCATTCTTTATCATTCAGAAAATCTGATTTTGTGGGAGTATTGGATAGGAACATATTTAGCGCTGGAGTAGCAAAGAGCACCATTCCGTTTTCGGCCAGGAATTTTGCCCTCTTCAGGATGTTGATCAGTATGTACTCAGCAGCCATAACGGTTTTATGGAAATAGACCTGCCAGTACATCAACCGCCTAGAAATGATGAATTTTTCAATGGAATAGATCCCCTTCATATCGACCACCAGCTCATCATCCGCTATATTCAGCATTTTAATGATCCTGTCTGTATTGATAACTCCTTCGGCAACCCCTGTAAAGAAACTGTCGCGTGTAAGATAGTCCAGCCTGTCCATATCCAGTTGACTGGAAACCAACTGATGTAAAAATCTTTTTGGGTAATCATCACGGAAGATACTGATGGCAATTTGAAGCCGGTTTTCAAGGTAATCATTCAGGGCATCCATGAACATGAGGGAAAGATCCTCGTGGGTAAGGCCTTTGACCAATGATTGTTCCAGTGTGTGGGAATAGGGTCCATGGCCGATATCATGTAAAAGAATAGCGAGTAAAAGACCTTCTTCTTCCTGCCCGGTGATCAGATGATCCTTCGATCGTAACACTTCTATAGCCTGGCTCATCAGGTGCATCGCTCCCAGAGCATGTTGAAAACGGGTATGCTGGGCCGAAGGATAAACATAGTGGGTAAGTCCCAACTGCTTTATTCTACGTAACCGCTGAAAAAAAGGATGTTCCAGAACATCAGATAACAGGTCGCCGGGAAGCGTAATAAAACCATAAACCGGATCATTGATTATCTTTCGTTTCCTTATCTTGTCACCTTCCATCAATTTATTTGTAACTTTGTTAAAATATGATAAAAAACCGGCTTTCAAACAATAAAAGCAATATTACGACATTTATTTGATACCCACCCCCTACCCCTCTCTAATTTAGGGAGGGGACCAAGGGGTGGGCACCTTTAAATGAATTTTACATTTAAAAATAAATAAAAGAATATGGATAAAACAGCGATTTTATGGGTGGATGATGAGATAGACCTGTTGAAACCACACATGATTTTTTTAAGGGAGAAAGGTTATGATGTTGACACTACCAATAATGGCCATGATGCGATTGAAATACTCAGGAAAAAAGATTTTGATATAGTTTTTCTGGATGAACAGATGCCGGGGTTATCAGGAATTGAGACTTTGCTGCAGATCAAGGGTAATTTTCCGAATCTACCTGTTGTAATGATCACAAAAAGCGAGGAAGAGACCATCATGGAAGATGCAATAGGATCAAATATTTCTGATTACCTGATCAAACCGGTAAATCCGAACCAGATCTTGCTAAGCCTGAAGAAAACGCTTGAAAATAAAAAGCTGATCAATGAGAAAACCACACACCAATACCAGCAGCAATTCAGAAGTCTGGGAATGGAGATCAGCAATAAACTGAATTACGAAGAATGGACGGAGGTTTACAAGAAGCTGGTTTACTGGGAGCTTAAACTTGAGAAATCGGATGACGAGGGGATGAACCAGGTGTTGGGGATGCAAAAACATGAAGCAAATGAGGTTTTTGCCAAGTTTATTGAGCGTAATTACCTTACATGGCTCAATGGCAAAACCCAGGAAAAACCTGTATTGTCTCATACACTATTAAGGGAGAAGGTCTTTCCGTTTTTCAATGATAACAGACCTTTGTTTGTGATCCTCATAGATAATCTCCGGTATGACCAGTGGAAAATGCTTCAACCCATCCTGGAAGAGTATTACAGGGTTGAGCGCGACGATATCTATTTTGGTATCCTTCCTACTACCACCCAATATGCCCGTAATTCTCTGTTTGCAGGGCTTCTTCCGACTGAGATCGAGAAAAAGTATCCAAAATTATGGGTGGACGATGATGAAGAGGGTACAAAAAATAATTATGAAGCAGAGTTTCTGACTGAGCTTCTTCACCGTTATGGTAAGGATATCAAGCATTCCTACTATAAGGTTCTCAATCAAACGTATGGGAAAAAGCTGGTTGAATTATTGCCTAACCTGATGGTGAATAAGCTCAACATTATAGTTTACAATTTTGTAGATATGTTATCACATGCCCGCACAGAGATGGAAATTATTCGTGAACTGGCGGATGATGAAAAAGCATATCGTTCACTTACAGTTTCCTGGTTTCTGCATTCACCGCTATTAGATATATTCCGTTTCCTTGCAGAAAAGGATGTAAATGTGATAATTACAACCGATCACGGTTCTATCCGCGTAAATAACCCGGTAAAGGTACTTGGTGACAAGAACACCAACACAAACCTTCGTTACAAGACGGGGAAAGCGCTGAAATACGAACATAACGAGGTATTTGAGATCAAGAACCCGGCAGATGCCTTTCTTCCAAGGATAAATGTAAGTTCTAACTATATCTTTTGCAAGAATGACGATTTCTTTGCCTATCCGAACAACTATAATTACTATGTTAACTATTACCGGAATACATTCCAGCATGGAGGTGTATCAATGGAGGAGGTGATGATACCATTTGTAGTGTTGAAGGGAAAATGATCTTTACCTGTAAGAACGAATCAGACCTTATCCCGGCAGCAAAAGAATTGCTGGCAGCCTATCCCGATGCCCGTGTGTTTGTATTTTACGGGATGATGGGTGCCGGGAAGACTACCTTTATCAAAGTCATCTGTGCTCAATTGGGTGCATCTGATATCGTTCAGAGTCCCTCGTTTGCCATCATCAATGAATATAGAATACCCGGAGGAGAATTCCTTTTCCATTTTGATTTTTACCGTATCCGGAAAATAGATGAAGTATATGATATCGGGTATGAGGATTACCTTTTTTCAGGGGCGTATTGTTTTATAGAGTGGCCTGAGATGATGGAATCCCTTCTTCCGGAGCATACGGTCCATGTGAAAATGGAAGGTGATGGAGAACGCACCATTGAATTCTGAGATCCTGGACACTGATAGCCTACTTTTTTCGTATCTTCGTATAAATTTTACAATTGATGATGGAAGAGAGTAAATCCAGGTATTCAGACTTTCTTTTACCCAAAGAGGAAATGCTGGAGGTCGGGAGGCAAAGTAGCAGCCTGACGATCGGAGTTCCCAAAGAGACTATTCTGAACGAAAACCGTGTGATCCTGATCCCGGAAGGGGTCAGACTCCTGTCCAATCATGGTCATCACGTGATGATAGAGACCGGAGCAGGCAAAGCTGCACATTTCACAGATCATGATTACAGTGAATCTGGTGCACAGGTCGTTTACTCTTCTGAAGAGGTTTACAAGGCCGACATCATTATGAAAGTGTCGCCGGTTAGTTTGACGGAGGCAGAATATCTTAAACCCAGGCAAACATTGATTTCTGCTTTGCAGATGGGAATCCAGAAAGAAGAATATTTCCGTTCGCTTATCAATAAGAGAATAACTGCCCTTGCATTTGAGTTGATCCGTGACAAGGCCCATACATTTCCGGTGATCCGTGCTATGAGTGAGATTGCAGGTAGTACCTCTGTTTTTCTTGCAGCCGAATATCTTGCAGATCCTGAATTCGGTTCAGGTAAGATGTTTGGCGGTTTTACCGGAATCCGGCCTACAGAAGTGGTTATCATTGGGGCAGGAACGGTTGGTGAATTTGCAGCCCGTTCTGCCATCGGACTTGGAGCGCTTGTGAAAATATTTGATAATTCCGTTTACCGGTTACGAAGGTTACAGAATGATCTCGGGTTTCGTGTCTTTACTTCTGTTATCCATCAAAAAGTTTTACGGGAATGCATGAGATCGGCTGATGTAGTGATTGGAGCCGTTCATTCACGCGATGGCAAAGTTCCATGCCTGATCTCGGAAGATATGATAAAAGAGATGAAGGAAGGATCTGTGCTGATCGACATCAGCATTGACCAGGGAGGATGCTTTGAAACATCCTATCCAACAACCCATAAAAATCCGGTATTTAAGAAACATGGAATTACCCACTACTGTGTTCCAAATATCCCATCAAAAGTACCCCAGACTTCATCGGAAGCGCTGAACAACATTTTTGTCCCGGTTCTCCTGGATATTGGTGTTGAAGGAGGTGTGGAGAAACTGCTTAAACTCGATGCAGGACTTCGTCATGGTGTCTATCTTTATTTCGGTACCCTCACAAATCATTTTATTGGAAAATATTTTAATTTGCCAAGCCAGGATATAGATCTTTTAATGGCAGCATTCCACTGATAACTAATAACCTCTGAACATACTATGAAGATCTCCGGAAAAGTAAACGGCTCAGAAGAGTGGGTTATCATTACCGGGGATATGGTTTTTACAGAATTAAATGAATTTCTGAAAGAATATTGTGTAAATCCCGGAGGTATTTTTATCCTTGTTGATGAAAATACGAAGCAATATTGCCTGCCAATCCTTCTTTCCGATTCATCATGTCTTGAATATGCCGTGATCCTTGAAACAAAAAGTGGCGAGCGGAATAAAAACCAGGAAACCTTACTGTTTCTATGGAATAGAATGATTGAAAAACGTGCTGACCGTCATTCACTTTTGATAAACCTGGGAGGAGGTGTACTTTCAGACCTTGGAGGTTTCCTGGCTTCAACTTTTAAAAGGGGGATTTCATTTATCAATGTTCCAACCACCCTGATGGCGCAGGCGGATGCGGCAATTGGCGGTAAAACGGGGATTAACCTGGGGAATATCAAGAACCAGATCGGAACCTTTCACTCTCCCATAGCTGTGTTTATTTACCCCGGTTTCCTGAAAACATTGCCATATCAGGAAGTAAAAAGCGGATTTGCAGAAATCATAAAAACAGGATTAATTGCGGATAAAGCGTTATGGGAGAGAACAATGGCTATCAACCTGACCGGAAATTTTATTGATTTACAGGGTGATAATTTCTTGGAGGATCTGATCAACCAATCTGTTCGTATTAAAAACGACATTGTTCAGAAGGACTTTTATGAGGAGAACGAAAGAAAAAAATTAAATTTCGGACATACGTTTGGTCATGCCCTGGAATCTCTGTCAATGAAAAAGCCGGGGAATGAATTGTCTCATGGTAATGCAGTTGCATTAGGGATCATCCCGGCAAGTTATCTTTCGTTCCGCTATTCAGGACTGCCCCGCGAAGAGATGCAATCCATTATTTCGATGATCCTTGGGAATTATAATTATTTTCCAATAGGTAATGGTAATGAAGAAGAGATGGTTGAATTGATGATCCAGGATAAGAAAAACATATCGGGGGAAATTTATTTTGTGTTGTTGGAAAAGATTGGAAAAGCAATCATAAATCAACAGTTATCCAGGTCACAGATCATGGAGGCAATCAGTTTTTATCAGCAACTAAAGTTTTAAGAAGTCTGGGATGAAGACCGTCACGGTAAATAAAGCGGATAAAATCCTGAAAGGAACGATCCTGTTACCCTTTTCCAAAAGCATCAGTAACCGGCTGGTCATGATCAGGGCTATGGCTCCGGAAGATTTCCGGATCCATCATCTTTCGGAAGCAGATGACACTTTCCTGCTGGAAAATCTTCTGATGGCAATCCGGACAAAAAAGAGGAATGACCTTCAGATCGTACTTGAAACAGGAAATGCCGGAACAGCCATGCGGTTTCTGACTGCCTATCTTTCGTCAGTTCCGGGGAAATGGATCCTTACCGGTTCCGAACGAATGAAATTTCGCCCTATCGGCGCTTTGGTTGATGCGTTGCGATCGCTGGGGGCAGAAATCGAGTACCTTGCCAAGTTGGGTTATCCGCCATTAATGATCAGGGGAAAGTCTTTGAGGGGTGGGGAAATAGAAGTAGATGCTACCGTCAGCAGCCAGTTTGTCTCTGCTTTGATCCTGATCGGACCTGGCATTCCCGGCGGATTGACCCTCCGGCTTACCGGCCAGGTAGCGTCGAAACCTTACATCAATATGACGGTCAGGCTGCTGCAATATTTCGGGGTGGATGTCATCACAGAGAGTAACAGGATCATCATTCCTGAAGCAACTTATCATGCGAGAGAATATACCGTTGAAGCCGATTGGTCTTCTGCTGCCTTCTGGTACGAATTTGCATCACTTTCTGCAGAGGCAGACCTTACGCTCCCGGGGTTGCATAAAAACAGCCTGCAAGGAGATACCATCATTGCATCTGTCTTCCAAAACTTTGGAGTCAGTACTGAATTCATGGAAGATGGGATCAGGCTAACGAAGGTTAAAAAAAAGATTGATGGTTATTATTTTAATTTCAGTGATTATCCTGATATTGCGCTTCCTGTGATTGCCACCTGCGCTGCTTCCGGGATCCGGGGCCGGTTTGAAGGCCTGAAGAGTTTAAAAATCAAGGAATCCGACCGGTTACAGGCCATGACGAATGAGTTTGAAAAACTGGGAATAAAGATGGAAACCGAAACCACACCGGATGGTAACATTGCCCTGGAGTTTCCTTCTTCCAAGATCAGATGGGGGCCCAACCTTAAAATGGAAACCTACGGAGATCACCGTATGGCCATGACTTTCGCACCGTTGGTTTTTAAGCTGGGCAAGATTACGATCGTAAATCCGGATGTTGTAAAAAAGTCCTATCCCCGGTTTTGGGAACACCTGATCGATGTTGGGTTTTCTGTGGAGTGAAAGGCCATCCAAAAGACCTTCCAGGTTTCAATTGGCTAGACAGACCTTCCAGGTTTCAATTGGAAAGTTGTAACAGTTGGCTATCTGAAACCTGGAAGGTCTTTCTGTTGGCTATCACAAACCTGGAAGGTCTTTCTGATGAAACCTGGAAGGTCTATGTTAGTTCCAACCATTTTTCAATCTTGATGAACTCTCTCTTCTTATCGTGACAGTCTATGAAGTTTCCAACATCGTTAAACCATCCAATCACAGTATTACGCTTTATTTTGGTATCATTCAATGCAACAATAGTATTATACGATGACCATGGATAGTCGGATGCACGTTCACAGAAAGAGTGATGCACAGGATTTTGATGAATATAAATCACCACATTTTGTAAATATCTGGTATCCTTTATATGTTTCCTGTGAAAGTTCTTTTCAAATAAACTGCCTGTCCGGTCGTATCGCTTGTTGAAAGCTTTCGTATAAGCGTTAAAGAAATTTGAGAAATACTGATGAACAGGTTTGTTACCTTTCAGCTTCCCTCGTTCTGGAAATTCATTCTCTTCATGAATTCGCAACAGAAAATGGAAGTGATTTTTCATAAGAACCCAGGCATAAATATCTGAAACTGGCAAGAGGTACTTTTCAAACAGTTTGATAAAATATTCAAAATTTTTATTATCCGTAAACAGATCACAACCATTTATGCCCCGATTATAAATGTGATAGTAGTTCCCTGGGTCCAAAAGTTCTGTTTTTGACATTACATCAGTCTATATTTTTCGTGTAAATGATTTGAAGAGATCCAAAAACAAAGTTAATATTTTTCAGACCTTCCAGGTTTCAATTGGCTAGACAGACCTTCCAGGTTTCAATTGGAAAGTTGTAACAGTTGGCCATCTGAAACCTGGAAGGTCTTTCTGTTGGCTAACACAAACCTGGAAGGTCTAAATGGGGTTGTTTCATTAATTTACTATATTTGACCCTTCATTTTCATCATCAATCTCTTTCTATTAGAAGCCATGCTCGTTGACATTTTCATCCCTTGTTTTATAGATCAGGTATATCCGCAAACCGGAATGAACATGGTAAAGATCCTGGAAAAGCTGGGTGTCGATGTTCATTATAACGGTAACCAGACCTGCTGCGGCCAGATGGCATTTAACAGTGGTTTCTGGGATGAGGCGAAGGAGATGGGGAAGAAATTTCTGCATGATTTTCCGAATGACCGTCCCGTTATCAGTCCTTCTGCTTCCTGTTCAGGAATGGTCAGGAATTATTACAGCTGGCTGTTTCACAATACAGCCCAGCACTATGAATACAAGCAGTTGAAGAAGAATATGCTTGAATTTACCGATTTTCTGGTAAATGTTATTGGAGTAGTGGACGTCGGTGCGACTTTTAATCATGTGGTCACTTATCATGATTCCTGTGCAGCTTTAAGGGAATATGGGATCAAAGATGAACCAAGGAAGTTGCTGGCGAATGTGAAGGGGTTGGAATTGAGAGAGATGAAGGATACTGAAGTATGTTGCGGGTTTGGGGGCACCTTTTCAGTTAAGTTTGAACCCATCTCCACTGCGATGGCCGAACAAAAGGTCAAGCATGCCCTGGCAACCGGGGCCGAATATATTGTAACCACCGATGCTTCCTGTATGATGCACCAGCAGGGCTATATAGATAAGCACAAACTGCCATTAAAGACCATCCATATCATTGATCTCCTTGCATCGGGATGGTAAGCGGAAAATAATGCCGCCCCAAATTGCTCGCATCTGCTTCTTCGTGCATACACAGAAGCCAACCCAAGGGCAAAGTCAAAAGAGTGCAATCCCTATGATTTATTACACCTTTTCTAAATTTCCTTCATTTTAATGGTCGAATTTTGTAGAAACCTACAAACCCATAACATACTGTTTTTTGTAAAATGAAAATTCTCACAGGATATATCCAATTTGAATGTTTTATGTAACTTGCAATAAAAAAAAGCATGGTACATTTTACAGCAGCCAGTATCTATATTCTTGATCCCATAAAACGTCTTAAGGTGATATTTTGGAAAGACCATTTTAAAAAATGAACATCACTCCATACCATGCAAAATACTTTGCATATGAAATAACGAAGCGATATTCTTCAAATAGCTTACAAAAATTTACAGCTTCACTTTCTGATGCACAGGTTGACTTAAACCCCCATCAGATTGATGCCGCACTTTTTGCTTTTCAATCACCGCTTTCAAAAGGTGCCGTTTTGGCTGATGAAGTAGGCTTAGGAAAAACCATTGAAGCCGGAATTGTCATTTCTCAAAAGTGGGCTGAACGTAAACGAAAAATTCTAATCATTCCTCCCGCCAATCTCCGTAAACAATGGAATCAGGAAATTGCAGATAAATTCTTTCTTCCCTCGATCATCCTTGAAACAAAATCTTTTAATGAAGAATTGCAAAAAGCAAACTTTAATCCCTTTCAGCAAACCGATAAGGTTATTATTTGTTCCTATCACTTTGTAAAAAGTAAAGCGGTTTATGTAAGCAAAGTTGATTGGGACTTAGTTGTTATTGATGAAGCGCATCGTTTAAGGAATATTTACAAACCCAATAATAAAATTGCGAGAGCAATAAAAGAGGCTGTTGCACATGCGCCAAAAATTCTTCTTACAGCTACACCTTTGCAAAATTCCCTTTTAGAGTTATACGGTTTAGTCAGCATTATTGACGAATATGCCTTCGGCGATTTAAAAAGTTTCAAAACACAATACACACGGCTTTCGGAAGAAAAAAACTTTGAAGAATTAAAAAGACGGTTAGAACCGGTTTGTAAGCGAACATTAAGAAGGCAGGTCCTTGAGTATATTAATTATACAAACCGGGCTTGCATTCTCCAGGAGTTTACACCTCGTGAAGATGAACAACAGCTTTATAACTTAGTTTCTGAATATCTACAAAGACCAACCTTATATGCGTTGCCACCTGGTCAGCGTACACTTATGACTTTAGTTCTTCGTAAGCTGTTGGCATCTTCTACTTATGCTATATCGGGCACTCTGCAAGGTTTGGCCGACAAATTGGAAAAAACCATAACAGAACAATTAGAATCGCCTCAAATGGTGATTGAAGTGTTCTCGGAAAATTATGAGATTTATGAAGATCAACTTGACGAGTGGATTGATGAAGAAGAAGAAATAATAAAAGAGAAACGTGTTTACACCAAAGATGAAATTTCCGAAATAAGACTAGAAGTTGATTCACTTAATGAGTTTAAGAAATTAGCAAAATCAATCACTGTAAATTCTAAAGGAGAGGTTTTATTTACTGCGTTAGCAAGGGGTTTTCAGAAATTGACTGAACTTAAAGCAAACCGGAAAGCAATTATTTTTACTGAGAGCACCCGGACACAGGAGTATCTTAAAAACAATTTAGAAGCTGGAGGGTACAAGGATGAAATAGTTTTGTTTAATGGTAGTAATAATGACCCGAAGAGCAATCAGATTTATCAGGCATGGCTGAAAAGACATAAAGGAACTGACAGAATAACAGGTTCAAGAACAGCCGATAAAAGAGCGGCGCTGGTTGATTATTTTCATGATACAGCAACTATAATGATCGCAACTGAAGCGGCGGCAGAAGGTATCAATTTGCAATTCTGTTCACTGGTGGTCAATTATGATTTGCCCTGGAATCCCCAACGCATTGAACAACGTATTGGAAGATGCCACCGATATGGGCAAAAGTTTGATGTAGTAGTGGTGAATTTTCTGAATAATACCAATGCTGCAGATCAAAGAGTTTATCAATTGCTTGATGAAAAATTTCAGTTGTTTAGTGGTGTTTTCGGTGCGAGCGATGAAGTTTTGGGATCAATTGAAAGCGGAGTTGATTTTGAAAAGCGGATTATTAATATTTACCAAACCTGCAGAACCACCGAAGCCATACAACAAGCATTTGATTTGCTGCAGAAGGAAATGGAACCGGAAATTGAACAAGGTATCGATATAACGAGGAAAAAACTTCTGGAGAATTTTGATGAAGAAGTTCATGAGAAACTTAAAATTAATTTGCAGCAAAGCAGTGATTATCTGAACAAGTTTGAAAATTGGTTGTGGCAAATCACTAAATTTTACTTACAGTCCTTTGCCACTTTTAATGATTCAGAAAACAGTTTCTACCTAAATCGAAATCCCTTCTCGGGTGAACCCATAAATAGAGGACCTTATAGAGTTGGCAAGAAAAATATTGGAGAAAAATATGAAGTTACCGAATTGGGTTCCAATGAAAACCTTTATCGTGTTGGGCATCCGTTAGCACAAAAAGTGATTGCAAAATGTAAAACTCAGGAAGTACCTTTACAGGAATTGATTTTTGATTATACCAGTAGTTCAAGAAAAATCTCGATACTTGAAGTCCTGAAAGGTAAACAAGGCTGGCTCCAGGTAAAACAAATCTCGATTTCAAGTTTTGAAATGGAAGACCATATTTTATTTGCTGCCGTTGATGATGACGGAAATTTTCTGCTTCCCGAACAGTGCCAACGCCTATTTTCTTTGGAGGCAAATATAGTTGATTATGAATCTATTGTACCGAATGAAGTCAAGAATCTTATGGAAGAAAACTATCATGCGCAGCAAATAGGTATTATTGAAGAAAACCGTAACCGAAACCATGCTTTTTTTGATGAAGAAGTCGATAAACTTGAAAAGTGGAGTGAAGATGTAAGGAACAGTATTAAGTTTGAAATAAAGGATCTGGACAAAGAAATAAAGACCCGGAAAACAGAAGCAAGAAAACTGTTGAACCTTGAACAGAAAGTAAAAGAGCATCGCATCATTAAGGATCTTGAGAAAAAATTAGCGGAAAAGCGATACAATCAATATCAGAATGAAGATGATATTGAAAAACGGAAAGACAATCTATTGGATGAAATCGAACAACGATTGAAGCAAAATACAACTGAGAAAGAATTATTCACAATTCGCTGGAAAGTAGAATAATTTGGACAGGATATACAAAAATCAATTTTCTCATGAAAACACAAGTAATAAACCAAACCCCTTTTAATAATCCATTAAAGGACGAGTTAAAATTAGAATTAATAGACAAGAGCACCACTTGCTTTAGGGCTCTGGTCGCATATTTATCATGGCGTGGATTGGATACAATCTATGAAGAGTTGGAGAGTTTTTATGAGTCTAAATATTCTCAATTGAAAATGATTATTGGTTTAGGTAGCACAACCAGTGAAATTGATGTGTTAAGATATTTAAATGAACGGATGCCAAAAGGCTCTTTTAAAGTATTTAATGCATCCAACGATAACTACACTTTTCATCCTAAGATTTATTTTTTTGACAAAAAAGATTCGTTGACTGTATTTATTGGTTCATCAAATTTATCTCTTGGTGGTATCTCAATAAATAGCGAATGTTCAATTAAGATAGAATTAGACCGAAAAAAAGACAATTCTTTGTTAAAAGAGTTTGAAGATGTCTGGGAAACTTATAGTAATCCGCAAAATCCATTTAAAAAGAACAATTTAAGAAGCATCGACAAAGCACTGTTAAAAGGTCTTGAAAAATTACGCATTCGTATAGAAAAGATTGAGAAAACACAAAGAAGAAAAAGTAATGAATTAAAAAAACTGTTCCCTGAATTAAATATTCCAGCAATATCAACCGTTTCGCATATTAAAGGGAAGGCACAAAGCAAAAGAATCATCAAGCCAAAAGTTGGTTCTATTTTATTTTTGGAAGTATTAACTGAAACTGGAGCAAATGGCACACAAGTTCAAATACCATCATCTGTATTAGAAAATTACTTTGATGTAAAGCCAGACCAAATTCATAAAACAATTCAATTAAAATTCCCCTACAATGAGTTTCGGCCTTCTGTCATCTGCCGTTTTGGTAACTATACTTATCGCTTTACAATCTCAGAAATAACAAGTTTCGATAGGCCGTTGCTATTAAAGTTTGTAAAACTTGGTACTAATAAGTATATTGTTTCTTTTCTTCGAGGCAGCCTTTACAAAAAACAAATAAAAAATTGCACTAATCAAACAAGGGCCGATGCAAAACATTGGCTAATTAAATAACAACTTAATGAAAAATCAAAAACTTGAACTTACTTGGATTGGTAAAGGTAATGATCAGAAATTAGAACCTAGAATTTTAATCGAGGATCCAAAATACTCTTTTGGCAGTTATAATTCTGAAAATTTACTAATACACGGTGACAATTTACTTGCTTTAAAAGCATTGGAGCAAAACTTTTCTAATAAGATTAAATGTATCTATATTGATCCTCCTTATAACACAGGCAATGCATTTGAACATTACGATGACGGACTGCAACATTCTTTATGGTTGAATTTAATGAAGCCTCGTCTAGAAATCATCAAGTCTTTACTTTCAAATGATGGTATTTTATTTATAAGTATTGATGACGATGAAGTACATTATTTAAAAATATTATCTGATGAAATATTTGGTCGTAGTAATTTTTTAGGTTCTTTGATTTGGGAAAAAAAGAAAAAACCCTCCTTCCTATCAAATATGGGGTCGATAACAGAATACATTTTAAGCTATGGTAAAAATGCAAAGTACTCTCCACCCTTCATCTATGGTGAGACAACTAAAGGGAAAAAATATCCGATAAATAATGCTGGTAATGGTATTCGTATTTTAAAATTTTCAGCTGGCTCAGTATATTTCAATCTAAAAGACCAAATTATAGAGGCTTGTGACATGTCTGGTGGTAACATCATCACTCGTTTACTTGATAGGGTTGAGATAAAAGCAGGTTTTAATGTTAATGCATTCAGACTAGAAGGAGAATGGCGCTATTCCCAAAGTAAACTGGATGAAATAATGAAATGCAAAGAGAAGATATTAATCAGTCAGATTCCTTTTAGGCCAAATCACATTAAAGAGGGCGGTGAACCAAAGAAAATGAAAAATTTATTGAGTGTTGCTCACTATGAAATGTCAACTTATGAAGATGCTACTAAAGAAAGTGAATTGCTTTTCGGAAATAGTGAAGCTTTTGATTATCCTAAGCCAGAAAAATTAATTTATACGCTTATTAACTCAGTTACAAATGAAGGTGATTGGGTACTAGATTCTTTTTTAGGTTCAGGGACTACAGCAGCGGTCGCTCATAAAATGAATCTCCGATGGATTGGGATTGAATTAGGGGCACATGCCATCTCACTTTGTGTTCCTCGGTTAGCAAAAGTAATAGATGGTTCAGATCAGGGTGGGATAAGTAACCTTTTGGAATGGAAAGGTGGTGGTGGTTTTAAATTCTACACTCTTGCACCCAGTTTAATTCAAAAAGATAAATATGGCAACGATATTATCAACCCAACTTACAATGCCAATATGTTGGCTGCAGCAATGGCAAAACAAGAGGGATTCCGCTATGATCCACATGAAAGCATTTATTGGAAACAAGGCAAAAGCAGCGAAAAAGATTTCATTTTCACCACTACACAATTTATCACTGTAGAAATGTTTGACAGGCTTGCAGAAGAATTGCAACCCAACGAAAGTTTATTGATTTGCTGCAAAGGTTTTAAAACAGAATGTAAATCAAGACCTGGCAACATCACTATCAAAAAAATTCCTCAAATGCTTTATGGCAGATGTGAGTTTGGCAAAGATGATTATTCTTTCAATATTATAAATCTTCCTCATGTCGAACCAGATAATTCTTCGACCAATGAAGATGAAATCAGCATAGATGAATCGACTGGCAAAAAAATGAAATCTAAAACCAATAAATCAGTCAGCTCCGCCAACGAAAAGAAAGAAGATGAAAGCCAACCCTCACTTTTTTAATCAAGTAATCAGGAAATAATATGAACCAGATTGCAGAAAATATTAAGCAACGATTATCACTTCGCAAACCCTTGCAAGAGGCTTTTGATATTCTAACTTTCCTTTCAGGTGAATTGGAATTACAAAAAGAAGTTGACCTGAAATCAGAATTGGGAAAAGTACAAGCACTTTATCCAACCTGTACCGATTTTGAAAGAGAGTTTGTATCCATTTGTTACAGTATTGCAACCGGAGTCGGAAAAACAAGATTGATGGGCGCCTGTATTGCATATTTGTATCTGGAAAAGGGGATCAGAAATTTTTTTGTTTTAGCACCCAACCTCACAATTTACAATAAACTGATTGAAGATTTTGGGAATAGCAGCAATCCAAAATATGTGTTCAACGGTATTGCAGATTTTGTTCATAACAAACCGGTTATTATTACAGGTGATAATTACAATCAAGTCAGTTCGCTTTTCAGCGAAACCGAAATCAGAATAAATATTTTCAATGTTTCTAAATTTGCAAGAGAAACAAAGCCGACAACACAGGGGGGCAGAAATTTAGCTCCGAGAATAAAACGACTTTCGGAATATTTGGGTCAAAGCTATTGGGAATATCTCAGCAACCTCAATGACTTAGTCATTTTAATGGATGAAGCCCACCGTTACCATGCTGATAAGAGTAAGGATGCTATCAATGAGCTGAAACCGGTTTTAGGTATTGAATTGACGGCAACGCCAATAGATGAAAAAGGCAATCAATTCAGAAACGTCGTGTATGAATATAGTTTGGCTCAGGCGCTTACGGACGGCCTATATGTAAAAAACCCAACCATCGCCACCCGGAAAGATTTTAATCCCCAAGGCAGAAGCGAGGATGAAATTGAAAAAATAAAACTGGAGGATGCGGTTAGTATCCATGAAGATACAAAACAAGAGTTAAAACTATTCGCTCTGAACACCGGTAAAAAATTAGTAAAACCCTTTATTTTAGTTGTTTGCCGTGAAACTACGCATGCAAAAGCGGTGTATGATTTAATTTCTTCAGTAGATTTTTATGAAGGCACATTCGCTGATAAAGTGTTACAGATTGACAGCACCACCCGGAACGAAGAATTGATAGAACAACAATTTCTTTCATTGGAGCTTGATGACAACGAAATTGAAATTGTAATTCATGTGAACATGCTCAAGGAGGGATGGGATGTTACGAACCTTTATACAATTGTCCCGCTCCGTGCAGCCAACGCATCAGTATTGGTTGAACAAACCATTGGTAGGGGTTTGCGTTTGCCTTTTGGTGGTGAAAGAACCGGAAATGATAAAGTTGACAAACTCACGATAGTTGCTCATGATAACTTCAATAGAGTAATTGCAGCAGCGCAAGACCCCAACTCAATCTTAAATAAACTCAAGTTTGTCGAAATTGATGCCGCTCAATTAAACGAAAGAGTCGAAGTAGTAACGGTGCAAAACACAATTACAGAAAATTTACAAAAAGAACAGGAGGCAGTAAATAAAATTCAGGATTCCACACAAAAACAGAAACAACAAAATATTGTCGATGCAAAAAGGATACTGGTAAATGTTATTCCATTTTTCAATACCAATTCACAGGTAAAAAAGGTAGATGATTTAATTAAACCAGAAGTTAAAAAACAAGTAATGGAAGCGGTGCAAAAAGAACTAAGCACCGGGCAAATTAATCTTTTCGCTACTCAAATAGCTGCCGAAGCAGATGAAATTTATGAAAAGTTGGTTGCTGATTTTAAAAAGAACATCATTCAGATTCCAAGAATGGATTTAGTTCTAGGCATGGTAACTGCAAGTTTTGATGATTTTGATTTGGATAGCAAGGACTTTTCCTATGAGCAACTAAACGAAGAAATTATAAGAATTGGTCTGAAGGATAAAAGTATTGATGTAATTGAAGTGAAAGCAGGTGTGAATTATGGCAGCCCCGTTAAGTTGCTTATATCAGAACTCATAAATTTTTCAGAAATTGATTATGACGCCAATGCAGACTTGTTGCACAAGCTTGCAAAACAAGCAGTTGATAGATTGCAAAATAATATACAAGAGGGGGAATCTATAAAAACAATTGTTTTTCAGTGGCGCCGATTGATCGCCAATAGAGTTTATTCACAAATGATGCAACATTTTCGCTTGCATGAACCTGATTATATAAAACCAAATGTAAAACCCTTTACCAGTATTGAAAAATGGAATTTTACGGCTTTAATTAATGTAGTTCGTAAAGACTACAGGGATGGCAATTTCCCTGCTATACAGGTTCCGAAATTTATTTTTAGAGGCTTTGAAAAAAGTTGTCATTTTGAGTACAAGTTTGATAGCCGGACAGAACAGACCCTTTCCTATATTCTAGAGAACGATAAAGAGGTATTGAAATGGTTAAGACCAGCGCCTAACCAATTTCGCATTTATTGGCAACATAACACTAAACTTTACGAACCTGATTTTGTTTCTGAATCAGCCGACTGCATCTACCTTATAGAAACAAAAGCAGTCAATGAAATTAACGACCCGGATGTTCAGGCAAAGGCACAAGCAGCATTAAAGTATTGCAATTATGCAACAGAATACACATCCGAAAATGGAGGTAAACCCTGGAAACACGTTTTAATCCCACATGACCAGGTAACAAAGACAAGCAGTTTTAAAGGTGTAGTTTCACCTAATGTTTTTAAATAAAGTGCTTTTGAATGAAAATTAATAAAATATAGCATGAATTATTTAGGTATAAACTGACATTGGAAAAACTTGCCGTGTCAATTACTAAAGATGAAACGTTACTTTAGGTGGTGTGAGGAATTTTGCGTTTGGACATGATAAGATTATGGTAAAATCTGACAGTAAGTTGTTGTTATGAGTCAAGTGATTATATATCTTACTAACCCTCTGCCTGAGTTTGTAAGGAATAATTTGTGAATTTTGTAAAAATTAGTTGAACATGTTTGATTATAACCTTTATATTGATGAGAGCTGCCATTTGGAGCATGATTTATCAAATATCATGGCAGTGGGATATATTAAAGTCCCCTCAGAGGAAGTTCCAAAAATTAAAACTGAGATTAAACAAATAAAACGGAATCATGGTATTGTACATGAAATAAAGTGGAATACTATTAGTAATACAAAGGGAGCTCTCTACAAGGAATTAATTGATTATTTTTTCGATAAGCCTTTACAGTTCCGTTGCCTTTTAATAAAACATAAAAACCGTTTACAACATCAGAAATTCAATGAAGGCCGGCATGACATCTATTATGACAAGATGATTTTCTATTTGTTAGCAAATCCATGGCTTAATAATACATCAGATAATTATAAGGTTTTTCTGGATATTAAAGATACAAGAGGCCGTGAAAAGCTTAAAATGCTAGATGAGATTTTCCGGAATAAATTTTATGGTAATAGCCCATATAAATGGTTTCAACACATTCGTTCATTTGATTCACAGTTTATTCAGCTTGCCGATATTTTTATTGGAGCAATTACGTACAAAGCAAGAGGGTTACAACTTGCTGACGGTGCAAATAAAACAAAGATTGAACTGGTCCAATATCTTGAACAGAAGTCTGGTTATGACCTGGATTTTGGTACAGCCCCTTGGGAATCAAAATTCAATATTTTCGATCATCAACCAAGGAGGGTGCTATGAGTATTGGGGTTTTAGACATTCTGGGTTCACTCACACCACGTTTCACTGAGCCAATTCAATCAACTGATAAGGAAATCATTGATTCAATCTATGCCTGCTATCTTCGTGATTTCTTCGATCAACCATTCCAGATTGATCACAAAAATATCAAAGTAAAAAAGGAGTTTTATTCCAATCACATTGCAGATGGTCTACCTGATTTTTATTCTCATTATCATGAGAAATTTGTTCATCTTTTAACCCGGGAGATTTCCGGGCGTACCAAAGTAATGTCTAAGAAACGCATGTTTAAGGAAAATAGAGCAAATCGAATACATTGGATTAAACCAATTTTACAAAACTGTTCAGATCCTCGAATAACTCATTTTCATTTTTCAGAGGACGATGGATCCGTCCGTCAGTATTTCTGGTACAAAGCAAAGAATTATATTATCATTCTGGAAGAGGTGAAGCCGGATTATTTTCTTATCACAAGTTTTTGCGTAGATATACGGAATATCAGCTATTACGAAGCAAAATATCAAGGAAGGTGTGGCCCATAAATAAAAAAACCGCATTTGCGGTAATGCGGCCAACCAAGTCCTTCACTCCTCGAGCAATGTCGGTACAAATGTAATAAAAGTTACCTCGTTTTTACAAATTATTTTATACTTATTTTGGAATTACTACGATATATTCTTGTTTATCAAAAGGTTAAATTTTTCAATCATCTCAAATTGATCTTGTATTTTACAAATTTGATGAACATATTTTAATAAGATGACAACAGATAAATACTCCGGAATATCCACAAAAAACAAACTATTTAACCCTTAAGGTTAATGTTTACTTAAAATTATAACTATATTTGCATGAAATTATTTTTCAAGAGCAAAAAACTGGAAAAAACTGTGGCTTCATTAACTGCTATAGCGACAAATTATGGAACCCGCGCTAAACTTGTAAATCAGCGTAAAAGCGAAGATTACCACTAAAAAAGAAAAAACAATGTATAGAACCAAAGAAGATATTAAAACTGCCAGGCAAATTATTTCACCACCCGGCGATACTTTAGCTGAAACACTTTCAGTGAAAGGTATAAGTCAACCTTCATTGGCATTGCGAATGGGAAGACCTATTAAGACCATCAATGAAATCATCAAGGGTAAAACTGCTATTACCCCTGAAACTGCAATCCAATTAGAAAGAGTGTTAGGTATCGAAGCCGCTTTTTGGTTAGAAAGAGAAAAGAATTATCGATTGGAATTAGCCCAATTAGAAGAAGCTGAAATACTATTAAATACAAAAGACTGGGTAGATAATTTTCCACTTTCTGCAATGAAAAAATTAAAGTGGTTAACTTATGAAGATAATATTCTGAGCAAAGCATCTGCTTTGTATTCTTTTTTTGGAGTATCTGGCCAGGAGCCTTATTACAACTATTATCATAAAAATGTATATGAATCAGCTTACCGGATGAGCAAATCGAGTGGTAAGAATCCATATGCTGTTTCAGCCTGGCTTAGACAGGGCGAACATCAATCCGAAGAATTAAGCGCTGCCACATATGACTTACAACGATTTAAGTCGGCACTGCAAGAGATAAAAAGCATTATGGCAAAGCAGCCGGTTAATTTTTTTTCATCACTACAATCAATTTGCTCATCAACAGGGGTAAAAGTTGTACATACACCATGCTTGCCAAAAACAAATCTTCATGGCTCCACCCGGTGGATAAATGACAATCCTCTAATACAACTCTCGAACCTTTACAACCGGAATGATATTTTTTGGTTTACCTTTTTTCATGAAGCCGGCCATATCGTAAAACATGGTAAAAGGGATATTTTTGTTGAAGGTCTTGAATATTCAGAAGAAGAAATGATAAAGGAAAATGAAGCAGATGAATTTGCAGTTAAATTCACTCTCACAGATGAGCAAGAAGCTGAACTTGTTGAAAATTTACCTCTTACCAAAAAATCCATTATTGATTTTGCAACCAGGTTCAATACACACCCTGCTCTCATTATTGGCAGGTTTGCAAGAGAACATACAGAGCTAAATAAATTAGGTTGGAGTCTGGAATATTTTCAGTCAGTTAATCTTTCTTTGTCATAAGTAATCAATAAAAACCTTTCATAAGACCATAAGTCACTAATCTTTACTTAAAAAGTATTTGACCATATAACAGAATGTCGCTTTAATATTATTTTAGTAAAATGACGACAGATAAATATTCAGGTGCTATTGCCCTTGAGTTGAACATCGCTTCGGCTTTTGTAAGGAATACGATAAAGTTGCTGGAAGAAGGGGCCACGATCCCTTTCATTGCGCGGTACCGTAAAGAGATGACGGGCAGCCTGGATGAGGTGATGATCATGAGGATACGCGACCGTTTGAACCAGATGAAGGATCTTGATGCCCGCAGAGAGGCGATTATCAGGTCGCTTATTGAACAGGAAAAGCTTACCGGGGAGCTTGAACGGGCCATTCAGGAGGCGACTTCGATGGCGGAGTTGGAAGACATCTACCTTCCCTACCGCCCAAAACGTAAGACCCGCGCCAGCATTGCGAAGGAAAAAGGATTGGAAGGGCTTGCAAAGATCATCCTGTCGCAAAAATATGACGATGTGGAAGAAAAAGCACAATCCTTTGTAGACCTGGAGAAAGGTGTTAATACTATAGAAGATGCTATAAAGGGCGCTTGTGATATCATTGCCGAATGGGTAAATGAACACATCTACACCCGGAAACGGATCCGTTCCCTTTTCCATCGTGAAGGACTTCTTTGTTCCAAAGTTGCAAAGGGAAAAGAGGCTGAAGGCGCCAATTACCGCAATTATTTTGACTTTAGTGAATTGCTGATAAAATCGCCTTCTCATCGGATCCTCGCAATGATGCGTGGCGAAAATGAGTTAATGCTCAGGTTGTCTGTTGAGGTGGATGAAGAAAAAGCCCGGAACATCCTTGAAACAATATTTGTGAAGGGTAATAATGCCTCATCTGAACTTGTGAAGAAGGCGATAAAAGACAGTTGCAAGCGCCTGCTTTTTCCTTCCATGGAAACCGAAATGCGGCAACTGGTCAAAGAAAAGGCGGATAAGGAGGCCATAAGGGTCTTCGTTGAAAACCTGCGCCAGCTTTTACTTGCCCCGCCTCTCGGACAGAAAAATGTTCTCGCCATCGACCCCGGGTTTCGTACAGGGTGCAAACTGGTATGTCTTGATAAGCAGGGGAAATTGGTGCACAATGAAACCATCTATCCCCATCCCCCTCAACTGGAGGTAAAGGATTCCCTTCATAAAATTAAAAGTCTTGTCAATGCTTATAAAATTGAGGCAATTGCCATCGGGAACGGAACCGGCGGCAGGGAAACAGAAATGCTGATCAGGGCAATTCCTTTCGAAAAGGAGATCATTGCCATTATGGTTAATGAGAGCGGGGCATCGGTCTATTCAGCTTCAGCGATTGCCAGAAAGGAATTTCCTGATTATGATGTAACGGTAAGAGGTGCGGTTTCCATCGGCAGGAGGTTGATGGACCCGCTTGCAGAACTGGTGAAGATCGATCCGAAATCGATAGGTGTCGGACAATACCAGCATGATGTCAATCAGAATGACCTGCAACAGAGTCTCGAAGATACTGTTGTCAGTGCTGTCAATTCGGTAGGGGTGGAGGTCAACACGGCAAGCGAACAACTCCTGACCTATGTCTCGGGACTGGGTCCTGTTCTGGCAAAGAACCTTGTAGTCTACCGGGATGAACACGGGGCTTTCAGGTCGAGAAAGGAGTTATCAAAAATACCCCGTTTCGGGGACAAGGCATTTGAACAGGCGGCAGGATTTCTGAGGATCCGTGACGGTGAAAACCCACTGGACAGGAGCGCTGTTCATCCTGAAAGTTACCATGTAGTGAATAAGATGGCAGGTAAGTTGAATTGCTCCATTGCTGAACTGATCGAACAACCCGAACTCCGGAAGAAGATCGACCCGAAGGAGTTTGTGACGGAAACCATTGGCCTGCCTACCTTACAGGATATCATGCAGGAGCTGGACAAACCCGGACGGGATCCCAGGAAAAAATTCGAAATGTTTGAATTTGCCAAAGATATCCATTCCCTGAACGACCTGAAAATTGGTATGAAGCTGCCCGGGATCATTACCAACATCACGAAATTCGGAGCTTTTGTCGATATCGGTGTTCACCAGGACGGACTGGTTCACATCAGCCAGTTGGCCGACAGGTTTGTAAGGGATCCAAATGAGGTGGTTAAACTTAACCAGAAAGTGATGGTGGAGGTGACGGAGATAGATATGGAGAGAAAACGGATCCAGTTAACGATGAAAGGCCAAAATATTAAAGCGGAATAAACGTTAAAATACCCACCCCTTAGTCCCCTCCCTAATTTAGGGAGGGGGAACGGGGTGGGTACATTAAATCAATTTAGTTAATGAAAAAACTCTTTACTTTTTTCCTGCTATTGTCTGGATTTTTTCTCACGAACCAGGTTTACTCCCAACGGATCTACGGAGCATTATCAGCAGGGATGAACCTGACCCAGGTGGATGGTGATGAGGTTTACGGGTATCGTCATGTGGGTTTTAATATCGGACCCTCAGTCATACTTCCCTTTACCAGAAATAAAAAGTGGACGATAACACTTGAACTTCTATATTCACGGGTAGGGAGCTATGATAAGTATCCCGATATTGATACTCTTCCCAGGCCTTATTACAGGCTTAATCTTGATTATGCAACTGTCCCTGTTCTGGTACATTTTGTAGATAAAAATGTAGTGGCTGCAGGAGTAGGATTTTCCTATGGACAACTGGTTGATGTCAAGGAATGGGAGCATGGAGCCAGAACACAAACCACCCTGCAGGGACCTTATAAGAAGAATGATATTGATGTGCTGGCCGATGTAAAGGTCCGCCTTTGGCAAAGGTTATGGTTTAATTTCAGGTATGCTTATTCAATGGTTAACATCCGTGTCAGGGAATACAATAATACTTATAAAACTTGGGACAGGAAGCAGTATAATAATGTACTTACATTCCGGTTTACATATGTGTTCAATGAACCTCTCTATGCAAAAACCAAGGAGAAGAAGGGAAAATAGTCAAAAAAGACCTTCCAGGTTTTAATAATAAAGACGTTCTATCTTCCAGCCAAATAAACCTGGAAGGTCTTGTCAGATCAGATGATCCTTTTCAGTAGTCTCAGTTTGTGGGTGTAGCGTTCTTTCTTCTCATTGTAGATCCCTTCATGATCAATCAGGTCGATCCTGACTTTTCCCGAAGCATGGATGATCCTGTTCTGATCCAGCAGGATTCCGACATGGATAATATTGCCTTCTTCGTCATCGAAAAATGCCAGGTCACCAGGTTCAGTTTCCGACACAAAATTTAAGGATTCACCTTGTGCTGCCTGTTGGGAAGCATCCCGCAAAAGCTTAATCTTCTTCAGTTTATATACCATCTGAACGAAACCTGAACAATCAATACCGAAGGGTGTCCGTCCACCCCAGAGGTAAGGAGCATTGAGGTAAAGGAGGGCGTCGTCGACCAGGGTTTGCTTTGCTTTTACACGTTCACGGGGAGTGATCGCTTTCTCAATGTCGAGGGAATCTGCTAAGAGACCGTCATAGTTGAATGTCTCATTTCCGATGGTGAAATTATGTCCGTCCAATCCGGGGAGTGAACTGCCCATCATAACCGGAAGAACATATCTCTTTGTTTCATTGGAAAGCAGTTGAACAAGGTCGATTGTCACGGAAGACTCTATATTAAAAAGATGCAGAAACTCGCTTTCTCCTAAAGGAGTGGACTGATTGGCATGCATCCAACCTTCATAGTTATCATATGCCAGTTGAATACGCAGCCAATCCTGCTCTTTCCGGAGGATCCTGTAATGCTCCCCGAACAGAAGCTGGGTCACCATTTCACTTTTATGAGAGGGCACAGCCCTTACAGGAATAACACTTTGAAGACAGATACCGAATTCCATGCTGTTGTTTTTGATGGTTTCAAAGATAATTAATTTTTTTACAGCAATGCGAAACCATCCTCAAGATAATCAGGCGCTTTTGGGTAGGTGTTTTTTCTGTTCAATTTCTTTCTTCAACTCTTCCAGTGAACAACCATTACAACCCAAGGCACAATCCTCACATTCTCTATTAGGATTCCTGAAATACCGGATGGCCTTCCAGATGGTTAACCCAATGGCAGTCAAAATGATGAAGATGGTTAGAATAAGCTGAAACATAATCAAATAGAAATTAAAGATTAGAAATTACGAATTAATAGTATAGAAACAGACTACCGACCTGGTAAATAGCAAAGGAGAGAAGCCAGGCGAGGGAGGTGGTATAAACAATCAGGAACGTGGTCCACTTCCAGCTTGCTGATTCTTTCCTTACCGTGGCAATGACGGCAATACAGGGCATATAGATCAGGATAAAAAGCAAGTAAGAGATTCCTGCAATCGGTGAAAAGACCTTTTGGCCGACTTTAGGTCCGGTATGGTATGTTTCAGTTTGTAAAACAGTGGCAAGATTTGGTTTTGCTACTGTTTCATGGTATTCACCCGAGCTAAACAACACCCCCATTGTGCTTACTGCTACCTCTTTTGCGGCCGCTCCTGTTATGAGGCTGACTCCCATTCGCCAATCAAATCCCAATGGACGGATAACCGGTTCAATAGTCCGGCCAATCTTTCCAATATAGGAGTTTGTGAGCTGCTGTTCGGGTGTTGTGGATTTTTCTCCCCTTGGGAAATATTCAAGCGCCCAGATAAGGATCACGGCAATCAGGATCACACCACCCATTTTGCTCAGGTAATGTTGACCTTTGTCCCAACTATGCCTGAAAATTACTTTTACTGTTGGCATCCGGTAAGGCGGGAGTTCCATCACGAAAGGAGCTTCTTTGCTTTTGAACAGAATTTTCTTGAATATAATTGAGATGATAATAGCAAGCAAGATCCCAGTGAGGTAAAGACAAAAAATAACCGTGCCTGCATATTTCGGGAACAAAGCCCCGGTGATAAGCAGATAAACAGGCAACCTTGCGCTGCACGACATAAAGGGATTGATCAGCATTGTCAGCAAACGGTCATTTCGGTCTTTGAGGGTGCGTATGGTCATGATGGCCGGAACATTACAGCCGAATCCCATGATCAGGGGGATGAATGACTGTCCATGCAGGCCGATCTTATGCATCAGCTTATCCATGATGAATGCTGCACGCGCCATATACCCTGTATCTTCCATAAGTGAAATAAAAAAGAAGAGGATCAGGATGTTGGGTAAAAAAACAATGATGCTCCCGATACCGCTGATGATACCATCCACAAGCAGGTCTCTCAGCGAACCCGGGGGCATAAGTGTATTGACCTGATGGCCGATATTTCCAACAATCCATTCTATTCCCTGTTTCGGAAACTCCCCTAAAACAAAAGTGGATTCAAACATCAACCAAAGGAAGGCAATAAAGATCGGGAACCCAAGTATTTTGTGGGTAAGGAAAGTATCAATGGCCTCACTTTTTGTTTTTCCGGTTTTTCGGGAGGTATTCACTTTCATCGTCTCTTTCAGAGCGCCGGCTATAAAACCATATTTTGCATCGGTTACAAGCGTGTTTGAATCTTCCTCAAAGGTATTTTCCAATCGTTTGATCTCCGTATTGGAAACGGAAATAACTTCATCGGCCCGGAGTGCAGAAAGTTCCGATAATACCTCGGGGTCCTTCTCAAGGAGCTTGATACCATAATAACGGGAAGATATCCTGTCAGTCAGTGACTGGTCTTTCCAGATCGAATCCTGGATCTTTTTCAGCGAACGTTCAATTTCCTGTCCGTAATTGATATGTACATGTCGTACCACAGGATCACGGTCTTCGTAAACTTCAATGATCCTGTCAAAAAGCTCCCTGATCCCCGAACCCCTTGAACTTACTGTTGGGATGACCGGTATTCCAAGTAATTGTCCCAGGGCAATGTGATCAAGATGATCGCCTTTTTGCTCCAGTTCATCATACATATTCAACGCCATAACCACGCGGATATCCATGTCGATCAGTTGCGTGGTCAGGAAAAGGTTCCGTTCGATGTTTGAAGCATCTACCACATTTACTACAATATCCGAGAAATTTGCGAGAATATGCTTCCTCACGAATATCTCTTCGGGAGAATAGGCAGTAAGGGAGTAGGTCCCCGGCAGATCGGTGATATTGAATGAGTATCCGTTTTGTTTGAATCCGGCGGTTTTTGAATCGACAGTTACCCCTGAGAAATTTCCCACATGTTCCCTTGATCCGGAAGCAAAATTGAACAAGGTTGTTTTTCCGGAATTTGGATTACCCACAAGTGCAATATCAATGATCTTGCCCTTCTCTCCGGCAGTGATTTTAAGGGTTTCTTCCACCAGTGTTCCGTCATAGTTTTCAAGTTCGAGGATCTCTTCAACTTTATCCAGCGCCTCCTCTTTCGTCATTACTTCTATCAACCGGCTTTCGCTTCTGCGCAGCGAAACGTTGTACCCCATGATCTTATACTCGATGGGATCTGCCAGGGGAGCTGATTTTATCACAATCACCTCTTTCCCTTTAACAAATCCCATTTCTGTGATCCGTTTCCGGAATGCACCACGACCTTTCACCTTGACAATGATACCGGCCTCGCCTTGCTGAAGATCAAAAAGGGTTGACAATTAATTTAGATTAAATAAGATTAATGCAAAAGTACGATTTATATCCTTTGGGATGTATGACCTTTTTCAATTAATTCTGTGTAATCCGTGTAATCTGTGGTCAATTAACGTCCTTGGCGATTTTATTCAGGTAATCCTTTGCTTCCGGCCCAAGGTTGAAGATCAGGTCAATAATGGAGAGATTACTAAGGAATCCGAATCTTTCGGAGAAGCATTGAATATAGGTTGGTAAGGAGATTTGCGTATTTTTCCCGATCATGGCTGATCTTTTATCAAGAAAAAGAGCAGGTGTTTTTTCATAAAGATCAGTAAACCCGATTGTTTTTTCAACACCAAGGGCATTAAAAACAATTCTCAGGATACTTGTATTAAACTCAACCAATGAATCAAACCGTTTCAGAAAGAAGGGTTCGAACAGATCTTTGTAATAGAGAAAAAAGGGGGAATTATTATACGCTGTTTCAACAGATCTCCAGTGAATTTTTTGCCAGGCAGAGGAATCTGAAAGCAGCACATCCTTTACCTTCGTATGGTTTCCATACACTTTTTTTACCGGAATACTCAGCGTCTGCTTCCCGTTCGGGCCACCAATCATACAGCGGTTACGGCATGTTTGCTTGGTATAGGTTTCGAACTGTTCAACAACCAAACCCTCTACTTTAAAACATGCAGCAACATAGGAAATGGGGGGTAAGTAGGCGGTTGAAAGGAGAAGCATTATTTTTGCGTATATGGCGGCGGTTTACCGGCTTCCGTTTAACGGTAACCCTGTTAATTCTGGACTTTCAACAAAACTTCGTTGATTGCACCTTTCAGTGAATCTTTTGGCAATGCACCAACTGACATTTGTGGCTGACCTTCCTGCGGAACAAACAACATGGAAGGGATGCTACGGATTCCAAATGCCATCGCCAGTTCCTGTTCGGCTTCGGTATCCACTTTATAAATATTTATCTTACCGTCGTATTCCTTCGACAATTCTTCCAGGATCGGGGCTACCATTTTACAGGGGCCGCACCAGTCGGCATAAAAGTCAATGATACAGGGTAATGTACCTTCAAATTTCCATTCCTTATTTAATTCAAAATTAAAGACTTTATTAAGAAAACTTTCTTTAGTTAAGTGTTCGATAGCCATGATGATAGTGATTAAAATGATTCAACAATATATTTATCGTTTATTTTACCTGTAATACATCCTTTATAGCCTGGACGTAAGTTTCTTTCGGAGATGCTCCAACCGAAATGGATGGTTTCCCGTTTTTGGGAACGAAAAGAATTGAGGGTATGCTTTGAATTTTAAATAATCCGGCCAACTCCCTTTCAGCATCAGTATCAACTTTATAAATCTTGATTTTCCCTTTATATTCTTTAGCAAGGTCTTCCATAATCGGACTTACAATCTTACAGGGGCGGCACCATACAGCGTAAAAATCCACAATAACCGGTACATCACCACTGAATACGAATGAATCGGGGTTTTTCTGATAGTCCCATACCAGTTTCCTGAACATATCAGCAGTTAATGTAGTGACTTCACCTTCTTTTACGACGGTTGTTTTACCATCTGGGTTGTTTTCACCTGAACTGCTACAGGTATTGAATACAAGGATGATCGACAAAATGCAAGCGAATGATATCTTCTTCATAAAAATGCTTTTTAATAATCTGCTGCAAAGGTAAAAAATATTTTAATATAAATCGCATTAGTATCACTATTATTTTCATAAATGCAAATAGTATTTAATCCTTAAAAAAGATTACCTTTACACTCATTGTTAAAATAACAATATCAGATCAATAACATCAATTCTGACTTTCTAAAAAAGATAACATGAAACACAAATTCTGGTATGATGAACAAACCGATGTACTTCACCAGCAAATCATTGGCGACTTTTCTACCGCGGAGGCCATGACTTTAGGGGAATATTACACGGAGTCATTTAAGGACAAACCATATAGGCAACTCATTGTGGATCTTACAGAAGGCACAAAGATGGAAAGCCGGGAGACCCGGCAAATTTCCAACAAAATGCTGGACGCAGGAGGAGTCACAGACGTAGCATATATTGGTGCAACTTCAGCTACACGCATGATTGCAAAAGTTTTAATGAAACTGGGCAATCTGGAAGCCAAAAGTGATTTCTTTAAGACGGAAAAGGAAGCGTTAAACTGGTTAATGAACAGGAGGAAGAAAAAGTGAGCGAAATTGTAAAAATAAAAAACATCAAAGGCCGTATTGAAAGAGTAGAAGATATTCTTTCTTCGGTTGCCTCCGGTGATATGGATGCACGAATATCATCTGAAATTGAAGATGATTTCACAGGGATCGAATCTGCTATTGATCTTCTGATTGACGACCTCACGGATGAATTAAAGAACCGGGAAAAAATCCAGTTAGAATTGCAGGGAAAACTTGAGAAGATCCAGGAGCAACAAAAGACCATTATTCAGCAGCAGGAGGACCTGATGGAATTATCCAGCCCTGTTACAAAAGTCTGGGATAATATTCTTATCCTGCCGGTTATCGGTACCCTTGACAGCCAGCGAACGCAGGTGATGATGGAAAATCTGCTGAACAAAATCGTATCAACAAGTTGTACCATCTCAATATTGGATATTACAGGTGTCATGACTGTCGATACGCAGGTTGCGAATCACCTGCTGAAAACGGTCACAGCAGCACGGCTTCTGGGCGCCGAATGTATTATTTCCGGAATCAGTCCTGCCATAGCACAAACCATTGTCCATCTTGGGATTGATCTTGCATCTATCCGTACCAAAGCCACACTTCAGGATGCAATGATATATGCAATGAATCAGAATAAAAAAAGTGTGGTCAGTAAGAAAAACGAAATATTTTATCAGGATGAAGAAGTGGAATGAGAAAATAGATACCGTTCTGCAGGAAAAAAGGATTCCCATCATTAAGATCGGGGATTATCTGATTGTATCCATTCAGATAGATATGCATGATAAACTCGCCATTCAGTTACAATCCCAGATATTGGGGGAGATTGAGAAGACCGGTGCGCGGGGGGTATTGATAGATATTTCAGTTCTTGAAATGGTTGATTCCTTTATTGGGCGAATGTTGTCTGGGATGGCATCCATGGCTGCAATAATGGATGCAGCAGTGGTCATTGTCGGGATGCAACCCGCGGTAGCCATAACCCTCGTAGAACTCGGATTGGAGATGCCCGGTGTAGATACCGCATTGAACATGGAAAAAGGGATGGAGATGCTTGAAAAAAGATTAGGTTATAATTATCTGAAGAGAAAATAACCCTCAAGGTAACCATGACTGAACTGATACCTGATAAAAACTGGGATCGTATTGCTACTTATACGATTCAGACAGAAAATGACATTGTTACTGCAAGGCAGTATATTCGCTTTCATGCAAAGCAAAACGGAATGGGTATTGTCGACCAGACAAGGATCACTACTGCTGTAAGTGAATTATTCAGAAATATGTATCAATATGCGGGCGGAGGAGAAGTGTATGTAGATCTCGGAGAATTTACCGGGCATCGGGCATTAATTATTACCTGTGTTGATGAGGGTCCGGGAATAGAGAACCTGGAACTGGCCATGAATGATGGTTATACTTCAGGAGTAGGTATGGGATATGGTTTGCCTGGGGCAAAACGCCTGGTCGATGAATTTAGCATTGAATCGAAAGTAAACAAAGGCACTAAAGTACGGGTAATGAAATGGATCTGACACGTGATAAGATACAAGTTCTTCAGATTGAAAATGAATCAGATATAGGTGAATGTCGTAGAAAGGGTGTTGTTTTTGCCAAACAAAACGGATTCAATGATATTGCGACCGGAGAAGTGGCCATCATGATCACGGAAATGGGAACCAATGTTCTCAAACATGGAGGAGGCAAGGGGAAACTTATGATGTGCAGGATCCGGGATACAAGTTTTAATACCGGTTTAGAATTCTGGTGTTGTGATTTTGGGAAAGGGTTTACAGACATTGACCTGGCTATACAGGATGGATATACAAATTCAAATTCCTTGGGAATAGGATTAGGGTCCATCCAGCGGTTATCGGACGAATTTGAGATCAATCCGGAAAAAAACATAGATTTTAATCAGGTTAAACTTGCCGGAACAAGTGAGTTTAAAAATTGTATCCGTACGCGGAAATGGCTGCAAAAATCGAAATGGAATGGGTTGAACAGGAATTTGCTTATCGGAGCCTCATCCAGGGCAAAACCCGGTGAACAATTAAATGGTGATACATATGTTATTACTCATCTGTCGGGAACAGTGGCGGTTGCTTCTGTTATCGATGGATTAGGTCATGGGAAAGAAGCAAACCGGGCTTCACAGATGGCAAAAGAACTGATTGTTTCAAAACCTGACATGGCAGTAGATGCCCTTATCAATCAGGTTCATAATACCATAAAGGGCACGCGAGGGGCTACCGTAGGAATCATCAGGATCGATACCGGGAACAACAGGTTGTTTTTTTCAGGAATTGGCAATATAGAAGGGCAGATATATTCAAACGCAAAAAAAACCAACCTGCTTTCCTATGGGGGAATTGTCGGCCATAATATAAGAACTCCCAGGGTTTTTGAATTAGACTTTAACAAAGGGGATACTGTTTGTCTCTATTCAGACGGGATCATTTCTCGCTGGCAATATGAAGAAATTGATTGGGAACAAAGTCCTCAGGAAAATGCAGAATATATTGTAAACCAATATTCCAGAATCAGCGATGATGCCACCGTTCTTATCATCCGTTACGTTACATGACGTAGGTGAGTTGACTATTCATTATGAGACTGATGTAATTCGTGCAAGGAACCTCAGTTCCTTGCTGGCAAAAGAGGTTCAGTTTGATAAGGTTACCTGTATCCGCATTGGGACAGCTGTTTCGGAACTGAGCAGGAACATTATTGAACACGCCCATGGTGGTACCCTGCATTTTTACCTTGGAGAGCAGAAAGAAGGAATAAACGGGTTGGTGCTGATCTTTGAAGACCACGGCCCCGGTATAAAGGATATTGATTCAATAGAATCCGGAAAATTTCAATCAAAAACCGGAATGGGTGTAGGTTTGAGCGGTTCACGACGACTCATGGATGATTTTGATATCCAGTCACATCCCGGGAAGGGAACAAAAATTGCGGCTGCCAAGTGGTTACCTAAAAAATTTCTTGCTTTAGACCCTGGGCGCATTCAACAAATTCAGTCAGCTTTCCAAAAAACGATCCTTCGGGGTGATTCCAGTATGGTTGATACCATCAATTCACAGAACAATGAATTGTTGTTTCTTCTTTCCCAATTACAGGAGCGTAATAATCAAATTGAAACGATCAACCAGGAGCTGGAAGATACCAACAAAGGAGTACTGGCGCTAAACCGTGAGCTGGAAGATAAGGCGTCCACCATTGAAAAAGCCAAAAAGGAGGCAGAACAGGCCAATAAAGCAAAAAGTGAATTTCTGGCAAATATGAGCCATGAGATCCGGACACCATTGAATGGAATCATTGGTTTCACCGAATTGCTGTTAAAGACAAAACTTACCGATATTCAACAGCAATACATGCAGAATGTATCCTCATCAGCAGAATCATTGATGAGCCTGATCAATGATATACTCGACTTTTCCAAAATTGAAGCGGGGAGACTTGACCTGGATTATGACACCACTGATCTGATTGAGCTTGTGGAATCGACGATGGACATCGTTAAGTATAATGCTCATGGTAAAGGACTGGAACTTCTGTTGGACATCTCTCCGGATATTATTCAATTTGTGATGGCTGATTCCCTGCGACTCAGGCAGATCATAATGAACCTGCTCAGCAATGCAATCAAATTTACCGAAAAAGGAGAGATCGAGATCAATGTCCGTGCAGAAAGATTTCGTAAAAATGAGAACAAGGCTCTTTTCCGCTTTGCTGTTCGTGATACAGGTATCGGGATTTCTCCGGATAAGCAGCAAAAGATCTTCGAATCTTTTTCTCAGGCCGATCCCTCGACTACCAAAAAGTATGGAGGTACCGGTCTTGGCCTGACAATCTCGAACAGGTTATTGGAAAAAATGGGGGACCAGTTGCACCTGGTCAGCGAACCGGGAATCGGAAGTACTTTCTCGTTTGCTCTTGAACTCGATGTCGTGGAAGGGAAAGTGAGGAAACTTAAACATGGATTAACAAAAGTAAAAAAAGCGCTGATAATTGATGATAACAGGCAGAATTGCATAATACTCCGGAATCTTCTGGTTCATGTAGGAATTTCTGCGGATATGGGATCCTGTGGACAGGAAGGAATAAAAAAACTCCAGGACGGCAATGTTTATGATATTTTTATTATTGACTATCATATCCCGGATATGAACGGGTTAGCTATTATTGAAAAAATACATGACCTATTGAAATTCAAGAGAAATGTTCCTCCTGCAATTTTATTATACGATTCTTCTGAAGATATCAGTATTGTTCAGAAAGACAATGAATCCAGGTCGCTTTATAAGCTTGTGAAACCTGTTAAAATAGCAGCACTTTGGGAAATTCTAAATCTGGTTGAGAACAAGGGATTATCACCAGGTCTTTTACCCGGAATAAGTATTGAAAGTAAATATAGATCTGATCAACCCACGATCAGTGGTAAGTTTATCATCATGATTGCCGAAGACAACAGGATCAACATGGAATTAGCCAAAGTACAGATATCTCACCTTCTTCCGGAATCAAAAATTATCACTGCGGTTAATGGAACTGAAGCCGTGGAATTGTATAAAAAACAAACACCGGATATCATCTTCATGGATATTCAGATGCCGGAAAAAGACGGATACACTGCTTCAGGGGAGATCCGTATTTTCGAACAAAAATCAGGAAAGAAGATTCCCATTATTGCGCTGACTGCGGGAACCCTTAAAGGTGAAAAGGAACGCTGCCTTGAAGCAGGAATGAATGATTATCTGTCAAAACCTTTTAAGGAGAAAGAAATCAGAGCAGTCATTGAGAAATGGCTGATTATGTGAACTCAACCCTTCGCAGAGGATTAATAACATTTTACTCGATCACTACTTTCTGTGTCAGCACATTCTTATTTCCGGTCAGATGAACAAAATAGATACCTCTGGCGATACCCGAAACATTCAGTATGGTTTCAGTGAAACCGCTGCCAATCACCAATTCTTTTTCAAGAACAGATTTCCCCTCCGGGGTCAGCAATTGGACGTTCATATGCTGGGATTCAGCAAGGGTCATCCTGATGTTAATATATCCTGATGCCGGGTTGGGGAAGATGTTCAGCGTCTCAATCCTGCCAATTTCATCTATTCCTGATGGTTTTTTCCGGGGATAATAGAACTCCCAACCTTTGCCGGTCGTATATTGGTTGGTCGTGAAGATCACATACATTTTTCCACTTGGTGAGGTAACGGAATCAGGAGGGGCTGCTTCATCGTAATGACCGGAAATTTTTGCCAGGAAGTGGGCTGTATTGTCATCAGCCAGGTCATGGATCTCAAGAATATCTTTGTCCGGTTCTGTATCAAATGATTTGAAAAAGATAGTCAAAGGATTTCCATTTTGATTGGCAGGTTCGATCATCCAACGGCAGTTGGACCTGTTGTGGTAATTAAAATCGCCGCTTCCATCGGTAATTTCCGTGGTATCTGAAGTGATCGTCAGTATCGAATTACACCATACCGGGTAAATGGCATTATAAGTGGCAGACCAACCTTGTGCGGTAGTAACACCGTTTGATTTAAAGGTAATAAGCATCTTGTTTCCCATGGAGGTCAGAGATGAAGGAACGGTATCCCCGGAAAAGATTCCCAACAAGGGTGAAGTTGTGGATGTCCCGTCAAAAATTTTGACTGAATCTGCAGGATTTGTTCCGAACCTGGTGAATTTTAATGTGATACCGGACACTGAATCTTCAGATGTCTGGGGATCGATCAACCAGGTGCAATCGGCTGATGAGGAATAATTGTCCAGTGGTCCGCTGCCATCCCCGAAACTCCCGGTATTGGATTGAAGAGTTGTGTTGCCTGTACAAAATAACGGATAGGAATAATTGATCGTATCCGGAAAAAAGTTGATGACAAGTTCCTGGGCAAGGTAAAAAGTATTTCCTCCGGGATTCAGGTGATCCAAATAGAAATAACCGTCATAACTGCCTCCCCATCCCCAGTTGAAGTGAAAAAATGCAGAATCCTGGTAACCGTCGCATACAAAAGCATGACCATTTGTATCGGGTACTGACCACCCTGCATAATAGAGGGGCATTTTTTTATTGAGATGTGCCATGATCAGGCTGTCCCAGTTGAGGTTGGTACTATCACGAAAAACATACTGTACATCGGGGGAATACTTAAAAAAGTTTTTCAGGGCATAGGCTGCTTTATGGTTATACATACCCGATCCGCCTGCTCCGTACACCAGGTCACAGGCAACACCGACATGATAAAGAAGCTGGGCAATTGCAGGATTGCTGCCGGTTATCGAGGTGGTCATGTTGTTCCAGCCGTACCAGGTACTATCGTAATTTACATGTAATGTCCCATAGGTTGTATCCCTGTCGGTATAAGAACCGGTTCCATGATCCGGCCAGCGGTAGTAATACATGATCTGTCCCATGGCTGTTGGAACACAACCGGAATATACATGTCCACCGGGGCCTGCAGGGTCGGCAGGACAACCTTCGTTGTAGTAGTTGTCCTGGTTCCAGGTAGAAGTTGTCAATGGAGCAACAGAAGGGAGCCTGACTGAATGTTTATCGGAGAAATTATCTGAAGATAAAAACCGTTGCCATGTTCCGGTGATCTTTTCGGAGGGATAGATATGATTATCCTTCAGAAATCGTATCTGGTCTTCATATTGTTTCATCCAGGCAACAAACTGGGGAGGTAGATTGGTCCCCGTGTAAATCCCCTCAAAAGAGTAACAAAGAATAGGATAAGCCGCATTGTCGGCGGAAACGGCAACGAATCCATTATCATTAAAATTGAAGATGTAATAAACGGGATCGGTTGCATCGGGGAGAGCGTATGAGCCCGAAATCGCCAGGTTCTCAATCCGGTCAGGATAAAACCGGGTTATTTTTTCAGAGAAGAAGTGAAGGCCGGCAAGTTGGGCGTCATGAAGTGATACTTTTCCTGCAAACCCTGTAAGGGTGATCAGAAGCAGGGAAAAAAAGAGGGTAAATTTTCTCATGGGTATATTATTTAAAAACTCACCCCCTGGCCCCCTCTCTTTAAAGGAAAGAGAGGGGGAGTGATGAGGGTAAATATATTGGTTATCTATTACAAAGAACGGAAATAAAAGAGAGAAGAGCAAGAAAACGAGGAGGTTTTTCAATGCAATAGATCTGAAGCAGATTTTTCAGTAAGTTTGCTATCAGAACTATGCAAGAAATTGAAACAGCAACTACAATCACCAAAAACGAAATCATGAACATTCTCATTATAAATATCGAAGAACTGGTCCAGGTAGAAGATGTGCCTCGTCTTAAAGTTGCAGGCAGAGAAATGGCTAACCTGAAAACCATCAAAAATGCATGGCTGTTGGTGGAGGAGGGTAAAATCAAAGACTTTGGAAAGATGTCCGATCTTCCACCAGATTACAAATTAAAAATTAGGGATTACGAATTGAAAACTCACCAGTTCACCAGTTCACCAGTTATCATCGATGCTTCCGGTAAAATGGTATTTCCCTCCTTCTGCGACAGTCATACCCACTTGGTATATGCAGGAAGTCGTGAGATTGAGTACGTCGATAAGATCAAAGGATTAACCTATGAAGAGATTGCAAGAAGAGGAGGAGGAATCTTAAATTCTGCGCAGCGGTTACATGAGGCATCTGAGGAGGAGCTGGTTGAGCAGGCTATGGTAAGACTGAACGAGATCATGATGTTCGGGACAGGAGCGGTTGAGATCAAAAGTGGTTATGGTCTGTCACCGGAGGATGAATTGAAAATGTTGCGGGTGATTCGGAAACTGCAAGCGCTCAGCCCTGTGACCATTGTTCCTACATTCCTTGCAGCACATGCGGTTCCTGCCGGATACAAGGGAAGACAGGGTGAATTTGTTAATATGGTCATGAATGAAATGATCCCACAGGTTGCTGCGGAGGAGTTGGCTGACTACATTGACGTATTTTGCGACCACGGGTTCTTCACTGTTGAGGAGACGGACAGAATCCTGCTGGCAGGCATGAAACATGGTATGCGCGCGAAAATGCATGCAAATGAACTCGGTTATTCAGGGGGTATCCAGGTTGGAGTTAAGTATAATGCCTTGTCAGTGGATCACCTGGAATTTACCGGGGAGAAAGAAATAGAATGTCTTCTGAATAGCGAGACGATGCCTACTGTATTACCCGGAGCAGCATTTTTCCTTGAGATGGTCTATGCACCGGTCAGGAAGATGATAGATGCAGGATTACCTGTTGCACTGGCAAGTGATTTTAATCCGGGTTCTGCACCTTCCGGAAATATGCAGTTCATTCTCTCCATGGGATGTATCAAGTACAGGATGCTCCCGCAGGAGGCGATCAACGCAGTCACCATCAATACAGCTTATGCAATGGGCCTAAGCGAAGAATACGGCAGCATCGCGAAAGGAAAGAAAGCAAATCTTTTTATCACCAAACCTATTCCTACGGTGGAGTTTATGCCGTACTCTTTTGGAAGTAATAAAGTTGAGACGGTGATATTGAATGGAATAATTGTTTCTCCAGCACCAATAAGTCAATAGTTATTGGTCATTGGTCATTAGGTCATTAAGTCATTAAGTCAATAAATTACTATGAAAACCATAGGCTTAATCGGTGGGATCAGTTGGCAATCCACCATTGATTATTACCGTATCATCAATGAAGCGGTAACTGCCCGGACAAACGGGAAACATTCGGCAAGGATCCTTATCGATTCGCTTGATTTTGGTGATATTGAAGATTTTATGCTGCGAAAGGATTTTGAAGGGTTAACCCGGCATCTTGCAGCGTCGGCTCGGAAACTTGAACAAGCAGGAGCGGAATTGCTGATGATCGGTGCGAATACGATGCACTTCTTTGCACCTGGTATCCAGGAGGCGATTCAGATCCCGGTTGTCAGTATTATTGAGGCAACCATAGATGTGATTAAGACTAAACATATGGATCGTGTCGGACTTCTTGCCACAAAGTTTACCATGGAGGAGGAGTTTTATAAGAAGGACTTCATAATGAATGGAATAGATATTATTGTTCCTCCTGAAGTGGAAAGAAATATTGTCCAGCATGTGATCTTTGAGGAATTGCACAAGTCGATCCTGAATCCGGATTCGAAACAAAAACTGCTGTCAATCATCAATTGGCTCGTCGGTTCCGGAGCTCAGGGGATCATCCTCGGATGTACTGAAATCCCTTTACTGATTAAGCAATCTGATTGTGACATCCCGGTATTTGATACCACTGAGATACATGCCTTGGCTGCAGTGGAAAGGGCTTTATAATAAAGAAACTGGTGAGTTGGTGAGTTGGTGAGCTCGCGAGTAATAGAATTTTTTTTAACTCACCAATTCACCAGTTCACCAGTTCACCAGTTTCCCATCTATTTATTTAATGACTTTCAGCGCTTTATCCGTTGCTTCCAGCATTGGTTTGATGGAGATCTCGCTTCCGACGGCATGTTTCATCCATAATTGAGGGATGAGGCGGCCGGCCGAATAAATACGAATGGTTTCTTCACCGAAATTCTTGCCTTTGAACCAACCGTCAAGCTGGAAATCAATCAGGTGACCAACCGGGTAATTTGAAAGATAAAGCGGATCTTCGACCATATGTGAATAGATTGCAAGGATCGGGGAATCTTTAACGCCAAGAACATCGGCATAATATTTATTCCACACTTCCTTTGCAGCATTCATAATGGTCTCCTTCAACTGTGCCGGGGTGGCATCCGGATGGTTATACAACCAGCGCCAGGCTTTCATATCAACCAGCGAAACACCCATGATTTCATAACTCATCCAAAAGTTATCAATGGCTGCAAGATACTCCTTGTTTGGATCGGTGTCTTTGATCCCGAGCAGTTCGAGGTCATGTTTCTGAAAAGTAAAAGCGTAGGCCTCTGTAAATGCAGTATTTGGAACACCGGCCATGCTGTAATTGTCGACCATATAAAGTGAAATGGTCTGTTCGACATTATGCCCGAGTTCATGGCATGCAATATTGTAACCTTTGTAATCCATACCCCCTTTGCCAATCCGTGTACGGAGATGTGCTTTATCACCTTTCATTTGCGCTCCCCAGGCATGTCCCGAGCCACGGGCAGGATCCACTGTAATATGCGAAGCGATCTCTTTTGCCTTATCGGGTTTGAAGCCGAGTTTGGTGAGGATGTTCGGGATATCCTTCTCAAATGCTGCAGTGTTAGGGTATTTGGCTTTGGTCATCTTGTCGAGCATTTCCTGGTTCATGCTGCTTCGGGCTTTGAAGCCATCGTACCAGATATCGAAGGGTTGCAACGGGCGTCCAAGGCGGGAACTGATCAGGCCGGCCACCTGTTTCACTTCGGGGGAGGAACAGAAATCAGTAAAAAGTTTTTCCACCTGTTCAATGGGAATTTCCATCCCCTGGTCAAAAGAGCGCTGGATGAATGAAGGATACATCGGGGTGTATGCATCGACTGCTTTCAAGGCCTTGAAATTGTCAATGAAAAGTGCATAACGTTTATCAGGCTCAGGTGTTGCAGTAATTTCCTTGCCGTCCCTGAAAACCTTATTGGAATAGGGGTTCCATTGAAACCGGGGATTGTTGATCACGCTATCGGGAATTGACTGATCGATGATCCTAAGCATCACCTGGTAAATCATCTTCTGTTTGGTAAGACCTTCATCCGTTTTGTTGTAGTTGGCTTTGATCTCATCCCTGAGATTCCAGTGCGACAGCAATTTCATCTCCTTCGGGAAATGAGTCTTGCCCTGGTCATCCAGCAGGTCTCCCATATAAATATTATAACCGGCAATATAATTCCCTGCAGCAGAAATTGCATCGGCTGCTTTTTGGGTAACCTCAGCGGGAACCCTGGAGGAAAAAGCATCGCCCAGCCGTGCATAAGCCCAGTCAAGACGGTTCCAGTTCGGTCCCATCTGTTCTTTTTCTGTTAATGTATAATACGGGAAATTCAGTCCTGTGATAAATCCAATCTTATTGTTAAAGAAGTCATCAGCAAAATGGGAACCGGGTTCAAAAGCGCTGAAAGTTTCATCGATCGGGTAGGCTTCTCCCAGATCCAGTGCCATTGCTTTTTTCAGATCGATACTGATCATGTTGTAATGGCCAAAAAGACTCTCGAAATTGTCGGATATACGGTGAAAGACCTTTTCGCGCATTTCCGGGGAATTCATGTAATTCTTTGTGCAGAATTCGCTGAATTCCTTTACGGTGCCATCTTTTTCTGTCCACAATTCTGCAATCTGGTTAACTCCCTTTTCGATCCGGGGTTTGGCTGCATCACTATACTGTTTCACCAGCCCGGCAACAATGGTGTCGGTGGTTGCTTTCTGTATGAAAGTGACTTTCATTGCTTTTTCGGTTTTTACTTCTTTATTCTTGCATTGGCTTAAGAAAAAAGCCAATGGAATGAAGAGAAGGATGAGGGTTCTTTTCATAATATTTTTATTTATTGATTAGAGGGTAAAAATAAGGAATATTCTGCCAGAATTAAAAATGGAATCGGTGAAGTAAGCTATTTTTCTGGTGATTTTAACCTCCGGGTGAAACAATGGGCTGATTCGATATCTTTATCAGGACCTAATGTACTACGAGGATCTTTCTTGTGATGCATTTATCCCGGCTTTGCACAATGACCATGTATACTCCTTCCGGGACTGAACCCAGGTCGATTTTCTGTTCCGTTGTCCCATCAATAAGGAGATCTCCGGATTCGTAAACTTTAATACCTGTCAGGTTATAAACGGTGGTATTACAATACTGTTTCTCAGGGAAATCAAGAGATAAAGTAAATGTTCCGTCGTTTGGATTCGGGAAAAGGGTTATGTTGAAATTGCGCACTTCGGCTGATTTAACTGACGGTAAGGATGGGGAAGGACAGGTGTGTACGTTTACATTCAGGACTGTGGGTGTCGCAGCCTGGCAACCGTTAGTGTTCGTATAGTTCACGGAGACGGTTTTCGCTCCGTTCATTGTCCATTTCACCTGGATCTGGCGGCTGTTGAAGCCGGAGTAGATGATCCCTCCTGAGCCACCCAGGGTCCAGGTATAGTTTGACATACCTGCTTCTGTCGAATAATAAGCATAAGCATTGAGGCAAACACTGTTGGGTCCTGTGATCGTTGGAACCGGCAGGGCATTGACAGTAACATTCTTTACGGTTGGTATCTGGGCAGAGCAGCCAGAGGAATTTAAATAGTTTACAGATATCGTTTTTGATCCGGAAGAAACCCAATGCACGGTAATGGTTCGCGTGCCGGCACCTGATGTGATGATGCCGCCTGCAGATACCATCCAGTTATAATTTGTCATCCCAGCTTCCGTCATGTAGGTTCCGGTGAGGTTGTTGCAAAGACTTGCCGGGCCGGTGATCGTGGGAGTGGGGGAAGGTTTTACTGTCACCGCGTAGGTAATGATCGGCGAGGTACATCCGGTGCCACTGGAATAAGATAGCTTGATATACCGTGATCCTGCAAGTATCCAGGAAATGGTTATTGTGCTATCGGTGCTGCCACCCCCTGAAAGAACCGTTCCTCCGGGTGAAACGCTCCAGTAATAGGTGGCCATTCCCGGCTGGGTGGAATAGGTGACCACCGTTTTATTGCAAACATTATTATTCCCCGTAATTGTCGGAGGTATGCTATTGCCAATGGTAACCCATAAAGAAGAGGGGGCGCCGTTCCCGCAACCGGATGTTCCGTAAACGGTTACATATCCGGAAACTGTTCCGGGAGAGACATTCACCGTGATCAAAGAAGTATTGGCACCTGAGGTGATTGTAAATCCTGCAGGTAGAGTCCAGATATATCCCGTGGCTCCGGCTATAGGAGAAATTGAGTAAACATATCCCCAGCCGCCCGGGCATATGTTTGTGGGACCGGTGATTGGACCTGCAGGACCGGCACTGCCCCCTGGTGTAAAGGTCATATCGGCTCCATAAGTAGTACCGACTGCATTTGTGGCCTTGGCCCTGTAGTGATATGTGTGGCAGGTCGCCAGCCCGGTAATGCTTGCTGTGAAGGCGCAGGGTATATTCCCTGTTACCGGAGATGGAACGCCAGGTATAGCAAGCCCATATGCCACAGTCAGCCCCCATTCAAAAAAAGTGGTGGCGGAGTAGTTGTTGGGGTTGACTGTTCCATTCATGGTGGCAGTTGTCGTACCAACATTTGTTGCAGGAAGAGTAACGACGGTCGGTGCTAACGGTTGAGTCATGCAGAAATTGAGTGTCGTCGTCTGGTTACCAATAATAGTGACCGGCACCGGGCCGTAAGGGAGGAATCCTGCCATGGTAGCTGTGACCATCTGGGTTCCTGCGGAAATTCCGGAAATCGTATATACACCTGAAGCATTTGTTACTGCATTTAAAATACCGCAGGAAACAATTACACCAGCCATAGGGACTCCTGTATTGCAATTAGTAACTGTGCCTGTAAGGTTGCCTGTTTGGGCTTCCGCTTCCTTAATAACCAGAAGGAATAATAACAGAATTATTCCGGCGATCAGCGATTTTTTTGCAAAAGTTCCCATATAAGGAGATATTATATTGGGGGAATATATTGAAGAAATCTATATATAAACGGCGAATTAACGGATGCCCGTGTAAATATACAAAAAAAAACAACAAATCGGGTCGGATTGGCTGTATCTTTTTTTGAGGTGCTACGTATAAGATGGAAAAAGATAAAATGGATATTAAAAATTCCAAATTATTAGTTGCGCCTGAAGAAATACTAGCGAGTTTTGATCTGGTGCAGATAAAAGAAAACAGCAAGCAT
>JAPLDH010000034.1 GCA_026391355.1 Bacteroidota bacterium | reverse complement strand
CTTTGAAAGGATCCAAAACAACGCTTAGATTTATTGCAAAGAAACATCACGAAACTTGTAAATTTACATCTGAAAAGATTTTATATAAACATAAGAAAGTTAATAACTCTATCCTTTTATAAGGGGGGTGAATAGTTACTGTATTTTTAATTTTAATAAATTTCTACACACTTTTTTTCAAAATATTTTGAATATCTTATTAACTTATGTCTGTAATTTATTACATGATTTTTCAACCCCGAAACGTGAGTAAATAATTAAAAATGATAGAATTCAGAGAAAAATATATTAATCCTTTTACCGACTATGGATTTAAACGACTTTTTGGCGAAGAACCCAATAAAGATTTATTATTGGATTTTTTAAACGAATTATTAAGGTCAGAACAAGGGACTATAACTCAACTGACTTATTTAAAAAATGAAAATCTTTCCACTACTGAATTAAATAGAAAAGCTATATTTGATTTATATTGCACCAACGAAAAAGGCGAAAAATTCATTGTTGAAATACAAAAAACAAAACAGAAATTTTTTAAAGACAGAACTGTTTATTACTCAACATTTCCTATTCGTGACCAAGCCGTAATTGGAAGCGATTGGAATTTTGAATTAAAAAAGGTATATACAATTGCCATTTTAGACTTCATTTTTGACGAGGATAAAAACGAACCGGATAAATGCAGGTACGATGTAAAACTATCAGATATAGAAACTCAAAAAGTATTCTACGACAAATTGACTTTTATATATCTTGAAATGCCGAAGTTTAAAAAGAGTGCCGAAGAACTTGAAAGCAAATATGAAAAATGGTTGTTTGTACTGAAAAACTTACACAAACTTGACAGAATACCGGACAAACTGAAAGAAGGTATTTTTGTGAAACTGTTTGAAACTGCAGAAATTGCAAAATTCAGTCAGGAAGAATATCAGAATTATGAAGAGAGTTTGAAATATTACAGAGACATTAAAAATTCATTAGACACAGCCAGGGAAGAGGGCCTTGAAATTGGCATGGAGAAAGGCATTGAAATTGGCATGGAGAAAGGCATAGAGAAAGGCATGGAGAAGGTTGCTGTTGAAATGCTTAAAGACAATGAGCCCATTGAAAAAATAATAAAATTTACGGGATTGTCACAGCGGGAAATAGAATCATTAATGAAAGAATAACAAATCATTGAGGATAAAATGTTGAGAAGTATTAAGTGTGCTGATTCATCGCGATTATTTAAGCCCGATTGATGTTCATCATCGAACAAAAACATAATATTATCATTTGTGTTTATCCTGTTTTGATCCGAAAAAGCAACCGCCAATCCATAAATGTACTCTTTTTTTGAGTTAATTTCCCGGATGGACAAAAAGATAATCAAGACATTGTTTATCAGTGTTCAGTGACTTTCTATAAAGATGACAATCAGGCAAAGTTTTTAAAATGATTTTACAAACAGGGAAAGGATATTCTTTAAGACCCGGCAAGGTTCTCAAATTATTTTTTTAGTACATTTGTGAATCCAAAATTAATAAGATGGTAACAACAATAAAAAAAGGAACATCACGCGAAAAAATCCTGATAGCTTTAAAACTACGTCACGGCAAAATTAAAAGTCGTGACTTAAAAAAATATTGCGGATCCATATCCCTGCTCGAAGACCCAATGGAACTGCAAAAAAAATGGCGCGATGAATGGGAATAATATTCTTCTTGACACCAACATTGCAACATCTCTTTGGCTCAATATGCCTTTAATTTTTTCACCTCATTCCCTGCAGGGGGTGACTAAAAAGAAATGAAATAACGATTAACCACAAAGACGCAAAGACGCAAATAATTCAAAATCAATATAATGAAATTTGGCGTCTTAGCGACTTCGCGGTGAAAAAAGACTTTTTAGTCAGCTCCACGGGGGTTGAGGTGAAAAAATTAATAATGGGAGAGTGATGAAAAGCAAATACGAAATCATTATCTATTGGAGCAGTGACGATAGCTGCTTTGTTGCAGAAGTCCCGGAATTACCAGGCTGCATGGCTGATGGAAAAGATTACAACGAAGTCCTTAAAAATGTTCTTGTTGTAATTAATGAGTGGATCGATACCGCAAGATTAGCGGGAAGAGAAATTCCCGATCCAAAAGGAAGATTGATGTTTGCATAGTTTTAGTTCTTTCCCAAATTGCATGGGCCTGAGATAATGGCTAAATTGAAATAATTGCAATGAGAAAAGAAGAATGAATGTAAAAAATATGAAGCAAAAACTTACTCATCCGCCACATGGCAAGAAAGTTACCCGGCCTATTGTCAAAAAAGAAGTCAGCAAGCCGGTTTCCAAGCCATTTTTCCTCGATCCCTATATGGAGAAGTATGGCCTGTGGATCGCCCTGGGGCTGGTTTCGTTGCTGATCCTGATCATTTTCAACAAGTTTATTGCCGGGAATGTTTATTATTTGTTTAAGGATATCGGGAGTGACTCACTTAATGGATGGTTTCCAAATATTGTCACTATCAGTAAGTATTTGCACACCGATGGATTGCCCTTGTGGTCCCATTCCACAGGAATGGGGCAAAATATCATGGCTGGTAGTGTAACGGATCCATTTACAATTATTGTCTATTTATTCGGTAAAGATAATCTTGAATCCGGAGTAATCTGGATGGAGATCTGTAAAATCTTTTTAACTTGCTTTTTGATGTTTCTGTTTTTAAAGCTATGGAAACTAACTCCAGGGATAATTATTATTGGATCATTACTCTATTGTTTTGGAGGTTTTATGATTGTCGGAGGTGGATGGTATGGTTTTTCAACAGAAGCATTTTATCTGGTACTGCTTCTTTTTAGTTTTGAGAAGTTATACCGTAATAATGAATGGTACTTATTCCCCCTTGTCATTGCCCTCATTGCAAGCAACCAGCCTGTAAGCTTATATTTCTATGGGCTTTTCCTTATCCTTTATTTTTTATTCCGCCATTTTTCATCCGACAACCCTTCGTGGAAAAAATTTGGAAAATTAGTCCTTCAAATGGCAGGTATGGCCCTGTTGGGATTGATCATGAGCAGCTTCTTTTTAGTGAGTCACATGCAAATGTTACTTGACAGTCCGCGGGTTGGCGGAAACTCATCACACTCAGCACAACTTCTTGCCAAACCTGCGCTGTTCATTGAAACCAGCATTTACTATTCTACAGCAATATTGAGGTTGTTCTCAAATGACCTCTTGGGAAATGGCAGCAATTTCAAGGGTTGGTATAACTACCTTGAGGCCCCGATGTGGTATATCGGATTCCTGCCTATGTTGCTGATGCCTCAGATATTTTTACTGGGAACCAGGCGGAGGAAGATTGCTTATGGATGTTTCTTAGTGATACTGCTTATTCCCGTGATATTTCCTTTCTTCAGATATGCAGTCTGGCTGTTTACCGGCGATTATTACCGGGGTTATTCTGTCTTTGTCTCTCTGTTTCTTCTCTTCAGTGCAATGGACGTTCTCCACGAGGTGGTTAAAGGGAAAAAGATCAATCTCTATCTGCTGGCAGGCACCCTGTTTGTTTTATTGGCCTTGCTGTATTATCCATATGAATCAACTGAGAATTTAATTGATAAGGGACTAAGAAATGTCATCACAAATTTTTTCATTCTGTACACTATTATTCTATTTTTATCCAGACTTCAATCCTTCCGGTCATTTTTAGTTATTTTATTGGTGTTGGTGGTTTTCTTCGAAATGGCTTACCTGAACTATAAAACAGTCAACGACAGAATCGTACTCTCAAAAATGGATAAGAAAGAGAAATTGGGATATGATGATTACACGGTGGAGGCGATCGGGTACATCAAAGCCCACGATTTACAATATCAACGGATTAATAAGGATTACCGATCCAGCCCTGCTATGCATTCAAGTTTAAATGATGCAAAAGTACAGGGGTACAATGGAACAACGTCCTATCACTCTTTTAACCAGAAATATTATATCCGGTTTCTCGAGGAGATGAACATTATCCAAAAAGGTGATGAGAGTCAAAGCAGGTGGGCTATCGGATTAGTGACCCGGCCACTCCTTCAGAATCTTGCAAGTACAAAATACAATTTGTGCAGATGGCCGGCATCTCAGCAATTAAAATTATCTTATGATTCCATCACAAAATTCGGGGATGTTTCCTTGTTCAGGAACAGGCATTTTCTTCCCCTTGGATTTACATATGGTTCATACATTCAGTTGAGCAGTTTCCAAAAGGCATCTACAATGATGAGGGATCAGATCATTCAGCAGGCTTTCGTCGCCGAAGACCAGGTTGATCCGGGGATCAGATCATTCAAAACTTTTAATTTTACAGACACACTGGGAGCATACACCTTCGACCGGTTTTTTAAGGATGTCGATCTTCGCAAACAGGATACCCTTTCTATCACACAGTTCAGTGAAAACCGCATCCGGGGAACGATTTCTCCAAAGACCAAAAAGTTGTTGTTCTTCAGCATTCCATACGATAAGGGATGGCATGGCTTGATTGATGGAAAATCCGTACAGCCAATGTTATGTAACATTGGTTTTATGGGGTTTATAATCGAACCTGGCAAACATAAAGTTGAATTATTTTACCGTCCACCCTGGTTTAATGAAAGTTTCCTTATTTCAATCCTTACATTGTTGATTTATCTTGTGATGATCGCCATTGATCATTTTTATTTTCAAAGCAAACGAAAACATGAATTTTTATGACAATCAGAATTAGAAATAATTTTATATTTTTGTTGGGTAAATCTGGAAGAACTTTTATATTTGCCAAAATACAATGCTAAACTAAACAATGATAAATATGAAAAAAGTCGGAATTATTGGTTTTGGTTATTGGGGACCAAACCTGGTCAGAAATTTTGTGGGGAATAAAAATTTCCAGGTAACGAAGGTTGCTGACTCGAGACAGGAACGATTGGACCTTTTAAAAAAGCAATACCCATCTGTTACCCCGGTATTGGATACAGCAGATATACTCAATGACCCTGATATTGATGCAGTTGCTATTGCGACACCGGTTTTTACACATTATGAACTGGCAAAAAAAGCGCTTTTGAATGGAAAACATGTTTTGCTGGAAAAACCAATGACCGCAACTTCCAGTGAAGCCGAAGAACTGATCAGTCTTGCTGAACAGAAAGGCCTCGTTCTGATGGTTGACCACACTTTCCTGTATACAGGCTCTGTTCAGAAGATTAAAGCAATGATCGGGGAAAACGTAATCGGAAAAGTTAAGTACCTGGATTCAACGCGAATAAATCTTGGCTTGTTCCAACCCGACATAAATGTATTATGGGATTTGGCGCCACATGATATCTCAATTCTGTCATACATTCTTGAAGAAAAACCCTATAGTCTGAATGCTACGGGCGTATCTCATACCAGAAATGGATTGGAAAACATCGCTTATCTTACCGTCAACTTTGAGTCGGGTTTTATCGCCCATTTTAATTGTTCCTGGACATCTCCTGTTAAAGTTCGTTTAATGTTGATCGGGGGTGACAAAAAGATGATCGTGTTCAATGACCTCGAACCGACGGAAAAGATAAAGGTATATGATACGGGATATGATGTTAAGACAGATGAGGAAAAAAGAAAATTACTGGTCGATTATCGCACCGGGGATATTTTTATTCCAAAGGTTCCTGGAACAGAAGCACTGGCCCTCATGGTAGAAGATTTTGCACAAGCAGTTCTGGTCAATCGTAAACCAATCGCTGATTATAAATCTGGGCTTTATGTTATAAAGATTCTTGAAGCGTCAGCACAATCGTTAAAAAATAATGGAGCAGAAGTAATTATTAAATAAGTATCAAATATGGAAATTCTGAATATTGACACGCCCAGGCAATCCATTCGTAATGTTAAAGTAGGTAAGGATGTGAGGATCTTCAATTTTGTAAATGCTTATGAATGTGTAATTGATGATGGTACGAAAATCGGAGCATTTGTTGAGATACAAAAAAATGCTTTCATTGGGAAAAATTGCAAAATATCAAGCCATACATTCATCTGCGAAGGGGTAAATATTGAAGATAATGTTTTTATAGGACATAATGTTACCTTCATTAACGATAAATACCCAAGGGCTACAAATTTTGATGGAGGTTTGCAGACTGAATCAGATTGGAAGGTGGAAAACACCTATATTAAAAAAGGTGCATCAGTCGGCTCCTCGTCCACAATTTTATGCGGTGTGATTGTAGGGGAAAATGCAATTGTGGGGGCTGGAAGTATTGTAACAAAAGACGTTCCAGCCAATACCGTTGTAGCTGGTAATCCGGCGCGAGTTATCCGATTAATTAAATAACTGATATTTATACTAAATTATACACTCATGGAAAATATGAAAATTTCTTGTCTTGATTTAAAAAGGCAACATCAAAGTATTAAGGAAGAAATGTTTGCCCAGTTTGAAAAGGTATATGAAAATACTGCATTTTCCGGCGGTCCGTTCGTTGCCGCTTTTGAAGAGGATTTTGCAAAATTCTGTGGTACTAAATATGCGGTTGCAGTGAACAGCGGGACCTCTGCACTCCACCTCGCAATGATTTCACTTGGTATCGGGGAGGGGGATGAAGTGATCATTCCTGCAAATACATTTATTGCGACTCCCTGGGCACCCTCCTACGTGGGTGCTACGCCGGTATTTGTAGATTGCACACCGGATACCTGGGAAATAGATGCCAGCCTGATCGAGGGTAAGATAACAAGTAAAACAAAAGCTATAATTGGTGTACATCTCTACGGCCAGCCCTTCGATATAGATTCTGTAAAAGATATCTGCCGGAAACACAATTTATTCTTAATCGAAGATGCTGCCCAGGCACATGGAGCTAAATACAAGGGAACAAGAGTGGGCGGTTTTGGTGAAATGGCGTGTTTCAGTTTTTACCCCGGAAAAAACTTAGGGGCCTGCGGTGAAGGCGGTGCCATTACAACCAACAATGAAGACTACTATAAACATTTGCAGAGCCTCCGGAACCATGGCAGTACCGAAAGGTATTATCATGACGAAGTGGGTTATAACTACCGGATGGGCGGATTTGAGGGGGCATCCCTAAAGGTTAAACTGCAATATATAGATGGATGGAACAACCAGAGAAGGACGGTTGCAAAACGTTATCTGACAGAGATAACCAATCCTAAAATAAAAATGCAACTGCAACCGGATTTTACCGAGTCTATTTTCCATTTGTTTGTTGTTACGACTCATGAAAAAGATGCATTTGTAAAGCATCTGGCTGATCACAATATCATTGCGGCATTTCATTACCCGGTTCCATGCCATCTGCAAAAGGCCTATGCACATCTTAATTATCAACCAGGCGATTGCCCCAATGCAGAATACCTGGCAGAAAAATGTATTTCATTGCCCATGTTTGCTGAGTTGAAAAATGAGGAGGTGGACCAGGTGATTGATGTGATTAACAGGTATTAATCGGAATCTTAAAAATGAGAAGGTTACAACCATTAATCTTATGGGGATTCAGTCCTTTTAAAGAAATCTATGAGATAATAAAAGACATTAACACTATTAAACCGACATATGAAGTAATTGGAATTTTAGACGATAATAAAGCTACGCATGGGAAGATGGTTGACGGGATTAAAGTATTAGGGCCATTGGAACTATGCTATCAGTATGAAAATGTCAAATTTGTAAATTGTATCGGATCTCATAGAACAAGAATTGTTAAATATGAAATTATCAAGAGATTAAATATTCCCAAAAACCGTTTTGAAACACTTATTCATCCTTCAGCGAAAATTTACTCTTCAACTATTGTAGAAAAAGGTTGTATTATCCATAAAGGGGCTGTTGTTTTTAATGATGCGGTTTTGCAATCACATGTTGAAATTTTAGCAAATAGTATTATTGGTGCAAAAAACGTCGTATTTGAAGGAGCAATGATAACTTCACTTGTTGCTACAACAGCAGGAGTCAATATTGGCCCGTACAGCCATATTGGAACTCATAGTTGTATAGGTGAAAATGTCACTATTGGCGCTGGTGTTCAAATAGGGATGGGTAGTGTTGTTTTGAAGGACATACCACATGGGGTGTTTTGCATGGGGAATCCATTAAGGTTTCTAGATAAAATAGGAGTTCCTCTGGAATTAATAAAAATACAAGAAGCTAAAAAATAAATATGATAACAAAAAGTAAATTATTACATATCATCTATAATTGTATTGATGAATTAAATTTGCAAAACGAACCTGACAAGCAATTATTAAAGACTGAGGAAACAGTCATTTTCGGAAAAGCAAGCCCTCTTGACTCTTTGGGATTAGTAAATCTGATTGTTGCATTGGAAGATGCTGTTAATGATGAATTAAACATTGAGATCATTTTAGCAGATGAAAGAGCCATGTCGATGGAAAGCAGCCCATTTAAAACAGTTTCTACATTAGCTGATTATATTCTGTTGCTTCTCCAAGAAAATGGAAATGGATAAAAAAATTATACTTATAACCGGTTCAAGAAAAGGTATCGGTCGTTATCTCGTTGAGTATTATTCAGGCAAAGAGTATAAGGTCTTAGGATTTAGTCGTCAGGAATCTGATTACAAATCGGAGAATTATAGTCACTTTTGTATTGATATCGGGGATGATAAACTGGTAAAACATATCTTTAGTGAAATTCGAAAAAAATACGGCAGAATTGATATAATTATTAATAATGCTGCAATTAACCCATCAATTTCTCCTTTCATTTTGATACCGGCTGACACTATAAAGAGGGTTTACACAACCAATGTATTCGGGTTAATGAACTCATGCCGTGAAGGAATAAAATTAATGATTAAAAATAATTATGGCAGAATTGTTAATCTTAGTTCCATGGCTGTAAAACATGAAATCTATGGCGAAACAATCTATACATCAACGAAAGCAGCTATTACTTCTTTTACCAGAGTTTTAGCAAAAGAAGTAATTAAAAATGGAATTACTTGTAATGTTATAGCTCCATCTGCAATCCCTACAGATTTATCTTTAACTGTTGATCAAAACGCCTTGAACGAGGTTTTAAAACGAAACGCTATCAATCATTTAGGAAGGATGGAAGATGTTTCAAATACAATTGACTGGCTAATTAAAGATGAAAGCAATGCCATTACCGGGCAAGTAATATATCTTGGAGGTGTGTAGATCATGTTTGATTTTGCCTGTTAAACCAGTATAATTGAAAATGATATTTATAAAAAAAATAGAAGGAAATGAATGGATCCCAAATTGTTATATTGTTCATGATAATTCTGATGCCATTATCATAGATCCCGGATGCGATTATAAATTCATCCGGGAACAATTGGGAGGATATAAGCTTAAAGCTATTATCGCAACACATGGACATTATGACCATATTTTCAATGTTGCTAATTTGCAAAATGATTATTGTGTCCCTTTCTACCTTCATCCGGGGGATAAAAAACTTATTAAACATGCCAACTTTTATTTAAAATTATTTCATGGCATGGGAAAAATAGAAATTCCTGCAATTGATTTTCTTATCGGTGAGTCAGAACTACTTGATTTTGAGTTTATCAAAATGAAAGTAATTCACACCCCCGGACACACTGAAGGAAGCGTTTGTTTTCTATTTGAGAACAATTTGTTTTCAGGAGATTTGTTACTGAAGAACACGATTGGACGGACAGATTTACCTGGTGGTGATTTTGAAAAGCTCAAGAAATCCATCAAAAAACTTTCAGATGCCTTTGATGACATTAACATTTTACCCGGACATTTTGAAAGTACAACCCTTGGTCATATGAGGCAATTTAACAGAAAATTAATTGAAATAATAACCCTCTAATGAATCTTCAAATAGCTAACATCGAGTATTATTTGCCCCAGAAACTCATAACTAATAATGAATTACAACAGATCCATCTCAATTGGGACATGTCGAAGTTAGCAGAAAAAACAGGTGTTTTTAATAGGTATATTGTCGAACACAACGAAACTGCATTTGACCTTGCTTGTAAAGCTGTCGATAAATTAATTCAAGGGGATCGAGTTTTGACGGATTCATTAAATGGTATTCTGTTTTGCACACAAAGTCCTGACTATATTATGCCATCAAATGCCTTTTTGATTCATAAATATTTAAATCTAAAACAATCTGTTTTTGCATTTGATTACAATCTTGCCTGCTCAGGTTTTATTTATGGTATTGCCATTGCAAAAGGCTTTATAGCTGCCAAACTAGCTAACAACATTTTACTAATTAATGCCGACACTTATTCTAAATACATACATCCAAAAGACCGGTCAGCAACAATATTATTTGGTGATGGAGCCTCCGCTTGTCTTTTATCAGGAATTGAATCAGAGGGAATAATTGATATAATACTAGCCAGTTCTGGAAAAGATTTTGAATCATTTTATATACCATCAGGTGGGTGCCGAATTCCAAAATCTTATGAGACTTCTATTGAAAAAATTGATGAAAGTGGAAATATTCGTACAGATGAGAATATTCATATGAACGGGTTTGGAGTGTGGAAATTCATTTCCACTAATGTTCCAAAACAAATTTTCGAAATTCTTAACCGAAATAATTATTCTTTAAATGATATTGATCTCTATATTTTTCACCAGGCAAGTAAATTAACTATTGATTCGCTGGTTAAAGCATTAAAAATCAATCCGAATAAAGTTTTCAGTAATATTGCAAATGTTGGGAATTTAGTATCCGCTTCAATTCCTGTTGCTATTAAAGATGCTGAAAAAGCCGGAAAACTAAACAGAGGTGATTTAATCCTGCTTTCTGGATTCGGTGTGGGATTGTCATGGGGAACAGTCATAATGAAGTATTAACTATGTAAATAAATTTTATGCCAATAGACTTTTTAATTAATGTTTTTGAAGAAAATAAGGATAAGATTGCCATTATTTGGAAAAATGAATCTTATAGTTATGAATGGTTACTAACACGATTAAAATATTGGGATAAGAAGCTTAATGATATGCATGTTAATGTTGGTGATGTGGTTGCTCTGATTGGTGATTTTACACCCGATTGCATAACCATGTTGTTATCGCTAATTAACAGATCAAGTATTATTGTTCCATTAAATAGTACATCAAAAATGGACTATACTGAAAAATTAAACATTTCACAAACTGAAAAAGTAGTTTCTGTTGATGAAATAAATGAAATATCCTTTGAACAACTTAATATAAAAGCGAATCATCCCTTTTATACAGAGCTGAGATCAATTAACGCTCCCGGCTTGGTTTTATATACATCAGGGACTTCGGGGTCACCAAAAGGTGCAGTACACAATTTCCTGAAACTCTTAAATAAATTTAAAACACATAGAAAAGCCTTAAAAACAGTCAATTTCCTTATGTTTGACCATTGGGGGGGGTTGAATACTATGTTTCATACTATTTCAAATGGAGGTACTGTTTTAGGCACTAAAGACCGATCTCCTGATTCAATTTGTGCTTTCATTGAAAAACATAAAATAGAATTATTACCTGCTTCACCTACATTCTTAAACTTATTGATAATAAGTGGTGCTTACCTTCGTTATGACCTGAGCAGTTTGCAGTTAATTACCTATGGTACAGAGCCCATGCCGGAATTTATTCTTAAAAAATTAAAAAATAAATTCCCAACTGTGAAACTTCAGCAAACTTACGGCCTCATTGAACTTGGTGTACTTCGCTCAAAATCAAAGAGCGATGATTCTCTGTGGGTTAAAGTTGGCGGGGAAGGATTCGAAACAAGGGTTGTTGACGAAATTCTGCAAATCAAAGCAGATTCTGCCATGTTGGGTTACTTAAATGCTTCAAGTCCTTTTACCAATGATGGATGGTTTATTACCGGAGATCAAGTCGAGATTGATGGTGAGTACATCAAAATTCTCGGTAGAAAATCTGAACTGATAAATGTTGGTGGTGAAAAAGTTTATCCCCAGGAAGTAGAAAACATTATTCTTGAAATGGATAATATCAAGGATGTTACAGTTTATGGTGAAAAAAACGCAATTACTGGAAATATCGTTTGTGCAAGAGTTACCTTGAAACAACCTGAAGATAAAAAGAATTTGGCATCCAGATTGAAAAAACATTGCATCGGCAAAATGAAAGGGTATATGATTCCTGTAAAAATTTTAATTGTTGAAGAGATGCAGTATAATGAACGGTTCAAAAAAATCCGAAATAACTAATTATCGGACAAATTCCGAACACCTCTTTTTTGATAGAAATAATGAACAGTATATTGAATAATTATTTGATAAGTATTGATATCGATTGGGCACCGGATGCAGCGATTGATGCAATGGCTAAAATATTAATAAAGAAAAATATTAAAGCCACATGGTTTGTTACCCACAATTCGCCTGCCATTGATCGTTTAAAAGAAAGAAAGGAGCTATTTGAATTGGGAATACACCCCAACTTCCTACCCAACAGTACTCAGGGTAAATCCATGAAAGAAATAATGGATTATGTAATGGCGATAGTCCCTTATGCAACATCTCTAAGAACACACACTTTGGTTCAATCATCAATTTTATTAAAAGATATTGTTGAACTCTATCCTATAACAATTGATAGTTGTATTTTTTTAAGAGAAACCCCGAATATTCAACCTCATGTTTTATACTTTAAAAAGAATGGGAAACCACTAATTCGATTGCCATTTTTCTGGGAAGACGATGCAGAAATATACTCCCCAATAAATCATGGAATATTCATAATAACAAATACCATTGTAAGGGCTTGAAAATATTTAATTTTCATCCGACGTTTATATATCTAAACAGTAATACTATCGATAATTATGAAAATTTGAAAAAGTTAAAGCCACTTAATGAGTTGACAGAACTCGATATGATAGGTTATATTAACCATGGGATTGGCGCAGGAAATTTTTTCAATTCACTTACAACTTTTATTAAACTCAAACAAAAGGAAACTTACTTTATCAGAGATTATTGTAAACTTAATATCGTAGAAACATAGCTAATATTTAATGATTAATCAATTAAATTTAAACGCATTATGGAAAATATGATCTCCAAAACAGCTCAAATTGGGAACAATTTTATAATAGGTCAAGGTTCACAAATTGGTGGTAACGCCATTATTAGCGACAACGTCGTGATTGGACGAAACTGCTTTGTGGACAATTGTAATATCAGTAGCGATACTGTTATTGAAGATAATTGCATTATCGGTTATGGAAATGCTACTGGGTGGGTATCTCGACCTGGAAATGCACCTGTTTTAAATTCCTTAGAAATAGGCAGCAATTGCTTAATAAGAGAAGGGTGTACTCTTTACAAAGGATCAGTTCTTGGAAATGAAGTAAAAATACACCATAAAGTTTTATTAAGAGAAAATACAAGAATAGGCGATAGAACATCCATTGGTTCTTTTACCGATAGTGAAGGAACTTTGGTTATTGGCAAAGACTGTTCGTTACACTCAAATAATCACTTCTGCTTTGGGACGATCATTGAAGATTTTGTTTTCATTGCACCATTTTGTGTTACGACAAATGGTAATCCCATGGGTTATAAACGGCCTCAATTATTAGAAAAGTTTGGAGTTGAAGCAGGCCCAACAATCAAAAGTGGATGTCAGATTGCCGTTAATGTTGTTATCCTTCCTCGTGTTATTTTAGGCTATGAATGTTTAGTTGGTGCCTCCACAGTTGTTACAAAAAATTACGATTCATTATCAATAATAGTAGGTGTTCCTGGTAAACTTGTAGGACATGTTGAAGAACTATACAGGCTCCCAATAGAAATTAGAAAAAGGATAGGCATAGATGTTTAATTATCTTTATATGAGAAAAACACCAGAAATAAGCATAATAATTCCGTTTTTTAATGAGAGGGATTGTATTCATATACTCTTGCAAACCATAGAGGATTATTATAATCGCAGAAAATTTGACTTTGATATCGTATTTGTTAATGATGGATCAAGTGATGGAACTGACGAAATAATCAAAAAAATAACAACTTTTCCATGTAAACTTATAAATCTTTCAAAAAACTTTGGTTCTCATGCAGCAATCCGTGCTGGTGCTGTAAATTCGATGGGCAGATTTATAACATTTTTACCTGCAGATTTGCAAATATCATTGGATACAGTTGATAGACTTTATAACTCAATAATTGAAGGTAATGATGTGGTCTATGCTATCAGAGAAGTAAGTGAAATAGGTTTAATTGAAAAATTGTTTTCCAGAATGTATGCATTTTTGATGCGCAAATTTGTTCATAAAGATTATCCGAATAGTGGTATCGAAACCGTTATGATCAATGAAAAAGTCAAGAGGGTGTTTAATGAGAATACCGAATCAAATTCCTCTTTTATTCTTCAAATACTTTCAATGGGTTTTAAAAATAAGTATTTGAATATTGAGAAGGCACACCGAAGTACCGGAAAAACAAAATGGTCGACATCAAAAAAAATAAAATTACTGATTGATTCTTTTGTTGCATTTTCATTTGCACCTATCCGGATGGTTTCTATTATCGGAATTCTATTATTCCTCATCGGCAGCGGATGGTCAATATATATTGTTATTAGAAAACTATTTTTCAATGATCTTGTAAGCGGTTGGCCTGCCTTGCTTTGTCTATTATTAATTGGTTTCGGCATCACAAACATTTCTCTTGGGATCATTGCAGAATACCTTTGGAGAACACTTGACGCAAGTCGAAAAAGACCTGTTTTTATTGTGGATGAAATTATAGAGTTAAATGAATTATGATCAAAACAATTTTGTACTGTTTCTTTTACGCAATTCTTAATGTCTCAGGTGCTGCCATCATAAAACTAAAATTACAAGGGTTAGTTTTAGAAGGTTTCAGAGAATGGATCGGGTTTCTTATGAGTATTCCGGTGATTATTGCATTCATTCTGATCTTTGCCTCAGCCCTTGTGATGTTCAAGGCCTTATCGTCCGCAGCCTTTTCATTCACAATACCTATTGCTACAGGCATCAATTTTATTCTGACTATAATAGCAGGTTATTATATTTTCAAAGATCATATCAATATTATTTCCTTTTTGGGGTTCACGTTAATCCTGGGCGGAATAATCATTTTAAGTTTAAACAGCAGCTATCATGTGCACTAATTTTGAGAACAGCCCTATCCTCGTCACCGGTGGCGCCGGTTTTATAGGATCACATCTGGTCGATGCCTTGATTAAGAAAGGATATCCGGTCAGGGTGATTGACAATCTTCGGAACGGACACCTGGAAAACCTCGAGGCTGCTGAGAAAACAGGCAAACTGGATTTTATCCACGGTGATATCCTGGAACCGGGGGATTGTGATAAGGCCACAGAAGGCATCGATTGTGTTTTTCACCTTGCATGTCTTGGGGTGCGCCATTCAATCCATAGCCCGCTCGAAAACCATCGGGTAAATGCAGAGGGCACGCTTAATATGCTGGAGGCTGCCCTGAAAAACAAGGTTAAAAAATTCTTTTATATCTCCTCTTCCGAAGTCTATGGTGATATAAAATCCTTTCCGATCAAGGAATCAGATGTTCCCGTCCCAAAAACTGTTTACGGAGCGAGCAAACTGGCCGGGGAAAATTATGCATACTCCTTTTATAAATGTTACGGACTCGATATTACCATCCTGAGGTTCTTTAATAATTACGGTCCCAGGGCTCATTATGAAGGAGATTCCGGAGAGATCATACCGAGATCCATCGTTCAGGCCATGTATGGAAATTCCCCTGTAATTTATGGGGATGGGAATACGACAAGGGACTTTTTCTTTGTCAGGGATACCGCAACTGTTCTGACACTCCTGATGAATGTACCCGGATTGACCGGTGAAATCATCAACATAGGAACCGGCATTGAGATTACCATGAAGGCATTGGTTAATAACCTCCTTCAATTAATGAATAAACAGCAAGAAATTAAAATAAAGTTTGTTGAAGACCGTCCGGCAGATGTTCCCCGGTTATGGGTAGATAATACAAAATTCAAATCGATACTGAAATACACCTCCCCAATCTCATTTGATGAAGGAATGAAGGAGACGATTCAGTACTATGTGGATCTTATGAAAAGAAAAAATCTTTTGGAAAACATGCCGACTAAAAACTGGGAAAAATAAGCAAAATGATACAAATTCCGATTGCCCGGCCTTATCTGACGGAGGAAGAAGCACAAGCGGCATACGATGTGATTTTATCGGGCTGGATCACGCAGGGTCCGAAAGTACAGGAGTTCGAAGAAAAGTTCGCTTCCTATATAGGTTCAGCCTATGCCGTTGCGGTATCAAGTTGCACAACAGCATTACATCTTGCTATGGTTGTTTCAGGGATTGGACCCGGGGATGAGGTGATCTGTCCTTCCATGAGCTTTATTGCAACTGCCAATAGTATTCGTTATTCAGGGGCAATTCCGGTTTTTGCCGAGGTAGATCCTTCCACCTTCAATATTGACCCTGATGATACTGAAAAAAGAATAACGGGTCGCACAAAAGCCATTCTTATCGTACATCAGATGGGGATGCCCGCTGATATTGACAGGTTTAAGGAAATTTGTTCCAGGCACAACCTGAAACTAATTGAAGATGCCGCATGTGCTATTGGTTCAGGATATAAAGGCGCTAAGATAGGCTCCCATTCCGACCTTGTTTGCTTTTCGTTTCATCCCAGAAAAGTTATTTCAACAGGGGATGGAGGGATGATCACAACCTCCGATCCAGGGTTGTATCAGCGGTTAAAGTTGTTGCGTCAGCATGGTATGTCCGTCAGCGACCAGGCCAGGCATCAATCCAAATCGGTGATCATTGAGCAATACCTCGAACTGGGTTATAATTACCGGATGACCGATATCCAGGCTGCTATTGGTATTAAACAACTCGAGAAACTTGACTGGCTTGTTGAAGAAAGAAGAAAAATAGCGCATCATTATATTGAAAGCCTCAGCAATATTCCATGCATTGATCTGCCTCTTGAACAACCTGGCTATATTTCTAATTACCAGTCATTTAGTATCAATATTACACCAGAGGCGCCTTGCGAAAGGAACGATCTAATGCAGAAACTGCTCAATGCAGGCATCAGTACGCGTCGGGGAATCATGACAGCTCACCGTGAACCCGCTTATATTTCGTACTCAGGTGTTATTTCATTACCTATAACCGAGGATACTTCTGACAGAAGCCTGCTTTTGCCTCTATATGTACCGATGAAAATTGAAGATGTAGACTATATCATCCGGAAAATAAGGGAAATACTGATCTAATAACACCACAGAATCCTAATGTATGTTACCTACTCGAAATTATATAGAGCCCAATTAAATGTAAATATTCAACTTTCTGGTTCGGAGACAAACCTGCTTGGTATGATCAATGAGGTACATATTGATGCCCGCTATCCCGGAGATTTAGGACTTCTCCCTGATGGAAAACCAACAATTACTGAAACAGAAGCATTTATTCAACTTTGTGACGCCATATTTTACAGGGTAAAACTTCAATTAGATTAATTATTTCACCTCAACCCCCGTCCCCTTCTCCTTAAGGAGAAGGGGTGCAGGGGATGAGGTGCATGGTAAATTCCCCGGGGCTTGCCCCGGAATTCGGGCCCAGGGCTCTTCCCTGGGGGTCATACCATTTGATGATAGTGTTCTATTTCAGTGTCGTTGATAATCGGGCTTTAATATCCCGGATATATTCCGGCGCTACTTTTTCATTCAACGAGAGGGCAGTTTCAGCATCCAGGAGAGCTTGCCGGTAATCCTGCTTCCGGAAATATGCAATTGACCGGTTAAGATAGGTAATTCCTTTATCCTTGTCAGCAGCATATTTCAGAGCCAGGTCATAATAGCTAATGGTCTTATCCAGGTCTCCAATAACGAAATAGATATTTCCCAGGTTTGTATAAGCTCCGTCATAGTCGGGTTTCAGTTGAATCGCCTGGTTATAGTCGGCAATGGCATTGTCGAACTGGTTCTTTTTTTTGTAAACATTTCCCCTGCTGTAATACCATTCGGCCTTTTTAGGAACGATCCGGTCGATGAGGCAGGAAAAATCTGCAATGGCTTCGTCGGATTTGCCTTGTTCCATATGAATGAGTCCCCGGTTGAAAATGGGATCCGGGAACCGCGACTCAATGCTGATTGCAGTATCATAATATTGTATGGCTTTCAGGTTATCTCCTTTATTGGAGGAGCAAATACCAAGATTGGTGTATGTATGATAAATCGCCGGGTAATTCTCTTTACACCGGCTTCCTTTTTTTAACAACCCAATGGCAGTATCATAATCCTTTTTCTCCATATAACTCACGGCAAGATTATTATAAGCCCTGCCTTCCCTTGGGTTCAGACGTAAAACATGCTTCCAGAGCGTTTCATTATTTTTCCAGACCATCGATTGTGACAAAGAAGCCCCGGCAAAAACGAAAACCTGGATAATGACCAGCCATGTGACGGGTTTTTGCCATTTCGACTTTTCGGATATCAGCTTATCAAGCAATATCCCGATGATAAAAAAGAATCCGATATAGGGGATGTATGTATATCTGTCGGCGATGATGGCATCACCTACAGGTAAGAGTTGTATGACAATAATGATGGTAAAAAGGTAGAATAAAGTCCCAAACATGACCGTACGGTTTCTTCTGTAGCGAAAGAAGATAAGGCCGAGAAGGATGATCGTAATCCCGGCACCAAAATAGATGATCCCCATTTGCCCGGACGTGGGATAATTGTAAAAGCATGACAGAAAATAGGGGAGAACCAATTTGTAGAGATAAGCCGACAGATTATAAAAGGCAAAAAGGATCCTGTCAACCGGTGTATGTGAGATGAGCCGTTGGGCTGTGAGGGAGGATTCCTGTGCATGGATCGCGATGATACCAAATATAATTGAAAGCACAAAAAACGGGATTTTATCCAGTATCTGCCTTGCGCTGAATTTCTTTCGGTACCAGTAATCAATAAGTAACAGCGTAAGTGGCAACACCACTGCCTGACCCTTGCTTAAGAGCGACAGCAGCATAAATGCAATAGCCGGTAAGTAGTATTTTATCTGGTAACCTGGTTTTACAGAATAGAAAACATAGGAAATCAGTGCCAGCAGGAAAAAGAACATATAAAGAACATCTTTGCGTTCTGCCGCCCACACCACCGATTCAACCCGCATAGGGTGGAATGCAAACAGCGCGGTGGCAATGACTGTTGCATTGATTTTCTTTGTAAGAAGCCATACAAACCAGGCGAATAATGCAATATTAAGAAGGTGGAGAATGATGTTATCAAGATGATAAAGAAGAGGTTTTACTCCTGCTGCCTTATATTCAATTGCATAGGTCAGGATGGTCAATGGATGGTAATTCCCTACAATGAAGGTATTGAAATTGAAGATATGTGCAATGTTGCCAAGGGAAAGCGAACGGATCACCGGATTATCACGGATATAATTATAATCATCCCAATTCACCAGTTCATTGGTAAGTGCAGGGGCAAAGCAGATAAAAGCAATGACAATTATAGTTCCCGTCCATTTGAATAGTTTACCGATTTGAGTTTGTGTATCAATGGCTGGCTTTTTTACAGCAGAGACTTTGTGATTTTTTTTAATGGGTAGTGGTTTTTTCATAAACCTGGTATTTATTCCAGTTGATTGTTTTGATCAATCCTTGTGACAAATGTAATTAAAAAGGGTCATTCATCATTGAACCCCTTCATTTTGGCTAAATTTTATTTTGAGGAATGATAAAAAAATGTAGATTTGTTTCATCTTTTTTATTGATGCCTTCAGTATGAAACCGTCACATGGTAAAAAAGGAATGAATAAAAACAAGGTTCAGCCTGTTGTAAAACAAAACAAAAACCTTGATTTCATTATCCCCGGTATCCTTGTCCTCTTTACCTTCTTCCTCTATCTCCATTCCCTGAAAAATGGTTTTGTTGAGTGGGATGACCAGGAATATATCAAAAATAATGTGGTGATCCATCATTTGTCATGGGTTCATATTAAAACCATTTTTACATCATTTTACAGCTTCAATTATCATCCGCTTACTACCCTGACCTGGGCTTTTGAATATGCCATTGCAGGTGATAAATCGGCTGCTTTGTATCATTTCGACAATCTCCTTTTGCATCTTATTAATATAATATTGGTTTACTGGTTTATTAAACTTCTTAGCCGGAACACAATGATAGCAATGATCACCGCTTTCTGGTTTGGTGTACACCCAATGCATGTGGAATCTGTTGCCTGGGTTTCGGAACGGAAAGATTTACTTTACGGGGGATTTTTTATTGCAGCACTGATTGCATGGTATTACTATATGCAAGCTTCAGAAAATCTATCTAATGATCATCCATCGAAACCCGGTAAGAAAACCAGATACTATCTTGTTGCTTTTCTCTTATTCCTTCTTTCACTTCTTTCAAAATCTGCAGCGGTTGTGTTTCCTGTCATCCTCTTTCTGCTCGATTGGCTGGTGAAACGAAAGTTTACACTGAAGATGGTTGTGGAGAAGATCCCCTTCTTTTTAATGGCTTTGGTATTTGGCATTGTCGCAATTTTATCGCAGAAAACAGCAATGCAGTCAAATGCAAATGAATGGTTCAGTCCTTTGAACCGCTTTTTTGTGATCAACTATGCTATTTTCAGGTACCTCTCCATGTTGTTCTTTCCTTCCGGTATGTCAACGTTACATCCTTTCCCACTCTTCTTTACCGGAAAATTTGTTGACATGATGGTTTACATTTCACCATTGATAAACCTGCTTATTTTTGGAGTCGTAATTTTTTCCATTCGATATACCAGGAGATATTTATTCGGGTTGATGTTTTTTCTTATTACGATTATTCTGGTTCTTCAGATCCTGGCAGTGGGGGGGGCATATATGGCTGAACGATATACCTATATTCCATATATCGGGTTATTGTATATCTTTGCCCTGATTTTTGTTGAATTCTGGAAGAAATCTGGTAATCAGGCAGTTTTGAGAAGTTTCCTGGCAATTATCTTTGTGGGTTTTTCGATATTTTTCACAATTGGATCCTGGAACCGGATAAAGGTTTGGCATGACACAACTTCTCTGTGGACCGACGTAATAAACAAGTATCCGCTCGATTACCATGCCTATTCGTTTCGTGGTACAGCCAGGAAAAATGATGGCGACCAGCAAGGAGCCTTTGATGATTTCAACAAAACCCTTTTTCTTCATCCGAATGATGCATCTATTCTTAATAATCGGGGAAATATTTACTTTAACAGGCATCAATATACTGAAGCCTTTAAGGATTACAATACTGCACTTGGCATGGATTCTACCATCGCGGTGGCATTTAATAACAGGGGAGCAATCAAAGGCATGAATGGTGATATCAAAGGCGCAATTAAAGATTTCAGCAGAGCTATTTCTCTTGATCCAGGTTATATCGACGGATATCGTAACCGCGGTTATACTTTCCTGCAAATGAATGACCCTGATGCAGCGCGGGCCGATTGGACCAAAGCAGTAAGTCTTGGAGATAAAACGTCAGAAGAGATGTTGAAGAAGTATTTTAAATAGTATTCGTCTTTTCTTATTTTATCTGCTTTTTCCCAAGTTTCCGAACTTTATCATAGAAATTATCCTCAACAAGGTATCCTGTTTTTCGTGCATTATCAATCAGCATAAAAGCTTTTTCGTAATTTTTTAAATTATAAAAGCAAACCCCTGCATTATACAGGATATTAGGGTCGTTTTGCCGGAGTTTCAAACCTGCCATAAAATCAATAGCCGCCTCATTATATTCGGTGATATTATATTTTGCAACTGCTCTTTTCACATAATAATCAACGGAGTCGGGAAAAAGTTTGATCAGGTAATTATAATCCTGAATAGCTTTTTGAAATTCTCCTGTTTCAAGATATATATATCCACGTGTTGAATATGCCTCATTGTTTTCAGCGTCTGTCAATATAGCATGGTTACAATCACTCAGCGCTTCAGTATATTTTTTCAGTCTGAACCATGAAATCGCCCTGTTTTTATAGGCAACCGATTTGGCTGAATCAAGTTTTAGGGCATTTGTAAATGAAATGATCGAATTCGCCAGATCACCTTTTATTGCCTGCATGCATCCAAGGCAATTGTATAAATCCGGATCTCTCAATTGTAACCTGTCTGCAGCTTGAAAATCCCGTAGTGCAAGATCCGTCGATTTCACCTCTAACTGATAATATAATCCCCTGTTTTTATAAACAAATCCCAATCTGGGATATTGGGTCATAACATCACTCCATAAGGTTTCACTGTTGGTCCATATTCTTGTCCTTTCATAGCAAAGAACCGGCATTGATATAAGATAAATACAACCGGCAATCATGATCGGATACTTCCATTTCAATACCTGTTTCACCTTGCTTTCCCTGATCTGGTTAAATCCCTGGGCAATGATAAAAAAAGGCCCGATAAATGACAGATAGGTGTACCGGTCGGCCATAATGGCTTTTCCAAGAGTAATAAATTGCAGAACAAGCATTACCATAATAAAGAAGAAAAGAAGACCGAAAACCCCAAGTTTAGATTTTCGTTCATAAACAATAGGTATAACCATAAATAGAAGAGTAGTTACGAATGTTAAATAAAATATTCCGGGAAGAGCATTACCGGCTGTTATCTCAGGATAAGGATAAAATGCGGATAAACGTAAAGGAAAAAGGAGCCGGAACATGTACATTGAGAATCCATAGAATGAAAAAAGAAATTTTTGGGGGATTGAAAAGAATCTGAAATCAGTAACCGATACTTTTTCCTGGACTTTGTAAGTGATGTATATTATAATGACCCCGGCGATAAGAAAAGGAATCTTTTCAGCAATGATTTTCAACTCTTGTTTTGCAAAAATATTTTTCCAGGTTTTAGGAACGGTAAATCTGAAATTAAAACGGTTAAGGTAATAGTCGATCAGAAGCAGGATTAATCCCATTGGGGCGGCAGCGGGTTTTGACAACAGAGATAATATGAAAACCAGGAAGGAAAGAAGATATAATCCTGAATTTTTCCTTCGTAGATAATACATATAAAGGATAAGTGAAGAAAGAAAAAACAATGTATAAAGCAGGTCTTTTCTTCCTGAGATCCATGAAACAGATTCCACATGCATGGGATGCATCCCAAAAAGAAACGCTACAATAGCAGCCACCAGCCATTTCTTATTGCTTAAGAGGTAGATAAAAATGAAGACAAGCAACACATTCAATAAATGAAGGAAAATGTTTGTTTGATGGAATGGAAAAGGATCTATCTTTTTTGTTTTGATGTCAGATTGTGCACGGGAATAATCTAAAGCCAGTGAAAGTATTGTAAGGGGATGATAGTTGGAGACAGATGGTTCTGAAACCATCTTGCTAAGGTTATTACCTGAAAGGTTTTTAACCAGAGGATTATTAAGAACATAATATGGGTCATCCCAATTAGAGAACCTGGCATGGAAAGAAGAATAAAAGCAAATAAAGGTCGCAACCAGGATCAACACAATACTTCCATAAAGAAACAGCTTCTGATGTTTTTCACCGGGTATTTTTTCCGGATTATTCTTTTTTGATTGAACCAGATTCTTTTTGATTTTTTGGTATTTCATCGTCTAAGGATATTATATTTGAAGAGAATTTCTAACAAGATTATTTTGATTTCTGTACAGAATATTGTTGTAATAAATGTGCTGCTTCCCGGCTTCCATTTACAAGAGCTGATTTCCAGTCTTTGTATGCATCTTCTCTGTTATTCAGCATTAAATTTGTCTTTCCCCTTAAAATGTAAGCCTGTGTATCATTAGGATTTAATTTCAGGATATGATTCAGGTCTTCAAAAGCAGCAGGATAATCTTTGAACTGGTATCTCAGGCGGGCTCTCATAATAAATGCGTATGTGTATGTCGGATAAAGTGTCAGTGTCATATTGTATTCTTTGAGCGCTTCCTCTTTTGATCCCATATCGTAGAGGATGTTTGCCAGGTTATAATGGGGCTGGAACAGAACCGGCTTGTACAGGATCGCCTTCCTGAAATCCTCCATGGCCCCCTTTTTTTCATTTATAATTTCTCTGCAGTTTCCTCTGTTCAAGTATGCCTGAGCATAGTCCGGCTTGATCGATATGGCGGTAGAAAATTCATGAATTGCATTGTGATAATCTTTGCTGTTATAACGGATCACCCCAAGGTTGTTGTAAGCGAGGGCCGAGTGTGGATTGGCTTTTATTGCAAGACAATAGAATGTCAGGGGATTTTGATAATTCTTTGCATAATTGTAGTTATATATGGCATACCCGGCGATCATCAAAACAAAGATTGGAAGGTAGTATTTCCCGGCTTTTGTATTCTCAGTTCTGTTCATTTGAAAAAAGCATACCATCAAAATACCCATTAGGGGAAGGTAGGCCCTGTGTTCCAGATAATCATAAGCATTGTTTCCAAAATCGTGTCGGTACATTATACCGGGAAGGGAGAAAAGCAAAAACCAGCCAACCCCGAAAAAAGTCATTAACAAGGTAGTTGACTTGTTCTTCACGACAGCCAAAACAAGCAACCCTGCTAAGAAAATTCCCATGGAAGTATTCAGAAATGTAAACCCCGGCATTGGCGCCAGCGAAACAGGTAGTATAAATTTTGCAATAAATTCAGGCAAAACCCTTAGGTTCCCTATCAGAGGAAGGACTCCGAATACTTTTCCGGTTGCCGGAACATTAATGACCAAATTCCGCAAGTACAAAAATATCAGTATGATTAGAATATAACACAAAACAGGAATGATCATGCCCATTATAGATACCTTTTTGGTTTTTTCCATCAGGAAATAATAGAAACAAAAAACAACCGGAAACAAGATGGCTGTCTCCTTGGAAAACATAGCAAACAAAAAGGACAGGATATGTGCAGCCAGATGCCTGTAATCATTTGTCCGTAAGTATTTGATCAAGGAGAGGAAAGAGAATGTACCGAACATTCCGATCAGCAAGTCACCCCGCGAGGGGACCCAGGCGATCGCCTGCACGAAAATTGGAGCGACGGCAAAAAACAAAACCAGTAACAGGGCATTTCTCCTGTTATCAGAAAACAATATGAGAAGGTAAAAAAGAATGCAACAGGTAGTACCATGGATAAGAATGTTCATCAGGTAGTAGCCCCATCCTTCAGTGCCGCTCAAATGAGCATCCACCATGAATGAAAGATTCTGTAAAGGCCGGTAAAAGTCTGACCCAATATTGCTTAAAAAAGCATCACGAAACAATACCTCCTTCATTCTTCCAAAATCCCTTAGAAGATTCATATTCCCGGTAATGATCACCTCCTCATCGAACTTCCCCAGGAAAAACGCCAGTGTTTGTCCATAAACAATAAACAGAACACCAAAAATAATCAGCCATAACCAGGGAAAACGTGTAATCTCAAGCCAGAATGAATCTTCTTTTTTCAAAGATTGATGATCTGTCCTGTTTTTCAGATGTTTTTTTTGTTTGATCATATTCAGGTGATAAATGATTGGTATATCACTTTTTCTTTAGTTCGTCAAGGAAATGATTGGTTAGGATGATATTTTTTTTGATGTTTTCATCATTGGGGTCGATATTTAAAGCCTTCTGAAAGAGATCAAGTGATTTTTCATATTGCTTTTTCATTCCGTATAATATCCCGAGGTCCCGGTATGCATCTTTCATCTCCGGGGAGTACTCAATGGCACGATTGAGATAGTATTCCGATGAATCGAAATTATTTTTAAACTCCCCGTAAAGACGACCCATCAGATAGTTGACTTCACCACTCTGAGGATGTAACCGGTCGATGGATCTGCATATCCGTATCTTGTAATCGGTCTCTGTGGCATTATCAACACCGGGCAGTATTTTTAATGCATTTTGAAATGACAGGTCATTTCGAGGGTCATAACCCAGCACCGTGAGATATTCTTTCAACGCTCCTTTGCAGTCTTTATGTTGAAAATAATGAACATTTCCCAGCAGGATCCGTGCATTCAGGTTCTCAGGATAGATGGTGAGTGCATTCGACAGATATTGTTTTGAACTGTTAAAATACCGGTCTTTTAATATAGTGTCCTGTTCCTTCTGGGCTTTTTCCATATAAGCGCCACCGGCGGTAGTATTCGCTTTGGAACTGTTGGATGAAACCTTTACATCGGTACTGAAAAGAGTAAAATCATCTTTCCATATCCTGTTCCGGGCAATGGTTTTTATGGAAAATAGTGCAATGATGATAAACAGCGCTGAATAGAAAACGATCTTGTAAGTATGTTCATTTCTGATCCATTCTCTCATTTTTAATGATAAAAACCAGGCAAGTATCAGGATAAATCCGAGTGAAGGTATATATAGAAAACGCTCATTCATGAATGTACCGACCGGAAAAAGAATATTGGAAACCATGAACAGGGTAATGCAATAATAGAAAATTCCAAACGGGACAATTTTCCTTTTCGCTATCCCTGTAATAGCATAAACCAGCAATCCTGCGTATATCATAAAAGGGATGATTGCCCGGTAATCGGTTAAACTCACCAATGGTATATGATAAGGATAGTAATCATGGGTAAGGGGATGGGGAATAAAAAGCAGTTTCAGATACATTCCAAGGGTTAATAAAATGGTTCCGTATTTCTGACCGGCAGTTGCATCAAGGAAAGGATTGTTCAATAATTCCCTGGGTATTTGTGTGGAATTGAAATACCCCAGAACAAGGAACCTGATGAAAATGAAAACGACAGAAATGATCAGAAGAGGTATTGCTGAAAGAAGATTTTTCCTGATGGAATGGCCGGTAAAAAAATGGATGGTCAATGGGATGATGATCACAAACATGAGTGCATTCTCTTTTGAAAGCAATCCAAGGAAGAATGTGAATCCCGCCATGCCGGCATGTTTGAATTTATGTGTGTCAAGGTATCGAAGGGTGAACCACAGTGCTGCCAGCGCAAAAAACATGGCTAAGAGCTCGTCGCGGCTCTTGATGTTGGCAACCACTTCGGTATGTATGGGATGAGCCAGGAATAACAGGGTAGTTATAAAAGGTATACCTGTGTACCACGGATTTCCTTTCCCCGGAGGAAGTAATTTCGAAAGAATAAGAAAGATCAGGCATCCTGTTAACCCGTATAGGATGATGTTCATCAGGTGACTGACATAAGGGTTTAACCCATTCATCAAACTGTATTCTACAGCAAAAGATGCAATGGACAATGGTCTGTATCGGCCCCCGGCAACCAGGTTTTTCTGAACCCTGTAGAAACCCGTAAAAGAATCATAGCTGAATATTTCTTTAATCCCGGCAACACCTTTTTGTGTAAAACTGTTTGACTTTATTACGATCAAATCATCCAGCGCATAATCATTGAACAATGTGTTCCCATATAGAATAAAGGAAAACAATAGGATGAGAAGACAGGGGAGGAGGTTATCGGAAAACCTCTTGTTTTGGATTACGGATGGTTTACTTTTCATAGTTAATAACAATGAGATAATGAAATAATGTGCCTCTGTGCCTCTGTCACTTCTTCAAACAATACTGTATAATCTGTTCTCCGGCCTTCTGACTCCCCTGATCATTCGCCGTTTTCCAGTCGCGGCATGCCTGTTCCTTTTCATTCAACATGTAAAATGAATCCCCCCTGTAGAGGTAGGCGTCGGGATTTTCTTTGTTCAGATCTATTGAATGGTTAAAATCCTTTATGGCATTTTTATATTCCTGCAATTGAAACTTAACGGTTCCCCGGATCATATAACCCGGAGAAAAAGCGGGATTCAGCATGATTGCTGTGTCGTAAACCTGTAATGCCTCCTGTTTTTTCCCCAGGTTATTCAGGCTGCCGCCCAATGCATACCACACCAGGAATAATTTTGGTTTGAACCGGAGAGCTAACCGGTAATCTTCGATAGACCCGGCGTAATCCCTGAGTTGTTTTCTGCTGTTTCCACGGAGCGTATATACTTCGGCATAGTCAGGTTTTATGGATAATGCATTGTTGCAATCATTGATGGCGCCTTGAAAATCATCTTTTAAATACAAATTCAAGCCACGGTTATTAAATGCCAGCGCCGAATGGGGATTTGACTTTATCGCATAATTATAATAAACATCCGCATTTTCATAGTTCTTAGCGTATTGATGAGTGTATATTGCATAGCAAAAAATCATCGTAAGCATGGCCGTGACAAGGACCTTGTTTTTTCTGAGGGTTGGCGCTTTATTGATGAAGAAAAACAGCAATAAGAGGATACCCGTCATTGGCAGGTAGGAACGATGTTCGAGATAGTCATAGGCTGCATTGCCAAGTTCGTGGGTGTACATCAATCCGGGCAGTGCAAAGGTTAAAAACCAGGTCAGGCTGAACAGACTGAATAACAGATCACCAGACCTGTATCTGCTGACAGCCCAAACCAGGAGGCCTGCCAGGATGATCCCGGTAATCGTGTTGTACAGGGAAAATTCCGGCATGGGAGCCAGGGAAAAGGGTAAAAAGAATTTTGTAATGAACTCGGGGATTGTCCGGAGATTGGAAAATAGTGGCATCAGGCCAAAGACCTGACCGGTTATCGTAGCTTTCACAACCAGATCCCTAAAAAGTAAATATAGAATGATCAATAGCATATAACAGATAATCAGTATTATGTAACTGGTCATCCCTGCTTTTCTGGTTTTTTCGATCAAAAAATAATAAAAACTAAAGATGACAGGAAAGAGTATGGCGGTCTCTTTTGAGAACAGGGCTAAAGCAAAGGAGACAATATGAAGAACAAGGTAATAGTAATGATTGAGTCGCACAAAAAGAATAAAGAATACAAACGATAGAATGCCAAACATTCCGATCAGCAAATCACCTCTCGAAGGCGCCCAGGCAATTGCCTGGACAAATACCGGTTGAACCGCAAAAAAAAGTACGCATAAAAAAGCAATTCTTCGGTTATCCGACAGCAGGGTAAGCAAATAAAACAACAGGCAGCAGGTGGTTCCATGGAGCAGGAGGTTCAGTAAATAAGAACCCCAACCTTTGCCCCCGCTCAGATGGACATCTATCATAAAAGAAAGATTCTGCATTGGCCTGTAAAAATGGCTATCGGTTTCTGTAAAGAAAGCATCACGCATCACTACGGTTTTTACATTCCCGAAATCACGGAGCAGGGGGAGGTTTGCTATGATGATCTCATCTTCGTCCAATTTCCCGGTCGTGAAACTGAGCACCTGGCCATAAATTAAAAACAGAACAGCAAACAGGATCAGGCATATCCATGGGTATCGGGTGATAATGTCCCATATGGACTTCTTATTTTCCACCTGTTTTCCTGCTGTTTTGGATTTTTGCACCTGATCCTTTATTACATTATTTTACCCTGATACGGATTTTTCCTATTTCCTATTTCCTATTGCCCATTGCCCATTGCCTATTGCCTGTTGAAGCAGATGCTGATCCGGGCAAAATCCCATGGTGTTTGCTTTTTGAAGGTTCAACCGTGCGTTCGGGATATCCTGTAAATTGAAATAACAGACCCCGGCAAACCACATCCCTCGTGGATCTTTAGGGTTAATCCTGGCGCATTCATTAAAATCTCCAAGCGCTTCTGCAAATAACTTCTTCTGCATTTTCAGGAATCCCCGTCTCAGTATATATTCGTCTGATCCGGGATGTGTTTTAATCAGGTAATCAAAATCAGCAATGGATTTATCGGTCTGGCCGGTTTCCCCGTAAAGAACTCCCCGGTTCAGGTATGCCATATCATAATTCGGATTTTTTGCTATTGCATGGGTATAATGTGCAATCGCTTGTGGATACATATTCATCTTTCCCAGGGAAATACCGCAATTGTAATAGTATTCTGAATTATTGGAGTCAAGTTGAATGGCTTTTTCTATGGCAGAAACTGCTTTCTTATGGTTCCCGTTCATGGAATAAATGTATCCCAGATAATTAAACACCTCTTTATCCTTCACATTCATACCGGAGAGTTTTTCATAATCCTTCAGGGCTTCTGCTGTCCTGTTATTCTTAAGGTAATGGGTGGCACGTGCTTTTCGCGGGTAAATAGCGTCAGGATATTTGTTCAGGACATCTGTCCATAAATTATCACTGTTTTGCCAGACCTCCGTTCTGTTGTATCCGGCGATCAGGTTCAATGTCATAAAGATAAGCAAAACCGCAGTTGCAGCATATTTCCATATTCCCGGCACTATTCTTTTTGTGGTCCATAGCAGGCTGTAGCTTTCTGCAATGATAAAAAATATAGCTGCATAGGGAAGATAGGTGTACCGGTCGGCGAGGATGGTTTGCCCGATAGATACAAACTGTAAGACCAGGATCAGCATGAACAGGTAAAAAAAGATGCCGAAGGTAAAAAGCTTTGATTTCTTCTCAGACCAGAGGACAAAGCCAAAAATAAACAGAGTGAAGAGAAATGAAAGGTAATAGGAGGAAGGAAGAACCCAACCGCCGGTTATCGTAGGAAAAGGATAAAAAGCCGAAAGCCCGGCCGGTACAACCAGTTTTACCAGGTAAGAACAAAAACCATACGTTGAAAAAAGGAATCGCTGAAGGATGGTAAATCTCTCGTATTCAATAACAGCAATGGGCTTCTGGATCATGAAAGTGATGACCATAATAAGGATCCCCACAACCAGGAATGGAATTTTTTCCAGGAGGATCTTTGATCCTGGTGGTTGGAAAAGGTTCTTATAGGTTATGGGTTTGGAAAATTGAAAATTCAGCCTGTTCTGATAATAATCAACCAGGAATAAAATGAAAGCCATGGGAGCAGCAGCCGGTTTTGATAGTGTCGAGAAGAGAAAAAGCAGGAAGGAAATACAATAAAGAAGCCATGATCTGGTCCGGCAATAGTGCAAATATGCGATCAATGATGCGAGAAAAAAGAAAGTATAGAGGAGATCCTTCCGGCCGGCGATCCAGGCAACCGATTCCACATGCATCGGGTGAACACCAAATAAAAAAGCTACGATAAAAGCAACATACCATTTTTTATTGCTCAGGGAATAGATAAAGACAAACATCAGCAATACATTGAAGAGATGCAAAAAGATATTGGTTTGATGAAAGGGAGATGGATCGGGCTCCTTGGTATTCGGATCAATAGCTGCCCGGTGGTAGTCAATCGCAAGTGATAACATGGTCAGTGGATGATAATTGGTTGCTGAGGATTCAGTGAACATCTTCCCAACATTATCTCCAGATATTTTCTGAACGAGATTGTTTTCAAGCACGTAATCCGTGTCATCCCAATCGGTAAATTTTGCATGGAACGACCTGCTGAAACAAAACAACACAGCCACAACCAGAATAACGATGCTTCCGATAAGAAAGGCAAGCCTTCTTTTCCGTTTCTTAGGAACCGCATCTTTTTTTTTAAAAACTTTTGGTCTTCCGGCAGGTTGGGGTTTCATATACAGAGGAATAGTCGCCAACAATATTACAAATTTATTTTTTTAATAAATTCAATTATAGTACGAACCAACTTAAAGTTTATTTTTGTTTTTTTCTGGCACGCCTCACAAGCGCGCGCCAACTGAGAGTAGCTTACCCGCTGACATTAGGGGGGCCTACCGCTTCTTCAGCTTCGGATCCAGCCGGAACGCATTTTCATAGTAGATTTTGGCTTTTTCATGGTCGCCAAGGTTATCACAGGTAATTCCTGCATCAAGATACAACTTTGCAAACCCTGGATTTTTTTCAATGCCGCTTTCAAATATCTGTAACGCTTTGCTAAAATCATTTTTCATGCCGTAGGCAATTCCAAAATTGTCATAATAGGTGGGATCTGTCTGGTGATAATCATTAACCAGTATTTCGTAATGCTTTATTCCGTTCTGAATGTCTCCTTTTCCGATCAGATAGGATATTGCAAGACCGTTTTGGGATAAAATATGAAGGGGTTGTAATTCCAGCGCCTTGTTAAAAGCCCATATAGCTGAATCATACAATTTAACATCCATGTAAGCCAATCCCAGGTTGTATAATGCATGATGAAAAGCAGGGGCAATTAAAGATGAATGTTTTATTTCAATTATTGACTGACCAAGCAAAGTAGTATCATGGGTTTCATTAAATTTATTCCGTAACTCAATACCATAATAAAGATGTGCCCTTGCACTGTTCCTGGCAGTCAGCACATCAGTCTTCATCAGGGTATAGTTGTCTTTCCAGTCTTTGTTCCGCTGGAAAACCAGGATAAATGATCCGATCACAATACATAGCAGCAAAAAGACCATTATTCCCCTTCTCATTTTGATTTTTATTATTCCCCCAATTAATATGCAGAATCCAAGCGAGGGCATATACAGGAACCTTTCTCCCATGGACGTACCGATCGTAAAGAAAATGTTCGAGACAATGGAAAAGGTGATAAAAAACAAGAGTATTCCAAATATGACCAACGACCTGGTTCTGAAACGCCAAAAGGAATAAAGTATCAAACCAATGAAAACGAGGGTTGCAACGATTGCCCTCCAGTCTGCCCAGTTGGTAAGTGGAACCTGGTTATAAGAATAATCATAGGATAAAGGATATGGGTAGAATAGCAGAAGGAAATATTTCCACAGCGTAAAGGCAATGGTAGCGCTCTTTTGAAGCAGCGTGGCATGCAAATAGGGGTCTTCCATAATGTCGGAGGTGGTCCTGTCGCCAAGAATACCCGCAAAACGATAACGGAGATACAGGTACACAAGGCTGACTGCAAATAATGGTAATACCCTGATAAATATCTTTTTAGGGGATGTTTTACTGAATAAATACAATGCCAGCGGAATGACCGCCAGGAAAGTGATCGCATTTTCTTTTGAAATAAGGGCAAGGAAAAAGAGGAGAGAGGATAACAGAATACTATATTTATTGTTTTTCAGCATAAAAAGTACTGTCAGCATTGAAAATAGCAGGCAGAGGATCTCATCCCTGCTTTTGATATTGGTAACCACTTCGATGTGGATGGGGTGAATGATAAATAGCAATGCTGTGATAAATGATATAACCGGCCATTTGTAGTTAAGTAGTCTGCTCATCAGGATATAAATGATAATTCCTGTTAAACAGTAAAGAAGAACATTCACCAGGTGACCTGCAAAAGGGTTAAGGCCGAATAGCTGATATTCAACGGCAAACATGAGGATCGAAAGAGGCCGGTATCTTCCTCCCGTGAGGTTGAGGCCTTCCCCGAAAACTCCTACAAATGCATCCGTTGTAAGAATTTTGGGAATTCCATGAATGCCTTGTGTTGTGAACTTATTCTGGTTGATCACCACCCCATCGTCGAGTACATACCCGTTTGATAAACTGTTTGTATAAAACCCGAAAGCAACAACAGTAAGAATCAGGAAATAAAGGATTTTCCACCTGTCCCGGGGCTCTTCCGGTAAAACATAAGAGTTCGGCTTTTTACCGAGAGCTTGTTTATGAACTTTTTTGGTTGGTTTTGGTTTCATTTATGTTCTGATTAAGTAAAATAGGCACAGAGGTACAGAGTTGCAATCGGAAATTGTCCAATCGTAAATCAACCTGAGTCCATCGTTTTTCAAAAATAAATCAGCCCTCATTTCCTGTTCTCCAGCATCTTCATAAACTCAGCCGGTACTTTATATCCCAATAGAGCAGCCTGCTGTGCATCGTCCAGCGCTTTTGAAAATTCATTTGTTCTGGAATAGCAATATGCCCTTAGATAATATGCGTTTGCAAGATTCTTATATCCTGGAATCTTAATAACCCTTGAAAAATTCACACCGGCTTCCTTAAAATCACCTTTTTTATAATTGGCTATCGCAAGATTCCAGCTCACATCGGGATCATCCTTTGTCAAACTCAATGCTTTTTTGAAATCCTTAATTCCAAGATCATACTGAGCCAGGTTGTCAGTATATACAATTCCCCTTTGCATATATAGCTCGGAACGATCTGACTTTTTCCTGATGCCGCTTGAAAAGTCTGCAATGGCTTTATCATATTGCTGGAGCGCCCTATAAGTCTTTCCCCGGAAAAGATATATTTCATTATCACTGGTGTCGATCGTCAGGGCTTTTGTTAATACCCGCAGAGCTTCTTCATAGTTTTCCGTTTGAAGGTAAAAAAAACCTTTCAACCGATAACCGGTCAGATAGGAGGGGTTGATTGAAATAGCCTTATCCATTTCACGGATGGCTTCCGGTATATCATGGTTATCGAAAAAACAGGCCAATCCAAGGTGTTCATGAGCTAACAGAGCATCTGGATATGTCGAAGTTACATCGGACCAGAAAATAACGCTGGTTTTCCATACAGTCGTTCTTGCATAAGTCTGGATGGCAAAGAAAAGCAGAAACACTCCCGTAACCATAATCAGGGGAAGTTGAAGGTTCTTTTTATACCGGCTTGCATTAATCCTTTCAACCACTCTCCAGAAAATAAGGAACAGACCAAGGTAAGATAAATAAGTATATCTCTCGGAGATCACTGCTTTTCCTATAGGCAGGAACTGCAACAGCGGAAGGATTGAGATGATGAAAACGCCTGATCCGAAAATGATCATGCGGTCATTACGGAAAAATTTAAATAGGATAAAGATCAGGCAGATCACGATGAGAGGGGATAGTATGACCCATACCGGCAAACCCAGATCCGCTGTAAAAGGATAATCATGGAATCCAGACAAAGGATACGGGAAAATAGACTTCAACAGGTAGAGGACAAGGGCATAAAACCCAAAGAAGAAACGATGTAAATGGGACAGATGCACCTCATTGATGGCAGATAGCGATCGTTGGGCAAATACAGCAATGATCCCGAATAACAAGGATAGTAAAAGGAAGGGAATCTTTTCCAGGGCCATTTTCCATTTGAAGGGTCTTCGTTCGAGGTAATCAATCATGAAAAGGATCAGGGGCAATACAACCGCTTGCCCTTTGGAAAACAAGGAAAGAAGGTAGCTTAAGAAACACAGGATAAGGAATACCGGTTTTTTCTGATGAAGCCAGCCTGTATAAAATATCAGCGAAAGAAGGAAGAATGTCGTGTACAACAGATCTTTCCGTTCTGAAGCCCATACGACCGATTCCACATGCATCGGGTGGATGCCGAACAACAGGGAAATAAATGCAGCAGGAAGAAGCTTCTTCCCCAGGAGTTTATAGATAAGAAGAAATACCAGCAAAGTATTCAGAAGATGAAGGGAAAGACTTACAACATGATATCCTTTTGGTTCCATCTTAAACAATGAGTATTCAAAAGCATATGACAGCATGGTAAGCGGGTGGTAATTACCCATAAAATAGGAGCTGAAAATATGACGGATCGAATCCGGACTAAAATTCATGATCGTCTTGTTTTGAAGAATGTACTCCGGATCATCCCAGTTGATCAATCCGTTTTGTAGGAAAGGGCGGAAAATGAAGAAGACAATCGCCAATACTCCAATACCTGCAAAGAGCCTGAGCATCCCCTGGTTTCGTTGCTGAAGGGCAGGTCTCTGACGATCAACGCGCTTACCTTTGGCGTTTAAAGGACTTTTTTTACCGGGTTGTTTCATAAGGTTTTATTTTGATCACGTGCCTTACCTATGTTGTTTTAATGACTTCAAATAATCTTCCGGTACATCTGCACCGAGCTCATGGGCTTTCGTTGCATCAATCAAAGCATCTCCTGTTTTTCCCATTTCTGAAAAACAAACGGAACGGTATAAATAATAAACTCCCTCCCCCGGTTTTTTTGTAATAAGGTTATTAAACAGATCCATTGCATCAGTAAATCGTTTGCTTTTCTGATAAGCAAGGGCAAGATTTAACACGACCTTATCATCATTTGGATGAAACTCAAGACATTTTTTATACTCTGCAGCAGCCAATTCACTCTTTCCCATGCCATCATAGGTCAAACCCCTGTTAGCATAAAAATAAGGATAATTTTTGGGATCAAGCTCGATGGCTTTATTCAGGCAAATGAGGGATGAATCGAGCCGGTTCCATTTACCATAAATAACCCCGAGATTCCCAAATGGCAGGGGACTGGTTCGATCAAGTTTCATCCCGTGAATATAATCTGCATATGCCGAATCGTAAATGTTTCTCTCAAAATAGAGGTTGCCCCTGTTATTATATGCCTTGGAAATGTTATCTTCCGGGTATTTCCTGATGACATCATTCCAAAGTGAATATCCGTCCTTCCATACCTTCAGCCGGGCATAGGTTGTTATTGAAAACCCTGTCGAAAATACAATGAAAGTCAGTACCGCAACAATTTTTATATACTTGTGAATGTTTTTTGTCTGTACAAGATGTGCCATGACAATACCTGTAATAAAAAACAATCCCACATAGGGTATATAGCTGTATCGTTCTGAAACGATTGCATTACCGACGGGTAAGATCTGCAGAACGATCACTATATTGACCAGAAAGAAAAACAAGCCAAAGAAATAATTTCGTGAAAATTTCAGGGAATAGACGATCAGTCCCAATATACCGAGATTAAATAAAGGAGACAGGTAAACCAAAAGACTTAGTTTCTGGTTAATAAGTATCGGGTATGGATGTAATGCCGACAAATGTACCGGGAAAAGGAACATCAGGATGTATCTTGAGAATGCGGAATTGATCAGAAAAAAACGTGTGACTGGTGAATAGAATTGGCTGATATTCTCCTGGATCGCCGAAGCAGAATGTTGTGCCTTAACAGCCAGGATGCCAAAAAACAGGGAGAGAAGAAAAAAAGGAATTTTCTCAATGACCACTTTTGAAGAGAACTTTCTGTTCAGCAGGAAGTCGAGCAGGATCATCACGACCGGAAACATGACCGCTGCTGCTTTTGATAGGAGTGAAAGCAGGAAGAACCCCATGGTCATAATGAAATATTGAGTTTGCCCGCTCTTCTTTGTTGGGGTTCTCTTGTCCTTCAAATCTTTTGACATTAGATAATAATAGTAATAGCTGATAAGCGCTGAAAGGAAGAACACGCCGTATAGCAGGTCTTTCAGATCGGAGATCCAGGCAACAGATTCGACGCGCATGGGGTGGATGCCAAAACAGAAAGCTGCAACAGCAGCCACAACCAGGTTGCGGGTGATTAATTTTATCAGGTAATAAACCAGGATGATATTCACAAGGTGGAGAAGAAGGCTTAACAGGTGATAGGACATGGCAGGCTGTCCCCCCGAAACAGAATAATTGAAAGCATAGATTAAAAGTGTCAGCGGGTGATAATTTCCCATATAAAAACTGCTGAACATGATTTTGATATTTTCCCAACCCAGGCGCTGAATAGAACCATTCGTATGGATGTATGCATGATCATCCCAGTTCACAAATCCGTTTTTCAGCGAAGGAAGGTAAAGTAAGAAGGTGAAAAGGATGATGATCCCCGGGATCAGATAATCAGGATAGGTTTTATGGGTCTGCAGTCTGTCTGTCTTTTTAGCCGGTGAATATTTTTTACCTGCCTGTTTGAATGGTTTAGAAGGTTGCATAGGTGGTGTTATTCGTGATTTGCCTGATTGCGATCTTGTTTGTAAAGGAAATTGAGCTTTCGATTGGCGGTAAAAATGCAAATTTTTTTCCTTTTTTGCAAATTCATAAAATTCTTGTAGGTTTGTATTAGGTTTCAATCATGACACCACAGGTTAAGATAACATGAAAACATGAACCCTAAACCCCTTCTCAGCATTGTTATTCCATTGCTGAATGAGCAAACAAATATTGAAAAGCTTTATACTGAATTATTGACTGCCCTTGATCCCCTTACAGATAGTTATGAGATCATCTTTGTTGATGATGGCAGTAAAGACAATTCTTTATATCTGATAAAAGAGTTAGCGGATAAAAATTCAAAGATTTTCGGGCTTTCCTTTTCGCGGAATTTTGGCCATCAGATTGCCTTGATGGCAGGAATGGAACATGCAAGAGGTGAATGGGTGTTAACAATGGATGCCGATCTTCAGCATCCCCCTTCACTTATCTCTGAACTCTGCATAAAATTAAAGGAAGGAAATGATGTAGTAAATACAAGAAGGCGCAATACGAAGGGAGTCGGTTTTATTAAAAGGAGCACTTCGAAAAATTTCACCCGGTTCCTCAATATGCTTACCGGAATAAAAGTGGTTGATGGGGCATCCGACTTCCGGCTCATGAAAAGGGAGTTTGTGGATGCGTTCATAAAATTACCGGAGCGTGACAGGTTTACCAGAGGGCTGGTAACCTGGCTGGGATTCAGACAGGTATTTGTTGAATACGATGCTCCTGAACGATTTTCAGGTGAGACCAAATATTCCTATATGAAAATGTTGCGATATGCATTGGATGCCATTACTTCATTTTCTTCAAAACCATTAAGAATATCACTATACCTCGGTATGATCGTTATTACAGCAGGGTTCTTTTATGGGATCTATGCCACCTGGTGTTATTTTTCGGGTATTACTGTTCCTGGTTGGACTTCCCTGCTTTTGGTTATCCTGATACTTGGTGGATTTCAGCTTATTAGCCTTGGTGTCATCGGGGAATATATCGGAAGGATTTTCAATGAAAGCAAAGCAAGATCAATGTACGTGATAAAAGAGAGAGTCAATGACATTTAATAATAGTAAGATGAAGCAAAAGCCTTCGGTACATAAACCTCAACCTCACTATCGACCTGTCAGACAGGTTGTAACTCAGAAAAAAAACAAACCTCCATCTCTGATTACTAATCTGATCCAAAATGAAATTTTCTGGCTTGGACTGTTATTGGTGCTTGTAATAATTGCCTATTTTCCGATTTTTTCAAAAGAGTTCATCAATCTTGATGATCCAATTTATGTGTTTCAGAATCCGGATGTGCAAGATTTTAGCCTTTCAAGACTGGGAGCCATTTTTGGTAATTTTTATACTGCTCAATATAGTCCGTTTGGAACGGTACTTAATGGTATTATTTATCATTTCTGGAAAGATAATCCTTTACCCTATAATGTATTCAGTATTTTGTTGCACCTTACCTGTACAATCCTGGTTTATCGTTTTATCAAAGAATTGATCGGCGATTTCAGGATTGCTTTTCTTTGCACTGTTTTTTTTGCCCTGAATCCTTTACAGGTTGAATCTGTCGCTTGGTACGCTTCCGTGTATAAAACATCTCTGTATGTCATTTTTTTCCTGGGTGCCCTGATCTTTTACATTAAGTATGTTAAAACAGGAAAATGGTTATATTATTTTCTCTCACTCTTATTCTTTCTCTTTTCGTTTTTCTGCAAGGAACAAGCAATTGCCCTATCCCTGGTGGTAATAGCAATCGATTACCTTCTTAAACGGAACCTTCTAAACCGTAAAATTCTCCTGGAGAAGATTCCTTTTCTCCTGATTTCGGTAATGATAGGTTTTTTGACAATCCTGGCAACTCTATCATACTTAGGTCCGAAATTTACAGTAACCAATTGGAGTTTGGTTGAACGGATTGTTTTTCTCTGTTATTCCCTTTCCATTTATTTGGTTAAACTTATTGTGCCTTTTAACCTATGTTTATTTTATCCTTATTTCAAGATTGAGAGTTCTTCATTTTATTTATTTTGTTTTGTCCTTCCACTGATCCTGGTTGCATTCTGGAATGGTATAAAAAAGAATGACAGATTTTTTATTTTCGGAATCCTTTTTTTTATTTTTAACCTGTTACCTACTCTCTCCATCCAGGTACTTGGAGCCAGACTTACTTTTATGGCAGAAAGATACATGTACCTTTCCTGCCTTGGATTTTATTTAATAATTGCAAGGATTATCACATATTTATTAAAAAAAAGATCACTTCCTTATTTTCTGATACTTTCTGTTTGTACGATATACATACTTACTATGACTGTGCTGACTTACAACAGGTGTAAATTTTGGCAGAATACCGGTACAATTATGAATGATGCTATAAATAAATACCCCGGATTGTCAGTACCTTATTCTAATTGTGCAAGGTATTACAGGAGTCATCAGGAAAACGAAAAAGCATTGAATATGCTGAATAGATACCTTCAATTACAACCCAATCTTTCAAATGACGAATGTGTTGAAGTTTTTGGTCTCCGTGGAAATGTCTGTTTCGACCTGGGACTTGACTCAATTGCCTTATTCGATTACAGCCGGGCCATCAGTTGTTCTTCTAAAGATGTTACTGTTTTTTCACACAGGGGAGCGCTCCTTTGCAGAATGGGGAGATATCCGGAAGCAAAAAACGATCTCAATACTGCATGGAAACTAGATAAAAGCTTTTCAGACACCTATATTAACAGGGCAATACTTTTTTCAATAACCGGTAAAACCGATTCGGCAAACCTTGACTTTGAACATTTTTTATTACTTGAACCAACAAAAGCAATTAAGGTTTATTATAACCGGGGATTATCATATATGAACAGAAATCTGTTTATTGAGGCCATTAAAGATTTTACAAATGGAGTAAAAAACGAACCCGGGAATGGAAATCTTTATAACCAGAGATCTTATTGCTTTTACAAGCTTGGGCAATATGAGAAAGCGCGTGAAGATATTGATAAAGCTTCACGGTTAGGAGTTATCATCGATCCGGGTTTCCTGCAAATACTGGAAACAAAGGAAAAGAAAAGAAAATAGTTTAGGTTTTGTTTACTATGCTAAAACCATTGTCAGGTCAGAATTTTTATATCTTGCCATTGTTCAAGAAAGAGAAGAGTAACTTGACCTGGATTCTCAGATCCTGTTGAACACATAAATTTTATGGATAAAAAGAAACCATCCAAACCCAACCTTCGATCAACGAAGGCTCCTGTCATAACCAAGACTGTTTACCCGGTAAATTATTTTGCTGGGATCATCCTGGCCATGTTTGCTTTTTCCCTTTATATGAATTCCATCAGGCATGATTATGCACTCGATGATTCGGCAGCCATAACTGCTAATAAGTATGTTCAGGAAGGATTAACAGGCATCCCGAAGCTTTTAACAATCGATTTCTGGCATTTTCTTGGTAACCCACTTGGTTACTACCGGCCATTACCATTGATAACATACGCTGTTGAATACCAGTTTTTCGGCATGTCGCCTCATGTGAGTCATCTCAATAATGTATTACTGTTCGCACTCATCGTTTTTCTTTTATTTGTGTTGCTTAGCAGGATATTTTCAGAATATAACTTTTTATTCCCTTTTTTAATTACAGCGTTGTTTGCGGCGCACCCTGTCCATACAGAGGTGATTGCAAATATTAAAGGAAGGGATGAACTATTAAGTTTTCTGAACCTCACTGGGATGATATTACTACTCTTGAAATATGGCACTTCCAGGAAGAAAAAATGGCTGTGGCTGAGTTTACTGGCCTTCTATTTTGGATTACTTTCAAAAGAAAGTGCCCTTATCGGGATCATATTGGTTCCCTTCATATTATACTATAAGGGAAGTTCAACAATAAAGGAATTGATTGGCAAGAGCTGGCCTTATTTAATGGTGATCATCTTTTTTTACATGCAGAAGTCTCTCCTTTATGAAAATATAAAAGTCGTTATTCAATCAGTAAATGTCAATTATCCATATTATGCCGAAGATGTCCGGTCATCTTCAACTTTTATGTTGTTTCTATTCTCCTTACGGTTATTGATCCTGCCATTTCCCTTAACTCACGATTATTCCTTTAATCAGATTCCTGCTGTTCATTGGGATAATATATGGGCATTAACGGGGCTTATCGTTTTTTTTACGCTTGCTATTTTTAGTATTCTGCAGATTAAAAAAAGGACTTTGGTAGGGTTTGGTATCGGATTTTTATTCATTTCACTCATCCCGTTTATAGGTTTTATTTTAACACGGGGAGGTGTTTTTGCCGAACGATTGTTATTTGCACCTGTACTTGGTTTTGCTTTTTTATTGATACTTCTCTTTAAATGGATAACCAGGGTGGATCTGACCAAACCCATCACTTTCAGCAAAAGTTCGTTAACTTCATTAATACTACCCGTATCTTTTTGCTTGGTGGTATTAGGTTTATATGCGAAGGAAACCATTGACCGTAATAAAATATGGTATGATGGATTTACACTTTTCTCGAATGATTTAAAGACCGGCTCAAACTGTGCATTGTTACAGGTTAATTATGGAAGGAAGCTTCTACGTCTTTCAATGAAAGAAAATGATCGTAAAAAAAAGCTAGCTCTTTTGGATAAAGGGATATCCTCTCTCGGTAGAGCTGTTGAGATTTTCCCGCTTTTTTCTGATGCTTATTATAGTCTTGGCTATTGTTATGATCAGAAAGCTTTTTTAACACAGCAGGTAGTTTACTGGGATACAGCCATCTATAATTATAACCACTCAATAGATTGTGATCAAACCAACTCTGGGGCATATTATTGCCTTGCAAATATTTACATACAGCTTAAAGATTATGCCATGGCATCTTATTATTATAACATGGCCTGGAAGGTTGACCCGGATCTGACAGAAGCAAAAGTGGCTGCTCAAAAGATCAGAGAGCAAAAGGGCTTGGATATATGGCAAAAACCACACAGATAATCCAGCTAATCATAAACTGGTACTTCACTTTCTGACAGAGTGGATCATGGATGAAAGCCAAAAGAAAAAATCCCGGACAAAACCTTCTACAGGGAACTTTATCCCAAAATCAGGTCGTTTGAATCGACCCTCTTTAGTACAAAATAAAAAAGTTTTTTCCTGGGAAAAAATTCCTGACCCCATCCTGATTGGTGGAATTTTGCTTTTTACTTTCGTCCTTTACCTGTCTTCTTTGAAGAATGGGTTCATCGATTGGGACGACCCTATGTATATTCTGGAAAATCCTTACATCAAACATCTCACCCCTGCATCTGTAGCCAGGATATTCGCCGGTTTATATAATGGTAATTATCACCCCCTTACCACGCTGACCTGGGCAGTGGAATACTCAATAGCAGGTAAATCTTCACTGCTTTATCATATTGACAATTTGGGGTTGCATGTTCTCAATGTTCTTCTAGTTTTCCGATTTATAAAGGGGATAGCCGGGAACAGGTATCTCGCTGCCATTGTTGCTTTCTGGTTTGGCATTCATCCCATGCACGTTGAGTCGGTCGCCTGGATCTCTGAAAGAAAAGACCTTCTCTATTCCCTGTTTTTTCTCCTCTCCATGATTACTTACCTGAAATACCTGCACCATTCATCACTTTCAAATGAAGACCCGTTACGTTCCGGAAAAAAAAGAAAAAAATATTATTTTCTGACCATTCTGTTTTTTTTGCTTTCGCTTTTATCAAAGTCTGCTGCAGTAGTGCTCCCACTGGCCATGCTCCTCATCGACTACCTGGTGAAACGAAAATGGTCATCCACTGTTTTTATTGAAAAGATCCCTTTTTTCATACTTTCTCTGGTATTTGGCCTCCTTGCTCTTTACTCCCAGAAATCAGGAATTCACACAGATATCGGGCTGATCCTGCCGTTTCGTGAGCGGTTCTTCATTTTGAATTACGGATTCTTCAGGTATCTGACCATGCTGTTCTTTCCATACGGGATGTCGGTATTGCATCCTTATCCCGTTCCCGGGGATGATGGATTTGCTGCTCCTGTCTATCTCTCCCTGTTTTTCAACCTGATTATTATCGGGCTTGTTCTGTTTTCCATGAAATATTCACGCAAACATTTTTTCGGCTTCCTGTTTTTCATAGTAACGATCATACTTGTCCTCCAGATCCTTCCCGTTGGGGGCACATACATATCTGAGAGATACACTTACATCCCGTATATCGGGTTGTTTTATATCCTTGTATCGGTTATGCAATTTTTATGGCAGCGAAAACCTGGAACCGATGGTCTGAAGATAGTTCTGTTTGTTATTGTTTTAGCAATTTCAAGTGAATTTATATGGATTACTAATGATCGGATCAGGATATGGAATAATTCAGAGACGCTTTGGACGGATGCGATCAGCAAGTACCCGGATTATTTTCAATCATATTTATTCAGGGGGTTGCAGAGGAACAAAAACAGGAATCCGGATGGAGCACTGGCAGATTTTACCAGCTATATACGGATTAAAGCCGACAATCCCATGGTTTACCATGAGCGGGGAAACATTTATTTCAACAAAAATAAATACGATTCGGCATTTATTGATTATAATATAGCCTTACTTCTCGATCCAACCATGCAGGAAGCTTACAACAACAGGGGGGTTATCAAAGGTATCAGGGGGGATATTAAAGGTGCAATAGCGGATTTTAACAAAGCAATAAAACTGGATCCGGTCTATGTCCATGCCTTCCGGAACCGGGGTTATGCATGGATGAAGATAAACGACAGCAAGGCCGCAATTTACGATTGGTTGAAGGCTGCCAACCTGGGGGATACAGTATCAATGAATTATATTAAGAAATATAATAAACAAAGTGTAAGGTAATGTTCCAAACGATACCTTGATAACTCTAATTATTATCAACCAGCAAAATCATTTCAAATGACAAAATTCATCAAAGTAACCATCGTAAAGGAAAGTGAAGAGGGGCTTGACCAGGATACTCCGATCGTCCTGAACACACATTATATTATAAAGGTTATGAACACCACCGAGGATGAGCATGGTAATGCCAGCATTGCCCTTGCGACAGGAGAATTTCTATTTGTTCTGGAAACATGTGAGGAACTAAACCATCAATTGATAATATAGTCCTATTAAGACTCACACACCCACACCCACACCCACACCCACACCTGCTTCGTGGGATGTACAGGATTCGAACCTGTGACCCCCGCCCTGTCAAGGCGATGCTCTAAACCAACTGAGCTAACATCCCATAGATGTTTGGCAAAATTATACAATATTCGGGAAATAAAAAATTGTTGAATGGGCAGTCCGGGGGTATGTTGCAGGGGCAGGTCGCGACCTGCCCCTACAACATACCCCTGCAATCCCTGCCTTACATTTCCAGTTCATTGTTTCTGAATTGACTATCAATTGCTTCTGTTGTTATTAAAATAACAACTTATTTAGACTGGTTATAAATTTGTATTATTAATAAAAAATTTATTGGAAGTTCTAAAATCTTATCTATATTCGTTGAGCGGTTTTATTAAACATAAAATATTTCGGAAGAACAACATAAATATAAAATATTCATTACTTTACATAGATTTAGTCCTGCAGTACGGTGAACGTATTGCAGCTTGTTGTTATTTAGAACTAAACCAATACATCTGATATGAAAAAGAAAATTTACTCCTTTATACTCGCTATTTTGTTGGTTCTGATCGGGGTACATCAGGCGCAGGCCATCTCCTGTGTTCCGGGTGCGCCCACTACTTATGCACCCAAAATGTATGCTATTGCAGGAAATGATATTGTTGTACCTATCACTTTTACCACCTTCAACGATATCAATGCAATATCATTAAAGATTGATTTTGATGGCACGGTTATGACTTACATCAGCGCCACAATGGGTCCCGGTTTTCCGGGAGCAGGCGGTAACCTGTATACAGGAATTGACCCTGTAACCGGGAGGCTTGGTATTTCCTATATTTACATCGACCCGGTAAATCCGGGACCACCTCCTGCAGGAATTACCTTACCGGATGGCGTATTGATCAACCTGACCTTCCATTATAATGGAGGAACATCCCCACTGAATTTCTTTAATAGCAACGACGGTACTTCCCTGGAATATCAGAAAGCTTCAGTACAGTTACCTTATTGTGACGACCCCCAGTCTGCCTATTACAAGAATGGTTGGGTGACCGATCTGAATGTTGCTGTGACACCAACGAATCCATTATGCTATGGATCAAGTGATGGTACTATCCTGGCCACTCCTTCAGGAGGAACTGCACCATTTTATTATTCATGGAGTACAACACCCGCTCAAACAGGACAAACCGCTACCGGATTGGCAGCAGGAACCTATACTGTAACGGTAACCGATTTCCATGGAGCAACTGCTTCAAACAGCCAAACACTCACTAATCCGACCGCAGTTTCAGTCACTGCCGGTTCCAATGGACCTGTTTGCAACGGTAATTCACTGGTACTGACTGCAACAGCTTCAGGAGGCACTTCTGTTTATGTGACCTATACCTGGAATGACCCCCTTGGAAATCCATATTACGGAAATCCATTGACAGTTTCTTCTGATTATCCCCTCCACAATGGATTATGGCACGTAACGGTCACCGATTCACATGGATGTAATGGAACCGGAACAACCACTGTTTCAATTAATTTGAGTTATCAGGTCAGTGGAAAACTAACCTATTACAATGGAGCTTATACAGCCATGGACAATGTTACCATCACACTTTTTGATCCTGCCATGACCCCTGTTACATCCGCCACAACAGATATTTCAGGGAATTACCATATCTTGAATGTTTGCAATGGCGATTATTTCATTTCCGTAACAAATAACAACAAGGCTGTGGGCGGGATCAACATGACTGATGCTTCCGACGAAGTAAATTTCTGGGCAGTTTCACCTTACGATATAGAACGAGTACAATTTTATGCCGGCGACGTTGCAGGATCTTCCGATTTCATTAATGGCACAGATGCAAAAAGAATTCAGCAATACTTCCTTTTAAATGTACCTTTCGACAGGCCTCCCTGGGTTTACTGGAGAACAGGTTCACTAATACATTCGAATTTTGTTCCACCCCGTCCGCTCGACAAAGATATGACATTAACTGTTGCCGGCGCTGATGTACCGAATATAAATCTTTATAGCTTATGTGCGGGGGACTTTAACCGTAGTTTTACTCCCGCCGCAGGGAAAGATGCCAATGCAAACCTTCAATTAATTAATGGAACAGACATTCAGGCCAATCCTGGTCAGGAGATTGATGTACCTGTCTCCCTTGTGAATGCTGCAAAGATAGGCGCGATCTCCCTCATCCTGAATTTCCCTTCCGATCTTTCTACCATCGAAAATATATATATCAATGGTTCCAATGAACAACCGTTGTGGAATGTTTCCGGTAATGAGCTCAGAATCGGATGGTATTCATCATTGCCGCTGAATATTGGAGCATCCGGCGAACTCATGGTGATCCGACTGAAAACCTCAACTTCATTCACCAGAAACCAGACAATTCATTTTAACCTGGTTTCAAGTTCCCTGAATGAACTCGCCGATGATCATAATAAAACCATATCAGATGGAATGATCAGTATGAATGGAATCATTGCTATGCCTGAGGGAATTACAGAAAATTCCTTACAGGGACTTTCCATGACCAATCAACCGAATCCATTTACAGGTTCAAGTGTGATCAATTGTTTTCTCCCGGCCGATGGATTGGTTACGATCGAAATCCGTAACCTTCTGGGGGTTCTTGTGAAGAGCCTGGTAAAAGAACATTGGAACCAGGGAAATCATTCTGTAAGATTCACACCTGAAAATCTTGCAACAGGGATCTACCTGGCTACTTTACACTTAAAAACAAGCAAGGATGAATTGACCCGTACAATATATATAGTTTATAATAGATAAAATTTTTGATAAAAACCAGATGAAATTAAATCATAAAAATTTAATAACTTTTTCATATTTAATCTTTAATTTTTAATTAGCTTTGCTACCCTAAAAACGCCATAAATTTAATCAATTGTTAAAAGCTATAAACCAGGTAAATACACTATATCGTCCCTTTTCACCGACTTATAAACGGTGAAGAGTTTTATTCATTCAGTATAAACAAAAACCTATAATTATGAAAGCTAACAAATTACTTTTCTTAAAATTTTTGCTTGGCCTCTGTTTCCTGATCGGATTTGTTCTGATTGGAAACAGGACTTATGCCCAGAATTGGACAATTGATCCGACTGAGGGGTGTAAAAGTGTGACCAATTTTAACATAACGGTAGATTTGGCACCTGTCTCAAAAACCTGTTCAGATATTTTGCTTTGGGAATACAGAATCACCTATGGAGGTGGTAGCACAGGCTGGGTATCTGTGGGAAATGCAGGGAGTTGTACATTCTCTCAAACACCAGCATTATCCGGAATAATTACCTGGAGGGTCACGATGTTAGGTGGCGCAGTAAAGTACCTGTCGCCCCAAACGATCATCGATGCTCCCTCAGATGCCGGAACTGTAACTCCTGCTGCAACTGTCTGTACCGGCAACAACAGCGGAACCCTTACAACCAGTGCACCTTCTGGAGAACCCGTTCGGTGGGAATATTCTACTGATGGAACGGTAACCTGGACTACCATAGCAAATACTACCTATGACCAGAGCTACTTGAATCTGACCACCACCACTTACTATCGGTGCGTGGTTAAAAATTACACATGTGCGGAAGCTGCATCTTCCAGTTGTCTGATTACGGTGGAATACCCCCCATCTACATCTGTAACTGCGGTTGACATCACTTGTAATGGTACATCTGATGGTGAAATTGCTGTCAGTACACCTTCAGTTGGTACGGCTCCTTTTACATATTACTTAACCGGCAAGACTCCTTTAACCGGGCAGACTGTTGGTTATACTTATACAGGTCTCGCTGCCGGAACGTACACATTCTATTTTACGGATGCAGTTGGCTGTGACAAGTCACCGGATTATATCAGAACAATAAATGAACCACCTGCTATAGTCAGTTCAACATCCCAGACAAATCTTTCTTGCTATGGTGTTGGTACCGGATCACTTACTATAACTGCCTCCGGCGGTTCGTCATACCTGGCATATAGCATTGATGGCATAAACTGGCTGGGAAGCAATGTATTCACAGGACTGTCCATTGGTACTTATACGGTTCAGATCCGTGATGCAAATCACACAAACTGCATTCACACGAATGTTCCGAATGTTGTGATCACGCAACCCCTCTTGATCACCAAGGTCAGTGAAAGTGTAACAAATCCTTCCTGCTATGGTGGTGCCGGAGCAATCCTTATTACTTACAGTGGAGGAACAGCACCATTGCAATATACCATGGGCGCAGATGTCAATACGACGGGAGTGTTCTCACGTACGAATGGAACCTGGAGCTACAGTGTAACAGATGCAAACTCTTGTGCAGGCTTTGGCGGATCGGTGACAGTGGTACAACCGCTGCAGATCACCAAGGTAAGTGAAAGTGTAACGAATCCTTCCTGCTATGGTGATGCCGGAGCAATCCTGATTACTTACAGCGGAGGAACAGCACCATTGCAATAT
>JAPLDH010000005.1 GCA_026391355.1 Bacteroidota bacterium | reverse complement strand
GATATCGGTCAGCGGGTTCCCACAAATTAAAGGTAACGCGTTACGCGTCACGATTGTCACGATTGCGCTGGCAGAGCATAACGCAACATTCGTATAGGTGTAAGTAATTTGATGCGATCCGACTCCTGCAATTGCAGGGTAGAAAATACCATTTGTAACTCCTGGTCCTGAATAGGTACCCCCCAATGGGATACCACCTTTCAGCCTGAACGGTTGTGCATTGATGGTGGTAATCGAATCGTTGCATCGGGTAAAGGTGACCACTGGTGAAGTTGCAACGTTCATCGTGATTATATTAGAATTAGCAGGATTTCCCGTTGCACAGGTTGCATTGGATGTCAATATGCAGGAAACCAGGTCACCATTTGCAGGTGTGTATGTGTATGTAAGGGCGGGTTGCGACCCACCCATTCCATTTATTAACCATTGAAATAATGGCGATGATCCGCCATTGATAGGGGTAGCCGTAAATGTAACCGGAATTCCCGAACAGACCGGGTTTACCGATGCCGTTATGGTAACCGAAACTGGCAGGTTCGGGTTGACCGTCATTGTGATCGTATTAGATGTGGCCGGATTCCCGGTCGGGCAGGTTGCGTTTGAATTTAAAATGCACGAAACAATGTCGCCGTTTGCGGGGGCATATGTGAATGTAGTGGCGGGTGGCCACCCGTCGTTACCATTAACCTTCCATTGATAAACCGGATTAATTCCACCATTGACGGGGGTTGCCGTATATGCGACCGAAGTTCCCGCACAGACGGGATTAGCGGAAGCAGTGATTGAGACAGATACAGCCACATTGGTATTCTCCACCATCGTGATCATATTCGATGTGGCTGGGTTGCCCGTCGGGCATGGAATGCCGGAATTCAAAACACAGGAAACGACATCTCCGTTATTGGGAACATATGAATAAACAGAATTATCAGGGCCGACACCTGTTCCATTTACCTTCCACTGGTACGAGGGTGTTGTACCTTCATTTGTTGGGATGGCTGTGAAAGTTATCGAGGATCCTTCACAGAAAGGGTTTTCTGAGGAATTAATTGAAACACTGACGGGAAGAATAGGATTCACAACCATCGTGATCGTATCGGATGTTGCCGGGTTATTCATAATACATCCGGTGATCGAAGATGTCAATACACAAGATACTTGATCATTGTTCAATGGCGAATAAGGATAAGTTGGAGCATTGCCGCCAACACCGATTCCGTTGACTTTCCATTGATATGCGGGCAAACCGCCACCATTTATGGGAAAAGCAGTAAATGTAACCTGGGTTCCTGTGCATACGTTACCAGGAGAGGCGTTGATGGTTATATCCACCACAGGACTTGACGTTACCTGGACAGTAAAATCAGTGGGTGTCAATGCTTCACAACCATTTGCATCTGTAAAATTGACATATACATGTTGGGCACCGACAACATTCCATGTAACCGTCACAGTATTATCTGTGGTTGTGCCTCCCGAGGTTTTCATTCCACCCGGTGAAACACTCCACTGATAGTTAGTCATTCCGAAAGCTGTCGTATAAACCTTTCCTGTCCCGGCGCAGGTATTATCAGGGCCTGAAATAACAGGAACAGGTGGTGGAATGACCGTTATATACTGATATGCTGAATCGCCCGGATTCCCGCATTTATTCAATCCTTTTACCCAGATCTTTCCGGAAACGGCAGAAATGCCGATATCTACAATAATACTTTTAGTTCCTGCTCCTGCAACTATTGAAAAACCTGGAGGTAATGTCCAGATATAATTCACAGCATGAGCCAGCAGTGGAATTGAATAATTCAAACCGGTTGAAAGTTTACAAACATTAACGGGTCCTGCAATGGGCCCGGCCGTGTCGATAGGCCAGCAATCAAGGAACTTTACCAGCATACAATCGTTGGCACCTCCGCCATAGACCTGCTGCCAGGCTCCCGGGCTGGCTATATTAGTTAAAGATGCTGCATCTCCGGCCACGTATATCGTATCATCCCTGACATACGTACAATTATCGAAATCGTCCACTCCGCTGCCTCCGTAATAGGTGGCCCACAGGCGCTGGCCGGTATCATTAAATTTTACAAGGAATCCGTCAACTGCGCCTCCCAGGGTCGTTTGATAAGCATCCGGCGTTGAAATAAAATTAGACGATTCAGTCTGGCCAACAACGAACAGATCATTTTCCGATCCGAATGCACAACCCATACCCACGTCGTATGTAGTGCCTCCATAGTATGTGCCCCAGGACCTTTGACCCAGGTTATCGAATTTTACGATATAAGCATCGTAACCTCCGTTATAGGCAGGTTGGTAGCATCCGGGGCTCGCTATTCCTGTGAGAGACTTTGTACTCCCGACCATACATACGTTCCCGGCACTGTCGGCAGCACACCCGAAACCATCATCATCATTGGTCCCGCCATAGTAGGTTGCCCATACCCTTTGTCCACCGGTAGTGAATTTTACCAGAAATGCATCTTCACCACCTCCTCCGTACAAAGTCTGAAATCCATCCGGACTCGCAATATTTGACTGCGAAGTAGTATAACCGGCAATATAAACCTTTCCTAAACTATCAGCCGTACAGGATGAAGCAAAGTCTGCGTCCTCTCCGCCATAATATGTACCCCATTGCCGCACACCATTGCTGTCGAATTTTACAAAAAATGCATCCAGGGATGTGTTATATAGATTTGGTTGATAGGATGCTGTAGTAGCAATCCCTGTGACTGAATAAGTGTATCCTGCCAGGAATACATTCCCATCTTTATCAGTTGTAACACCTCCTGCCCAATCAGAATTTTCACCACCATAATAAGTTCCCCATAGCCTGTCACCGGCCTGGTTGAACTTTTCAAGAAAACAATCCTGCATGCCTCCGCCATATAAAGTCTGATGTGCTCCGGGAGAAGCAATTCCGGAAGTTGACGAAGTATTGCCCGCAAAATAAATATTTCCTCTTTTATCAACAACGATTGACACCCCATCACCTACTTGTTCAAAAGCTGTTCCTCCAAAGTAGGTTCCCCATTGACGCTGTCCGGCTGAATTGAACTTTGCGAGGAAGCAATCATAGATACCTGCAAAGGTACCCTGGTACGATCCGGTACTGGCAATATTATTAAGTGAGGTCGTCCATCCATAAAGGAAAACATTCCCGGCTTTATCAGTTGAGCAAAATGCAAATTGATCAATGGTGTCGCCACCATAATAAGTTCCCCAAAGCCTTATGGCTGTAGGATCTATAACCAGCGATAAATTTTCCGGAATGGTTTGAGCAGAGGAAAAGCCATAAACATCATGATTTATCTTTTTAAATTTCGCCTGGATGGCAACTCTGGAATTATTGACTATGTAATAGCTTTCTGGTATCAATTCTTCAACATCACCAAAACTTGTACTGAATTTTAAGATATCCCTGTTAAATGATATGTTTTGTGGTCCTGCAATCTTTAATCGAATATCATTGATATTTCCTCCCCGATGGATCACAAAATTGTACTTGTATCCATGTTCTTTATTTGTAAAGAATTCAAGATCAATACCCGGATATACTTCTTTATAAGTGATCTTAGCGTATTGCCTGACATCTTTAATTCCATCAGGAAGTGCACCTGATGTGAAATAGTTGAAGTAATCAGGTGTCGGATCGGATGGGATGATAATTGGATTGGGGTTGGAATTTACAAGGTCAATATCGATGCGATGGTAATCGATAACTCTTGCCGAATCTTTTGATCGTAACGCGCCCCTACCCCCGTCCCCTACCCCTGCAGGGGGAGGGATGCAAGGGCGGGGGCTGTAAACATCATAACTAAACCCTCCCCTCCTCAACTGCACATTCATCCCCGGCGTATTCAACAAATATAGAACACCGGGATTTGGTTTGTTATTCTGATCAATGATCTGGCCTTTGTTTTCGATGAAACCTGATGATGAAGTCTTAAATGAAGGTTTATTGGCAGGATGCGGAAAGCATAGTGTGGTAAATGAAAAGAATAATAAGATTGCCAGGTAACGTTGTATCATTTTCTTACGCTTGGACATTCAAAATTACGAAAGAAATTATGAATTATTAGGGGTTTTCAAACGCAAAACGGCAAAACACTAAAAAATATGCGAAGGACATGAATGACGAATCCGGGAATGAAATTTCGAATACCCGAATTTCAAATAAATTCCACATTCAAATTTCACACATTTCATTCGCATATTCGTCAATCTTTCAGGCATCGAACTGCAAAGGCGTTACTCCTAAAAGCGGGATATAATGATACTGAAGGATCTGTATCATTCATCCCATGTGCCCATGCTTTGTTTGACCCATGCGAGGTTGATGACCAGAACATCATTGCAAACCCGCTCCAGTCCCACGTCATGTTCATGTGCCGTGTGCCGGAAAGCGTAGCATTGAACCCGGAATACCCGGTGAAAAGCAGCGGCCATGCAGCAAATGCATTGCTGATATAATTGCCAAACAAAGTGTTCCAGTCGGCTTCTGATGGTACATGCCATCCCGGCGGGCAGAGGCCCTGGGTGGAGAGGGTTTCGTCGTAAGCCATGAGTTCATCCCATTGGTAAAAATCGTAACGCGTGACGGGTGACGCGTAACGCGAGTATTTCTCTGCGATGCAATTGTCGCGTTGGTTCTGCGTTTCAGGGATTGTGGTGCCGAACTCAAGATTTGACGCCAGCCAGCACTGCGAACCGATCTGGATGGTAGGATATGCATGGTTATCGCGGATATCGGTCAGCGGGTTCCCACAAATTAAAGGTAACGCGTTACGCGTCACGATTGTC
>JAPLDH010000045.1 GCA_026391355.1 Bacteroidota bacterium | reverse complement strand
TGCTTGCTGTTTTCTTTTATCTGCACCAGATCAAAACTCGCTAGTATTTCTTCAGGCGCAACTAATAATTTGGAATTTTTAATATCCATTTTATCTTTTTCCATCTTATACGTAGCACCTCAAAAAAAGATACAGCCGAAAAAGTAGCCAAAACAAATGGCAAAAGATAATTTTCGTTATCTTTGTAATATGAAAAGCAGACCAGTTAATAAACCATCCTTCGACACAATTTTCAGCAATGCAATAGCTTCTGCTAAAATTGAAGGAATCCGGTTTGATAAAAAGACAGAAGCCCACATTAAAAAGGAAGCACTTAAGAAGCTCGAAACAAATTCCCGATAATTTTTATCATTCCCGAATAATCCTTGTCATCTCCCCTATTCAAAGCTTCAATGTATGCAGGATAATTATCTTGCCTGAATTTATCCAATTCCAGGGACGAATATCCCGCCCTGTTAGACATTAAATCAGCAAAAATCCTTGAAGTTCTCCCATTTCCTTCCCTGAATGGATGGATATGGATAAGTTCACAATGCACAATGGCAATGTCTTCAATCAACTTTGATACATTTTCATAATCAGCTGGTAATTTCATTAGGAATTCTTGCTCAAGATAATTCATTCCCCTTGGAATAAAAGTACAGGGAAGGAAATGATGGCCTGCCTTTGAAAGGTTCACATTACGATAGATTCCTGCAAACGGATAAATATGCCCCATAGCAACCTTGTGGATGGCCTGAATATATTTTTCATTAAATTTAGTTTTCTTTGACAATTTCCTTGTAAATATCACCTGGGCTTTTACGAACCCAATTGTTTCTTCTTCAGCAGCCTTTTGAGGATCCGTTATCCCCAGGTTATTTTTCAGAACGGAACTCCCCATTTCGTAATAAATGGGATCCTTTGTCTTCTTTTCTTCAGGAACTTCATACGGTCTTTGGTACGACATATTGTTATGATTGTTCGATTATCATTATCTCTTCCTCCGTTAATCCATATAGTTCATAAACCATTTGGTCGATCTCCTTTTCTAAAAAACTTGTGTCGGCAGTGGGGTTGGATTTTTTGGAAATGAGTATTTGATCGACAATATTACTAATCAGGTTTGACAAACCTTTTTTATTTTGTGGAATTGGAATTTGGCCGAAATACTTCCATATTAATTGATACCCATTTTGAATAGCAGTGCAATATTTTGAAATAAGCCACCAACCCATCTTCGAATTTAAAATTGCAAGAAGAATTTTGTCAGCTTTTGGGATAATCCACATAGAATTATTACAAAAAAATCCACCTTCATCAAAAATAAAGCAAGGTTTCACCTGAAACACCTGGTACATAATTTTGGAAGTGTAAAACTGATGATAATAGTCACAAGCTCGTAATTCCCACCAAAAGTCTCCCTGATCTGTTCTTAATTCAGCTTGTTTCTTAGATTGTAACAAATGTGCAGCAATGGCTGGATAATTTTCCCTGAACCAATGCCAGGCTTCATCATATGGGATTGTGCCATAACGTGGTGGCGGTTCAGTAACATGATAAGGGTTTGATAACGGTAAATTCCTTTTTATGGTAAATCCTTTAGGAATAAGAATAATCCAATTTGAGGGTTCCGGTGTAGAATAAGGACTGATATCCCTTCCCAAAAGAAAGGGCAGGATAATCTCTTTTGATTTGATATCTTCTTCAATAAGTCTTTCCTTAGTTGCCCCGTCTATAACAAATGCGTTTGTAAGTCCGGTTAAAATACCTCTATATGCACGATCTCCAATATATTCAGAAAGTGAAATAAAATTTGATTTTAACCGCGACAGTAATTTTTGATCCATTCTTGTAGTTATCACCCATGTTTCATCAGTTAATTCTGAGCAAGACATTCTGTTAGTCATTGATTTTACATAGGTTGCAAAGCTATTATCAAATTGCAGCGTTTTTATTGCGATAGAATTAAAAGTTTCAGATGGCTTTTGTTTTGAGACATTCAGGATACAAGGGTACGTGGTAGCCTCATCAAATACTTGCAAGTCACCAAAATCTATAATTGAGTGAAGCCTATATTGGAGGAAGAATGCGCGCAATGACCTACCATAGTTGGTTTGCATCCATTTATTTGGCATGATGAAACAGAAGTTACCAACCTGGTTAAGCAGTTCAAATCCTTTTTCTACAAAGTACACGTACAAATCAGCTGTACCCGAGTAAGTTGAATAGTTGGTTTGTAAATTTAATTTCAGGTCTTTTATTTCTTCCTGCCGGATATATGGAGGATTCCCTATTACAACATCAAAACCAATAAAATCCCCATCATCATTCAGCACTTCCGGAAACTCGAACCTCCATTCAAAGGCATTCTCATAGATCTTATTGTTTTTAATCTCTTCGAGTTCGGTTTCGAGCTTCTTGGTTTTTCCTGTCAGATCACTTACTTTCTTATTCCATTCTGCCAGTTCTTTCTTTGATCTTTCAAAAAGTGATATTTGCTGGGTCAGGGTAAACAGATCTCCGTTCTGCTTCTTCAACTGAAGTAATCGCTTATCATTGGCTGCAACTTTTATTTCAAAATCGCTTTTAATGGAACTGATCAACCTCTCCATTTCCCTTTTCTGCTCTTTGCCTGATGCATTGCGGTATATCATAACTGCCATCCGGTAGCTGTCGATGTTCCATTTGCTTTTCTTCAAAGCCTGCCGGATATCAGCATCCAAGGCATAGCGTGATATCAGCGAATTACCGCATTTGATGTTGATGTCAATATTGGGAAGCGTTTCCAATTCACGCTCCCCCTCTCCCCGTGGGAGAGGGGGCCGGGGGGTGAGGTAGTAGGCGTTTTTCAGCAGCTCGATCCATAACCGGAGACGGCAGATCTTTACAGAATTAGGATTGATATCTACGCCGAACAAACAGTTTTCAATGATCGTTTGTTTCTCCCGGAAAAGTGTTTCCTGAACCCTTTGACTTTCATGACTATTGGGATTGTATTCAAACAATTCGCCATCTTCGTCGGTAACGATCAGTTCGTCGTTGACCACTTCAACGTGGTAATCTTTCAGTCTTTTTCCATCCTTATCGGATAAAATCTTTAGCTCGCTCTTGATTGCAATGATCTCATTCAGCGCCGAAACCAGGAAATGTCCGGAACCAACTGCAGGATCGCATATCTTCAGCGAATTCATGATCCGGTTCGCTTCCTGCCGGTCTTCAATCTTATCGTAGAGATGATCGATCGTTTCACAAGCCCATCCTTTGGCATCTTTGAATTTTTGTACAACCGCCCGGCGGATGGTTTCGCGGCACATATACATGGTGATGAACCCGGGAGTAAAGAAGGAACCGTCTTTATAACCGTTGATCTTTTCGAAGATCAACCCGAGAACCGAAGCGTTGATCAGCGTTTTATTCTCTTCCTGGATTTCCTCAGACCCTTCGCCGGCGAAATCATAAGCATCAAGGAATTTAAAGAGGTATTCAAGCGAAAACCGATCTCCTTTAAATTTTCTCCCGTTGTTATCCTTTAGCACAGTTGATGATATTACAGGCAACTTATCATCCTTCAACTGGCTGATGAACAAACAGGAATGCTCCAGAGGGGTGGGTTCAAACAGCGAACTGTTCAGGTAAGGAACATTCGCATATAATTTTCTTACACCTTCATTACGATCGGCAGGAATGCGGGCAAGCACTCCAAAAAAAAGAGTGTTAAGGTCGTCGAAATTCTGAACCTTTTCGCAATTAAGAAAGGCAAATGCCGGATCTCCTTTGTGGTATCGGATCAACTGGGCTTCCAGAAGCTTTAGAAAAAGGATTCGGTTGATCCAGGTTATGGAAAGTTCCAGTGCAACGTTAAACAAGCGGTCCTGAACCGTTTCACCTAAATGAGCAGGTTTTTCGAGCCGTGAAATTTTATCCAGGTTGTCGAGCTGGATTATGGCGCTCTCGATCAGGGAACCGGAATTCCGTTCACCTTCCTTTTTACGTCCAATGAGTTTTTTGCTGCATTCTTTGGTTTCTGTCAACCCGATGATATGAAGCAATTCTGAATAAAACGCTTTATCCAGGCTGTTGCTGTCATTTGCAAAAGGAAGTTTCAGAAGATGTTCAGCAGAGAGCAACTTATATAGCGCAATCAGTTTAGAGTCATCTTTTTTATCGTCATTCCTGAGCGGCTTGTCATAATCCCGGAAATCAAACCATGTGAAAGGAAATTCAGCAGTTAAACTTGTGAGGAATGGCTCAGCAATTTCTTTATAGAAAAAGTCGGTGGTCTTGCCTGCAAGCCGGCCTTCTTCAAAATCAGTGAATTGTTGAACCAGCTTTGTATCCTGGGCAAACGTTTTCTCAAACAGAGCGGAATCAATTACATACCATTCATAAATATTGGTAGCAATAAGGTGTTTGATCTCAATATTATGGTTGGTGATCCTTTCCCGGAGATAATAAAGGATCAATTCATGAAAAGCTTTTACATTCAGGTTATCAGGCCGGATCATCTCAGTTTTATTCGAAGGTTTTTTAGCTTCGATCAACACACCGGCAAAACTCTTTGAATCGGGACCATTGTGAATTACAAGGTCAGTGCGGTCTTTCGTATTGATGTAAAACGTTGGATGATAGAAGGTGTTCTTGAGGAAATCGCCAAGGTCATTTTTATTGTGCTCTTCCGATTCCGTTTCATCCAGCCCATCCAGAAGCCCGATAAGGTTCTTCTTGAACAGTTCGATCTCACTCCTTAAAGGTTTTACCTTGAGGTAAGCCTTATTGAGCGCTTTACGAGGGGATAACAGTATCAACTTATTATTCATCAACCTTCATTAATTCTACATTCTCCTAAAAAGTAAAATTAACCAAAGTTCCAATATAATATGGAATCCTACCAGGAATTTCCACAATGAATTAATGATTTTTAAGCCACTTGTTTTACTTCAGGTAAACTTAAAATGTTAGTCAGATAGGTATTAAGTGCTTTAGAAATCTCTGTTTGTTTGGTCCGGACGATCATCTTTTTTATTTCCTGCAGGAGTTCACTATGACGAGGTCCGATTTCGTTGACGATCACTACATCACAATCGGTCAGGTTATAGAAAAATCCGTATTCCGAGGTCAGAATTTCACTCAGTAAATTCCAGCGCAACTCCTGACGAACGATCTTTCCTGCCTTAATCGTTGCTACCCAAAAGGCCCTGGAACCTCTGAATTCCTGCCTGACAATTGATCCATCGTCGGTCGGGATAGCAATTTTTATCTTTTTTTCCATAAGGAGATTTTCTTAAAAGAGGAATACCATTATTTATTTCTACTGATTATTGTTAAAATAGAAAAATAGTGCCAATGGCCTGTAAAACGCATGGGCAAATTTTGAGAAAGCGAACAATAGAACAAGTTCCATTGAAATGATCGTATGGATAAGTAAGACAATATGATTTACCAGATAATTTGCATGTAAAGCAACCGAGATCTCAAGCCAAAACCCCGTTATACCTGCAATCCAAAGGAATAATAAAAAAGTCCAGTCGGCAAGGCGGGTTTCCGAATACGCTTTGGTCACTTTTTTAAGCCGGTAATTAATGGCAAGGCTGGTTCCATAAACAAGCAGCAACCCGGCAAGTGTTCCCAGGATACGGCTTGGCCACCAGATGGATGTAGCCGGATCTTTCAGCATAAAATCAAGAACCGTTGCAACCAATAACCCGATAAATCCCCACATGATGGACCAATGTACAAACCAGGGCTGTTTATACCATGGTTTATCTTTCCAGAAGGAATCTTCTTCTTCATCGCAGGTTTTATAACGGTTCATGGTGGCGATCTCATTAGCGACCTTCAATAAGGAACTCAGCCAATTCCCTTTCGATTTCTCTTTCTTATCATGGATTTTCGTAAGCTTTATCACCATAACCACAATTCCCCAGGCAACGGATAAGCCCGTGATGCTGAAAATGACCAAACCCATATTATGGATCACCTCATATGGGAGAAATGAAAATAACCAACGGGACACTTCATGACCGGGTTTAAGGGTGAAAAGAAAAAAACCAAGGAGAAGAGAGAAAAACAAAGTTACAACAATAAACCCGGGGTTGCTTTTAAACATAAGTTTAGTCAGACCTGTGGGTTCGTAGGAAGCGATTGCATACCTGCGCATGGCGGCCATGTAATCACCGGGCCCTGCCTGCCGCGGACAGGTATCAGAGCAATCCCCGCAGGCATAGCAAAGCCAGAGTTCTTTACTTTGCAGGATCTCTTCTTTTTGTCCCAACGTTCCCTGCCTGATAAACATTCGTGGGAAATTGGCGTTTTTATCGGTAAGCCCGCAAACAGCAGTACAATTGCCGCAGTTAAAACATGCGGTAAAATCTTTGGCACCGTATTTCTTTATTTCAGTTGCAAATCCCGGATCAATTCTCGACATGGGGAAGGTTTTTTAGTTTATACGCATAATATTCATCTGAATCATCCAATCCATCGGCTTCAACCAGGTTGTATTTATTCATGGTCATCATGTGGTAAGTCACAAGTTCCGGATTAAGATCAAGTTCTTTGGCTAAAGCCGGAATCGTTTTTGATTCTTTATCAAGGCAGGCTGCCAATTGCCGCCAGATTTGAGGCATGTCTTTCATGGTGTTACCGTCTTCGCCTTCACCCGGCGCTGAAGTACCTTCTGCTTTTTCAAGTTCGACCTTTTCCAGGAATCCATCGATCATTCCTTCGATCTCGTTATTGGAGTATTGAGCCATATCGATGGCATCTGACGGGCAAACCGGGGTGCACATGCCACACCCTTTGCAAACAGCTTCATTCACGGATGCCACAGTTTTACCGTACATCTCCAAAGGATGGATTGCATCGTATTCACATACTTCAGCACACTTGCCGCACCATATACAGGCATCGAAATTGACCCGTGCGATAATGGGTTCAAGCTGTATGGTCGGGTTTTTGGTCAGGGCATTGATCTTTACAGCTGCCGACAGGGCAGACTGAACAGATTCAGAAATATTTTTCGGACCCTGGCAGGAACCACCCAGGAATACACCATTGATGACGGTCTCAACAGGCCGTAATTTCGGATGAATCTCATTGAAAAATTTATCGTTTCCAACAGGGATCTTTAATAAAGCTGAGATTTGTCTACTATCACTTCGCGGTACCATTCCTGTGACCAGAACGACAAGATCAGTTTCCAACACCAGTTCCTGGCGTTTTGTAAGTTCGTCTTTTACTTTTACAAGGAGTTTACTCCCTGCTATTTCGACAACAGGTGGAGCTTTTTCATCGTATTTCAGGTAGATATCACTACTTTTTGATGAACGTTCATAAAGTAATTCCTGCTTACCATAGGTACGGATATCCCTGTATAAATGATAGGCCTGCACTTCATTGAATTTTTCATGAACAAGTAATGAACTGTGAATGGCGGTTGTACAGCAAACCCTGGAGCAATATTTATTCTCGCCCTTGGTCTGCCTCATTCCTACACAATAAATGTATGCAATGCTGTTTACCTTACGATTATTATAAATCAGGGTTTCTCTGCTATTATCAATCAGTTCTCTGAATTCAGGAAGCGTTATTACACAAGGATAAGTTTTGTAGCCAAATTCTCCTTCCTTTGGGATATAAGAATCAAATCCTGTCGTGACAAGGATAGCTCCCGATTTCAGGTTCAGGATTTCAGACCCTATTTTGACCTGAACAATAAAGTTTCCAAGGCTTCCTGATACTTTCTCAATGGTTGCCGAGGTAAAAACGGTGATGTTGGTGAGTTCCCTGATCTGCTTACCGAGAGCTTCAATAATGGTATTTCCTTTCTGCCCGGTAATAAACAGATCTTTCCATTTTGAAATATTTCCCCCGATTGAATTTTCCTTTTCTATAAGGTACACCTGGTTTCCCATTTTAGCCAGATCGATAGAAGCCCGCATTCCGGAAACTCCTGCTCCGATTATAACCACGGCTCTTGTCGAAGAAACTTCAATATTTTCGAGCGCTTCGGAAAAGGATACTTTGTTAATTCCTGCCCGGATGAGCCCTGCAGCTTTTTGAGTTGCCTCTTTGGGTGTGTCTGAATGTGCCCATGAACATTGTTCACGGATGTTTACCTGGGTGTAATTATAGGGATTTATTCCACCCCGTAAGGCGACATTCCTGAACGTATGAAGATGAAGTTTTGGGGAACAGGATGCCACAACAATCGCATCCAGCTTTTCATTTTCAATGTCTTTGATCATCTCTTTCTGATTGGAGTCGGCACAGGCAAACATGACATTTTTTGATATGATGACCCCCTCTTCGTTTTTCACGATATCTTTGATCTGTGCGACATCTACGTAATCAGAAATATTTCCGCCGCAATGGCAGATATAAACCCCGATCCGTTCTTTTTTTTCTTTCTTTTCCATAAAGTTTTTATTGCCCCACAACAGCTTCCACCATAATAGGAGAGGGCCGGGGAGGGGTTACATTCAAATAAGCAGCAACTTCCGATGCAGCGCAACCGGCTGATAATATTGAATCAGGAATATCCATTGGCCCGGCAGCAGTACCGGCTACAAAGACCCCTTCGATGGTTGTTCTGGCAGGACTCGTTAAAACATCGACCTGTTTAATGAAATTGAATTCATCGAGTTCCAGGGGTGCATTTTTAAAAGCTGTTACGATCTCATTATGGGGTTGAACTCCTACAGATAAAACGACAAGGTCGTGTGCCACTTCTTTTACCTGTCCGGTTTCAATGTTTTCGAATCGAAGGATCAGATCACCACTGTTATCCTCTTTCTCCCTGATCTTTGCTATCTTTCCTTTCACAAAACTGATCCCCATCGATTTCGACTGCTGGAAAAATTCCTCATATCCTTTACCAAAAGCCCGGATATCCATGTAATAGATGGTGATATCGGCCATCGGCAGAGCGCCCATAAGCAGTTGTGCCTGTTTGATGGAATACATACAACAGATCTGCGAACAGATCGGGTTATTGACAGAAGCGGCGCTGCAGGAACGATAGTTCTCAAGACTTGAATCACGCGAACCGGTGCAGAGGATATATGCAATATTTCCGGGCATTTTCCCATCACCTGGACGTAAGACATTATTAAACGGTCGGGTTGGGGCAATCAGCCGATCCATCTGCAGTGCATCAATTACATTGGCGTACTTAGCCGAACCATATTGAGGTTTACCATCCGGGTTGAAAAGATGAAATCCTGATGAAACAATGATGCTGCTGGCTTTGGCTGAGATTTTCTCCTCTTTTTGTGAGAAATCAATGGCATTGGCAGGGCAGGCAGTGATGCACTGATGACATTCACGACAATTGCTGCAATCCAGGCAACGTTCGGTACTCTGTTTGACCTGCTCTTCAGTAAAGGTGCGTTCAATATCTTCAAAATCTCTTATTCTTTCTGCAACCGGTCGTAAATTATCATCCAAAGTTGGCCGGTGTAAAATAGTTGAACGACCCAGGATCACTTTTTTATCGACCGCAGCCAGTTTATCTCCAAATTCAAATTCTTCAGGATTTTCATTATTCAGATATTTATGGATGTATAAAGCGGCTTTTTTCCCTTGTCCGACGGCTTCAATGATCGTAGAAGATCCTGTAACGGAATCTCCGCCGGCAAATATCCAGGGAGTGGAAGTTTGCAGCGTTTTTACATTGACTTTTATCCTGCCGTTTTTAGCAAGTTCCAGTTCACTCCCGAAAATGGAAGTGGTTGGCTGTAATCCAATGGCTTCAATAACGAAGTCCACCTCCTCTGTATATTCCGAACCTTTGATCTCAATCGGGCTTTTTCGGCCGCTCTCATCCGGTTCACCTAACTTCATCCGGATCAATTCAGCTTTATCAATATTTCCGTTTTTACCAATGAATTTGACCGGATTACACAATACATCTATTTTAACACCTTCTTCTTCCGCTTCCCGCAATTCCACTTTCCAGGCAGGCATCTCTTCCCTGCTTCTTCTGTATATGATTTTTACCGATGCAGCGCCAAGCCTGATAGCAGTCCGCGATGCATCCATTGCGGTATTCCCTCCACCAACTACCATCACTTTTTTACCTGTCAGGTCGGTTTTTTTCCCGATTTTTGATTCACGGAGAAAATCCAGGCAGGAGACAATACCCTGCAAATCTGACCCCTCGATTTTCATGGAAGTGGTTTCATGCGTACCCACTGAAACGAAGACGGCATCAAATCCCTCTTTTTTAAGGTCTTCAAGGTTTTTGATCCTGCGGTTAACTTCGTGTTTGACCCCAAGCGACAGAATATTCTGAATATCCCTGTCCACAATACTGTTCGGCAAACGGTATTCAGGCAGCGTCAGTTTTAACATTCCACCCAATTCCGCGGCTGCTTCAAAGATCTTTACCTGGTGGCCTTTTAATGCAAGAAAATAGGCTGCTGTAAGACCGGCAGGCCCGGATCCGACAATGGCAATTTTTTTTTCCGATTTATATTCGATGGTAATCGTTGGCGGTTCCGGATGTTTGGAGTAATAATCTTCAGCAAAAAACCTTTTTATCCGGCGGATATCGACCGGTCCTTCCAGACTGCCACGGGTACATTCTCCTTCACACGGGGCATAGCAGGCTCTGCCAAGACTTCCCGGAAGAGGGGCATCTTCCATGTGTAAATTCATGGCTTCCTCATACTGACCGTTTCTTACCAACGTGATATATCCGTAGGGTTTTACTCCTCCCGGACACGCAGCTATACAAGGGGCTGAGGTATCCTGCCGGTCGATCACTGCAATCCGTGGGTTTGCAAGGCTGAATGGTATGTAGGCAACTTTCCTGCCTGCCAGATTCATGTTGTATTCATCCGGTCTCACTTCAGGGCAGGCTTGCTCACACTCCTGGCATCCCGTGCACGTTTCAGGGATTACATATCTGGGGTGTTTGGCAACATTCACCTCAAAATATCCATTCTCTTTATGAATACTCTCAATTTCACTGTTCAGCAGAAGCGTAATATTATGATGACGGGCGGTTTCCGACATCTTAGGGGTGGTGATACAGGCTGCGCAATCGAGTGTCGGGAACACTTTACTCAACTGAATCATTTTTCCTCCGATAGATAATCCTTTTTCAACCATCAACACTTTATAATCCATGTTGGCAAGGTTTAGTGCAGCTTCCTGCCCGGCGATTCCACCACCGATGACAAGGGTATCATATTTTTGATTTTCTTTTGTCATTCCAGTTCAGCTAATATTTTGGTAAAATTTGCCATATGGCTGGCGAATGGCTCAGCACAGACTGAACAGATGGCAGCCATGCGGATCCTCTTTGGATTAATATTGTTCTCTTTCATCAAACGCTGGGATTCTTCAATGATCTTATTGGTCAGATCAGGACATTTGGGACTGTAAGAACATTCATGTCCGTCGGCGGCGATAAAAACCCCGTCAAACCCTTGTTTCAAAGCATGCAATATCCATCGTGGCTTGATCCCGGAGGAACATGGCAGACTGATAACATAAACAGCCGGAGAATAATGAATTTTTCTTAATCCCGCCTGGTCGATGCCCGGGTCTGAGATTTTATCTGTGGAAAAGACCAGTATTTTGGGTCGGATTTGTTTGTTTTCCATGATAGAACGTTATTTTTGATTTTATTTAGACAATACTTCTTACTGAGACCTGGTTCTTTTAAGTCCCTTATTTAATTAAAAGAAAAGATATGAATGGTATGAGATGCTCGTTACCTTATGGAACCTGTTACTTAAGCTTTCTTCAGGAACAATCTTGAATAGCTGTCTTCTTCAACGATTCCAAGAAATTCGTGTGTCATTTTCGAACACCATTTGGGAATATCGTTTTTCGTTCCTTCATCCGATGAATAGATTTCCATGATCTCTCCGGACTCAATCTCTCCAATTCCTTTTTTGGCCGCTAATAAAGGGCCGGGGCAGGCTGTTCCACGTGCATCTACTATAGTGTTTGATTTCAGGTTTTTTAATTCTTCAGTAGTCATTTTGTTTATTGGTTTTTATATGAATAATTGTATCTTGCTTTCCTGTGCGTCCGAGAGAAACGTTCCAACTCCGCAAACCGTCATTTTCGGATAATCTATCATTTCTTCCCTTTTAAATCCCATCAGGTTCATCGACATTTCACAAATATTGATCTCAACCCCGATTTCTCCGGCGGTTTTGAACATCTCCGGAAGTGAAGCGACTTTATGCTTTTTCATGATCCCTTTGATCATTGCAGTACCCATTCCACACATGTTCATATTGGATAGTTTTACTTTACCCGCCCCACGGGGTAACATCATTCCAAACATTTTCTCGATAAAATTTTTTCCTTTTCCGCTTTTCTTTGGATCACGCAAAGCGGAGATTGCCCAGAATGTGAAGAAAAGCTTAACTTTCATGTCATACGCAGCAGCTCCGGTAGCAATGATCATGGCGGCAAGAATTTTATCCAGATCACCTGAGAAGACCACCATCGAAAGTTGGTCATTATTACCTGCTTCAAGAGTCTTGACTTTTGCCTGCAGTTCTTTTAGTTGTTTTTCAATATCGATATCCATAATCTATAAAAGTTTATATCTATATACGTTCATGTATTCGGTGGCAAAGGTAATTTAGTGAAGTTTATGAAAGAATGAAATTCCTGTGAACGTTTTCACAAACAATTGTGATATTAATCACATTTACTATTTACCTCCGGATTGAAGCAATTTCACGAATCGCCTGAATTGCAGTGTCAATATTTTCTTCAGTAGTAAAAGGCCCGGCACTGAGACGAACGGTGCCATGTATCTTATCAGTTCCCAATCCGACGTGAACCAAAGGTGCACATTGTAATCCGGTGCGACAGGCTATATCATAATCGACATCGAGCAAAGTTCCCACATCTCCTGATTCAAAACCTTTTATATTCAGGCTCAGAACTGGATTCTGGTTCTCAGTGCTTTCAGCGCAATAAGTGATCACCTTCTCAATGTTCTGAATCCCGGTCCTGAGCCGGTTCCAAAGCATGATCTCTTTTTGGTGAAGATTTTCAATCCCTTGCTCCAATACCCATTTTACTCCTGCATGTAAACCTGCAACTCCCAGAATATTTAATGTGCCACATTCCAATCGATAGGGATACTCTTCGAGATGGGTTTTCTGTGCTGATCTGACGCCAGTCCCGCCAAACCGTGTAATGCGAACAGGAACACCATCCATGACATAAGATCCTCCGATACCTGTCGGACCCATCAGGCATTTATGTCCGGTAAAAACCAGTACATCTATTCCCATTTTTTTTATATCAATGGGAATAACACCTGCACTCTGGCTGCTGTCGACCACGAAATAAACCCCGGCTTCCTTGCAGATCTTACCTATCTCAGCCAGGGGTTGGACAGTACCAATGACATTGGAACAATGGTTCACTACAACCATCTTTGTATTTTTCCGAAGTGCTTTTTTAAAATCCCAGGGATCCACATAACCATGCGTATCGAAGGGGATATGTGTAACTTCGATGATCTTATCAACCTCCAGATGATGCAATGGACGCAGAACTGAATTATGCTCCAGCATCGTAGTGATCACATGGTCTCCCGGTTCAGCCAACCCCTGAAGGATCATGTTCAGAGAATCGCTGGCATTATAGCTAAATGTCAAACGGTTGGGGTTATCCCCGTTAAACAGTTCCGTAAGCATTTTCCGGGTATTGTGAACGATTTCTTCCGTTTCAATAGCAGCATCAAAGCCGGAACGCCCCGGATTGACTCCATGTTTCCGATAAAAGTCTATCATAAAATCGTACACTGCATCCGGTTTCGGGAAGGTAGTTGCAGAATTATCGAGGTATATTAAATTACTCATGATGATTGATTAGACATTCTAACTAAAATTAACCTGGTTCATTTTCAAGGATCAGAGCATCTGCTACAATCTCCGCCAACGTCTTGATCTTTAAGCCAAGCTTAAAGAATACATTGATCTGGCTGAGCTGATCAACACAATTGTGGCAGGGAGTAACAACTATTTTTGCTCCGGTTTTCTGTATCTGTACTGCTTTGATCTCCGCGATTTTCATCCTGCGGTCATTGTATTCACTCATGGCTAACTGTCCGCCACCTCCGCCACAACAATAATTGTCGGTTCCATTTGGGGTCATTTCCACAAAATTGGCAATAAACTGATCCAGGATGTAACGCTGTTCATGAATGATCCCACCACTTCTCACCAGGTTGCATGGATCATGGAGCGTCACAACATCCTTGATCTTTTCAGGATCCAGACGGATTTTCCCTTCACGGATATAATCTGCTATGCATTCCACTGAAGTTTTAACCTCAAACGGGAATTGTTCCTGAAGATAATTGGGGGCTTCCCATCGAAAAGCACGGGAACCATGACCACATTCAGCCAGTACCAGTGTTTGGGCTTTCAAGTTACCCATTTCATTCCAAAGACGATGAGCAATAAGCCTGGCCTCATCCAGGTTTCCAGAGAAGTATGCATAGTTTGTTACATCGTACATTTTAGTAGATAATGTCCAGCTTTCACCGGCAGCAAAAAAAATCTTTGCCATGGCAGAGATGGACAGAGGAAAAAATTTTGGTTCCCTGGGATTCAGGGTATAAAGGATCTTTTTCCCCGTTTCATTCATCGGAATTTTGGCATTGGGATCATTGACTTCATCAATGAGTTCCTCTTCCATCCATTTCAGGGTTGCAATGAATTCTTCTTCGGGAATGCTCATGTTATTCCCGGTTTCCACCGCGGCATTCACCGTGGACTGCAATGTTACAGGCACCATACCCATATTGGAAAGCATGGTACGACCTACCCTGACCAGGAAAGCTATGTCAACACCAATGGAGCAGTGCATTGTGCAACGGCCGCACATGGTACAGGCTCCAAACAGCAGATCGACCATTTCATCTGCAGTTTCTTTGTTCAGTTGCCGTGCATTGACAAAACCTGGCCAGAATTTCCCCGTAAAAGTAAAATACCTGCGATAGATCGATGCAACGAGATCGACCTTACGTGCCGGAGTAAGGCGATTATCTTTAGTGGCCAGGTAATAGATGCAGCTTTCAGCACACAACCCGCAATGTACACAACTGTTCAAATGTGTGACAAGTTTACTATCAGCAAGATTCTGAAATACTTCAAGGCCTTTTGTAATCTGTTCCTTGTTTAATTCTTTCATCCGCCATCCCTTTCAATTCTTTTTTGGGGCCAGATTCCCCGCCATCCGTAAAAGAATCCAAGATGATACCGGGCTGCAAAGAAATAAATGGCATGTTTCAATTTGCCAAAAGGAAAATAGAGTAATAAAAGACCTGAGAGAATGAAATAAACAGGAATAAGTTGACCCAGGAGAAGGACAATACCTGTCATAAGCTGGAAAAAGGTCACCAGCAGATTTGACAGATAATCATCAGGTGCTGAAAGATCACGAAGTCCCTTTTTTACCACTCGCTTTATCAGGATTCCCATTCCGCAGGCAAAGGATATCAATAGAAAAGGAGCAACGGGAAAGATTAAAATATCGGGTAAATTAACACCCGCCCAGATCAGGAAAAACAAGGCAATAGATAAAAATGTACCGAGGTGGTAGATTATACCTGCGACATAAGTAGGTAAATGGAGATAGGCTGATTCCTTCTTTAATGGGTTCATAGCCCCGGTGAAGGAATATTTTACAGAAGCAGAAACCTTTCCGGCAGGAGATGAAAAATCCGTGGGTTTCCCTAACCGGACGAGACGAAGAAGATGAATCGAAGAATTGATAAGACAAATCCCGAGTGAACCCAGAGTTATCCATTGATACCAGAACATCCAGGAAAAATTAACTAAACACACCCATCAGGTTTCGGCAATCCGGCAATCCTGCAAGCGCCACGTGCAGGTCCAAGCGGAAATAATTCATAAATCTCACGCAGCTTTACACCTGTTTCCTGGCAAATAGTACGGATCATGGGAGCCATACCTTTTTCCTCCCAATTCCTGCGGATAATTTTTATGACAGACCAATGCTTATCATTCATATCCGCAATTCCATCATATTTAGCGAAAAGTTTAGCCACATCTTCGTTCCATAATTCAGGGGTGGATAAAAAACCATCACCATCTACATTAAAGACTCTTCCTTCAATTTCCAGTGTTGCCATAAATAGTTATCTTTTGAGTTTTTCTGAGTTAATAATCAAGCATCCAAATTAAACCACTGTTCAGCTTTTGTACTACCTTCAACAACCTTATTATTCCTGAACTCATTGGTGTTCTTGTTATAAGTATAATCCTTTCCCCAATTCAAATGATTTTTATGTATTTGTGTCAAGGAATCAATGATGTAATGCAATTCATCATCTTTCATGGTTGGATGGATGGAAAGTCTTACCCATCCTGGTTTTTCAGATAAATCTCCCCGGCTGATCTTATCGGTGATTTTTTTGGATCTATCATAACTGACATTGAGTAAATAGTGTCCATATGTACCTGCACATAGACACCCCCCCCTGAGCTGCACTCCAAACCTGTCACTGAGCAGTTTTACGATAAGGTTGTAGTGGATCTGGTCCATATAAAAGGAAATAACTCCCAGCCGGTCTTCAACATTATCCGCTAATAGGTGTAATCCAGGTACTTTTCGCAGATTGGAAAAGGCCAGCGAGACAAGTTCCTTTTCTCGCTGGTGCATTGGATCAACCCCCATTTGATTTTTCAATTCCAGGGACAATGCTGTTCTTATTGCCTGAAGAAAACCCGGAGTACCACCATCTTCACGAATTTCAATATTATCAATATATTTATATTCACCCCAGGGATTTGTCCAGTCAACTGTTCCTCCTCCGGGCTGATCGGGTGTCTTATTGTTATAAAGGGAAGAATCAAATAGTAAAACTCCTGACGCTCCGGGGCCTCCCAGGAATTTATGGGGTGAAAAGAATATCGCGTCAAGCTTTTCAAGAGGATCGTTTGGATGCATATTGATCTCATCGTAGGGGGCGGAAGCTGCAAAATCAATAAATGCCAATCCTCCATGCTCATGCATCAGTCGCGCCATTGCATGATAGGGGGTCCTGATACCTGTAACATTGGAGCAAGCGGTAAAGGATCCTATCTTTTTCCTGCGATCCTTATATTTTATTAATGCTTCTTCAAGTTTACCAGGATCTACCTGCATATCCTTTCCCGGTTCAATGACAACAACGTCGGCAGAAGTTTCATACCATGTAGTCTGGTTGGAATGATGCTCCATGTGTGTAACAAAAACGACGGGTTTTTCCGATTCCTTCAGGCATTTATGGTGTGATAACTCACCACATACTTTCAATCCTAAAATGCGTTGGAATTTCACGATTGCTCCGGTCATTCCAAAACCTGTGGTAAGAATGACATCACTATCCTGAGCGTTTACATGTTCTTTGATCTTCCTATGTGCCAGTTGATAAGCCTGTGTCATCAATTTCCCATTTTCGCTGGTTTCAGTATGCGTATTCCCAATGAATGGCCCGATGGAATTTAACATCGTTTTTTCTATGGGAAGGTATAACCGGCCACTGGCGATCCAATCGGCATAGAGCATTGTTTGCCGGCCATAAGGCGTTTGGTAACGATGGTTGTAACCAAGTGTATTTTCCCGGAAAACCGTAAAGTATTTTTCCAGGGTGTTGAATTCCCCCGACGAACTTGTATGATTCGGATCTTTCAGGATAGTCAGCATCTTATCAGGGGCAACAGCAGGTATTCGTTTCTTTTTGCATGGATGTCTGCAAATATTGCATGAGGACTTTTGTAATTATCGTTTCCTCCGTTTTTATCACTTCCTTGTCCTGCAGTTGCAGATAATTGGTCTGATTGGGGTCGATCTCCCGGACGATAACTTTATCGCAATCAAAAAGGTTCTTATAAGGTCCACCTTCTGATGGCAGGATTTCACTATTTAGATTCCATCGCATTTCCTGATGGACAATCTGGCCTAATTGAATGGTCGACACGAGGAAACCCCGGGCAGGTGTGAAATGCTGATTGATAATAAAAGCATCTTCCGTTGGTATTGCTATTTTCATTTCTTGTCGGGTTTTAGTCAATTTGATGCCCACATTAAAGTTTTCAAAATTAGACATCTTAATTGTTGAATATGATCAGGCAGATGTGATTCTTCCCTCTATCAGTTGTGATTCTTACCAAAATGATATGTGATTCAATTAAACTTTTTTTGTGATTAATATCACATATTTGTATGTGTATTTTTCTCAACTTTGTATGAGTAATACCAAATAATTATATGATTCAATTCAACCTGATATGTTTACTGAAGTAATAAAAAAAGATAATACATGCCATGACTGTAAAGATATTTCCTGTGCAGCAGCAGTGCTTAATATTAAACAACTTGGGTTAGTCACATCCAACAGCCAGGAAAGTTTTTTAAAAAAAGGAGAGGTAATCCTTCATGAAGGTTCACTGACATCTCATATTATTTATTTAAAAACCGGTTTGGCAAAGGAGTACATCAAACGTTCAGGAGAAAAGGAACAAATTTTACAGATTGTAAAAAAGCACACCTATCTGGGATTACCTTCCTTATTTGGTGACAGGATCAACCATTATTCCTATGCAGCTTTGGAAGATTGCAAAATATGTTATATTGATATTAATATGTTTAATAGTCTTATCAGAGAGAATGGAAATTTTGCATATGAGATCCTTATTTCAACCAGCCGGGACAGTTTGAACAATATCAACCGGTTTTTACACCGGTCACAGAAAAAGGTCTATGGGCGTGTGGCTGATGCAATTCTCTACTTCTCGAAAATTATATACGAGGGAGATAAATTCTCCTTACCAATTTCACGGCAGGAACTTGCAGACCTCATCGGGGTTTCCAGGGAAAGTGCAACGAGGGTTCTGATAAAATTCAAGTCCGAAGGAATTATCTCTCTAAAAGGCAGGTCCATAACAATAGTTAATATGGATCTATTGGAGCAGATAAGCCAAAAAGGCTAGTACTTATTAATTTCCATGGATGTGATGTATTTCATTTATTTGTGTATATATTTGTTTATTCACAAGTAATATATGATTAGAAAAATGAAAAAAATAATTTACTCTATTGTATTGCTACTGATTGTTCATTGCATAGTGAACATTGAATTTTGCAAGGCCCAGAATGCAACTGTAATCTCAAATCTAACCTACGATAGCATCGTACAAACAGGTGTTACTGTTTACTGGACAACAGATTCCCCTGCAGATACAAGAATAAGATGGATGGCTCCGGATTCAAATTACCAGCCGCTCATTTTTACCGATTCAATATATATTTCTGCGATGGTAACAAATCACGTTCTGCCCATTGGCAATCTCCAACCGGCAAAGATTTACAAGTACCAGGTCATGTCTCAAAACGCGGGAGGAACGACTGTGGATTCGGGATACTTTGTAACCCAGTCTGCATCCACCGGAATGGTTGAAGTATATTTTAACCATACGGTCGATACAACTGTCAGCGCTGGAGAGAAAGCGAATGGAAGTCAGAATTTTGAAACACTACTTGACGACCAGATAAATAAGGCAACTCACAGCATCGACATCACCCTGTGGGAATTCCATGGAGTTGCTTCGGTTACCGAGGCGCTGATCAATGCGAAAAGCAGGGGTGTGAAAATCAGGTTCATTTACAACCACATGCCGGATACTTCACAGGTTGATTCACTGATTGCCCATGGGATTCCGGTACTGAAACGAAACTATCTTACGAATTTCTCCATGCACGATAAATTCTGGATTTTTGATTACCGCGACACCACCAGTCATAATAATAAATACCTGTGGACCGGCTCCACCAATGTCTCCCATGCCATGTTTCACCAGGACCGCAACAACATCATCCTGATACAGGATGAGTCACTTTGCGCCGTTTACACCCGTGAATTTGAAGAAATGTGGGGCTCGCACACCGACCTGCCTGATCCAACCAGGGCTAAATTCGGACCTGAAAAAGTTAACAACACTCCACGTATCGTGAATGTTGCCGGTACCAGGATGGAGGTTTATTTTGCACCCACCGACAGCATTTCAGATACGATATGCAGTATCATCGGATCGAAAATCATGAGAAGCATCTTCTTCTGTATGTATAAATTCTCGCTGCCTCCAGTGGAAGAAGCCCTGCACATGATCTACAACGGAAAACATCTCAGCGGGGTGTTCGATTCGTCCAATTCGGTGCTCCACAACAGTGCCTTTCCGCGCATGAAAGGCAAGCCGGTTGCGGGTACCTGGGATCCGCCTGCCCATGTGTTTATCGATACCATCCCCGGGCTGCTGCATCACAAGTATTTCCTGGTTGATGCCGATACCAGCGGGGGGAACAAGATCATTGCCACTGGGTCATACAACTGGGAAACTCCTGCTGAAACCGGCAATGACGAGAATCTCCTGGTTATCTACGATGCCAGGGTTAACAACCTGTACTTCCAGGAATTTCTGGCCCGGTACCGCGAATCAGGAGGAGCATTGACAGGATCTGGTATTGGTGATGGAGGTGTAGAAGTTCCGAAGGGTTTTTCATTATACCAGAATTATCCGAATCCGTTCAATCCGGTAACAAACATAAAATTTTATGTCGCAAAATCAAGCGATGTGAAAATTGTTGTGTATGATATGATGGGGCGCAAAGTTCAAACACTTGTAAAGGAAACACTGAAACCCGGAACATATGAATCATCATTCGATGGCTCTTCGTTAACCGGTGGGATCTATTTATATAAAATTTCCGCAGGCGATTATTCGGAAACGAAAAGAATGATGTTGGAAAAATAGCAATAAACTTTAACACGCAATTACATTCAGTGGTGGGGCAGTAGCCTGTTGAAAACTTTATATTGATATTCAGACACTGAATATCATAGGTTTAAACGGAATTGAATCTGTTGAATAATTGCTCAAACAGGCTGATCATTGGTTGATCAAGATTTTTTTCTGCCGGAAAGGCGATGGAAAGCATTCCCTGGGGGATGGTTGTCGAAAGCGTTTTGAACACCGATAGTTGTTTAAACCGGCATTGTCGGATCAGGTAAGGTTTTGTGCTGATGGATTCAATGAGATCAATTTCATACCATGCTGCAGGAACACGGAAACCAAGACCGATGGCCTTCCCTGCAGCTTCTTTCGCGGTCCAGAGAAGATGATAAAATTCAAGAGAATTCTCTGTCCGGCTGCACATTTCCTTTTCATAATCGCTGAGTATTGACGGTATGATTGCCAGGTTTTTCCCAGTGATGGTTTCCACATCAATTCCCATAGGAACAGACAAAGGAAAACATAATCCGGCATTCCACAGATCATTATGTGCGATGGAAATACCATAAGGTAAGACCATGTTTTTAAGGAGAGGTTCGCCAAAACAGCCTGTTTCAATCTGCAGATCAGCCGGATGAATATCAGGAAAAACCTGATTTACAGCCATCTTTGCTGCAATCCTGCCGTGCAGGAATGATCTTCTCCGGATATCTGACACATAACCGTCCCCGGTTTTTATCTCATCAGGATGAAGAAACCTGCAGGATTTATTATAAAGGTCTTCGTCATTGAATGAGGAAAAGAGATCAAGTCCGGCTGTCAGCGTTTCATTTCCTAGAGGAAAGCGGATCACGGATTGAAAAATTCTTTTTGATTTTTCCATAAGGTCGGTTATGAAACGCTCTGATTCAGGATCCCTGATTCACCCATTTCATCAATGCAAGCGCCAGATCTTTAACGTATGGTTGGGCAATGATAGAAACATGATTGCCCGGGATATTTTCAATGGTAAGGTCCCTTTTAATCCAGCGGCCCCAGTCCAGGTCAGCTGTCCTTTCAGGAATTTCGCTCCGGCCATCGGGGAGGGGTAAAGTATCCATGGCACGGATCAGCAACGTTTTCCCATGGAAGGAGCATGGACGGCAGGCAGCAGTAATTTCATTGTGATGGATCATCATATCAAGATATCCGTGAAAATCATCTGATCTCATATCCGGGGGAACCAGGTTAACCGACTTAAAAGCATTCAGAAAAACTTCGGATTGCTCCTCGGAAGTCTTTCCCTTCAGGCCTGCAGCGCTGATCCCAAGCGGGCGCCCGACAAGATGTGCCACTTTACCGGCAAAGGTCAGCAACCGGTCAACAGGATCTATACGTTCTTTTTCCATCACGCCTGATTCTTCAGCAGGAGCCAACTGGTCGATGATCATCAGCCGGGGAGCCTCTCCTGATATTTCCGCGACCTGACGGGCCATTTCAAAAGCAATCAGTGCACCCATCGACCATCCTGCAAAAATAACATCATCCTTGCAGACCGGGAGACTAATCTCTTCCAGGTAATAATTTGCCATATCGCCAATGTTATCCACCTTTTTTCCATACAATCCGGTCGCCTGCAGCCCGTAAACAGCATACTCCTTTCCCAGTTCCCTTGCCAGTTCATAATAACAAAGCACATTCCCCCCGGCAGGGTGTACAAGGAATAATTGTTTTTTCCCGTTCCCGGGACTGATGGGAACCAGCGAAGTTGTTCGCTGAATTCTGCTTGATTTCCGGATGAGCTCAGCCAGTGTCATCACGTTTCCCCGTTCGAATAAAGTAGCTAACGGAAGATGAATATGAAATATCTTTTCGATCGCTGCAAACAGTTGAATGGCAAGAAGGGAGTGACCACCCAGATCAAAAAAACCGTCTTCAATGCTTACCTCTTCCTGTTTCAGTACTTCTTTGAAAATATTGACAAGCCTAAGCTCAGTCAGGTCTCGCGGCGAAGTAAATGGTTTTCTCTTATCCTCTGAATGTTCAACCATCCGGTTCAACTCTTTTAAAGCTGTCTTTCCGTTGGAAGTCAACGGAAAATGATTTAGAACATAGAACTTCGCGGGGATCATGTAGGAAGGAAGATAACGGGAAAGCCATTGCCTCAGTGCATTCTCATTATAATCAAATCCCTGCCTGATTATGATGGCAGCCTGAATTGAATTTACCGGGGTTGTATTCTCCGGAATAAGTACAAGGGCTTGTTCAATGGAAGGAAAACCATTGAGGATATTCTCAATTTCCCTGATTTCAACCCGGTACCCCCTGATCTTTACCTGGTTGTCATTTCGCCCCTGAAACACAACCGTCCCATCCTCGTCCATCTTTCCAAGGTCACCTGTGAAGTACATCTGTTCCCCGTTCCTGAATGGATCGTCAGCAAATTTTTCAAGGGTTATACCGGCCTGGTTCAGATATCCTTTTGCAATATTCCTACCGCTGAGAACTATTTCGCCGGGAATACCTTTCGGGAGCAGGTGAAGCTCCTTATCGAGAATATAAACCGCCGTGTTATCAAGCGGCAATCCGATCGGAATCACGGAATTTCCTTCATTTTCATTCAAAGGGATCTCATAAGTCAATGAACCTATTGTAGCTTCCGTAGGGCCATAATGGTTGATGATTCTGAGATCCGGAGCAATGCTCCTTACACGCCGGACAATTTCCGGAGTACATTTTTCACCCCCCAGTATGAGAAGTTTCCGGGGTAAAAGATTTCCGGCCCCGGATGAATGGAGTAAACTCATAAGATGTCCTGGGACAATCTTAAGGCAATCGACTTTTTGCAATCCGAACCAGCCGGCAAGCAGAGAGGCATCGGTAGCATACTCTTCCGGGATAATAACCACCTCACCGCCATGAATAAGAGGAGGGAAGATCATCGTATTTCCCAGGTCGGCTGCGATGGATGAAATGGTTGCAAACGAATCACCTGCTTTCATATTCATTCTCTGCCAAACTGCTTTTGAATAATTCAGCAACTGATCAGAACCGATGCAAACTCCTTTAGGAACGCCGGTGGTGCCGGAAGTATAGATGATGTATGCAAGATCATTCGTGCCGGTGATTTGCATCTCAGGAAACTCCTCCCCATCATCCGGTTCATTCATTGCCTCTTCAAACCGCAGAACAGGCAATCCGGTCCCTTCCAGCAATGATATAAGTTTCTCTGTGGTGATGATCAACTTTAATCCGGCATCTTTTGCAATGAACTTTATTCGTTCTTCAGGTATATTGATATCCAATGGAACATAGGCAGCCCCTGCTTTAAACAATCCCAAAATGGACAATATGAGCGAACTGTCGCGCGGAAGTAACAACCCGGCAAGATCTCCCTTTCTAATTCCATGTCGGGCAAAAACAATCGAAAGGCAATCAGAAAGTATATCAAGTTCCCTGTAGGTAAGCTTATGATTGATGTCACGCAGAGCATTGTAATCAGGCGTTGATCGCACCTGTGCCTTAAATTCCCCCATCCAGGTCATAGGCAAGGCAGTGTCCCTGCCAATCAAGACGGAGGTGTTCCCTAACCGAATCGAACGTTCATCTGAAAGGTAATATTCTAACCTGCCGGTCTGTTCTTCAGGATGGCCGATCACAGATGTCAAAAGGATTTTGTAATGGCTGAGAAGCTTTTGAATTGTTTGGGGAAGAAAGATGTCGTCGGGATAGGTAACGGAAAGGAGCAGTTCATGGTTCGCTTCCTCAACCCAGAAATTGAGGTCAAATTTGGAATAGGAATAATCTATGCTCTCAGGTTTGACCACCAATCCTTTGACACTATAAAGCGAAGGGATGTTTTGATGAACAAAATGAACCTGGAATACAGGGTTTGTACGCAGGTTCCGGTCAGGGTTCACCTCTTCGATCAGCTTCTCAAAAGGAAGTTCCTGCCGCATGAAAGCCTGCTGGCAATAGGTCTTAATCTCTCTCAGAAATGTAATAGCGCTAACCGTTTCATCTACTTTCACCCTGAGAGGCAATGTGTTTATAAAAAGCCCCATAGTCTGCTGGAAGGAAAGCTGGTTGCGTCGTGCAACGGGTACCCCGATTATGATTTCCTTCTGCCCGCTGTATTTTGACATCAGCAGGGAGAAAGTGCCAAAGAGCAGTTGAAACAGGGTAAGGTTTTCACGCTGGCAAAATTGCCTGATTTTTTCTTCCTCCGTTGAATGAATGGAATTAATCTCCTTGCTTCCACGATGCGACATGACTGCGGGTCTTGGAAAATCCAGCGGGAGACGAAGGGGTTCCGGTAAGTCTGCCAGTTGATCTTTCCAGAATTCAAGTTGTTCTTTGTATGCGGAAGTCTCCATCCATTCCTTTTCCCATTTCACAAAATCGATATATTGATATTCCGGGACAGGGAAAGGGGAGGGTTCTTTGTTTTCCAACGCTGCATAAGTCATCGAAAGTTCTTTCGCAAACAGGGCATTCGACCAACCATCGGAAATAATATGATGAGGGTTGATCAGCAACATGTACTCCAGATCGCGCAAATGGAGAACTTTGAACCTGAGCAATGGAAGTTGGTCGAGTGGGATGGTCGTTTTGCCGTGTTCAACAGCTTCGGCCATAGCCATGGATTCCCTGTCGCTTTCCGGAAGATGCCGGAGATCCTCATAGATTATTGCTGATTTGCCGCAAGGATGGATTTGCTGTACAGGCGTTCCTTCCTTAACGTGGAAGGAGGTGCGAAGGATCTCGTGCCGTTCGGTCAATATACTGAGGCTTTGACCCAGAATATTAATATCGAGGGGAAACACAGCCGAAATCCTTAATGCTGCCGGGTTATTATAAATGGCTTCTCCCTCTGTAAGATGGTGAAGGAACCACATCCTCTCCTGGGCCTTTGATAATGGATATATCCCATCGGGATTCCTCTCCATTCTGGCAGGTTTGCCGATCCGTGGGGCAGAATCATCCCTTCCCTTTCGGAGCAAGGCTTTTAACTGATCGGGGCTTAATCCCGACAGCCGTTCGTTCAGTGATTTTTCCTCCTTCGCCATCGTATGATACCATCAGGGATATGTCAGGACAAGTTTTCCGATATGTTTTGAGCGGGATAAGGCATTCAGCGCATCTTTGACCTGCCCAATAAAAAAAGTCTGGCAGGGGATAGGTTTAAAAACACCGGCATTGAAAAGACCGGTGATGTCCATGAGTTGCTCCTTCAGTTTCCGGGGCTGAATCAGGTATAAAGAAATATCCAGGACCGCAAAGGTGATCCCATTCCGGAGAAGGTTCATCGGTAAAGGGGTGTTTCGTGCAATGTCCTTTTTGTCGATCTGAATAAACCTGCCAAAGGGTGAAAGGATCTCTATTCCTTTCATCATTGCCTCTCCGGAAAGTGTATTTAATACAACATCGACTCCCTTGCCCTTTGTCAGTCCCATGATCTCCTCCCCGAAGGCCACAGATCTCGAATCCATGGGATGTTTGATACCCTTTTGTTCAAGGAAATCTCTTTTCTCAGGAGATCCTGCAGTTGCAAATATTTCTGACTTTTTCCACGAGGCGATTTCGAGCGCTGCCAGCCCGACCCCTCCGGTTGCTGTATGGATCAATACGGATTCGCCTTCGGTAATGTTTGCCAGGCGCACCAATCCGGAGAAAGCCGTTAAGAAAACCGTAGGTATCGCCGCAGCTTCCTGGAAGGTCAGCCCGGATGGTTTTGGAACAACCTGAAGTTCCGAGACGTTGAAAACATTGATAAAATGGCTCTGCGGCTGCACTTTCCCGTCAATGAAAGTGCCTGCAGATAAAGCAATCACTTCATCTCCTTCTTTAATTCCGATTACGTCCTGTCCTACACGGGAGATTACTCCGGCAAAATCAGACCCCATATTGGAAGGAACACCAGGAGCTTCAGGATACTGGCCCATGGCGATCATCAGATCACGGTAATTAAGACCGGAGGCTTTTGCCCTCACCTGAACATAACCGGCAGGAGGATCAGAGATTTTAGCTTCCCTGAAACTGATATTCAATGAACCCGGATTGCCAATGTCACATGAAAAACAATCAAATTCAAGAGGATTGTTCTGAATAGGTTTGCCTGAGTTGTCCATGCTCTTGACGGAGGAATAGCCAAGCCGTTTCAACAGGATATCCTTTTGTTCCGGCGGAAGGTTTGCAATCTTTTTTAAAAGTTCATCATTTTTCATCTTCCATCTCTTTCAGTATGGCCTCAATCTCATCGGAACCTTTCACCGCAATGATCATCTCCACGATCCTGTCAGATAATCCTTTTACGGTCGGGTTCTCAAAAAACACATTCGGCTGGAGTTCGAGATCGAACTCATCGGCAATATTTGAGATTGTTTGTATGGCCAGGAGCGAATTTCCGCCAAGTTCCATAAAAGTGTCATTCACTCCGATCTTGTCAATGCCAAGGATACCTTTCCAGATATTGGCAACAGCCATTTCGATTTCGTTCGACGGCGCTTCAAAGGGAGTCGATAACTGCGGGCGTTCATAGGCGGAGGCTCCTTCAATCTTCTCACCCTCTTTCTCCTGCTTTTCCCGTTTTTTGTACGATGGCTTCTCTTCGAGGATGTCCTGGTTCAGATCGGTTGTATTGATAATAAGCTGAGCGAATTGGCTGGACGTAAGAAGTCGTTTGAACACTTCAACACCCTCTTCCGGCAAAATATCGTTCTTTGCTGCGAAGGAGGTCATCTCCTGAACAGGTTTCTGCACTGCCTCTTTGGACGGCTCCTGACTGGTCTTTCCGATATTCTGCATCAATCGCTTGAAAGAAACCTGTCCGAAACTCATAAGAAGGCGGTTCTCCGGATCTATAAGCTTTACCTCAAATTTCATCTCCTCATCTTCAATTTTCCAGTCATCGCTAAGTTTAGCGTGACACCAGAAATGTGCAGGCAAAGAATGGTAAACTGCAATTTCTTTATACGCGTACGGAAGATATAGCTTAGTGTCGATCAATGGTATGGAGCAGGATGTTGCCACATCAAGCATAGCCGGATGAAGTGAGAAGTATTTCAGATCATCCAGGAATTCATCCCTGAGTTTGATTTCAATGAGAAACTCTGCTCCGTTATATTGATTTGACTGCTTGCAATCCCACCGGTTATCGTATTTCAAAACGGGTCTGTTTTCTTCATTCAACAATTCAAGGAAATGCCGGGAAGTATCTGTTTTTCCCCCAATATGTTCAGCTATTTTCCTGATGTCGAAGCTCCCGGATTCAGGTTCTTCAGATATTTTGAATTCCCCTTTAACGTGGTCCATCCAAACCTCCCGTGCAGATTCGCCTTTCTCTTCTTTACTGCTGATCCGGAATGACCACATTATGCCTGAAGGTTTCACCAGCAGTCGTACTTTCCTGCTCGTACCCGGTTCATATATTAGAGGTGTAACAAATGAAAGGGTCAGCACTTCAAGATGGCCTTCCGGCTTTTTGACTTTAGCATACCGGTTAAGGATTTCGAGCGCTGAGATACCTATAAATGCAGGTTTCCCCGAAAGGCGATGGGAACTTAACACCCAGTCGCGTTCAGGATCAATGTCAACGTAACAGATGTCCTGATCATTATCGGAAGATTGTAATTCCAGTATGAAGTCGTTCCGGATATCTTTTTGTGTCAAAGCCTTCCCTGACTGCAAAAGCTGTTTTTTTTCGGCTTTGGATTTCTCCCAGGTGGCAGCCATACCGACTAATCCCCACTGGCCCCAGTTGATGGAAAGCGTCCCGTCGCCAGTTAGTCGTTTGCGGTATTGTGCAAAGGAATCCATAAATGAATTGGAACCGCAGTAATCAATCCTGGCGGCTTCTCCGAAAATGGAGGAGACTGAGGAAAAAAGGAAGAAGAAATCCAGCTTTCTCTCTTTGAAAATATCATGCAGGATAAGCGTCCCGTGCAACTTGGACTTCAGTACCAGGTCGGCCAGTTCTTTTTCTTTCAGGGCAATGACACCGGCCCCCGGCATTCCGGCCGAATGCAGAACTCCACGGATCGGTCCTGTTTCTTTTTCAATTTTTTCCACAAGATCCTTTGTCCCTTCATAATCAGAGGCATCCAGTTGAGCAAGGATTACAGTGGCACCCAGCGATTCCAACTCCATGATATCCCGTACACGAATGGTGACCGGGTCATCAGTTCCTGCCATTTCAGCAATCCCTTGCCATTCGCTGTGTGGAGGAATGGGTGAGCGATGAGTCAGGACCAGAATGGCTTTTACCGACCGGGCAATAAATTTTGCAAGTTCCATCCCAATTCCGCTTACCCCGCCCGTAATCAGGTAAACTCCGTTACCAGTAAGTGATTTCTCTGTAAGTCCTCCGTTTTCAGGAGATATTTGTGTGTAATCTTCCACCCAACGGTAACCATTGCGGTATGCAACAATGTTTTCATCCGCTGCCAGGCGGCACTCGCTGATCACTGCAGAGCCCAATTCTTTCATCTTTACATGGCCGGTAACAGAGGGTAGATCGACCAGACGGGCAATTATCCCGGGATGTTCCTGACCGATGACACGGGTCGGGCCAATAACCAGTGCCTTTTCAGGAGAAAGCACCGGTTCACCGGTCACATCAAAAAGATGATTTACGACAAATATCAGGAACAGGTCTTTTATAAAACCTTCACTGATAAGCGCCTGCTCAAGGTACATGGGTCCGTAAAAATGATCTGTTGCCAACTGTTCAGCCTGAAGCGGATGAAGATGGCCGTCATAAGGCATCTGTCCGTAGTTCCAGGCATGAATAATATTTCCCGGCACCCATTTTTCCGATTTCAGTTTCTTCATCAGTTGTATGTAATGTTCTTTGCTTCCGGGATCAAGAATGTATTCTTCTTTATCCTGTAAGAACTCCTTTCCTTTTTTTATACGGAAACAGGTAATACCTGAGGTATTCAGTTCATTATATATTTCCTGGCACAATCCGTTTTCATCCGTAAACAGCAGCCAGCATGTTTTTTCGGAACTTTCTTCAGAACTGGCCATCCCGTTGGCAGGCATTCGCTGAGGCGGAGCAGTCCTTTTCCATCCCGGAATATAGAACCATTGATTTATATCGGATTTCTTTTTATTCTCAGATTTGGCTTTGGCCCCATCCTTACGCGAAAGATCGATGATATAGGGTTTACGTTCGAAGGGATAGCCCGGATAAGAGATCAGTTTTCTCCTGCTTTTATCAAAGAGCTCCCATTGAAAATAATCTCCGTTTGCCCAGATTTGGCCGAGGGAGGAATAAAAACAGATCAAGGGATCAGTTTTGTTATCAAGGGCCGGGATTGTACTGATTACCGCATGGGGACTGTCTTTTGTAAGCTGGCGTTTTACAGCTGATTCGAGGGACTGACCCGGACCAGATTCCACAAAAACAGCAGGAGCCGTATCAAGACATAGTTTAGCTGCATCTGCAAAACGAACGGTTTTTCGCACGTGCTTTACCCAGAAATCAGGATTGGTCGCATCTTCTGAGGTCATCCACTGTCCGGTCACCGTGGAAGCGATAGGGATCGTCGGGGCTGAAAGTCTGATTTCCTTAAAAAATTCCGCGAAAGCAGGCAAAGCCGGTTCCATCATGGCGGAATGAAAAGCATGGGAAGTGGGGATCTTTTTATTATAGGTTTTGGTTTTGTCGAGTTCAACTGCAAACCGGTCAATCATCGCCTCAAGACCCGAAACGACGCATAATCCGGGGCTGTTTACAACGGCTATTTCAAGTCCATCAGGAAGTATAGGACCCAACTGTTCCCCGGTAAGCAGAACTGCCAGCATGGCTCCGCTGGGGAGAGCCTGGATCAGACGACCCCTGCGGGCAACGGCTTTAAGTGCATCTTCAAGGGAAAAAACTCCCGATATCGTGGCTGCCACATATTCTCCCACACTGTGCCCGATGAGCATGTCCGGCTGAAGTCCCAATGATATTAAAAGTTGTGCCTGGGCATAGCTAACTATAAAAAGCGCCGGTTGGGTAATATGTGTTTCGTTAATCTTCAGAGAAGCTGCTTCTTCATCGGCCGCAGCAGGGAACAGGACAGTGCGGATGTCAAATCCCAGCTCTTCTTTTAAAATCACGGAGCATTCATCAATTGTCCTTCTGAAAACCTCGTGAGTCCGGTACAGTGGTAAACCCATATTGATGTATTGATTTCCCTGGCCGGGGAACATAAAAACGAGGGGTCTTTTCTCAGGTGATTTTATCGTTGTGGCGGCCCGTGTTCCAAGCAAGGTTAACAGTTCTTCCCTGTTGCGGAAAGGAATCGCCGCCCTGTTCAGGAAATGGTGCCTGCCATAACGCGATGTATAAGCTATTGCATGGGGGTCAATATCAGGAGATGATCCGATAAAAGCCTTAATGTCTGCCTGGGCAACAGAAACAGCATCATGACTGCGACCAGAAACCAGCAGGAGGTCACATGGAAGTTCCTGATTCTCCATGCTGTCGGAGGGTGGTTCCTCAAGAATAACAACGGCATTGGTTCCACCCACGCCAAAAGCGTTCACCAGGGCACGAAGCGGGGTGTCATTTTCAGGTTGCCAATCCCTGAGTTCGGTGTTGACAAAAAACGGGCTGTTGAGAAAATCAATCTTCGGGTTTGCCTCTTTGAAATGCAGGGTGGCCGGGATTTTCCTGTTTTTAAGACAAAGCGCGGTTTTGATAAGACTGGCTGCGCCCGATGCGATATCGGTATGCCCGATGTTGGTTTTTACAGACCCAAGTGCACAAAACTGTTTACGATCAGAATATTGCCGGAATGACTCCGAAAGGGAAGCGACCTCAATGGGATCACCTATCGGCGTAGCAGTTCCATGAGCCTCGACATACGTGATGGTATCGGCAGATACTTCTGATAAGGCAAGAGCTTCTGTGATGACCTCTACCTGCCCTTCAACCGAAGGCGCAGTAAATCCTGCTTTCTTGTTCCCGTCATTATTAATGGCGCCACCAAGGATCACAGCATAAATGTTATTGTGATCATGGATCGCATCTTCCAGTCGTTTCAGCAGGAGAACACCGCAACCCCGGCTGAATACGGTTCCATTGGCATCCTTGTCAAATGTCCGGCAATGCCCGTCGGCTGATTCCATTCCCCCGGCCTGGTATAGGTATCCATGCCTTTCAGGTAATTCTATCGTTGCTCCCCCTGCAAGGATCATGTCGCTCTGATAATTCATAAGACTGTTAATCCCCATTACCACGGCCACCATGGAGGTGGAACAAGCGCTCTGGACATTCACACTGGGACCGGTCAGGTTGAGCTTATACGATACCCTCGTAGTAACATAGTCTTTGTCGTTGCTTGTAACAATGGATGCTCCGCTTGCATTTTTTCTTACCCAACTGTTTTCCATCATCTCAATAAGATGCAGGGGCGTGCCGGTACCTCCGAAAACACCAATGCGTTCATGGGTATTATACGGGTCACAACCGGCATCTTCCAGGGCATGCCATGCACATTCCAGGAAAATCCTTTGCTGCGGATCCAGCAATTCAGCTTCGCGCGGTGTAATTCCGAAGAACTCGGCATCGAAATACTCTGCTCCATCAATAATGCCGCGATTCCTTATATAATTAGGATGGTTGAAAACAGCAGGATCCACTCCGGATGCAATCAGATCCTCATCGGTAAACGTGGTCAGGGTTTCGACTCCGTTCAACAGGTTTCTCCAGTATTCATAAATGTTCCTGGCACCGGGGAGGCGGCAGGCCATACCTATTATGGCAACTTTGCCTTCCGGGTTTTTTATTTCGTCTGATTGCATGTGAGTTTGTTTTAGGATTGATTTTTACCGGGAAAAATTCTTTTACTGATCTGTTGCCTGATATTCTTATTGCGCATTGCAACACGTTTTGCAATATCATTATGGGGATGATCTGTTTTCTCTTTACGTAGAAAAGCTGCAAGACTATGGATTGTCGGATAACGGAAAAGGTCTACAATGTTGACTTCCTCCTTCATTTTTACAGCAATCAGGTCTCTTAGTTTAACAAGAAGCAACGAGTGGCCTCCTACTTCAAAAAAATTATCTCGTGGAGTGAACGCTTCATGTTCCAGAATCTCTTTCCATATTTCTATCAGCGACATCTCTGTCTCATTCATAAGTTGACGGATGAATTCCGGGATTTCAGGCACCTTCGGCCGAAGATTCATCAATGACTTAAAATCTGTTTTGCCGTTTGGCAGAGACGGAATCGCGGGGGCAGTGATAAAGTGCCCGGGAATCATGTAAACAGGCAGATGAAGACGTAAAAAGTCCCTTAGTTCATCCTCCCTGATATGTACCCCGGGTTCCGGTACCAGGAATGCGGTAAGCCTGATATCCTCCTCTCCCTGTTCCCGAGCAACGACTATTGCACTTCGGATCCCGGGAAAACGAAGAATAACTGATTCAACCTCGCCCAGTTCGATCCGGAATCCGCGAACTTTAACCTGATGGTCACTCCTGCCCAGAAATTCTACTGAACCGTCGTGCAGGAACCTGCCCAGGTCGCCGGTTCTATACATTCTGTTGCCATCACCATGCATGAAGGGATCAACAAGGAACCGTTCTGCAGTTTGATCAGGATCTCTAAAATATCCATCTGCAAGCACCTGGCCTCCGACATAAATCTCACCGGCTATGCCAATCGGGGCCGGTTCAAGATTTTTATTCAGTATATATATGGATGCATTTAAAATGGGAGTACCTATGGGTACCATCCGGAGAGGGCTGTTACGACAGCAATGCCAACAGGCCATATAGACCGTTGCTTCAGTGGGACCATACAGGTTGATCAAAGAGCCTTCAAATTCTCTGAAGATTTGATCCTGTAATGCTTTTGACAGCTTTTCGCCGGTTGAGATGATGCATGTCAGATATATGGCCCGCCGGATAACCCCGGCATCGGACAGGGCTTTTAATCCTGAAGGAACGAACTGCACCGTGTTCACCTTCATCTCATGTATTATCGCTTCCACCTTTTCAGGTGCTTGTAACTCGCTCCGTTTTTCAAGCACCAATCTGGCGCCACTGATCAGTGGCGTGAACAGCTCAAAAAAAGAAATATCAAAATTGATGGAAGTAGTGGATAAAAAAGTATTTCCGGTTGAGATCTTTAACTCCTTCTTCATCCATATAAGAACATTAAGGAGACTATCGTGACGGATCATCACCCCTTTTGGGTTACCGGTTGAACCTGACGTAAAAATGATATATGCAAGATCCGCAGGATCTTTTCGTTTGTCAGGTACATCCGGCTCCTGATTTATAGGTTCAGCCAGAAGTTCATTGACCGGAATGATATGTTCCGGAAATTCATGTTCCGTGTTCACGTGCGCCTCATCGACCACCAGAAATTGTATCCTGGTTTTTTCAATTACATAGTGAAACCTTTCTTCAGGATAATAGGGATCCAGTGGGATGTATATACCACCTGTTTTAAAAACAGCGATAATGCACATGACCATGTTCGGGGAATTTTCAAGATGAATTCCGACAGGCACTCCTTTTTTTACTCCGCGACGACGCAGGTTCCTTGCAATAATGCCTGTTCTGTGACCCATCTCCCAGTATGAAATAAATTCATGCCGTGAAACCAGTGCAGGAAGGTCAGGAGTTTTTTCGATCTGCTGTTCGATCAGGTCCACTACGTTTCCTTTGATCCCATGAGAAAAGGCAGTCTGATTCCATTCATAGATGGTTCGGTTAAACTCTCCCGGAGAAAGCAGGTTCAAGGCATTGATCCCTGTTCCGGGAGCACTGCAGATATGCTCAAGTAGCTGAATAAAATGATCAAGCAGTATCTCTATGGTTGCAGGATGATACAGCCGGGATGAATAAGTGAGAACGATTTCTGCATCTTCGCGCCTGTCAAAGATCTCTGTAAAAAGATCGAATTTGGAACGGCCGAAAAACTGTTCCCCTGCAATACCGCTTATACCGGCATTGGTTGAAAACTCCCAGGTTGTTTCATGATATGCAAACATCACCTGAAAAAACGGATTGATGCCCGGGATCCGCTCAGTTTTGATTACTTCGCTCAAACGGTTGAAAGGGAACCGGGAATGGGAAAGGTTTTCCAGGGTAAGATCCCTTACCGATCCCAGCCAATCCATGAAAGATAAATCAGGATCGATCTTTACCCTGAACAGCATTGTGTTGACGAAATACCCTATTAGCGTTGTGAAAGGTTTATTTACCCGGTTCGCCACAGGAACGCCCATGAGAAAATCAGTACGGCCTGTATGCCGGTATAAGAGTGCCGAAAAAGCAGCTATGCAAGTCATAAACATACTGGATCCAAGATGATCACTCAGGCTTTTCAGTTTCGACTTAAGCAAGGGATTTATTATTCTTCGAACCTGACCTCCCTCCTGCGAAGGGGTCTCGGGACGCGAATAATCAGTCGGAATTTCAAAAAAAGCAGGCGCTTGCGAAAGCTGTTTTTGCCAGTATTGCTTGTCCTCTGTATATAGCTTTCCGCTCAGGTATTGAATCTCTTCCTTGCAAAACTGATCATAGGATGCCGAGGGTTCTGCCCGTCCCCCCGTAAGACCGGTTTTTTCCTGATCATAGAAGGATGAAAGTTCACTTAGAAAGACATCAAGTGAAAATCCGTCAAAAACAATATGATGAACAATAAATGCAAGCAAATGTTGTCGGTTATCGAGTTCGTAAAGAATGAACCGGCAAGGAAGTCCCTGCTCAAGGTTGAAGGGAAGTGATGCTTCGATCCGGGCATGTTCAATGGCTTCCGATGCAGAAACTGGTAGATTGCCGTGTTGGGATTTGAATATTTCCAATACCTTATCATCCAAAACCAGTTCATCTTCCTGCGTATGCTTTTTCTTTATCTGAAACTTTGTCTTCAACGTTTTATGCTTATCAAGAATGCGCATGAGGGCCTTCTCAAGAGCGGTCACATCCAGGGAACCTGTGAGCGTAATGCTGTAAAAAATATTATAGGCAGAAAGTCCGGGTTCAATCTGTTGCATAAACCACAAAGCTTTCTGATTTTCAGATAATCCGGAAGGGAAAATATCGGTTAATTCACTTTCACCGGGAGAGTTTTCATGCAAAACCGAATCTTTTATTGCAGACCCGGTTTCAGGTAAGATCTCACCTTGTCTGTTTGCAGATGAAAATGAAGGATGTCTGACCAGGTTTCCGGGAGTGAGCAGGTCAAAAATACTTTTAATCTGGATGGAAACCCCTGCTCTTGTCTTTAATTCAATAACGATTGCATTCGCTTTTAAGGAATTGCCCCCGAGATCAAAAAAGTTATCCTCCATTCCGATGCCTTCCAGTCCCAGTACCTCTTCCCATATGCGAACCATTATTTTTTCATCAGGTGTTGATGGGGGTTTCACCGGGTAGCCAAGATCGGGCCTTTGAATACCGGGTAGTGGTAGTGATTTGTGGTCAATTTTACCATTCGGGAGTTGTGGCAGATGTTCCAGGAAGACAAAAACCTCAGGAACCATGAAATCAGGCAAAATACGCAAAAGGATTTTACGCAATTCGTTCACCGGGATAAGTTTGTCCTGCTTGTAAACAATATAGGCAACCAGTCTTTTTTCGTTTTGCCTTTCCGCAACCACTTTGACAATGGCTTGTTTGACATCAGGGATAGAAAGGAGGGTGTGTTCGATTTCAGGAAGTTCGATGCGAAACCCGCGTATTTTAACCTGTTGGTCTTTACGGCCGATATAGATCAGTCTTCCCGATTCATCTTCCTTTACCAGATCACCGGAGCGATATAACCGGATCGGTTCCTCTCCATTAAACGTTGATGAAAAGAATGTTGTTGCGGTGAGTTCGGGAAGGTTTAAATATCCCCTTGCAATACCCTCTCCACTGGCAATAAGTTCGCCGATGGTGCCGGGTTCAACCGGATTCATATCTTCGCCGACGATAAAAGTCCTTGTTCCCTGAAGAGGTTTTCCGATATGGGCAGCTTCGCCGGGATATATGCGACAGGCAGTAAGGTTGGCGGTTGCTTCCGTGGGACCGTAAAGGTTCCACAGTTGTATGTCAGGCAATAAACGAAAGCTTCTTTCCAGAAGGTCATCCGTCACTGCTTCTCCGGAAAGATAAACACAAAACGGCGCCATCTTATTAATGCATATACCAGCCGTGGTTTCCAAATAATGCAAAATTTCAGACCAAAGCGTTGGTACGCAGTATAAACCCATTTCCGGATGCGTGGCATACCATCCAATTAGTTTGTCGGGCTGTCGAATCAGTAGAGGATCCAGGATGTGAAGGGTTTTCCCGGATAACAGGGTTGAATAAAACTGCGTTACGGCTGCCGCAAAAATGAATGAAGAGGTCAATGGCAAACCAACTCCTGTTCCTGGCATAACCCATTGACAGAACCAGTGGATGTAATAGTTCAGGTTCCGGTGTTCAATCATGACCCCTTTGGGGTTACCGGTAGAACCGGAAGTGTACAATATATAAGCAAGATCTGAAGCGTTAATCCGGATGGTTCGTGGAATCATATTTTCGGCATGATTCTTCACCATTGTCCAATCCGGGATAAGTAAGCGGGTTTTCCCGGAGACCGGGGGGTGGGGAAGAGAATTATCTGAGATGATAAGCCCTGAACCTGCATCACGAAGAATATACCGGATCCTTTCTTCAGGAAAATGAGGGGAAAGAGGGATATAGGCAGCTCCTGATTTCAGCACTGCAAATATTGAAATAGCGAGATTAACGGAGGGATGCAAATATATCCCAACCAGGGAGCCGTGGCCTATTCCGGATTCCTGTAACTGCCATGCCAGGTTGGAGGAAAACTGATCCAGTTCGCTGAAGCTGACCCGTTCATCCTGGCAGATAATGGCTGTTGCATCCGGCGAAGTTGCCGAACTATGTAATATCTCCTCATGTACAGGAATAAATCTTTTCATTATTGATTAACCGTTGTAACATCCTGGTTGAGTTAAGGATGCAAAATAGAATACCTTATTTAACAGTGAATTTCCAGGGTTGATAGTTTATGAGTTGATCAGTAGTAGTCGGAAAGTCGCCAATCAGGTATTTCAGTGTTATTAGCCTGGTCATAATGGCCAGACGGCCGGTTTCCATATTCATAAGGGCTGTATTATAATCCATATATGTATTGATCATATCGATCTGTGTGGATGCTCCAAGGTTAAATTTCTGGACTTCACTCTGGAATGTTTTTTTTTCAAGGTCTGCAAGTTCAGCCTCGTTTTTAAAATAGGTTATAAGGTTACCAAGATCACTTAATAGTTTAATAACCTGTAACTTCGATTCAAATTTAATTTTTTCGAGCTGGGTTTTGTTGAATTCGTAAGAGGATAGTTTAGCGAGGTAATCTCCTTTACGTTCTTCATTCTTAAAAGGTATTTTGTACGACAGGGTAAGATTCAATGCAGTGCCCGGCGAACCGCTTGAGAAGGTATTTCTGAAATCTGAAATAGGCATGTCTGAAGTGGAACCAAAATACTCATAGCGGAAATCAAGGTTGAGTTCATTTAACTTATTATACCTGGCGCCATTCATTGCAATCTGGCTCGATGCAGTGATCAGTTCCTGGCTTTTATAATATAAGGTACTGACCACCAATGAATCAACGTTTTTGAAAATATACGAGGAATATTGGTTCCAGGGAAAGGATGCCGGATCAGGAAGTGAATCAAGAAAGACCGGAAGGGTTTTTGGAATCATTATTTCTTTCATACCCAAGGTAGTAATCAGATCATAGAATGAGTTGGTAATCTCGTTTTTTGCTACAGATAACTGCAGGGCAATGTTGACCTGATAGGCTTTTGCACGATAAACTTCCACTTTTGGCAATTGTTCATCAGCAATCCTTGATTCAATATCGGAAAAATAATCGTGTGCATCTTTGTCAGCATCCTTCAGGATCTTGAATACTTTAACGCTCTTGTATGAATTGTAATAGTATATGAGAGTATTTTTAATGAACTGGCAAATCTCATCCGTTAACGAAACATTCTGGGCTTTGTTCATCATCAGTGTCGAAAGGAACAGGACATTACCCGAATTATTCCGGCCAAGATCGCGCAAAAGGGGCATTGAAAAACCGGCCCACATCCCGGATTGGTTGATAAGTATATTTTGCTCCGGGTACAAATTCGGAACGCCTGTAATTATTTCAGTTTCGTTAGAGAGTCTGAATCCCGTATAAAACTTTAGTCCAAGACGGGTAGGAAGCATTAACTGTCCTTCAAGTGAATATGAATTCCTTGTGGTAATGGTAGGATCAGTGCCATATAAGCCGCTTGTGTTCAAGGAAAGTTGGGGATTAAAAGCGCCTTTGACGCTGGTCAGCTGACCCTGGCTTTCATCAGCAAGGTGTTTTTTTAACCTGATGTTAAAATTTGCTTCAAGGCCGGTCTGAAGTACCCTGAAAGTTGACAGGGAATCATAATGAAAAATCTGCTGGCTACGCGCAGGGAATGCCGTTGCTGAAAGAAGCAGGATGATCAGAATTTTCTTTTTCATTTCTATTTTCACCTTGTTTTTTACCGATATCCAATGATAGATTGGTCCCGTTAACGTGTTTCAGGCTAACTGCCTCCGGGTCAGTTCAGCAAAGAATCCATTCTTCTCAATCAGTTCCTTATAGCTGCCTTCTTCAATGAGTTGACCCTTGTCAAGAACAAATATATGGTCGGCATTTATGATCGTACTCAGGCGGTGTGCTATGACAATCCGGGTAGCATTGAGTTTCTCAATACTTGCACTGACGATTCCCTGAGTTTCATTGTCAAGAGCGCTGGTCGCCTCATCAAATATGAAGATTTTGGGGTTACGGATCAATGCCCGAGCAATAATGATACGCTGCTGTTGACCTCCCGATAAGATATCCCCACCCGGTGGCAGGAGAGTGTGCATTTTATTGGGAAGGTTCATGATTTCATCAGCGCATCCGGCCATCTCAGCAGCTTTCCAGGCATCCTCTTCTGAGTAGAGTGATGACCCCCTGATATTGTAAAGAACTGTGCCCTCCATGATCCGGGAGTTCTGTAAAACAACACCAAGCTGATCTCTTATGCCACGGATATCCAAATCTTTTAGTTCCTTATTATCGAAAAGGATACTGCCGACATCATATTTTTCAAATCCGAGCAGCAACCTCACCAGGGTCGATTTTCCCGAGCCTGAGCTACCGGTTATTGCCACAAACTGACCGGGATGAATATTCATGCTAAGGTCTTTCAGGCTCCAATCAGGTGAGTCGGGGTATCTGAAACTCAGATGTGTGATTTCGAGACTGCCGGTAAGCTCTCCCGGATCGAGTTTCTCGTTCATATCTTCAGTTTCTGCCTCCAGTATGGGCTGAAACAACTGGTACGTAGGCTTGATATTCAGTAACGGTACAGTAACCATGAAGGTTTGGATCATTGCTCCCTGAAAGCTGAGATAAGCGCTGTTGAACGCAACAAAATCTCCGATACCGAAGCCCGGCATACCCGATCTGAAAATAGTGTAAACCCTGATAAAGATCAGCATAGAAGCAAGTACAGGAAAAGTAACGGTAAAAATACTTGCGACCATGAGCAGTATCCGCTTCTGCCGGTAATGGTCTTTTTGTTGTGAATAGCGTTCTGCCCAGATGGAGAACACCTTTTCTTTGCTGCCTGTAACCCTTATCTTGTTAATTCCCCGGATGGCCATCAACAGGAATCCGGAGATCATGGCATCCATGCGGCGCATGAACACAACATGCTTATAGGCCAGCAGGCTTATGGTGAGGGTAAATCCTGCCACAACGAGACCCAGAATGAGCGCAAGGAGTGCCAGCTTGAGATCATAGAAAAACAAAAGAGCAAGATAAAAGACAGAGAAAATGCTTGATATTAAAGCGCCCAGGACATTTGTCGACAGGGTATCCCGGATACGTTCTATCCCCATGCTGCGTTCAGCAAGATTTCCCGGACTGTAGTTCCTGAAGAAATCGACTTTCAGTGAGAGTATCCTGTCCCATAATGCTGACTGGAGTTTATATCCTGCTTTTCCTGCCATCCGGAGAACAGCTATGGATTTGGCAAAGTTCAACAGGCCTATTGTTATCACGCAAATAATCATTATAGCTCCAATCTGCCATAGTTCGCCTGTATCACCGCCAGGGATAACATTATTGAACACGTAACCTCCTACAACCGGAATGATCAGCGCAAGCAATGCTCCAATGATGCCGACGACCATGAAATTGATGATATCACGGTAAGTGAACTGCAGAGCGAAGCGGATAAGTTCCCTGCCCTGAAGTTTTCCTTTTGGAAAAGGGGTAAAAAAACTATAGGCCTTTGAATCCAGAAGGTTGTTTATGGATTCGTGAACCCTTTCTTTTTTACGGTTTTTCAGATCGATCATCCAGTATCCCGTGTTTCCTTTGGCAATCAGCCCAACGGGAGTTTGATCGGCTTTGAGAAAACCCAGCATGGAACCGGCGTTATTCGTCCACCAGTGCTGTTCAAGAGTAACCATCCTTGAACGGATGGTGGACGCCCTGAGGATATTCCACAGGTAGTCATGTTTCCCGCTGATACGGTTTCCCGGATCAACGAATTCGATCTTTTCTTCTTTTCCTATCAGTTGGCAGGTTTGGTAAAGCAACATGTCAGGATGAGCATCAGGATCATTGACTCCTTCCTGGTGCCCCTCATCACCGAAAATAACCTCACTCCCTTTCCCGGTAATAATGGATCTAAACCGGGCCAATGCGTTAAAAACCGCGTTGTTCCTGAATGCATAGGTGGCTTTTACATGAGCTAGTTCAACATCCTGTTCTCTTTTATAAAGTTTATGCAGAATGGTTACAATCAGCTTATTAAATCCAAAAAATGAAGGCAGGAACGTATCGTTTTTGATAGCCTCGCTTGTTGTCAGTACAGGTTTCTGAGCGGTGGCTCCAAAACTCATCCAGAGGTGAGATGTCAGGGGAAGAAGCTGCAGGTCACAGGCAATGGGATCGGCAAAATCATAGTACAGGGGTTTCAGGCCGGCAGATTCAATCCATAAAACCTCCTCGGAATTTGATGCACTGTAACTTTTCAGAGGATCTGCCGAAAATACGGGCATCGCCGAAAGTCCGTTCAGCAGCGGCATGGTACCGAAATAATTGAATCCGGTTGAAAGCGTGATGAACCATTTTTCAAACAGATATATGGCATAATCGGGGATTGAAGCCATAAGTCTGCTCAGTGAATCTGAATCAAGTACACCGATTGTGCAGTTTGTCAATGCATTGATGACCAAAGAAAAGGAATCATTCACCGGGAAACCGGGTACAAGAAACGGGGCATTGACACGAAAAAGAAACAACCGCCGGCCAGAGCCTGTGGGAAGTTTTTCTATATAGAAAACGTCGGCATCACCGGTCTCAAGGTAAAACGATTGGTCTGTGTCACTATCGAGGGAAAGCACTTTATTGCTGAGCAGTTGCTCTGTGCTTGCGTAGAATGAAGAAATCGACTGTCGTTCCATGTCAGTTGAGATTTACCAGTTTAAAATAAATTCCCATCTGATCTTTGATCATCTCGTCATGGGTTCCGCGTTGAACGACTTTTCCTTTGTCAAGGACGATGATTTCGTCGCAATCACGGATCGTGCTGAGCCGGTGAGCAATGATCAACGTAGTGCATCCTCTGCGGCGAATGTTGTTGTCGATGATCTTTTCGGTATTGGCATCCAATGCGCTGGTTGCTTCATCCATGACAAGAATGGTTGGATTTACCACCAGTGCACGGGCAATTTCAACACGTTGTCTCTGACCTCCGCTTAGGTTGCTTCCGGCATTGATGAGAATACCGTTGTAACCGCCCGGCCTGGATGAGATAATATCATGAATGCAGGAATCTTTGGTTGCCTGGATGATGTCAGGAGTCCCTATGGTCGTATTCCACATCGTTAAATTATCGCTGACAGTACCTTTGAAAAGGAATATTTCCTGGTCAACCAGGGAAATTGAGTTTCTGATGATGTCCTCGGAATAAAAAGCACGCTCCTTACCATCAAAAAGGATCTCGCCTGCCCAGGGATGATACAAACCTGCAACCAGCTTTGCCAGGGTTGACTTTCCGGAACCCGAACCTCCGACCAGTGCTATTCGTTTCCCGGGTTCCACATGCAGTGAAAAATTTTCAATCAGAGGATTGCTAAAACGGTCATATCCGAAGGTGACATTCCTGAAATCCAGGAATCCGTGCAATTTGGAATCGGCAGGGAGTATAGTTTTTGGGTTATCATTTGTGTTGCTTGTAAAATAAATATCTTCTTTGGTCGACAAGGCATCCTGAATGGTGTTCAGGTTGCTCTTTGCTTCCTGAAGGTCACTCCCCATGGATACGACCGTCTTGACCGGTCCGGTAAAATTTAACATCAGGCTCTGAAAGGCAATAAAAACACCAATCGTCATTTCCCCGTAAATAACAAGCAGGCCTCCAAGGGTAAGAAGAATTATGGTATTCAGGTTTGAAAGAAAATCGGGCAGGGTTTCCAGCAGGTTGGAAGTGACATTCAATTTCTGGTTAAATATTACGGCGTTGGAAAGGCTTCCTGACCAGAGGCCGTAGAAATCATTTTCGGACCCCGTAGCTTTGATCGTTTCTATTTGCTCCAGTCCTACACCGGCTGTACTGAATGTTCGTTGGTTCCGTTCAAAGAGGAGTTGGTTAAGGGTGGACCGTTTTTCGGAAATGACGCGAAGAACAAAAAGGTTCACAAGGATCACCGTAACACCGATTACTGTGAGAAGAAGATTATATTGTATCATGACAACGGCATAAAACAAAACCGTTATCATGCTTGCGGCTGTTGCCGAAAGTTCGGTTGAAAGCAGTGATGCAAGGTCATCATTGAGTTGTATGCGTTTGAATATCTCGCCGGGTTGTCGCGACATAAAGAAACGGATAGGCAGTTTCAGTATATGAATCAGAAGCTTCGAAGATTCTTCAATGGCAAGTCGTAATTCGATCTTGACAAGGATCTTTTGCTGCAGGTAAGTCAGGAAACCGTTAAAAAAGAAAAGCGCGGCAATGACGACCAGCATGGGTTTAAAGTAACTGGGCTGGTTCAGGTTGATGATATCGTCAAAGAACAGCTTGTTCAGACCTGCCATGATAATTGCAGGAATGACGAGGATACCGCCACATATCAGAACAAATACAAGGTCAAACCGGCTTGGCTTCAATCGTTGCCTTACCCTGTCAATAAAAACATTCTGGTGTTTATCCAGTTTAAAATCAGGACCTGGAGTGATGATCAGTGCCGTTCCTTCATATATTTTTTCCAGTTCCTTTTCACTGAGTTTTTTTACCCCCTCATGGGTGTCATTCAGCAAGTAAAATTGCTTGTTATAACCGGTTAAAACGCTGTAATATCCGCCACAAATTCCAATGATTACAGGCATTTGAAGCGATTTCAATTCAGCCACACTGCAGTCGCGCAATTCCGATCTGAAACCATGGGCGACAGCAACTTTCATCAAACGGTCGGCAGGGATTTTCGAATTATCAGAAATGCCACATTCCTGGTTCAGGGCATCTTTGACCGGATAACAATGATAATACGAAAAAACCATTGTGAGAGCAACCGGACCGGATTCATTTTCCCCGATCTGGAGAATGACCGGAACCTTTTTTTTCACATGCTCATTTCTCATAAATAGATCTCGATTGTTTAGAAATGAGAATTATTCGAAAAATGATTTAAATATTGGAATGATATAGTCGATAGGGGGTCTTTCTTTGACCAGTACCGAGGCCCTGCAAAGGGTCCCTGTATTGATGGTGTATGGAGGCCCCGTTTTATTCGACCACCGGAATCCGCTTTTTGTGCCGGGATCAGATATTAGAGCGATCTTCACCCTGTATGTCGGTCCCTGTTGTTGTATTAACGCTACAAGATCAGGATTGTTTAATTCATCAATCATGGAGTTGGTATTGGATACAAAATGGTTTACCCCGACCACCTTCCCCATTAACCAGCCATAAAGATTATGATTCACCGTAAAAGGTTCGATCATGACCTGCATGCCGGGTTCTATAATGGAATTTGAATTAAACGGGATAAAGAGATCAAGCAAATGGTTACTTTGATTTTCCAAATCCTCAATTACCATCATACGGGTTCCCGCATTTACGAAGTCGCCACTGGTTACCGACTTATCAATGACGATTCCGTCAACGGGGCTGCAAACAATGGTCTGGCGATCATAATCATCCTGGAGATCGGCAATTTTCTTCTTCATGATCTGGATCTGACCCTGGTAATCTTCTATCTTGTATTTGCGGTCATAGTTCCATGATTGCTTATCCAACTCATTGGTCTTGACCATTTGTTCGGTTTGGATCCTTTGATTATGAGCATCGGCCAATTGATTATTTGCATCTACAAAGTCCTCCCTTGTAGCAAGTCCTTTATCCCAGAGATCCTTTTGCTGCTGAATCTTAATCTCAAAAAAAGTAATCTGATCCTGGAGATGAGCAAGTTCTTTATTCAGTCGATCCTGTTCCAGATTGTAATACCGCATCTTTGCAGGATAATCTAATGTATCCTTGGTCAGAAGAAGTGAATCCTGCATTTTCAGAAGATCAAGTTGTGCGTTCATTTCAACCAACTGATGCTTGATTTGTGGTTGAAGCAGGTGGAGCAGAACGTCTCCCTGTTTTACCTTTTCCCCTAATTCACAATGGACCTGTTCAACGCCTCCCGGGTAGATTGCTATAATTCCGTGAAGTCCCTTCCCGCTGACTATTTCCCCCAAACCGTCAATTCGCTGAGGGATGCTTCCGAATATCCCCCAGGATATCGAGATAAGGGTCAGAAGCGCTAAAGCAGAAAGGGAGATCCAATAGCGGGGGCGTGTAATTTTCAACATGCGGTTCATTTCTTCAGGATTGCCTGCATCTCCTTTAGGCTGCGATTTTTCTGCATTATCCATAATGAAATTTGTTGCTGGTTAAAAAAATACACAAAAAAGCAGGATGTCAAGTTAACCCGCCGAAAACACTATATTTAATGAAAAAGATTACCCTTTGAATTTTTTCATTAGTTTAAATCCCTTTTCCATTAATTTGGGCTTCCAGTTTCCATCTGCATCAAGATGGAATTTTTTATGGTGATCCCATAACTGCTTTTTCATGTTCTCAACCATTTTAAATCCCCTAAAGCCCACATTGGGCATTTCGGGCATTTTTGGAAGTTTGTCCACACCTTTATCCGTGCTCTTTTGTCCAATTTTTGCAGGCATGCTGCTTGCGGAAGGTCCCTTTGGAGGGGATGGAATAAAACGTTTTTTCTGGTTTTCCATAATTTTTGTTTTTGATTTGTGAAACATTAATTCAGATTACTGAGTATCTTGTACGGAGTCTGTCTTATGAAGCAGGATTTTATTAATGATTAAAATGATCCCATATACGAACATGATCGTCGTTAAGGTATTCCATATCTGGGTAATGATCTTGATGTTATTGAAACCTTGCACATCATAAACATGGATCAGGAATATCCTTATAAATATATCTGAAAGATCACGAACAGCCAAAAATCCGGTCAAAAACATAAAATATCGGAAAAATGGCATCTGGCTGTATAATGAACGGCTATGTTCCTTCGGAACGCCATGAAGATATGCGTAGTCAATAAAGAAAAACATTGCCATCGGCTTTTTAATTATCATCGTGAAACACCAGAATACCACCAGGCCGATATTTGTGTAAACAATGTTCCAAAGCATCTGATGTGCCGTTCTGGAATAGATATCCAGCATACCGCCGATGATCATGGTGGCAAGAATAAATAAGCCCGTGATACTGTATTGTTTCTCTATAAAGAAAGTTAAAAGAGTATAGATTATACCTGGCACTGTTGACAGTAGCATGGCCAGGTAGTCGCCCAGGAATGAACGGCAGGTGTTCCAAATCAATAATGGAATTACAAGATAGATTATCAGATCAAGAAGGGTGCGTTTGTTCAGAATTTTTGTCAGCATGTGTGCAACTGGTTTGTGATTCAACGTAAGCACATGAAAAGACTTATATTCCAAAAAAATTCAAATTTAATAATGTTGATCGACAAATATGAACATTTTACCTGAATCATACAAAAAAAAAAGAAAATTTGTTATCTTCAGGAAAAATGAACCTAAATCCCCTCCATCCCCTTCTTTTCAACTGACACTTATTTTGAATAGATTTGCCAATCTTAAATTAAATGTTTTAGATTTGTATATATAAATTGAATAATGTGCAAAAGATTTCATTCATCATATTTGTTTTGCTTTTTTACTTTTCTACCGTCGCGAAGACCGACAGTCTGCTAATACAGATTCAATCATTAAAAGGTCCGGAAAAATTAAAAACGCTTCAATCCCTGACCAAAAAGTATATATCCCAGTCTCCCGACAGTTGTGTGAAATATGGATCAAAGGCCATAATCCTGGCAAAGGAACTCCATGATAAATATAATGAGGCGCTGGCCAACAAAAGAATTGGATATTCTTGGTACCTCAGAAGTGAATATGATAAAGGCCTGGTCTATTTTGGGAAAGCTTACCAACTTGATATTGAAAATCATGATTTTCTGAATGCTGCTGAGATCACCAATTTATGTGGTGACGCTTATAACCAAAAGGGTGATTACCAGAAAGCAATACATTATTTTACCGAAACTGAAAAAAGTTGTGATTCACTCATAAAAAATGACTCCTTAAAGAACTCAGTAAAAAAGTTATATTCGATCCTTTACACAAACATGGGACTGCTTTATCACACCCTCGACAGTGTAAAAAAGCCACTTACGTACTTTGAGAACGCTCTAAAGTATGCCATGGAGATCAATGACAGCACACGAATCGCTGCTTCTTACTGCAATATAGGAATGATCTGCAAGAGGCAAAAAAAATACAAACTTGCTTCTCATGCGTATCTTTTGGCTTTGAAATTATCCAGGAACATCTGTGATAAACATTATGAATGTAAAATCCTGAATAACATAGCCAACATTTTCGAAAATCAGGACAAGATTGACAGCGCAATGCTATTTATTAAAATGGCGAGAAAAATTTCAATTGAACTGGGTGACAAATCAAACCTTACGATAGTGAACCGGAACATTGCCAGGTACTTTATACAATCAGGACAGTACGATTCCGCTTATTATTATATTTCCATGGCTCTGGTTATCTCACAGGAAATAGGAGCTTTACAAAAAATATCTGAAAACTACAAAGTGCTGTCGGAGGTTTATGAAAAAAAAGGGAAAAAAGAGTTAGCCCTGAAATATTATAAACGCTATGAAGAATTGAAAGATTCGGTTTCAGGACAGGAAACCAGGGAAAAAATTGCTGAGATTCAGACAAAGTATGAAACCGAAAAAAAAGAAAAGGAGAATGTGATTTTACGGAAAGACAACCAGATCAAAGAAATAACTATTAGTAAGAAAAACATTTTGCTGTATGTTTTTGTCGTTGTAACATTTGTTATCTTAATATTTCTGGTACTTATATTCGTTTTGTTAAGGGTTAAAAGCAGGGCTTACCAAAACCTTGTTAGTCAGAACCTGCGATTGTTACAGTTTGAGAAGAAGTTTGATGAAAATATTGTAACCCTTCCCGAATCAGAAGTTTCAAACAGTCCCGATTCCAATGAACTGTACCAGGGATTAGGGTTGCGGCTGCAAAAATTTTTAATTGAAGAAAAGCCATACCTCTGGTCGGATGTCAATATGGATGAATTTTGCAGGAAATTAAACACGAACCGCACTTATCTTTCGAAATTAATAAACGATCAATACCATCAAAACTTCTACGACCTGATCTGTGAATACAGGATCCGTTCAGCGAGGGATATGTTACAGGATACCTCGCTCAAGCATCTGTCAGTAGAGGGGATTGGGGAAGTTGCAGGCTTTAAATCCAATTCCAATTTCCATAAAAAGTTTAAAACCCTGGTAGGTTTAACCCCCAACCAATTCCGTGACAGGGCTGTTAAAAACAAACTGAACCCTGAATAGCCGGATATTCTGAGCCGCTGCAATACAGTCACTTACATTCATAATTTACGTATAAACAGCCCTTTTGATGCAGGGACAGTCCTAACATTTGCCTTCACACTTTTGCTAGGATAAATTTGTTGCATGTGCTCCCTGCAAAAAAAATCACCGGAAACATATACATTCCAAGTCACAGGTACATTTTTATGAATTGATTTCTAATTAAAAATATCCACTTCAACAAAAAGAAATCTATGAAATCCCGATTGCTGAATACCTGCAGATACATTTTTATGGCAGCTTTCATTGGATTGCTTGCCATGGGTCATCTTAAATCCCAAACCACCAGTATTGATTCGTTGTACCTGCCTCCCATAAAGATCACTTCTCTTAATGGATACGGGCCTTTTGTGCTTGGTTCTGAACGATCCAATCTATTCATCATTTTCGAGCTTCCAAAAAACACCTCTGAGGTCATCATGAAAATGATTGACTCAAAAGGTGTTCAAATTAACAGAACCCATACTGAAACGGGATCAAACCTTCAAACAGTTACATGGAGCTTTGAATCAGATACGATGGGCTTTCCGCTTTCACCTCAACTCTCGATTACTGTCCATTACGATAATGACAGTATTGCCATCTACAATATACCTTATACCATTTATCCCGATACGGTTACAATGAATGCTGTTAAGGGCTACGGCCCTTTCATGACCAATGATTATCCGTTTTCGGATACGCTTTGGCACCCCGTTCTGCAACAACTGAATACGTTCACAATTAAGCATTTGCCTCCGCGGACCGATACCATTGAATTTCAGGTAATGACCATTGATTCCGTAATCGTTCTTTCAAAGATGGTGACAGCGCCTCCCGGAAGCTACCTTGATTCGGCAGTTTATCAAAATGTAAGGATGGATTTACTTCCATTAGATACTAAATACCTTCGGGTATTCTTATGGTGCCAGGGAGGCCCTGATAAAGGTCTTGCATACCACAAGGATTTGAGTATCATTCCACAAAGACCTAAGCTTAAATGTATTTCTGACAGCCTGGTACGAACAGACTCGATTGGTGTTTTTGTGCAGAATCAACTCAGCGGGCAGGCGCTGGCTGTTGACAGCGTTAAATATGCCCTTATCCAGAATGGACCGGGATTGAGGAGCCTTGACAGACATTTTAAGACCATCTACCCGGGTCCATACAGCATCGATTTTATGCAAAGCAGCTTTTCCATCGAGGCATGGATGAACTTTAACTTAACAGGGCTTACCGGGGATGTAACATATATGAACCTGATTACGGTGGATTCGTTATGGCAACTGTATGCGGAGGCCAATACAAGCGGAGTGGCATTTTTCTTCTCTACCTCAGCCGGCTCCCTCAGCAACGATCTCTGGAGCGTTTCCCTGCTCCCTAGCCAGTTGAATGGAACAGGATGGCATCATATTGCCTTCACCTGTTATTATAATAATTCCGGCGGTTACCCTTACGGAAGATTTTACCTGGATGGTCAGCAGTTGTCAGGAGTATCTTTCAACGAGCCTAATTACGATTATATCTTTACATACATTGATTGGAGACGAAATGCAGGCACACAACCGCTAAGGCTGGGCGGGAATGACCCTGCATCCTATTCGCTCGTCACTGCGATGGATGAAGTCAGGATCTGGTCGAGAACATTGTCGGACGCCGATATCTGGTACAATTATATGAAGTCCCCGTTGCAGGAGTACGAGCTTGAGGGATACTGGAACTTTGATGACCTAAGAAACAGGTTGAACTATATCTCCGACAGAAGCTACAATAACAATTTCGGATACCTGAAGAACAAAGCCTCCTTTATACACCAATTTCCAGGCATTCAAAGAACCATTGATACGCTCAAAATTTTGTCTTCAGCGATGAATACAGATTCTGTAAAATATCTGTTCGTTGACAGAAACAATGTGATCATAGATTCCTGCACAAAACTGACAACCGGAGGAAAAACTTCTCTTGGATATGATGTTGCCTCATTACCCGATAATATCATCAAGCTGAAAATCATGGAATATTATCATCCATCTACTGGTATTCCGTTGGAAACTGATTATAACCTTTACTCTCTCGCACCAGAGCCAATTGCAACACCACAATACAACTGGAACACCTATTATTCTACTCCAACGAGTATGGGAAAGACCTATGCGCCAGTGACGGTTTCAGGTTTGCCGGGAAATACCAGCAAAGTGTTGCTGGGGTTAAAGAATGGTAATGAGGTGTTTGATACCATGAGTTATTCCTCAACCAGCATTCCTTTTCATCATTCCCTGACCTTAAACGGGACTGATAATTTCATTCAGACTTCTCAGGAAATCACTTCACCACAAAACTTTTCAATCATGTTTTGGGTGAAAACCGCTACCGGCAGCGGAGGTAAAATCATTGGATTTTGTGATAACCAGGCTGGTTCAACTTCCTCTTCTCATGACCGGGAAATCATCATGGAAAATGATGGCAGCCTGAGGTTTAATATCCTCGAAGGTACCACCATGAAAACGCTTTATGCATTGAACATCAATAACGACGGGAACTGGCATCATGTTGCAGTAACAGTCGATAACAATCCCAATGCTTCGATCTATGTGGATGGCAGTTTGGCACAGCGCCTTACACTTTCAAGTTTAAGCACTTATCAGGGCTGGTGGATTATTGGCAGGAATGGTGCCACAAAAAACAAAAATATTGAATCAGTTGCTGAATATTTCTCCGGATCCGTTTCGGAAATCAGTGTATGGAACCGTGCACTGGATTATATCGATATCAACACTTTCAGATTCCAATCGGCAGTGAATGCCGATCAGGTGCTTTATTATAAATTCAATGAAGGGTCCGGTACCACGGTTATTGATCTAAAGGGTTCAAATAACGGAACAATAATCGGAAGTGCGCCGGCCTGGTATATCTCCAACGAAATTTCCGATATTGTCTGGAACAATAATATGGTTGCACTTCAACCCGGAACGTATACATTTTTTGCCAATGTGTCGTATCCCGGTGCACCTGCTTCGGGTGCCTCGTATTCACTTGGTAATTTCATCGTTGCACAGCCATTTCCCGGTTGTACATTTAATTTTAATCTTTCGGAAGGACAAGGCTATTTTAACCAGGGAATTTCATTGATAAATTCACTTTCAGTTGAATCCAATTATACCGGGTCCGGCAATTCGGGCTGGAGCAAAAACTATGTCAAATATAATTTTCTTACCTTCGATCATGTACAGATCAGCAGCGATTCAGCAACCTATACATCTTCATCCTGGTCGGGCCAGTTTGAGATCGATATGGGTGATGCACCCCCGGGCAGCTACATAAGTCTCGAAACAGGGTATTATACGACTTCCTCGCAGGAGATCTTTGTAACTTCCGTTTCTATCCCGATCTACATTCATCCGATGATCCCCCCAACAGTGAACGGGAATTTCGGGCCTTTCGATCAGGCAATTGCACCCGGCAGTATGCAACATTTAAATACCTTCTCAATCGTAACAGAACCCTTGTCAGATTTAGACAGTATTGTCGCAGTGTTCTATGATGGTACCAATACCCTGATTGGAAGGTGCGATGCTGTGAAGGTCAGTGATACCTTATGGACAGCAACCTATGATATGTCGTTACTCTCTCCTCCGTTGACCACCATGAATATGGAATACTACCTAGGTCAGGACACTCATCCGGCAGCCATTGAAGGGCCTTTCCCCATTACTATTCATAAAACCAAGCCCACATGGTTCGATTTTATCCCGGCTGCAAATTTTAGTAATGTACAGCAATCAGGGACTATCGTAACTTTTACAGTGACCACACCCTTCGAGAAAAACTGGCTGATAAATAATTTCATTGGCGTTCAGATACCCAGTTGGGTACCCCTGATGGGTGGAACACAGAGTACGATGAACAGTCCGACAGCCAGCGCTTACCTCCAGTATGATTTCTCTTCGCACACACTTGAACTCAACCAGGCTCCTGAATTTTACCAGGAATACACCAAATTGGGTGTTGGAAATTCAAGTCTTGCATTGTTCAGTTTTAACACTTCCCAAAATAATTTCTATGAAATTGACGCACAGAATAATTTAATAGCCTCCCAGAATTTTACGATTGGAGGTGGCGTTTCAACAGATGTTCTGGTGATCAATAACATTGCGAAACAAATTGGAAACCTGCTCAATATGTCCTCGGTTGTTGACCCGGCATCCATTGTTGTTAAACCCTCTTTTAAACTTTCAGTTACTGCTGCTTTTGAATACGCTTCACGCCTGCACCTGATGGTGGATACATTGACCGGCAAATGGGGATCTTTTGGCAACCTGAATGTTGACGCAAACCCAAATCATACTCAAGCTTACATGAACAGCGCCTCCTATCATTTCTATTCAGGCTCCTTTGGTATTGAATTCTCCGTTGGGGCTGAATTTCTGGAAGGTCTGGCAGCCGGATATTTCGGTATAGATGGCCGCGTTGCGCTGGGGTATGGGCATTCGTATGTAACCATTCCGAGTGTAAATACGAAAATTTTGGAATCAGCGGCTTTTCAGGTTTATGGGCGATTTTATATCGATCTATTATGGGGATGGTACGAAAAAAATGTATGGGGTCCTAAAATGTTTTACTCGACGAATTTCTGGGGTGACGATATGTCGCATTGTTTTCCTCCCATTGGCAAAAAAAGCCAGTTAAATGATAACCTTGTCGCCAATTCTACCTGGCCCGGCTTAGCTGATGAGATCGTCCCCGTGAACGGGTTCACCAAGATGGCTCAGCCATATCCCCATCAATCTGTCGGGTCATCTGACGAAAACATAGTTTATACCTGGATAGAGAATGGCAAACGTTATGGAGAAAGAAGTGTCAAACTCGCCTACATGCTGAAAAATGTAAAAAGGTTTTCCGATTATATCAGTATCGAATTGAACAACCATGCTGTAAACAGCCCTGTATCTGATGCGATAACCGATAACCAGGTATTGCTCTGTTGGGCACAAACGAGATACGACAATAAAACCATTCTGGGGATAAAACAATCGGATGTTCTTAAAGAGTTCATTAAGGCACAGGATATCTGGTATGCAGTGTACGATGTTCCCAACAAAAAAGTTGTACAGTTAAATATGATCAGCGACGACACTGTAAGTCTGACATCCGGACGGGCTGAAGGAAACCCATTGATTGTGACTCTGTCAGAATCAAAAGCCCTGATCGTATGGAAGGTTGCTGATCTCGACAACCATACTTCAGGAATATGGTATGTGAAACTTGAAAAGCAGAAGGGTAATTGGTCTGCATCAGAACCTGCTTTGATAACTGATATGATTGGGGTGAAAACCCAGTTATCCGTGGCAGTTCCCGAAGACGATAAGGCAATTATCGCATGGATGAATACAACGGGAGATAAGCACGATGATAAAAAACTGATGACATCAGAGTATGACGGAAATAACTGGACTACCCCCAATGAACTTATAGCAATGGAGGAAAATCAGATTTGTAATTATTTCGACATGAAATTCAATCATGACAGGGGGGCAGTTGCCGTAGCAACCTATATAAACGATCCAAGTGTCAATAATTATGAAAAACTGATCCTGATACCCTGGGATTACAAAAGTAAAAAATGGAACAAACAGAAATCGACCGATTTGCTGATTGAGCCATTAGCCCATCTTCAACTGCCAAGGATTGCCATAAACGATGACGGAAAAGCGACCATCGCAGTTAAAGTTGAAAAAATTGTCAGGAAATCAGCCGGTCAGAAGATCAGTCAGGTGGATTTGCTTACAGGTAACCTGAATGACCCGTTTGGTAGCTGGAAGCACATAGCAGGAAATGCATTTGTTTGTGATACTTCCAAACAGGTCGCTGAGATTGCACTCACCTATATAAATACAGATACATTGATGATACTGACCAATGAATTTCCTATGCTGGCCAGCAACGCAAGGTTCAACCCGGTGAATGGAGTCATGTTTGGTGATCGGGATATGAATCTCGTACTGCGGTGTTTTGCGATTGATCAGGACAGTATCGTAAAGGATGTTGCAGAAAGCCCGTATTTTATCGGGATTAACGAACCGGAAGTTCCGGAAGAGACATCAGCACTGTTTCAAAACTATCCTAATCCCTGTAAGGATTTTACAGTAGTTAAATTCGATATATCAACCCATTCATATGCCAGGCTGGAACTATTTGACTTTATGGGTAATCGCATCGCCACACTGATTGATCAGGAACTTTCACAAGGCAGTTATGAAATTAAACTGAATGTGTCATTGCTAAAACCGGGCACTTATTCATGCAGACTTACGGTCGGGTCGCGGGCAGACGCAATAAAAATTATCGTAATTAATTAGTCATAAACAATATAGCATCAGAAATTAAAGGTATTAATATGAAAGAATCAGTCATAAAATCGGCTACAGCAATAATTATCTGTTTGATTATTTTCGTCGGTAAGGCTACTGCCAGTATTCATATAACCTCGGATACTACCTGGTCAGGGACAGTAAATATCTCAACAGAAATTTACATTGATAATGGAGTAACGCTTACCATCCTTCCCGGAAGCCAGGTGATTTTTGCAGGGCATACCGGCATCCAGATACAGGGACGGTTGCTGGCTGTGGGAACCCGTACGGATTCAATCAGGTTTTACCCCACCAACACTTCTACCGGTTGGGACGGGATACTTTTTGGCAGTACTCCTTCCTCTAACGATTCCTCTAAAATATGCTATTGTGTTCTTTCGTACAGCAAAGCAAATACCACCAATAATCATGGAGAATGGGGCGGCACCATTGCAGTGTTCAATTTTAACAAGCTTCTGCTGGCCAACAGTAATATGCATCATAATGAGGCTGATAATTTAGGAGGAGCCCTGTATTGCAAGTACTCAAGCCCTGCGATCAGGAATACTATTTTTGCCAATAATTACTCGGGTATTGATGGCGGTGCAATCGGGATAGAATTCTGTAATCCTTTAATTACAGACATTCTATTTATTTATAATTCGACGGTGGATAATGGAGCAGGCATCTATTTAAACGAAGCAAATTCTCATGTTACCAACTGTACTTTTTCGGAAAATAATGCAGGTTATATGGGAGGTGCCGTTGATATTGACCAACAATCTGCACCTGTTTTTACAAATTGTATATTCTACCATGACATTTGCAGTTATGGGAGCGAAATTTCCATATCAGCCTATGCAAATTACCCTGACTTCTATTATTGTCTTGTAGAGGGTGGTCTGGCTGGTATCGGTGGTATGGGTGGTTCCGGAAAGGTTGGCGATTATCAGAATAATCTGGATACGGATCCCCTGTTTGCCGGCAGTGGAAGCCATCCTTTTAGCCTGCAACCGTCTTCACCCTGCATCAATACGGGCAAACCCAACATGACTGGTCTGGATGTGCCGGTAGAGGACATTGCCGGCAATCCAAGGATAAGGCATTTATGTTATGACATTATTGACAGGGGCGCTTATGAAAACCTGGAAAATTCAAAAATTTCCTTTTCCGGCGCTATTTCTGTTAACACTTATTGGTGCGCTGATACAATAAACATAACAGGTAATGTCACGATCAATAACGGCGTCACCCTTTACATCGGCAAAGGGGTAGTGGTTTATTTTCAGGGAGCATCTCAGTTGACAGTTAACGGATGCATCGTTGCCGAAGGAGACAGCCTGAATTATATCAGCTTTACAACGATTTACCAATGGCCGACGTGGGGGTGGGGCGGAATGATATTTAATAATGTTGCACCCACAAATGATACCTCAAGGCTGACATATTGCAAATTTCTATATGGAGGTGCAACTGACCGGGGAGGAGGATACAATGGTGGTGCAATATATGTTAACAACTCCGGTAAGCTGGCGATTTCCAACTGTATCTTTCTTCACAATTGGGCCGCTTCTGAGGGGGGAGCCTTGTACCTCGGTTCAACAAACCTGAACATCAGGAATTGCACCTTTTCCAATAACCAGGGGGTGATAGGCGGCGCCATCTCCGGACACAACTCAACGCTGACCCTTTCAGGTGACAAATTCACTAATAATTCAGCAAGTAATGGTGACTGTAATGGTTCAATTGCATCGCATGGGGGTGCCATTTATTTGAATACCTCCACAGCCACTGTCACCGGCAGCCTTATCGCCAACAACCAAGCGGGATGCAAGGGTGGCGGAATCTATGCCAGATCTTCCGCATTGACGATGACAAATGATACAATCAGAGATAATACGGCAGATGACTGCACGAATTCAGGAGGAGGAGGAGGATTAACCTGCTATTCTTCAACATTGACGGCAACCGGTAACGTCTTCTCTCATAATAATTCCTCGTGGGGTGGGGGAGTCTTTCTGAGCAGTGTTACAGGGCAAATGTCCTATAATACGATCATAAATAATTTCACGAATATTTCAGGTTGTATCATCTCCCAGGGTGGTGGTATTGCTTTTGAAAGCAACGCCAACCCGGTTTTTAAATACAACACCGTGACAAATAATTCATCAGCCTACGGTGCAGGTATCATTATCACCTCTTCAAATCCACAGATTATCAATAATCTGATCATCAATAATAATGCAAGTACTTACGGTGGTGCATTTTATTTATCCTCTGCTTCGCCGTTGCTGCTTAACAACACTATCAGCAGTAATATTGCTTATGTCAGTCCCGCAATATATTGTAATTATTCAGGAAACCCTGAGGTCAGGAACAGTATCATTTACAATAATACCCATAGCGGTTCCGCCAGTTACCAGATATTTCTTTATGATCATTCCAGCAACCCCGATTTTTATTATTGCAATGTACAAAACGGTATCAATAATATTGCAGGCTATAATTTGAATTATACCGGTCATTTTGAGAATAATACCAGTTTTGATCCCATGTTTGTCACAACCGGTACTTATCCTTACCAGATTCAGCCGGGTTCATCGTGCCTGAATACCGGCGATCCGGCCACAACTACAACCACAGTTGGCCCTTACGACCTGGCTGGTAATCCGCGTATAGAAAATGGAAGAATTGATATAGGAGCTTATGAAACGACACAGGGAGAATATGTGTATGCCGGATCTGCTATTCATTTTACCCAGGAGAACGATTCTGTTATTTTAGATAATGCAGGCCATTTTCTGTTTGGAAACACCTTTACCATCGAATTTTGGCTGAAGGCAGATTCCATGAGTACTGACTATCATACCATTATTAAAAAAGGGAATGAATGGGAAGTGCAATTGTTCTATGATAACGCGATATCCATCATAGAGTTTGGGATAAACAGTAATTCGGTATTTGGTTATTATCAAACCACAGGCCCGGCCTTGGTGAACAAATGGAACCACATTGCCGCAGTCTTTGACCTGACGCCCGGAAATGAGTATGTCACGATCTATGTAAATGGTCAGCAAGGGGAATCTGATGTTGCAGAATCACTCAATCATAATACCCTTCCGGTGACCATCGGAAGTGGCATTTTAGGATTGATGGACGAGCTGAGAATCTGGCAGACAGCCCGCACCCTTCAACAAATAAGGGAAGATATGCATTTAATGATTTCACCCGGTGAAACCGGCTTGGTTGCGTACCATCAGTTCAATGAGAATTTTGGAACAACAGTGATCGACCTTGCCGGGGGTAATAACGGTACACTGATGAATATGAGTGTGCCCGCATGTTTTGTGAAATCCACGGTCCCTGCTGCCGGAGGGGTAAGCAATCAGCAAATTGTCAGCAATACCGGCAATGTGGTTTTTCCTGCAACGGATCTTACCATGAATGTCTCTTTATTGTCATCGACCGATACAGTTGTGGTTTCCCGTCTCGATACGCTTCCAAATTGTGATCCGCCGGATGCAAACAAAGTCTTTGGTAAGTATTGGATCGTTGAACCTTATGGAGGAGGAGCAATTGATGCAAATCTTACCTTTAAAGTACCGCAGGTAATTACATCACAGGATCTGGTCCATTTAAATTTAAACAGGTTATACCAACGCGGCAGTAATTCCGATTCCAGCTGGACTTTTAATGAAAATGCTTCTTCTGCCAATATTTCCAATAATACGGTAACCTTTAATAATATTAATCAGTTCGGCCAGTTTTGTGTTCCTCATACGCTCATTCCCCAACCTTATGCCGGCGATGCCCTGTTTTTCAACGGTGTAAATCAATATGTGCAGGTCGATCCTCTCTATGATACAGCACCAGGTGCATTGACGGTCGAAGCATGGGTGTATCCGACTGATCTGGATTATAATGAATTCATTTACCATGGGGATAACGGTGAATTTCAAATGGGATTTAACAATACCAATATGTGGTTTGGAGTAAAACTCAGCAATCATAACTGGTATAGTGCCAGTGCTCCTTCACCTGAATTAAACACCTGGCAACATGTGTGTGGCGTTTGGGTCAGCGGAGGTTTATTGAAACTTTATGTGAATGGCAACCTTATCCAGTCCGTACCAACTCCTCCCGCTTTGCAATTGTTCGATCCCGGTAGTGGTTACCTGCCTTCTTTTGGTGCATTAAACCGGCAGGGTAATTTCTTTCATGGAAAACTGGATGAGATCCGCATCTGGAATGTAGCCCGTACCACACAGCAAATTCGTGAAAATATGCACCTGACACTGGCAGACGGAGTGTCAGGATTAATCGGGTATTGGCAATTTAATGACGGCTCAGGGAATTTTACAGAAGATCACGGCAGCAATCATGACGGCACGCTGAAAAACATGACGAACAGCAACTGGGTACCATCTTCTATACCGGCTGGCGGGGGTACGAGCAACACGAAGATCATCGCTTCAACAGGAATAGTTGACTTCACAGGGACAGGCATTCAGATGAATTTTACGCAAAAAACCGGTACCGACACAATTGTAGCAACAAGGATTGATACCACTGCCAATATCCTCCCCGAAGTTGATACCACTTATGCTTCTGAATACTGGGTTATTCATAAGTATGGGAACGGTTCGTTGAATGCCGGTATTCAATTTGCCATCGACGGGGATGTTACTGCTTATGATGCAAACCATCCCCATAAAATTGCATTACTCAAAAGGCCTTGTACTTCCGAAAACAACTGGATCTTTAGTAATCTGGCTGATAGCGCTAATTCAGTCAACAATAAGATTTCATTTAACGGGATCACGACATTCAGCCAGTTTGCAGTCGGGAAAGGAATATATGCAGATATTAACCTCAATCCCGATTCAATCATTTTCAGCCGGACTCCATCCACATTGGCGATTACTGATTCTGTATTGATATACAACAAAGGCACCGATACATTAAAAATTTCAGGTATTTCACACAGCAATTCCCAGTTTACGCTTTCTGCGACCCAAATGGCAATATTGTCGGGTGAGCAACGGTATTTAAAGGTTACTTATCATCCTGCATCCGATGGATTGGTTCATGATACGTTACATATTGCAAGCAATGACCCGGATGAACCTGTGGCAAAGGTTACGATACGTGCTGAAGGTTTTGTGATCGATTCCTGGCCCGGTACAGCGCTACTTTACAATGGTTCATCCAAATATGTTGAGGTTGCCGATAATAATACCCTCGACCTTACCAATAATTATACATTGGAAGCATGGATATACCCGGAAAGTTTTACTTTTCTCGGTGGAATTATCAGCAAATATCAAACATCCGGTGCAAATGGATATTATCTGCGCCTGACGATCTCTTCACCTTATACAGGGTTGAATTTCGATGGATTATCCACAGCTCAGGGAGTGCTGGAAATAAATAAATGGTATCACATTGCGGCCGTCAACAACAATGGAACCAGGATCCTCTATGTCAACGGTGTTTCCCTGCCGCTGAGCGGTACAGCCGATGTTATAAGTTCAAACAGCGACCCGTTCACCATCGGGGTTGATTACCTGGCCGGCGCAAGATATTTCAACGGGAAAATAGATGAAGTGAGGTTGTGGGACTCAGTCAGGACCCAGCGACAGATCCGTGAGAATATGCATCTGACCCTCAAAGGAAATGAACCGGGGCTGGTGAGTTACTGGCAGTTCAATGAAGGTGCCGGTACCGGTACGGTTGATAAAATCCACGGGAATAATGGCATATTGCATTATTTCACAGGACCCGACTGGATAGGATCCACCATTTCTGCCGGAGGAGGGACAAGCTTCACAAATGCAGTAATCAGCACCGGACAGGTTACCTTTCCAGGGACTGGAATGAATATGAATTTTCTCCAAAAATCAGGAAGTGATACAATTGTAGTATCCCGGATCGACTCTTCGGCAAATATCAATCCGTCAGGTTTGAACCAGACATTTGACAAGCAATATTGGGTGGTGCATAAATATGGTAATGGGACGTTTAATTCAAATCTTGCCTTTACTCTTAAAGAAGATCTGAGTTCCCGGGATGAAAGAGATCCATCGGGGATCAATCTTTACACACGGGGGAACACTGCAGACACAAACTGGGCATTCCGGACCTCTGCAATATCGGTCGATACTGTTACCAATCAAGCCACATTTGATGGAATTACCGGATTCAGCCAGTTCATAACGGGAAGGTGCAACGTAATTTATGTCAGGTCAAATGCAACAGGGAGTAATAATGGCAAAAGCTGGAGCAACGCCTATACAGTGCTTCAAACAGCTTTGGATTCTGCAGTTGCGGGAAACCATATATGGGTGGCTGCCGGAACTTACAAACCCAGTTCAACCTATAATATTCCAGATGCAACAAGCAGGGACAGGCATTTCCGGATGAAGAACAATCAGGGCATTTTCGGAGGATTCGCCGGAACCGAACCGGATACATTTGACCTTGCAGACCGGGACCTGGTGACCAACCAGACCATATTGAGCGGTGATCTGAACAATAACGGGGTGGATGACGCGGATTGTTACCACGTGTTTTACCATCCATCCGGATGGGGACTTAACAGCAGTGCGCTTCTGGACGGCTTTACCATTCGCGGGGGGAATGCGGATGGCGACTATCTCAAGAACCAGCACCAGGGCGGAGGCATCAGTAATTACAGGAACTCTCCCACGATCCACAATTGCATAATCACACACAATGCTGCCGATGAAGGAGGCGGTGTGGCCGCGGAAGACACTTGCACATCGGTTTTCATCAATTGCGTCATCATAAACAATACCGCAATATATGGTGGTGGAGGGATCTCCACCGATTCCAGTGCCAACCCGACTTTGATCAACTGCGTCATTGCCAATAACTCCGCCCGGGGAGGCGGGGGCGTTTCCAACGGGATGGTCTGCAATCCTATCTTCAATAATTGCATTATCTGGGGTAACATTGCCACGACCGGAGGGAATGCCGGTAAGCAAATTTATATCTTCGATGGAATCGTTACACTGAATTTTTCCTGTTATTCTAACGGCACGAATGACATCGATTCCTCGGAGGGCGGTTCTCTGTATGCCATCAATAACAACATCACGACCGATCCGTTGTTTGTCAACGCGGCCACTGGCGATTTTAGGATTTACGGCAATTCACCCTGCGTAAATAGCGGTCACAACGGCTACAATTCTTTATTGACAGATGTCAGGGGACAAGCTCGAATTCAGAATACTACCATAGATAGGGGGGCTTACGAATGGACTGCCGGAATTGACCCCCCTGCTTTGGTTTTTATCTGGACCGGTTCCGTCTCCAACGACTGGAATACAGCAGGGAACTGGAACACCAACAGTGTTCCCGGTGCTTCAGATGACGTTTTAATCCCGGATGTTGCAAACGATCCTTTTATAAACAACGCTCCAGTCACTCCCGCTGTTTGCAAAAGTATTACGATCGGAACAGGGGCAGTATTGACGATTGAAACAGGAAAGGCCCTGATGGTAAACGGGACACTCATTGTCAATTAGGGTATCTCCGGCTTCATTTTGAACACCGGCAACCCATGGTAATCTGTCTATAATATACTGTAATACAGTTTTATATGTAGATAATTTACGTACATACAGTCCTTTTGACGCATAAGCAGTCCTGATATTTGCCTTCACTATTTTTTTGGTATAAATTTGTTATATGAAATATTTGAAAATAAACATAACCGGAAAAGTTTACCACACAGGTTACAGGTATTTCATTAAGGAGAAAGCATCACAGCTTAACATCACAGGATGTGTTTTTTATTGCCCTGACCGGTCAGTGGAGATTCTGGCAACTGGCAGGAATAATGACCTGGATGAATTTGTGAAGCAAAGCAGGATTGGGAACCATGATTCAAGTGTAGAAGAGATACGACTGTCAGAGATCCCCTCTTTAGCATTTGATTCCTTTGAGGTTATTGACGAAGAAACATCTATTGACACAATAGTTAAGGAAATTCACAAATTTAAAAACGAAGCGGTATGAAAACACAATTCTTTCAAATCACTGGAATTCTGATGCTGATCCTCTTTGGAATTAACAGTCTCCAGGCACAGGTAAATCCCTATTTACAGACTCCCACGCCGACTTCAATTTATATAAGCTGGCATTCGACTGACACTTCCTTTACAAAAGTCCGTTACGGCCTCTCCGAAATAAGCCTAACCCAGGAGAAAACCGGCTCTTATCAGAATATCAGCGGAAAGATCTGGCATACAGTCAAACTGACAAACCTGACACCGGACACAAGGTATTATTATCGTTGTATCAGCGGAGCGGATTCTTCTTCAGTTTATCCGTTCAGAAGTGAACCGCTTCCGGGAACGCCTGGCCGGCATATTCGTTTTGTAGCTTTTGGAGATTCCAGGTATAGTGATACGATCCGATCCCATCTTAATGAGGTTTGCCAGGCTGTCATCCAAACGCTGGGAACAAAATACGGATCAGCATGGTCCGATTCAGTTAATCTGGTGATGCATACCGGGGATATCGTTTGGAGCGGAAAGAACATTTTGAGATTCCAGAACGAATATTTCACACCCATTGCTAACCTTTCCTGCTCGCTGCCCTTCATGGTCTCCATAGGAAACCACGAGCATGAATCTTCCTATTATTTTGATTATATGAAGTATGAAGATTTCACCGATTCTTTGGTTGCTGCCACAGCTTACAACGAAAGATTCTATTCATTTGATATTGCTGACTGCCGGTTTGTAATATTGAACAGCAATGGTCATATCATCGGTGCACCTATCCAGGCAGCGTGGCTGGACAGAGTTCTAAACGAATCAGATACAGCGGGGGGGATCGATTTTGTCTTTCCATTTGCACACCATCCGAGGCATACGGAAGTCTGGACCAGTGGGAATACGGATTCCGTGGGCGTTGTATTTTTTCCCAGGTTCCTGGGTTGTAATAAAATCGTGCAATATACCTTCGGGCACGCGCATGATTTTGAACTGGGAACCATTACAGATGCTGATCCCCAGAGCGCTTCACTGCATGATTTTCGCACCGTGCTGGCCGGTGGCGGGGGCGCCGCACTGACAAGGTATTTTATCGGTTCACATGATTACCCCGAAATTCAGGAAACGGTGGATGATTATAATTATACCCTGATGGATGTGGATGTGGATAATAAATCGTATGTCGCGGAAGTGTATACCCTTGGAAAACCGGAACATCGGATCGATAATCAGCTTCTGGAAACATGGCATTTCAGAAATTTACAGCCTGCGCCTGAGAAACCTCTCGTCAGGTCTGCTATAATTGATGGCAAGATTATCCTGTCAGCCACTCCGATGGTCGGCAAAGATTCATGCATGTCTTCACAATTCCAGATTACGTTAACAAAGGGAAATTATTCTGCCCCTGTATTTAACAACACCCGTAACTCAAAAGATATCTATGAAAATACCGGCATACCCGATTTTATCCCAATCAATCAAAATGAAGGAATCGATCTCACTACAATAGAAGTCTCCGACAGCATCCTTTCACAGGATACAAATTATTGGTTCAGGGCCCGGTACAGGGACTATAATTTAAAGTGGAGCCAATGGTCAGACGAGGTAATCTTCCTTAATAATGGAATAAATGATCAAAAATTCTCTCACGAAAATTTTACCCTGTCCCAGAACTTTCCCAATCCGTTCACTAATTCAACCGTCATCGGTTATAAACTAACCACATGCAGTTTTGTAACGATTAAAGTTTATGATCCGATGGGAGCTGAAATTGCAACCCTGGTGAAGGAAGAGAAACTACCCGGATCCTATACCGTGCATTTTCCGGCAATAAATTCCGCATACTCCGCGGGAATTTATTATGTACAGATGAAGTGCGACGACTCTACCCAGACCAGAAAAATTGTCATTACAAAATAGTGCTGAAAATAACCTGTAAAAAGTAAAACTATGAAAAGGATAATATTTACTTTGTCGACAGTCATTCTTTTATTGATCTTTAATTTGTTCCCTTTTACAACCGTCGCTCAGGAGGATCAGGTTTACATATTCGTTGTGAGCCAATCAGGGTTGGTCCCTGATCAAAATGTCAGTATCTCACTCCTGATGAACAATGAATTCCTGATACAGAATGGTTCTTTATTTCTATACTATGATGCAGACATCCTGACCCCCATTTCTCCATATTATTCAAATGTGGCTCCGGGCGCGAATCTCACTGCACTTCCAATTGGGCCTACAGCGGGAAAATATTCGGCGATTGAAATAGATATTGAATCCGATACAAGTTCAGGCGCCGACACATATAAGCTCTGTGATCTGACTTTTCAATTTCACGGGGGGAACACTGCTCTTCTGTGGGATATAGATTCCTCTTTCATTTTTGATCTGAATGGGAATTATAGTTACATCGAATTTACGATTGGAAATGCCGGTGGTCAATACAGGCAGGTCACCTCGGCAAAGGCCGGTCAATGGAATACCGCTAGTACCTGGAATCCTGAAATCATTCCCAACCGGTCTGCCGATGCCATCATTGCAAATATGCCGGTGACAGTTCCGGATAGTACGGATCAACGTTGTCACAACCTCACGATCAGTCATGCCGGAGGTCTCACACTGAATCAGGAAAGTACCTTGTCGGTCGGAGGAAACTTCATTATTGAATCTGATTCATCCGGCACCGGTTCCCTTCTGGATAACGGCACACTTAGTATTGCAGACTCAACCATGGTGAAAAGATTTCTTACCGGCGATTTGGGTACGACTGATAAGAAAAATCACTTCCTTTCTTCTCCGGTGCAAAGCCAGAATATTCAGCCGGAATTTGTCTCTGATCCCCCTGACACTACTGCCGTCTTCTCAAAATTTGATGAACCTTCCGCAACATGGATCAGCGCAATAACCTCTTCCGGGGAATGGAACACATCTTTTGAGAACCAATTTATGGATGGAAAAGGGTACCTGGTGGCAGTTCCTGCGAGTACGTCCAAAATCTTCAGAGGCAGCCTGAACAAAGGATCCTTCACCCTGCCTTGCAGCTATACGGCTGCTCCCGGAGCATCCGGATGGAACCTCCTTGGAAATCCTTACCCTTCATCTCTCAACTGGAATAGCGTGAAAAGAACAGCCGGGATAGATAATGCCCTCTATTATTATGATGCCGGTATCCAGAATTACCGGTATTATATTCAGCTTCCGGGGGATACTATGGGCGTGGGTTCCGCAACACCTTACATTCCTCCCATGCAGGGATTCATGATTCATGCCGAGCCGGGCGGAGGTTCCGTAACTTTTGAGGATTCCCAGCGGGTTCATCCAATTTCCGGCATTTATTACAAGTATAAGGATCCAATACCAGAAATGCTTGAACTCGATCTTGAAGGAAATAACTTTACGGATCAGACCTTTATTATTTTCCTCGACGGATCTACAGAGAATTTTGATCCGGACAGGGAAGCATTAAAGCTCTACAGCTTTAATCCACAGGTTCCGGTTTTGCTTACCCTGACAACCGACAGCACGGAGCTTGCAATAAATGCTTTACCCCATTCCAGCGCCCCGGTGGTCGTTAAAATGCATTTCGAAACATCAGTTGAGGGTACTTTCACCCTGACCGCAAAATTTGCAGAATCGTTTGGTTCGCAAACTGCAATAGGTCTGGAAGATCTGAAGATCAATCAAACGCAGGATCTGAAAGTAAATCCGGTGTATACATTCACTGCAAATCAGGGAGATGACCCGGAACGGTTTCATCTTCATTTCTCGGGGGTAAATGGAATTAAGGATCAGGGAAAACAGGGTCAGGTCATCATTTATTCTTACGGGGAGAATGTCTATATTGAAGGACTAAATGAAACCAGGGGAGGAGAACTCATTATTTATAATCTGTTGGGTCAGGAAATCCGGCATCAGTTGCTTCCCGGTAATGATCTGATCCGCGTTCCGATGGCCGGTTATTCGGGATATTTCCTTGTAAAAGTAGTAACAGGAATTTATTGTAAAACTGATAAAGTTTATCTGAAATAATTTGTATGAAGAATTTACTTTACACATTATCATTTGTACTTATTGCACATTGCATTGACTGTTATAATTTGAAGATAATTAACCGATAAAATAAATCAAACGTAAAAACCAGGTACAATGAAAAGTGTAGCATCATTATCAGAAAGCAGAACAACTATGTCGGATGTATTAAAGATTATATTCCGGATCGCGAACACGCTATGACACCGAAGGGAATGATTTTGAAAAATAAAATAGCTATGAAATAGACCTGAACACTTCCCTGGTGCAGCCAGGTACTTATATTTGTCGTCTGCAGGTTGGAGATAAGTTTAGTTCCCTAAAGGTAATCGTTGGCAAGTGATAGAGATATGAATGAGAAAATAAAACCAAGCAAGTGAATAGCAACAGAAACCCGCTTATGAATTTCCGGAAAGGAGGTCTTACCTTGCGTTACAGCCTTTTTTTCCTTTCGGCTATCCTGTTTATTTTTACCATAGCTTTTTTCTATACCTTTGAATTTACCATGAATATCCTGGATAATGATGCGATGCAGCGGGCTTCGAATATTACTGACCTCACCATATCCCGGATCACCAATGTAATCAGACCGATTGAACAAGTCCCTCATGCTTTATCCTCCGCATTGGTATCAGAGAAACCTGATTACAATAATATCATGGAAATAACAAAAGATTTCGTCAAAGAGGACTCTGTGGTATTTGGAAGCGCCCTGGCTTTTGAACCTTATATGCATGATGCGAAACACTATCGTTATTGCCCGTACATTTTTGAAACCGGGAATAAGATTATTCAAAAAGATCTTTCTACAGCTGAATATGATTATTTTTCCAAGGATTGGTACCGGATCCCAAAAATGCTTGGAACACCTGTTTGGTCGGAACCTTATTACGACAAAGGGGGCGGTGACACGCTGATGTGCACTTATTCCGTCCCCTTTTACAGGGAAATCAAAGGGAAACGAACATTTGCCGGGGTCATTACCATGGATATCTCCCTGAAAACCTTCAAACACATTTTAACTTCAGCAAAGGTTTACCAAACGGGGTTCAGTTTTCTGGTTTCTCATGGTGGAAAATTCATTACTTATCCTCACGAGGAATATATAAACACGGATATTCTCGATCTGATCAGAAAAAGCGGAGACCCACAGGCATTTAAAACCATAGAAAAAATGCTCAATGGGGAGAGGCTGTTTGATGAGATCAGTAATTTTGAACAAAAACAAGTGCCGGCCTGGATCTATTTTGCACCTGTTCCACTGACCGGATGGATATTTGCGCTCACTTTCCCAACGAAGGAGCTATATTCCGGGTTATATTCATTTTTCAAAAAACTGGCGCTCATTTTTATCTTGAGTTTGGTAGCCATGATAATCATATCGGTGATGATTACAAGGAAATTTACAAAACCTATAAGCAGACTCGTAGATGCTGCTCACCGCATCGGTCAGGGCGACTTTAATGCTAACATTCCTGTTTACCGCGCTAAAGATGAGATTGCTCAGCTTACGAATGCATTTTCAGGAATGAAACAAGATCTTGTACATTATATAAATAACCTCCGGGAAACAACCATAGAAAAAGAAAAGATTGAAAGCGAACTGAGTATTGCCCATATTATTCAGATGGGACTGCTTCCCAGAAATTTTCCGGATCGGGAGGATTGTGAACTTTATGCAATTCTCGATCCTGCAAGGGCGGTAGGAGGTGACTTGTACGATTTCTATTTTCTTGATGCGGATCATCTTTTCATTGCCATCGGGGATGTTTCCGGAAAAGGGGTACCTGCTTCGCTGTTCATGGCTACCACGAGAACCTTTTTCCGTTCAAAAGTTTCCATCGGAACCCCGATACAACAAACTGTTGCGGAGATCAACATGGAAATATGCAAGGAAAATCCAAACCAGATGTTTGTCACCCTTATTGCCGGGATTATTGATTTGCGTTCAGGATCAATGACATATTGCAATGCCGGGCATAATCCACCCATTTTGATCCATTCATCAGGGGATACCGGGAGTTTAAATGATATCCATGGCATACCTCTGGGAATATTTGATAGTGCAGAATATTCCTCAGGAACAATCCGGTTTGAAACAGGCGATCTTTTTTTCTTATACACCGACGGGGTAACCGAAGCAGTGAGGAAAGACGATGCCTTTTATGGTGAAGAAAGAATGATTGAAGTTATCAGGAATAATCATAGCCTGGCTCCCGCTGACCTTATTAAGCATATTGAGCAGGATGTAAGGGAATGGATGAAAGATGTTGAACAGGCCGATGATATAGCCATTCTGGTTGTTAAATATAAAGGTAGAAAAGAGTAAGTCAGTAAACGCCTAAATATATGCACATTCAATTATTGAACCGGCTGGATCAACTGAACAGGATAGCCACTGCTATTGATCAACTTGGGGAAGACTGGGCAATACCGCCGAAAGTTCTCAAGGAATTAAACCTGGCGCTTGAAGAACTTTTCACGAATATTGTATTTTATGCATATGATGACAAGGAGGAGCACAAGATCGATATTTTTTTCGAAAATCCTGAGCCAGGGTGTATCAGAATAAGCATATCGGACGACGGCAAGGCATTCAATCTGCTCGAAAAATCCGCAGATGATAATCTCAGCAAACCTCTTGGGGAGAGGCAGGTAGGAGGGTTAGGCATTCATCTTGTTAAACAACTTGTGAACAATATTGAGTACCAGCGGAAGAATAGGAAAAATATTGTACTTTTAATCCGTAACTTTTAATTCAAAATAGCTGTATTTTATGGAACTGACAGAGAAGAATACCGACAAATGTACGATCATCGGCATAAAAGGCCGGCTTGACACAATCAACAGTAATATTTTTGAGAAACGGCTGATGGAGTTAATGGATCAGAAGGTTGACAGGATCCTGGTCAATTGCACACAGATGGATTATATCAGCAGTTCCGGACTGAGAGACCTATTGATAGCCCTGAAAAAGATTACCCTGACCGGGGGAAAGTTTGTGATATGCGGTTTGCAGGAGAATATCCGTGAAATCTTTGAGATTTCAGGATTTACCACGATTTTTGAGATCTATCCCGGTGAGGAAGAAGCGCTCAGGGTTTTTTAATTTTTTCACCTCAACCCCCGTCCCCTTCTCCTTAAGGAGAAGGGGTGCAGGGGATGAGGTGCATGGTAAATTTCCCGGGGCTTGCCCTCGTGTTCATACCAATTGATTGATGTAATGGCGAAGTTACTACCGGATCATTGGATAGAAGGTCATATTTAATAATGTCATTCTAAACATTTTTAACCATGAAAAAGCATTTTTTAATTTTACTTCTAATGATTCTATTCCCGTTGATGGTCATTTCACAATGGAGTCATAATCCGTCAGTAAATACCAACCTCATTGATACAACAGGCTGGAATGTTCTTTCTAAGGTTGCCACCTGTTTAAACGGAGACAGCTATATCTCCTGGTTTTCGGCGGACGAAGACCTGAATTTCCACGTCCTGATGCAGCGATACGATAAAAATGGTTATAAAAAATGGACAAATGACCTGATTGTTAGCGATCATCCCACAATGACATGGGTTTCTGATTATAATTTAATTGTGGATGATGAAGGAAATGCGGTTTTGGTGAACCAGGATTTGCGAACAGGATCGAGCAATGTTTATGCCTGGCGGATCTCCGCGGCGGGTGAGTTTCTCTGGGGTAACGATGGTATTGCCATAACGCAGGACACAGGTATGCTGAACGTCTCTCCCAAAGTTGTAAAAACAACAACCGGGGATTTTATTGTCAAGTGGGAGAAAAGCCCGGACGATACTACCAGCCCGCTAAAACCAGCCATAGGAATGCAAAGGATCTCAAAAAATGGTGATCTTTTATGGGGGAATGGTGTTTTCATCGCTGATACAATGTATAATTATTTTGCAGATATTATTGCAACTGAAGATAGTAACGTTATTATTGCATGGGATAAATCTCAATATTTTATTGAAGATACAACCGTCGGGGAAACACACTATCTTCACATATACGCTCAAAAATATGATTTGAACGGGGATCCGGTCTGGACTGATGTCATACAGGTTGACACCGGAAACAACCTTCAGGTTATGAATAATATTTACCCGTACCTTGAAAATGATAAAAACGGCGGTGCTTTTCTTATGTGGAAGTCACTTTATCCATACACTGTCACCGAGCTCATCCAGCATCTCAATACAAATGGGAATGCGTTGTGGCCAGGCCATGGACAGGAAGTATCGCTGCTGACTGATAACAGTCATGCCGATGGCAGCATGGTCTATGTGCCTGCAACCGGTGAACTATATGCTGTTTGGGACGAATATCATTATGATGCAGCCATTTTGACCGATTGCTGGGGCATCTATGGTCAGAAATTCTCTGCCCAGGGTGAACGCCTCTGGGGTCATAGGGCAAAAGCGATCGTACCACTGAATTGTTCCACTGATACGGTTTATCTGCAACCAATTGTAAAAGAAACGGATACTAGTGACATTGCTGTATTTTACTTTAAAGAATTTCTGAAGATCGTTTATCCCGATACTTCCATCATCGACGAAATATACGCTACCCGTGTCAATTCCCAGGGTAGCCATGTCTGGAATAATATCGTAACGGTTTCCAATTCTTTATCGAATAAAGAGTTTATGTGCATGGGTGACTCTTCCCAGAATCAATGGATAATATCATGGGACTACTGGAGGAATAATGACACAAGATCAGGTGTATCTATCCAGAACGTTCGAATGGATGGGCAATTAGGTACTATGGCAATCCAGGAACCTTCGGTATTTATAAATGATCCTGACTTCTGTATCTATCCAAATCCCGTTGAGCAATCTGCGACCATTCATTATCAACTTGAAGAACCAACTCATATCTCAATCTCCCTTCTTGATTCACGTGGGCTTTTTCTCAAAAGGATCTATGAAAGAAATGAATCATCCGGGGAACATTCTGTACTTTTTAACAGGAATGAGTATTGTCCGGGAGTCTACATGTTGAAAATGGAGACAAACAGAACGATATTTTATTTAAAAATCATCCTTTTATAGATAGTACATTGATACAAAATCTTTACTTTTTAGTCACCCCCTGCAGGGGATGAGGTGCATGGTAAATTCCACGTCCCGAGTATTCGGGGCCCTGGGGTTCATACTAATTGATTCAAACAGGAAAATTAACTTTAAACCAGGATTATGACAGAAGAATTAAACAAAAAAGCAGATGAAATACTTGAAAAGGCCTTATTTGCGGCTGCAGTATTTCAGCAGTTCGACCAGGAACAGACGGACAGAATTGTGGAAAGCGTTTTTAAAGCGGGGTTTAACAACCGTGTGAAACTGGCTAAGATGGCCTGTGAAGAAACAGGGATCGGGAACTGGCAACACAAAGTGCTGAAAAATGTCATCGCGACACAAATGGTTTACGATGACATTAAAAATGAAAAAACAGTAGGTGTCATATCTCATGATGAAATCACAGGAATCACAGAATTAGCCCAACCTCTGGGTCCGATCTTTGCCGTTACTCCTGTAACAAATCCCACATCCACTGTACTTTATAAGACATTGATCTGCTTAAAAACCAGGAATCCGATCCTGATCAGCGCCCATCGAGGAGCTGTAAAGTCGTGTACGGAAACTGTCCGGATATGTTATGAGGCAGCCTTGGAAGCAGGTGCCCCGGAAGATTGTATCCAGATAATTCCCGCAGGATCACGTGATTTTACCCACATGATCATGTCACATCCTAAGATTGCCCTTATCCTGGCGACAGGAGGAACGGGACTTGTTAAAGCCGCTTATAGTTCAGGTAATCCGGCCATCGGAGTAGGTCCTGGAAATGTTCCCGTTTTTATTGATGTGAGCGCTGATATTCCGTTTGCCGTAACCAACATCATAATCTCTAAATCCTTCGACAACGGTACTATTTGTGCCAGTGAACAATCGGTAATTATTGAAAAACGGATAGAAAAAGAGGTGATTGCAGAATTTGAAAAGCAGCAATGCTATTTTCTGAGTCCCGAAGAGATTAAGAAAGTTGAAAGTATCGCAATTTCCCCGGATTCAGGTACCATGAATCCATTGATTGTAGGTCAGTCAGCAACCGTAATTGCAAAACGGGCAGGAATTGACATTCCTGAAGGCACAAAAATTTTACTCGCAAAACTTGACGGGGTCGGAAAAGATTATCCGCTTTCCGTCGAAGTGCTGGCCCCAATTCTTGCATTTTATTCAACAAAAGATTATCAGGAAGCAATCAAGTTATGTATTGATCTCAACTATCTTGGCGGCATAGGGCATAGTGTTGGAATTTATGCAAATGATGAAAACCGTATCATGGAATTTTCAAAGATCATGAATGCCGGACGTATTATTGTAAACACTCCGACATCCCATGGGGCGGTCGGAGGCATTTATAATCTTCTTCCCTCTTCATTCACACTGGGTTGTGGTACAGGTGGTAAAAATATCACAACCGAAAATATCACAGCTCGTCATCTGATTAATATCCAGCGGGTTTGCAGAAGAAAACCAAATGATAAATTTTTCTTATTTGATTCTTCAAAATATTTGGATGAATCACTTGATTCAGACATTATCATTAATGAATACAATAAAAACCATTAAATCCGGATATATGATAAACTTTGAATATTATTCCAAAGAAAAGCATCTGGTCTGCAGGTTTGCGGGACGATTGGATACGTCCATCTGCATAACCCTTTCCGAAGAAATTCAACAAAAGCTTCAGGAATTGAAGCAAGGACAAGGGGAGAAGGATCAACCCGAAGAAAAAATTGATTTTGACATGAAGGATGTTACTTTCATTTCTTCTTCATTCATTCGTATTTGTCTGATAACATTCAATCAGACCGGAAAAGGAAATTTTGCAATAATCAATTGCGATCCGTTTCTGAAAAAAACGTTCAAAATAGCAGGTTTGGATGATTTATTAAGTGTTTTATGAAACCCAGGCACATTCTTATATTATTTTGGATAATGGCCATAGGGAGCCAGCTTATCCTCCAGCAATCGTGTAAGAAAAAGGAGATAACGAACGAATATCCCCATCTGACCGTGAATTTATCGATGTCAGTAATGCAGAACGAATCCTATTATTCGCTGAATTATCAGGAAAGGTCTGTTGAAATGGAATTCAGTGAGCCGATTGATTCTTCAACCATAAAAAGCAATATTTCTTTTTCAGACAAGAATGGCTCACTGGATTCATGGTGTACTACGATTGCCTGCGGTAGAAAGGTTATAATAGCCTTTTTACCGGGTTTTCAGTTGCATGATGGATGGAAGTACCTGATCACCATTAAAACAGGCCTGAGCTCAACTGCCGGTACGACTCTTCAGGCGACTACCACGATTGAAGTAAGAACCACTGCAAGACATTTGGTTCTTGATAGCGATACCTCGAAACGGAACTCTATTATATGTATCAGCGATATCCATATGGGCGATCCAAGATCCGTGGCCTTAGGATATTGCTGGTTCAGCAAGAATGCAGCAGCGCTGGAAAATTTGCTGGACACAGTGCTTACTTGTCCACAAATGAGACAGTTGGTCATTCTTGGTGATCTGTTCGACGAATGGGTGGTTCCGTATCGATTATCACCTTTTGATTCCGGGGCAGGAATAAACAATTCAAGGGATTACTTCCTGTCTATCGCAAACGCGCCTGTAAACGTCAACATCATCAATAAACTGAAAGCGATTGCATCGAGTGGAACCATCCAGTTGATATATGTTCCCGGAAACCATGATATGCTTTTAACACAGGAGGTCCTTCAGGAGATCATACCGGGAGTTATCTGGCAGGGAGATTCAACCGGGCTCGGTCATTATTCGCCGTTGAGTGAAATCATTATGGAGCACGGTCACCGGTATGATTTCTTCAATTGTCCCCAACCCCTGTCTAATCCTGGTCATATTCTGCCTCCGGGATATTTTATTTCCCGGCTGGATGCGGAAGGATTAATGGAACAAGGGAGTCATAAATATAAAGAGCCTAAGACGGGTACCGATCAGGTTGAATTTTTAACAGCCTGGACCGCTGCTTTTGGATATCTTCAGCTTCATTACTCTCTTATTGTTGCAGCGGATTCTGCAAATGTCGGGATGGGAGGAATAGATAATTATCCAACCCCTCTCAGTTTCAATGGTGTCAGGGATATGTACGCGGGAAACATTGAAACTGTCTGGCCTTCCACGGAAATCAGAAATGCTGTCCCGGTTGCTATGCCTGTCCTGATGGCCATATTAGATGGCAGTCTTGATCTCTCTTTTACCGCTGCCTATGAATATATGCAATCCCAGGCGCCAAAGATTTATAAAATAGTTGCCTTCGGGCACACCCATGATCCGATGCTGAAGGTTTATCCACCGGGAAATCAATATACGGGCATCTATGCAAACACCGGCTCATGGGTTAACGCGGAGTTATGCAAAAAACCGGTAAGAACGTTCCTGGTGATAAAACCATCTGAGTGGACAGGATCAGAACTTGATGTAGTTTCATTATTTCAGTATAACCTTGACAGTGGGGGTGGAGAACCAAACCCTGGTTTCGTTCCCGTTCTGATATCCGAAGAAAGTATTGAACGAGGTAAATAAAATCCCTGCGGCATTTGCTGGCCGGGCGATATATTAACTGAGTAATAATTGTTAAAATGAACTAAAATGAAACGATTTGGATATTTATTATTGATCCTGATGATAATGACAGGAATTATCATCAATGGTTGTAAAAAAAAGGAAAACCCTGTTCCTGTTGAAAGAAAAAAATATGCCTGGGTTAGCGGTGAGATGGACAGCACAGGTTATGGTATGATCCTTTATTCCCCTGATGTTGGAGAAACCTGGGTGAGACAGGGACAAGGTTCCGCAGCATTAAAAGATATCAATGTCAGGGATATCTGGGCCGTGGATGAAAATAACGTGTGGGCAGTCTGTTCCGGGAATGTCATTCTGAAAACCCTCGATGGTGGTCAAACATGGACACGCGTGCAGGCTCCGGTAAATAACATGACGCCTGCCCTTTCTTCGATCTGTTTCGTGAATACTAACAATATTTGGATCAGTGGAGAAAAAGGTACCGTTTACAGATCGACCGATAACGGAAATACATGGACCATGTTTGATACAACCTTCTTTCACGACAGACAATTGCAGGGAATCTGGGCAATCACTCCGGAGAAGGTTTATGTTACAGGAGGTATTAATGGAAGGGGGTTTATCGGCTATACACAGGATGGAGGCCTCACCTGGGATTCTGTTTCTCCGGCAAATAATTACAATCAATACTTCTGGATTGGTGTAACTGCCTCCGGAAATACAATTGTTGTGTATGGCGCGAAGTCACATTATATGGTCAGCACCAATGGCGGAACAACCTGGAAGAATGATTCAACTCCTGACGCTGGAGGTGGTAGTGGACCTCCTGATATCAACCATCTGATCATGCTCAACTCTCAAATATGGTGGGGAGCGCTGGATATGGGGTATATTTATCTTACCAATGATGGAGGCTCCACATGGACTAAACAAGATACTCCAACAAACCTGGGAACGGATTTTATGGTAGGAATCGATGCCTGGGACAGCCAACTTGCATTAGCGGTCGGAACCTTTTCAGGGAATCCATCTTATGCTTTTGGTCCGATCATAAAAACTTCGAACGGGGGTACAAACTGGAATTTAACACAATCTTATCATTCCAATCTGGACAAAGTCTCCTTTATCAAACACTAATCTTACATCTCAATAATACTTTTAGCAGATTGACTTTTATGCTGGTTTGTTGTAGCTTTCGCTCCATATAAATTGATTATTTGACAAATTTTCTCCTATGAAAAAGTTATATTTTCCCTTGGTTTTTGCAGGATCCATGTCACTTGCGATTTGCTGCTTGTTTTTACAGAATTCATCCTCTCCAATTACCCTTAAAAAAGAAGCCGTAACAAACAAGGAACTGCAAAAAATGCCTGAAAATCGCCTTCTGGCAATGCAAGCCGATTACCAATTCATGAAACTTATGGATCCGCACACCGGGATGATTCCACCAGGGATTCGCTCCCGCGAACTCGCGTTTACCTCCAGGTTACCAAAGCATTCCGAAGAAGCGGGTCAGTCATGGACCTGGCGGGGTCCTGCCAATATCGGCGGGCGCATGTTATACATCGCGGTTGATGTAGACGATGAGAACCACCTTCTGGCCGGCAGTGCTTCGGGAGGTATGTGGGAATCGAACGACCGCGGGCAGAACTGGCATAAAACCACGGCGCCTGACGCTGAGCAAAGCGCCACCAGCCTGGTACAGGACAAGCGGCCGGGCAAACATAACATCTGGTATTACGGCACGGGTGAAATGCTTAGCACTACCGACCGGAACATCAGTACCAATGCCAGAACCATCGGTATAGGCGACGGGATTTTCAAATCCACCGACAATGGTGCCACATGGCAACCGCTGGCCATTACACAGGGAGGATCTCCAGCCAACCTGAACGAGATTTTTCAGGGAGTCTGGCGGATTGTTACCGACCCGGTGCGGATGGATAAAGACATTGTTTATGCTGCCTGCTACGGTGCAATCATGCGCTCGGAGGATGGCGGCGCAAGCTGGGAAGTTGCGTTAGGCGACCTTGAGAACAAATCTTTCTCCACCGACCTTGCTATCACCTCCGACGGCGTACTGTATGCTGCACTAAGCAGTTTTGACTTGTCGGTCGAACCTCCCGGCAAGGCCGGCATCTGGAGATCGACCGATGGGATTAATTGGAATAAAATCACCCCGGCCGGCTTTCCTCAGGATAACCGCGTAACCCGCCTGGCGCTTGCGCCATCGAATGAACAGATCATGTATGTATTTACGGAATCACAATCTCCCGACCTCAATCCCTTTGACGGTTATCCCAATTCGGTGAATACCTTCTGGAAGATGACATATAACACAGTGGCCGATTCCGCCGTGTGGGAAAACCGTACCCACGGCATTCCGGGAGCAGGCGTTGGGAGCGTGAACAGTTTGCCTTATTCGTTCGTCGTTTATGGCGGATACTGCTTTACTATGGGGGTAAAACCCGATAATGAAAATGTTGTTTTCATTGGAGGGATGAACCTTTACCGGTCAGTGAACGGTTTTGCCGACAGCCTGATGACCACTTTCATTGGCGGATATCCGTATGACATGGATTCACTGCATGCGCTTCATCCTGATCAGCATGGAATAACCTTCCTGCCGGCAAACCCTGCAACAATGTTTATGGCAAATGATGGTGGCATGTATATTACCACTGATTGTATGAATGACAGCAGTCACATGTCCTGGGACAGACTGAACAACAAACTGACAACAACTCAGTTTTACAGCATTGCCATCGATCATGGATCTTCGGGGGACGACTGGGTCCTTGGCGGGTTGCAGGATAACAACTGGTATTATACTGTTACGAATGATCCCACCGAATTCTGGTTCAGTGTCGACATCTGTTACGATGGATTCGCCACCTGTGTTGCGCCCAACTGGGAGTATTGCGTCATCTCAGCCTACAGCGGAAATATCTGGACTTCTCAATTTGATACCGGTATGCATACCAAAAATATCTATCCTCAGCTTCCGGATACCCTTCTTAAATATTATGACCCGGTGATGGGTAGCAACACTCTTTTCCCATTTTATCAGAATTTTGGATTGGATCCGAATAACTACCAAACATTCTACCTGCCAACCATCACAAGCATCTGGCGAAAGGATAATCTCAGAGCGGCCGCATTCGACACCAACCTCCGGAATTCAGGATGGAGTCACCTGAGCAACGTGAATGTGGGCACTGCCGCTGAAATCAGTTATCTCGCCGTTTCAACAGTGCCCGCTAACCGGGTTTATTACGGTACTAATCTGGGTAAAGTATTCCGGTTGGATAATGCAAATACCGGAGATCCAATCCCGGTAGAGATCACAGGAAGCAACTTCCCTTCAAATGCTTTTGTTGCTTTCATCGATATTGATCCGGATGATGCAGATCGATTGATGGTGACCTTTTCAAATTATAGTGTGCAGAGCCTGTTCCATTCAACCGATGGTGGTTCCACCTGGACGGCTGTCGGGGGGAATCTCGAAGAGTTTCCCGACGGATCAGGATCTGGTCCATCCATTCGCTGCACAAAAAAATTGTTTTACCAGGGTAAAAAAATAATTTTTGCAGGAACTTCATGCGGCTTGTTTTCCACCACTGAGCTGAACGGAGACTCCACGGTTTGGACAAAAGAAGGAGCTGCTACCATTGGTAATGTAATTATCGATATGATCGATGCTCGCCCGACAGACGGTTTTATTGCCATAGGGACACATGGGAATGGTGTTTACAGCGCTTACTTTAATCCTTCGGCAGGTATTGATGAATCACAGGGGAATTGCTCACTCCTGGTCGGAAATGTTTTCCCGAACCCTTTGCTGGATGCAGCACAGGTGGAGATCATTTCGGAAAAAACAATCCATCTCAAGACAACGGTTTATTCAAATACCGAAAAACCCGTTAAAAAGTTTGCAGATAAAACCATTCATCCCGGAAAGCAATTTTTACCCTTTAATTTTGGTGAACTTCCGGCTGGCGTTTATTACCTTGCTTTTGAAGCCGGGAAAGAGGTGATTGTGAGAAAGGTTGTTAAAGTTGCCTGGTAATAATTGTCATCCTTACGCTTCAGGTCTTTTAAGAAAAGTAAGGTACTGCGCCACTTCTTTGATATTCATATGATCAATTCCCATTGAGGTTAGATCCCTGCCCATTTCCCAATAATTCTCATCATTTGCCATACAGGCCAGGTTGATAATAGCATCGATATTTGGCGTTTTAATATTTAGCAGTTTACCAAAAGCTGCAAGCGGGACAAGACCATAAGGAACGCTTTCAGTAATATACCTGTGCTTAAGATCGCCGGGGGTCATCTGCACATTGTGCGCAGAAATCTGTGCTTCCTGCTCATAAATGTTTGATGCCTTCACTTTATAGATTGAGAACACCATGTCCAAATACGAAAACGTTTCCATACCGAGTTCTTTTGTGATCAGCATTTTCTCTTTATCGACCGCCTCCATGACCCTTCCGACGGAGGGACTCATATCGTAGTGTGATGTCCTGTAAGGACCGTTGTGTTCAATTCTGGCCATGTTCAGCAACGTTGTAACCGGATGCAAAATAGCTCCGACACTATCAAGGCTGGTTTGTAGAACGCTATATGCCGGGGAGAATACAGGATAAAGATCGGATAACACCCACAATGCTTTTGCTGTGTTAATCGAAGGAAGTGTGGCAAAGGGGAGCTCGCTCTTCATGGCCTTGATATTTACATGACCCAATCCCTTTGTTTTTGCTGCAAAAATAAGACTCAGTGTGTCGCCAAAGATCAGTTCCCCTTCTCTGCCTGCTTCTTTAAGCATTTTTGCAAATACCAGTGAAGCATAATACCCCGGTTGAAAAACGATTATTTGTCCTGCCTCTGCTTTTTCGGTAAGAATTTTCATGTAGGCTTCCTGCCCGAAAGCCGGTATGACCACCATAATTACCTCTGTGCCCAGGATTGCTTCAGCAACATCGGTTGTTATCATGGCGATTTTTGCAAAACCGGGTTTTGCGCCGCTTGAAGTGATACCTTCAACGACAATGCCGCCAAAAGCTTTTAACAGATCAATGTTGGTGGAATGTTCAGGAACCGAGGCCAATCTGACTTCATGACCGGCCAGCGTTAGATCCCCTGCTATTGCCTGTCCACCATGACCGGCGCCTAATATTGCAACTTTCATAATAGCTGTTTTTAAATTATGCAAACGTATTAATCATCAATATCTTTAACCTTATAAAAAAATAAACGAGTAATGATAAAACTTAACAGGCATAAAATTCCGAATGAAATAATAGTCTCCTTAACTCCGAATATGTCTGACATATGGCCAATGATATAACATCCGACAGGGGTGGAGCCTATGATCAGGAAAATAAAAATACTGCTCACCCTGCCCTGCAATTCTTTAGGCGTTTTAAGCAGAACCAAAGAATTTGAAGAGGAAAAAAAGACAATACCAAAAAATCCAAATAAGCTGAAGAATAACGACGCCATCAACATTGAATCCGAAAATCCAACCATTATCAAAGCCAATGAAAAACCCAATGCACCCAAACTGACTATCCTCAGATTGGTCTTTTGGAATAAGGTTAAAATAACTGCAGCTGCCAGGCTTCCTACACCCGCTGATGCTGTCATCAACCCAAATTCAGCCGGAGTTGCATGTATGATAAACTTTGCTACCAATGGTACAATCGCATTCAGATTATATCCAAAAGTACCTAAAAATACAGCGATTATCATGATTATCAAAATTCTTTTTTCCGCAATGGAATAGTTGATACCCTCTGAAATTTGTTTGAGTAGGCTTTTGCCACTTTTATTATCTGATTTTTTATTTTCATCCGTCTTAACAAAAAATAAAACAATGATCATTATCAAATAGTTAAGATTATTAATGGTCAGTGTCCAGAATACGCCCATAAAGGAGATCATCAGCCCGCCAATAGCCGGTCCTGCTATTTTTGCAATATTAAAGGCTGTTGAGTTTAAATAGATCGCCGGTGCCAGGTCTTTTTTTTCCACTATCTGTGGAATGAAAGCCTGTCTGACGGGATTATTGATAGCTTGCGCTAATCCTACAATTCCAACAAGTATGTATAGCAGAACTAAGTTTATCGGGGAATGAATACTGATAATCCCAATAATTATACTCGGGATAAACATGAGTATCTGAGAATACAACAACAATTTTTTCTTTGAATATTTATCAGCCAACGAACCACCCACCAGCGTCAGCAACATGGATGGAAAAAACTGGATCAACAACAGCGTGCCTAACGCTTTCCCTGAGTTTGTCTGATTAACTACCACCCACGCCAATGTAATATTCTGAATCCAGACTCCGAAAAATGAAAATAAATAGCCTGTCCACAGTGTTCTGAACTTGCTGTTTTTCAGAACAGCAAAACCGGTCTCACTTAGTTTGAATTTTTTTTGGCCATTTTTCACCTCTCCATCCATGAGTAATTCTTTGTAAACAAAGTTAGAAAAATTTACATATGATGGAACTTTAATTTAGAACCATTTGCTTCAAATTAACGGACTATATTTGTAATGGATGAATAGCTCCTTTTATAACAAAATATCCATGACAAATCCTGATAATGAAAAACTCGTTCATTACCTTGTAGTACTTGACAAACAGGGCAGGCAATTTATTACTGAAGATGACACCCGTTGGGGAGGGCTCATAGAACCGTCTCCATCCGAAAATGCGGATAAAAGCAGGAATGGTTTAAGAATCGTGCTTTTTGGAAGTTGGGAATTTGGGTATCTTGTACTTGAAACACTAAAGGAATATGAACGCAGGTTCCCGGAAAAATTAAATCTTGTGGGGTTGGTAACAGATAACCCCCTGAATCCGGATGCTAAAATTTCGTTAAAAAAACGGGTCTGGAACTTTATTGATCTGCCTTTCCGGGTGTTCAATGAAACATTCACCATTGAATCGGGTCTCAGCCATGGCATTCCTGTTTATACCGGCGAGGTCAAGGTAAAATCATTCCAAAATATCATGGAAAAATGGAAGCCTGATGCAATACTTGTTTGTGTTTTCGGACAAATCATCGATTCTTTCACGATAAATTTACCCCGTTACGGAATCTATAATTTTCATCCATCAGATCTGACCCTGAATCAGGGGGCAGGTCCCGCTCCTTACGAAGATCTCACTGCCCGTAATGCAGAAACAGCCGTATGGTCTGTACATCATGTTACGGAGGAGATCGACCACGGACATGTAATCGGGCAATCCCCACCGGTTAATGTCAGGAATAAGGAAGGAATCTTACCCGGAAATCCGCTGGTTGTTTATCAGAAACTTGGAGAAGCATTGACTCCGCTTACATTCTTCCTGATAGAAGAGTTGAGCCGCAGATTTGAAATGAATAAGCCCGGACCCATTGATGTCATTGATTTTACCGGCCTCATCCCCGATAAAGTCAAACAAAGCCTCATGCAACCGATAATCAGCGATTTACCCTCAGAGATACTACCAAAACCTGATACATCCATCTTCATTTCAATTCAGGTAAAATAAAGCGAAAAGTCACATAAGCGCTGATAGCTGAAATGCAAACCGAAAGCAACGTTCCGGTATAGAGGCCGGTCGAAACATATAAATACCTCAGCGCAACTGCATATACTGCTACTGTAATCATTCCAGTTACCATTAATGATTTGCTCATTGCCCTGGAAAATTCAATGCCGTGTGTCTTATAAGCAATCGTAAGCGTTGAAATGAACATGGCCGGAAATGCCGTAAAAATTCCTCCGATTATGGGTCCACCTTTTTTTGCAACCAATACAGTCAGCATGATTACAAACCCACCAAACATAGAACGAATGATCAAATGTTTTATTGAAGTATTTATTTTTATATCAGAGACTGATCTGACCAATAAATATTTTTCAAGCAGAATATATGCGAAAAACATAGCCAGAGCATACAGCATCAGGTTAACTGCGAATATTACGGGATGAAATAAAACGATGAAAGATGACAAAACGAACCAGGTGACCAAAGCGGTAAATAGGGCTAACAAAAAACCTCGCCGGACAAGCCAGGCATAAACTACCAGGAATATTCCGGATATTCCAATCGCCAGCGGAAAAACGGTGGTGGCTTCTGACGCTATCTCCGGCGATTGGGTAAATCCTATAAAAAAGAATGATAAGAGGGCGGTGGAGGGAAGTCCTCCGATAAAACCACCAATTTTACTTCCAAAATGCGTTCCTGACAGAACGGTTAGATAAATCCATGCACTGCCCACAAAAAAGGTCAGCAATAATTGAAGCAGGAATAAATCAGTGATCATGAAAATGCTAGGTTTTATCGACTTTCCATAAGGTCTGGACCATCATTTACTGCCTGGAATTTCTTTGCAATTGTACTTCATTTTCCACTGGCCATTTTCATCCCGGATTTCTGCGAAAGCAGTGTTACCCTTCGTCCACCAAACAAGTTCGCGATCGTCGGTGTACCGTGCACCGGATGCTGACATAGCCTGCGGCAATGTATATTCCTTACCGCCGGGCAGGGTCACTTTTACGAAATCGAGACTGCTGTCGGACAATGTAAAGTACTTTGCAATGATACGGGCTCCACTGTCACTTTGGTAAATTACCGGGGTTCCTCCACGAACAGTAAGCGAAACAGGATTCCGTTTCCCTGCGCATCCGCAAAATAATATGCCCAGCAATCCTGTATAAAGAATGATACGGGTATATTTTGACATAAAACCTCCCATTGTTTTATAAAGGTGTAAATTTATTTCAGAAGAGACAAAGTTAATAAGTTATTCTTCAACCAGCCATTTATTATCTGGCGCTTCAGGCACAAAATCCTTAATGTTTGCCTGGGGAGAAGTGCTTTCCAGAAAAAGGATCTTCGTGCTGTTGATCTTAAACCAGGATCGGTATAATCCATTACTTGCCATAACAGGTGTGGTGGCGATCGACATAATATCAAGGCTTGCATTCCTGATGAAAGCGCTAAGGTTTCTTTCATCGGTAAAACTGATCCTTGCAAGTATCCCGGAATAATCGGGTGTGGTAATATTCATTGTGTACATATGAAAGTCAATATCCTCCAACATATCAGACCAGGATGGCAAGCCTTTCTTTAATCCAAGTGGTCCCTTATAATAGCGTAATGTATTTGTAAAAGGAGCTGCCTTTGCGCTCTGGATAAGGGCAGGGGCATACCAGATTTCCTGGGGATTGTTATTAATCACCACTTTTACCAATTGTTCACACAAGGCTTGCCCCGACTGCGTTCCTGACTTGTTGCCTGTATAAATAAACAGGTTCCCGCTCACCGCTGCAATCTTGTATGGTGTGGTACAGGAAAATGAACCAAGGAGATTCCATTGTGAACAACGGGAATTCAGCATTGAATAAATGCCAAAAGCTGATGGTGCATTTAGCATGATATAAACTTCGAGCCTGGCTTTATCTTTATCCAGCGTGTATTCATTGACAAATAACTTTTCAAAGCCATATTCGAGGTACAATTCTGTCCCGCTGGTGATATACTTATTCAGGTTTTCCTTTTCAAAACTGTTGCCGGATAAGATGGTAATTCCCGGAATATCCGATTCTTTGACAGAATTCAGATTTTGCGCTGAACCGCTAAGCGAGACAATGAACAATGAAATGCAGAGGTATCGTTTCATGTTGTATTCTTTTTATGTTCATAGATGTAACCATTGCTGTGGGCTGAATGCGTGTGTGTAAAAAGAATAGGAATTTATTATTTGGGCTTTTTGGTAAAATAATTAAGCTTATTATCCTTTCGCAATTGGTACTTTTCTCTTGTTTCTGACTCTTTACTTTTATCTGAAATGAATATTGTTGTTCTGCCGCCATCAAGAATTATCGGATATAAACCGATAAGTGACCCCGATAAAAGTTTTGCACTGGGCACTTTTAACCGGTTATGTTCCAGCATCATCCTGTATTCCAAAGTAGTTTTCTTCATTTTTCGTTCTTTCAGTTAGAAATTTAAAATTCTGATATTTTTTCCAAGATACGATTAATTTTTGAGACTGGAAGATTTAGCCATTTTTTTTCAAGGTGTGAAAATTTGTGATAATTCTTATTTTTACATTCTATTATTTTTCCTGATTTAATAATCTTACTTTATATTTTCCTACGATGGAATCAACCCTGGTGCCCTGGAGAACCTTCTCCATCTTTATCAGCAGCACATTCGCCGACATGCAGGCAGAGCGCGACTATTTAAAAAGTATTGTCTTCCCGAAAGTAGAAGAGGAACTCGAAAAGCAACGCATCAAACTTGAAATTGTCGACTTGCGCTGGGGTGTGGATACAGCCTCTATCCCGCAGGAAGATGAGCGTGAAGCCGGTGTATTGAAGGTATGCCTGGATGAGATCAGGCGTTGCATACCATTCTTCATCGGGTTGTTGGGTGACCGCTATGGTTGGGTTCCTTCGGAAGAACGGATAGAAAGAGCGGTTATAGGTGAAAATATCGAGATTAAAGGGAAGACCAAAAGTGTTACTGCGCTCGAAATTGAATTCGGTGTGCTGGCCAGCAGGGAACAACTGAGCCGGAGCGTGTTCTATTTCAGGGAACCCTTGCCATATGAGCAGTTTTCCGATGCAAAGAAAGCGCGCTTCAGCGATGAATTCAACCCTGAGCTTAAGGAGAGTGAAAAAGCAGACAGGAAGAAGGCCCTTGTTAATCTGAAATCAACAATATGGGAAAATTTCGGAAAGAAAAACCAGAAGGATAAAGTGACCACCTATTCCGTGACCTGGGATACAGTAAATGAGAAGGTAACCGGGCTTGAAACGTGGGGTGAAAAGGTCTATAAAGACATCCTGGCCGAATGTGAAAGTCATGCAAAAGATACCTGGGACAAGGTTCCCGAAAATTGGCAGGAACAGGAACTTGCCCTGCTCGATGCATTTGTTGAACACAATACCACCACTTTTTGCGGGCGTAAACCACTGCTTTATGAGTTAAAACAGCACCTGCTATCAGGAGATCCCTCGCAGTGGGGGTTGGTCCTTACCGGCGAAAGCGGCTCGGGGAAAAGCGCTGTTTTTTCGATGATCGTTAAGGAGATGAAGCTGGAAGGTTGCTTTGTCCTGGCCCATTCTGCAGGATTATCAGCACGGGCAAAGAACATTGCCGGCCTTCTTCAGATATGGAATCAGCAATTGGCAGGTTTCCTTGAGATGAAGGAACCCTTGATTTACGAAACCAAAAGAGAAGATAACCTCTCTGCACAAATAGCCGGCGAACCAGGTAAAGAACCCGCAACCTCCATCGAAAAGCTGCAGGAGAAATTCCGGGAACTTTTGCAGTTGGCTAGTGTAAAAAAACGGGTGGTGCTCCTCATCGATGCCCTCGACCGCTTTGAGCCAACGGCACGTGCGCAGCACCTGAGCTGGCTTCCTTCTCTTATGCCGCAAAATGTGCGTTTACTCCTCACCGCCATTACCGGTCATGAGCAAAAAGCAGTGAAATACCACAAAGGTTTAAGCGTACGGAGTATTGATATTTTTTCAACAGAAGAAGCAAAAGAAATGTTGCTGGTCCTTTGCAAACGGCAACACAAGACCCTTTCCGCAAAGGGGGTAAACGCCATCCTTGAAAAGAGACGAAACGACGATAAACCCGCCACATCCAGCCCCTTGTGGCTGAGCCTTGCCGTGAATATGTTAATGGCCCTGGATCACGACGATTTTGAAAAAATGAGCCGCCTTGAAGGGCAGGGTGGACAGCAAATTGAAAGCTACATGGCCATGATGGCGCTGGGTTTTAATCCACTGCCCGGCCCCCTTTTCCTGGGTCTTGTGAACAAAGCAGGTTCTGTGTTTGGTGAAACCTTTACCCAGCCTGTGTTTAATTGCATGGCTTGCAGCCGTAACGGACTGCGCGAAAAAGACCTTGAAAAGATACTCCCCGCTATAAACATTGCCTGGGATCCTTTGCAGTTTGCCGGCCTGCGGCGCTGGTTCAAAGCCCATCTGATACTGCAGGGCGAAGAGTTGCAGTGGAACCTGGCGCATAGCATATTGAAAAATTCGATATTGGAAAAGATGTCTGAAACGGGTAGAAAAGATCTGCACCTTTCGATTGCCAAACAGCTTTTATTGTTGCCTGACGAGGATGCACTGAAGATTTCAGAAACCATGTACCACCTGATGCAGGCTGGCAACAGGGAGATGGCTGCAAACTATTATGGCAGCTTTTGGTGGGATACCCAACAAACAGAAGGTTCTTCAAAAGCAATGGCTGAAGAGGTTATATTGGATGAAGCGTTAAATGAAACCGGCAACTTTGATTGGATCATTTCGTTAATGGAGTTTGTAAAGGTTGACAATACAAAACTCCGTACCCTGCTCAACAATTTCATTTTCTCTCTTTTTGACAAGCACCTTCAAAGCGACACAACAGTAACTACCCGGATAAAACTGATACAGGCTGTTTCACGCCGGATGGAGGAACTCCGCCACAGGGCTCCCGACTCGGCGGATTGCTCAAGGGATCTTTCTATCTCTTATGAGCGTTTTGGCGACCTGTACCTTCAGTTGGGTGACCCTCCCAAAGCATTAGATAAATACCAGGCATCGCTTGCTATAGCTGAGGAACTCCGCCGCAGGGCTCCCGACTCGGCGGAGTACGCAAGGGATCTTTCTATCTCTTATGAGCGTTTGGGCGACCTGTACCTTCAGTTGGGTGACCCTCCCAAAGCATTAGATAAATACCAGGCATCGCTTGCTGTAGGTGAGGAACTCCGCCACAGGGCTCCCGACTCGGCGGAGTACGCAAGGGATCTATCCGTGTCTTTTGAAAAATTGGGCGACCTGTACCTTCAGTTGGGTGACCCTCACAAAGCATTAGATAAATACCAGGCATCGCTTGCTATAGCTGAGGAACTCTCTATCCGTGTCTTTTGAAAAATTGGGCGACCTGTACCTTCAGTTGGGTGACCCTCACAAAGCATTAGATAAATACCAGGCATCGCTTGCTATAGCTGAGGAACTCAGCCACAGGGCTCCCGACTCGGCGGAGTACGCAAGGGATCTTTCTATCTCTTATGACCAATTGGGCAACCTGTACCTTCAGTTGGGTGACCCTCACAAAGCATTAGAAATATACCAGGCATCGCTTGCTATCCGGGAAGAACTCCGCCACAGGGCTCCCGACTCGGCGGATTACGCAAGTGTTCTATCCGTGTCTTTGGAAAAATTAGGCGACCTGTACCTTCAGTTGGGTGACCCTCCCAAATCATTAGATAAATACCAGGCATCGCTTGCTATCCGGGAGGAACTCCGCCACAGGGCTCCTGACTCGGCGGATTACGCAAGGGATCTTGTTGTAAGCTATTATAAAATCATGAGTTTTCAGGATAATCAGGGTAATCAAAAAGAGCAGAACAAGTATGCAAAGCTTTGCAAAGATGCCTTGTTGTACATGAAAAATCGCGGAATGTACATGGATGAACCACTGGTTCAGTTGTTAAACCAGCTTTAAACAAAAAAAAACTTGCTATGACCAAAAAAATCCTCATTCTCGGTGATGTCGCGATCGACCACCTTTACTTTCCAGTCCCGCAACAGGATCAGGGTGAAAATTGGAAACTATATCCCTCACTGCAAACCACACTGCTGCCGGGAGGCGCTTTTGTGCTTTCCGATTTTGTGAAGCATGCAATTGCAGCCTGTAAAACCGATGCATCGGTGATTGGTCAGAAAGTGCCGGAAGACCTTCAGGGAGAGGTCGCGAGAGCGGTGATCCAGACCAAAGTATTGTTGAGAAAGTATGACGAAACAGATAAGAAGGGAAATAAAAACAAGATTATCCGGGTGGAGAAATACCATGGATATTCATCTCCTGCAAGCCAAACTCCGGTTTTCCCTGATCTGGAGGGGGATCCAACAAATACCGACCTGGTTTTGCTCGATGATGCCGGCAATGGTTTCCGGGATCATGCAGAGGTTTTCCCAACCTGCTTTGAAAACCCCCAAACCATGCTGGTTTATAAGATGAGCCACCCGGTTGCAACAGGAAAACTCTGGGAAAAGGTCAGTGCACGAAAGGAAGATTGGGTTCTTATCCTCCAGGCGAAAGATATCCGGGGGTGCAATCATGTGAATATAAGTAAGGCCTTGTCGTGGGAACGTACCGCCATGGAGATGGTTTACCAGCTTAAACGGAATGCATCCCTGTCTGAACTGCAGAAGGTTCCTTATTTGGTCATTCTTTTTGGAACCGATGGCGCCCTGCTTTATCCGCGTAATCCGGAAGAAAAACCTTTGCTGATCTTCGATCCCGGGTTTCTGGAAGGTGGTTTTGCTTCTTCTGTTAAGGGAATGAGCTTAAGCACAGGGTCTGCCTTTGCAGCGTCGCTGAGTGTTCGTTTGATACAACAGGGTATGGGAGGGCTTGTTGACGGGATTAAAAACGGACTTTCTTCCATGCGAAACCTGCTTAAGGCCGGGTTCATTGAAAACAACCTTATCGTTTCTTACCCTTATGATAAAATATTCGGAGGAGAGCCCTATCATTACAGCGATTGTGTGGTCGAGCCATCGTTTGACCTGAACAAGGCAGACCCGAAATACTGGAGAATGTTGGATGAAAAGACCAGGCTCTCAAAACCACTGGTAACAAAAGATATCGTTAAAAACAAATCCCCGAAGATCCTGAAGGAAATACCCATCGGGATTTTCAATAAAATGCAAACCATCGACCGGAGTGAGATAGAACAGTTCAATACCATCAAAAACCTGATCCTCGAATTCCTCGATGATCCCAAGACCCTCCGTCCGCTCTGTATCGCTGTATTTGGACCTCCGGGTTCCGGGAAGTCCTTTGGTATCAAACAGGTGCTTAGCAGCCTGGGAAGGAACGATATCCCGACCATGACGTTTAACATTTCACAATACGCTTCGTATGACGACCTGGTTGCTGATTTTCATAAAGTGCGCGACAAAGTGCTGGAAGGGGCCATCCCGGTTGCATTTTTTGATGAGTTCGACAGCGATTATGATCACCACCCGATGGGATGGTTGAAGTACTTCCTTAGTCCCATGCAGGACGGAGAATTCAAGGAAGGGGAGGCGATCCATCCGGTCGGCAAATCGATTTTCGTGTTTGCCGGTGGTACACGTTCCTCGTTCAGCGATTTTGAACAGAATATAGGTTCGGAGCCTGCAGTAAAAAGCCATCTCTCAGAAGAGGAGAAAAAGAGGGAAGAACAGAAAAGGATGGAACAGTTCAGGGAAGCTAAAGGCCCCGACTTTGTTAGCAGATTAAGGGGTTTTATCAATATTCTGGGGCCTAATCCCAATAACCGGTCGGGCAGGACGGATAATAGTTTTATCATCCGCCGTGCAAAGATCCTCCGGGTCACCTTTGAATTTACCGACAAGACAACACGACTGTTCAATTCACACGGAGAACTCCAGGTGGATGAATCGGTGCTGAGGGCCATGCTGAATATTCCGGAATACAAACATGGAAACCGTTCGATGAGTGCCATCCTCGATATGAGCCGGCTGACGGATAAGGAGAAATTCGATCTTTCAGCGCTGCCAACATCTGAACAACTGGATATGCATGTAGATGCTGCACTTTTTATGTGGCTGGCCGGGAGGGAGCGTTTTTACACATTACTCCCGGTGGAAGAGCGTCTTGAACTGCCTGACATTTCACCCGTTGTGTGGGAAAACCAGGTTATTGAACTTATCGCAGAGAAGATGCATGAGGACTACTGTCATCAGCGGGAGTTACAGGGACAGAATACTACGTCATGCATTCCGTGGAAAGAACTGGCCAATGATAAACAACAGTCAAACCGGGATGCTGCTGCCGAAGTGCCGGTAAAACTGGGATTGACCGGGCATGGCATTCGCAGGATAATTGAAACGGAACAATTTTATACGCCTGATATTTCGGATGGTGAGATAGAGACGATGGCCAGGGAGGAGCACAATCGCTGGTGTCGGGAACACAGGATACAAGGCTGGAGGTATGGTAAAATACTTAATGAAGCTGAAAAACTCCATCCGGGCCTGGTTCTATGGGAAGAGCTTCCTGAAAATGAACAAAATAAGGACAGGGAAGCCATCTATGCTATTCCACGAATTCTGAAAGATGTTGGTCTCACTATATACCGGGTTGAAGCCTATGATGTCATCGATGAGTCCCTGATCAGGAAAATGGCGTTTGCCATTCATGAAGATTATTGTGAAAAACGGAAGTTGGAAGGGGAAACTGTTCAAACCAATCCGAGCCTGGTTCACTTCGGGAAGCTGTCGGAAGATATCCGGGAGGCCAATTACGACAATGCGCGCACCATCCCCCGGAAACTCAAGCTACTACGTATTGAACTCAGGAAAACGATGGCCGGAACGGAACCGGTATTACTGGAATTGACTCCGAAGGAGATCGAAGACCTTTCCAAATGGGAACATACCCGCTGGAACTGGCAGAAGATCATGCAGGGCTGGATCTATGGAGCCAAAAAAGATGTGACAAAAAAGATTCATCCTAACATTCTCCCATGGAACCAACTTACAGAAGCAGACAAGGAGAAAGATCGCGAAAGCATCCGGTTGATCCCTGGATTTATTAAAGAGGCAGGGTATCATGCCATCAGGAGGTAATGGATATTACAAAATCTGATCAGGCTATTCTCATAAGAATTAAAAATTGATTTATTTATGCCACAACAAACCAAAATCTTCCGGGTATTTGTCAGTTCGACATTTACCGATATGAAAGAAGAACGACGGATCCTTCAGAAAGAAGTGTTCCCGGCACTGGAGAAATTCTGTGAGGAGAAAGGAGCAAAATTCCAGGCGGTCGATCTCCGCTGGGGAGTAAACGAAGAATCATCACTCAACCAGAAGACACTTCAGATCTGTTTCAATGAGATTGCCCGGTGCCAGAAGATATCTCCCAAACCGAACTTCCTGGTACTTCTGGGCGATAAGTATGGCTGGCAGCCTATATCGGAAATTATTCCTGAAGATGAGATGAAGGCGATCATCGGGATCCTTCCTGATGATGGCCGGACCCTTGTCGAATACTGGTACAAACGTGATGAAAATGCACTCCCCCCTGAATATGTGCTGCAACCCAAAGAAGGTGAATATAAGGATCAAGATCAATGGATGCCAGTGGAGACACAGATCAGGAATGTTTTAAGAAAGGCGATCGATAGCCTCAGTTTTACCGATTCTCAAAGGGAAAAATACTGCGACTCGGCCACCCACCAGGAGATCACACGGGGCGCGTTAAAACCGCCCGAAGATGCTGAGAAATCAGAAGATCATGTACTGGCCTTTATCAGGAAAATTGAAGGATTGCCGGAAGATCTTCGGGCGGAAGGATTTCGTGATCTTGTTGATGGGAAGCCCGATGATTATTGCCAATCACAACTGAAAAAACTGAAAGCGGAATTAAAACTCAAACTTGGTGAAAATTGCATTGACTATCCGTCCGATTGGAAAGGGGATCATTCACAATTACCAGAGGATGAACGGAAAAAATTCAAAGAGAAAACCCTCACTTTCCTGCAAAATATTATTGAGCAACAAATTGCAAACATAGTTGATCCGGATGAGATCAACCAGGAGGTAAAACTTCACAGGGAATTTAAAGAAAGACTGACCGAACATTTCAAAGGCCGTGAAGAGATCCTGGGAACAATAATTGGGTACCTCAAAAACAAGAATGAAAGGAGGGTGATGTCGCTGATCGGCCAGTCGGGATCCGGGAAATCGAGTGTCATTGCCGAGGCGATAAAACGCGCTGAAACTAAAAATGCAGTGATTGTGTACCGTTTTATCGGCATCTCTTCCCGGTCATCGAACATCATGTCGTTACTACAAAGTCTATGCGGACAGATCGCCAATGGTTTTAATATTGATGCAAAATCCCTTGCCCGGGAGGGGGATGATAAAGCCTGGTACGACATCAACGGGCTTTCCGATATTCTCCGGAAATGTCTTGCTATGGCCACGCCAGAAAAACCGATCCTGTTGTTTCTTGATTCGCTCGACCAGTTATCGGATACTGATAATGCCAAAGCCCTTTTCTGGCTGCCTAAAGAGTTGCCGGAAAATGTCAGGCTGGTAATTTCTTCCCTTCCCGAACTGGAAGATAAATTGAATAGCACTTACAAAGAGACATTACAGGTTCTTCCTGAATCAGAAGCCCGCCTCATCCTGGATCAATGGCTGAAATCGCTTAACCGTAAACTTACACCGGAGCAGGATGAACTTGCCATCAGCAGCTTTAATAACATTCGTCTGCCCATTTACCTGAAACTTGTCTTTGAAAAGGCGAAGCATTGGCACAGCTATGACAAACCACATTCTATTCACAAGGATGTAAAAGGGATCATCAACGACTTCTTCGATGACCTTGAAGAAGAGCACACAAAAGACCTTGTTGCCAACGTGACTTGTTACCTGCTTTGTGGCAGGTACCAAGGATTGGCTGAAAATGAGATCCTGGAGATCCTGGTTTTTGATAAAGATTACTGGAAGATATTTTTGAATCAATCCCATGAAGAGCATAAACAAGAATTGGAAGGTGTAACAAAAATCCCGATTGCAGTATGGTCGCGCCTTTTCCTCGACCTTGAACCATTCCTTACGGAGCGGGATGCAGACGGGGTGCCAATCATTACTTTTTTCCACAGACAGTTTAATGAGGTGTTGAGGGAGAGGTACAATTTATAAACAAAACACCGATAACCCCTCGGTGTGCGAAGCACCCGAGGAAGTTTGAATCGTAAAAAACCACCAAATGAATCTCTTTTATCACAAATTACTTTCCGGCTACTTCGAAGAAAAACCATTATACCTCGATGAACCCACTCAAAAGAAACCCAACACCCGCAAACTCGTTGAGCAACCGTGGCAACAAACGAAAGGTGGTGATTGGGATAATTTGGAAAAGAACACACTATGCTGTTTCCCTTTTATTATGGCAAAGGTAAAAAGGGATTTAACCGAAGATTTATTGGAAGATTATTACAAAGCACTTCTTGCTATACCTGTTGAAAAAAAAGAAACATTATTATGGGAAACCTTTCTGCAGGAACGAATTCACATTTTGCGCAGAGGCAATTTAACATGGCCTGCTTATAAAATTCTGTTTCAACTTGCAATTGAATATGCAGATGAAAGTCCCGTTACTATTAATGCTGAGAAGTATTTAGATGATGACAGGGTGGATTGGATTTGGATAAAAAACCCGCAAAGAGCAAAAAAAGTATATGTTGATTCCTGTACCCCGGTACTGGAAGGTCATCTCAATGAAGTACAAGGTGCCTTTGAGACTGGAAATGGATTTATTGTTTCATGGGCAGGAGGTGTATTTACCAAGGATAAAACATTAAGAATCTGGAATTCACAAAGTGGAGCATGTTTGAAAATTCTGAAAAACGAGGATTATCGGTTCGATCATGTATTAGAACTGTCCAATGGAAAGATTCTGACGTGGGGCGGGAGATATGATGAACAAGACAAGACTGAAGCATTGCAAATTTGGGATCTGCAAAGTGAAGAATCCCAATATATTATGGAAAATCAGGCATTCAGAATTGAAGGTGTTAAAGAGTTGAATGAGTTCACGATTCTTTCATCAGGAGGACAGGGTACAATGAAAATATGGGACAATCACACCGGGGCTTGCTTGTTAACATTGACTGGACATGTTATGTGGAATCAAGGTGCAACGCAATTAAAAGATGGTAGTATACTTTCCTGCGGGGACGGAACTATAAGAATATGGGATAAATTCAATGGTGTTTGTTTGTCGATCCTTGAAGAATTCATGTCTTCCAACATCCTGGCCAGACAATTAAATGATGGAAGAATCCTTTGTCTGGGATCAAACTATATCAGACAAATTTATTCATTGCGAATATGGAACCCCAAAGACGGTACTTGTCTGAACCTGTCCAATGGAAACTCCACTATGCAAAAAGACTTTTTGGAATTGAGTGATTGCAGGGTACTTGCTTGGAGTTTTGATAATTCACTTCGTATTTTTGAAACGCTAAATGGTACGTGTACAACCTTTTTAGAGGGGCATACAGAATATGTTAGCGGAGCAAACCAATTAAGCAATGGAAATATCATATCCTGGTCTGTGGATAGGAGTATCCGGATATGGGATGTGAAAAATGGGTCATGTATCTTTGTTTTGGAAGGGCATACGGCCGTTATTAAAAAGGTTTTAATATTGAAGGACGGGAAAATACTTTCATGGGATGATAAAACACTTCGCATCTGGGACATAGATGACGGGAAATGTATATCAATTCTGGAAGGTTATTGGATGCGGGATTTTCTGGAACTTACCGATGGAAGAATTCTTTTTTGGGGATATGATAAAACATTACGTATATGGAACAGGCACCAAGGCGTTGTTCTCTCAGACTTTCTGGGAAAAAAAGATAACGATGCATTTGAATTATCAGATGGCAGGATACTCACATGGTCAGAAAATGGAGATGGCCAGTTACGGATTTGGGATAAATTTGATGGTAATTGTTTGTTGATCCTGAAAGGTCACACAGAATCAGTTACAGGCGTTGCAGAATTATCCAATGGCAGTATTTTATCATGGGCGAATGATTTTACGCTAAGGATTTGGGATAGGCAAAATGGAAGTTGTTTACATGTACTAAAAGGATATCCAGAAAGAATAGAAAGCGCTTTCGAAATAACCAATTACAGGTTACTTACATGGTCTGGTAATAGCCTCGCCTTTTGCATCTGGGATTTGCATGCAGGAAAACCACTTTTTATTCTTAAAGGACATACAGCATTACTAAAGGGAGCTATTGAATTAGTTGATGGGAAGATTCTTACCTGGTCAATTGACCGTACCCTGAGAATTTGGGACAAACAAAATGGCTCATGTTTATGGGTGCTTCAAGGGCACCAAAATGAGATCAGGTTTGCAATAGAACTGACAACCGGTGGAATCCTATCATGGGCAGGTTTAACCACTTCAACGGATAAGTCTTTACGGCTTTGGGACATCAGTAGTAAAACATGCTTAAGAAAACTGGATGGTCATGATGAAAATGTCTCTGGTGCGTTGGAATTATCCGATGGCAGGTTACTTTCCTGGTCCCAGGATCATACACTCAGGATATGGGATCCTCAAAGCGGTGATTGCCTGGTGGTCCTGAAAGGGCATTCAAAGGGTATTGTAGAATCGATGGAGTTGACAGATGAACGAATAATATCATGGTCAGCTGATAATACAGGGCGTATTTGGGATGCACAATCCGGTGTTTGCTTATTGATACTTGAAGGGATTAAAGGTTTTGTAACAAATGCTATTGAACTGCCAAATCACAAGTTAGTGTCTTTCGGCATAGATAACACTTTAAGAGTGTGGGATATACAAACTGGAGCCTGCGTCCAGTTTTTTGAAGGGATAAATTTTTGCCGGTTTGATTCGAATTCATTTACTGCATTGGGTGTGGGTGGGCTTGCTCCTAATATATTTTTATTAAATCAGAATGTAAAAAACACCCGGCAAATTTATTGGCATTCTGATTCAGAAGCAAAAGTTAAATTTCTCTATGAAGATGGTACATTGGTAATAAACACAGATTCCGGCCAGGCGTGCTTTCTAAAACTTTATTGCGGAAAAGATAGAATTTCTTTAACGGAATTAAAGGAAAAGCTTGAAATAAGAACGTATGATAAAACGTTTTTTAGCTCCAACAATTATGGTAATTTATTACAGCAAGCAAATGCTGCTATTTGTAATGAAGAAAATGAAAAAGCGATCAAATTATTATTTAAAGCTAGATATTTGAAAAGGTTCAGAAATGATCTTGATGCAATCTGGTTGATAAGGAAGGTTAAGGGTATAAAAGATACATTTGAGGAGGCAAATAAGAAACCAAATAACAATTATGTTCCTGAGAAAATCAAATCTTTACTAATAGAAAATAGAATTGATGATGCGTTGAAAATTCTATCTGCCATCTCTGGCAAGGACGATTCCCTGACAAACACGGTTGGTGTATGTCATTTAAGACTTGGTAATTATGCTGAAGCGTTAATGAATTTTGACAAAATTGTCAGGAAAGGCTTTAAATTTTGGAAAGAAAACACAAAATTGGTTTATAAACGAAACTATCTGACGACATTACTTCTACTTGATTTTAACTTGGAAAATTATTTTTCGGGATCATTTAATCCATCCAATAAATCCGAGATCTTAGATGAAGGTATGCAAAAAATTATCAAATGCTATACTTCATGGAAGAACGATGAAAAGATAGAAAGAAAAAAGCAAACATTCTTTAAAAGGATGTTTGGAATAAGAGATCGTACCATTTCACCCGCTGTTTTTGATTTCCCATTAGGTGAGTTAGATTTTTAGTAAATATGCTTAAAAAATTAAAAATGGCATCATTCCATCTTGAATTCAATCAAACTCTGGTATACGATTTCCATATATACCCCTTTTACCCGAACCAACCCACCCAAAAGAACCCCAACACCCGCAAACTCATTGAGCAACCATGGCTGCAAACGAAAGGATAAATGTCGGACGAGAAAATAAAACCCCTCGGTATACGTAGCACCTGAGGGTGTTTATGTCCTGATTTCATGGATAAAACGAATGTTATCTACATCCAAATCCGTGGTAAATTGAATAGAGGATACATAATTTGACACGCGACGAGGTTCACAATAATAATAAAAATCAGGCAATGTTTGACTTGATTGGTAAGCCGCGCTCCAGATAGTTGGTTTGGGTCCTACTGGATACCCCTTTTGTCACCGCCAATAAAAAAAATTTGACTAAACCGGAACAATTCTCAACTTTTCTCCCTATATTTGATCGTTGCATTAAATATTGTATTAATGTTGACATCACCGCTGATCGCGGTGGAGCAAAATGGCGGCACCCGCGTTCCGTCAAACCAGAATGCTGGTTAAAAAAGATGAAATGCCCCCTCGCTTCGGCTTTTAGGGGGCATTTCCATTTATCCTTCTCGATTTATTTTCTTTTGGAAACATACAAAATTGTAACATGTGAGTAAGATCAGCAACAGGTTGCTGAGTCCGAGTACTCCCATCACGTCCAGTTTTTCCGAAAGATCTTTTCCGATGAGATCCGTAGAATTGGCCCCAAAAAAGAGAACAAGCAGGACTACGACCAGGATTTGCCAGTTGCGTTTATTAATCGCTACAAAATAAATTAAAAATGCAATAACCGGAGCACTTGCCAGAAAATGCTCACTGTCGGTCTTTACAAGCAAGGGGATCATGGCAAGGAGAACAAACCATTCGAAAATAAAATTCTTATCTTCAAGTTTGATTGACTCCTTCCCCTTACTTTCCATGTGCCGGTTCCTGTATATTAACCAGCAAACCAGGATACATATAGCCAGGTTGATAATATGATTCATAAACCTGTTCATATCGTGAAACAGGTAATGTTGGAGAAGATAAGTCGCTGTATGAGTTCCAGGAAATCCCTGGTCATGGATAATCATGGTATTGATCCATTCGTTATGCAGATTAAATCCGGCATACGGGCCAAATACAATAAATGGAAGTATTATCCCGGTCAGGACCGTTACTATGAACCAGCCAACAATTTTGAATCTCTTACGGAACAGCAAAGGGAGCAATAGAATAAGAAAAAAGGGTTTGGTCAATACAATGACAGCCAGCAGAACCCCTCCGGAAATTTCCTTATTCTGCAGAGACCTGCACAATGCTACTAAACTAAGGATCAGCATCAGGCTGTTAATGTTACCAAGGTATAACTCCCGCACCACATGAATGAGTATGCAGATTAAAGAGAACATCAGCAGCAACCATTCATGTTTAATTTTCCTTGGGAAAAAATAACTTACCAGAAGCTGCCGGATAATAACGAACGAATAAAAGAGTCCGAAGCACAAGAAACAATAATGGATCAACGCAGCTATAGGGAATGAAAATATTGTAAAGGGGAGGAAGAAAAACAGGGTGAGCGGACTGTATTTATAGAAACCTGATCCCTGCCCAAAGGGTACCATGTAAACCTGTCCGCCAGTCGTAAGATTCTTTGCAGCCAGGTAATAGACCTTGAAATCTGAGAAAAAGAGATGACCGTTAATATAATTCATTAAGATATTAACCACGCAGATAAATACGAAGAAAAGGCTGAATCCTGCCAGAGGATTAGTTCTTCGAAAAAACGGATGATGAATTGTAAGAAGGTCGTTCAAAGATGCTTTCTGTAATTTGTACTCTTGGGTTCATCCATTATCTTCCTCGTATTATCCTGTTCACAAAAGTACTAACATTAACAGAATGCCCCGGTTCATTTAACATTTTATTCTTGGATCGTTTTATCATTGTATCAGGTCTGAAACGTCCTATTCAAAATGATATGTTATTTTAATGAATGGGAAATCTGATTTTTTCTTAGATTCAGACTTATCCTCGGCTCATCACTTAAGATAAACTTGTTTCTCTCTCTAAATGTATTATATTTGTTAAGTGGTGTTATTTTCTATTTGAAATACTGGTTTACTTTTCAGTTGAAATTGCAATAAAACCATGAAATTGCAAGGGTTGGCGGTCATGTTGCTTTTAACGATCCTATCAATAGATAGTTTGTCGCAGGACATTGAAAATATAGTGAAGCAAAAACCAGTCTCCTTACACGGGAGTATCGGGTTGAGGTTGATGGGATATGCGGTTGACGGAATTACTGCGCGGCAGCTTCCGTTTTCTTATCTGTTTACGGCCAATGCCACAGTAAGTCTCTACGGGATTGAGATCCCATTCTCGATCGTTTATTCAGACAAGCAAAAGAGCTATGCACAATCGTTTAACATGGCCGGCATTAGCCCGAAATATAAATGGATCTTACTCCACGCGGGCTACCGAAATGTTTCGTTTTCGGAATATACCCTTGCGGGACATACTTTCTGTGGAGCAGGTGTCGAACTGAATCCGGGGCTTTTCCGTTTTGGTTTCGTTTATGGTCGCTTCGACAGGGCAACGACCGGAAACCCCATCTTTGAAACGGATTCCCTCCCGAGGTATGCCCGCAGGGGATATGCAATAAAACTGGGCGTGGGAACAGCCGACAACTATGTCGATCTTCTTTTCCAGAGGATCAGGGATGACAGCACAACTCTTCAGAAAGATACCTCAGGCGCCAACCGGCTGCCGGAACAGAATGTGGTCACCGGCATTCATGCCAGGTTTACGCTCTTCAAAAAACTCACCTGCGAAGTCGAAGGGGCATTTAGTCTTTATACAACAGACCTTGGAGCAAAATCCGTTCTCCAGGAGAATTCTTCACCGATTCTCATCAGTTTAAATAAGTACCTTGTTGTCAACGCCTCGTCTGAGTATTACACAGCCATCCGTTCTTCTTTACAATACCAAGCCACAAATTGGTCACTCAGGCTTGAGTATAAACGGATTGATCCCAATTACCGGTCAATGGGCGCCTATTTTTTCAACAACGATGTTGAGAACCTCACCATCAACCCGTCGTTCACGATTTTTAAAAGAAAGATTTCGGTGAACGGGAGCATAGGATTGCAACGGGATAATTTAAAACGGACCAAACAGGCGACGACTCTTCGGACGATCGGGAATGTCAACCTTTCATTCAATCCGTCTTCAAAATTCGGAATCAATGCAAATTACAGCAATTTCAATACAAACCAGAAAGACGGGCGGATGCTTTTGCAGGAAAACACAACCATAAACCAGGTGAACTGGAATTTTTCATTGATGCCCAGGTTGTTTTTTATGAATACCAAATTGAGTCACCAGATTTTGCTGGTCTATAATTTATCGAAATTCAACGATCACAATAAATATACAGCCGGATTTACGGAGTTTTCTTCCCAGGTAGTCCAGGCAAATTATTCCCTCGGGTTTTTACAAAATAACTGGACTTTTTCGTGTGGCTTCACTTACAATACGAGTAAAAGTTCATCCTTCGATAATTCCGGATTGGGAGGAACATTCGGTATTTCAAAGTCCCTCCTGAAAGATCGTCTGTCGATCGACTGTAGTAATTCACTGTCACGGTCAGAAAGTACAACAGGAAACACCTGGGTAATCAACATAAACCTGATCGCTGCCTATAAGATAGTTAAGCATCATACAATCCGGTTCATCACCTATTTTACCGGTAATTATTCCGGTTCCGGATCATCGGATAAATCGTTCAATGAAATAAAAGGAGAAATTAGTTATGGTTACAATTTTTAATCGGTTCCAGAAGATTACCGGAAACAGGAGTTTCTGCATCAGGTTTTGGTCAGTCATTTTGATCTGCACCATGTTCACCACGGAAATGAAAGCACAATACATGGAAATTACAGTCAATGTATCGCCACCCTACACGTCCAAAATCTATGATTACATCTCCAAACCCAATAAAATCATGGCCTATTTCACCAATCGAACGGGAGTTAATAAAAATTTTTATGTCCTTGGATCCTTTACAGGAGCAGGCATCAAAATCTTTACAGATCCGAATTACAAAATGCCGACGCCCATGTTTCTGAAAAATGGGGAATCGAAATTCATGACGAAAATGAATATAGAGGAGGCATTTGATGAAGACCATTTAATTTTTGTGGGAATTACAAAAAATGAACTTCTTTATGGAAGTGGTTTGCCGGAAGGTGATTACACCTTGTGCCTGGAGGCACACGAATATTCTAATGGAACCCTGCTTTCGCAGCCGGGAATGGGTTGCAGCGCACCGTTCAAGGTCTCCAATGTGGAACCACCTGTCATCTTTCAGCCGGTTTGCGGACAGCAGGTCAACCCTTCCATGCCACAGGCGCTTATCTTTTCCTGGTCAATGCCGCCTGGAGCCCCGGCCAATACGCAATATAACCTGAAAATCATCGAAGTGCTCCCGTCAGACCGGAATATCAACGATGCCGTCAACTCGGCCACCCATCCGGTCTTTTTTGAAAAAACCGTAACAATCGTTACGCTTTTGCTTGGCGCCAGCGACCCATCTCTGGTGGCTGGAAGTACTTACGCATTCGTTGTCACTGCAATTGACCCCGGTAATAAAGTGACATTCAGAAATCATGGCATGAGTGAAGTATGCAGTTTTATCTATTCGGCCACGAATACGCCGCCACCTGATCCGACAACATCCGGTTGCCAGGATAATAATAAGACGCCGAACATTACAAATACCACTGCGTCAGCAAAAGCCCCGGCAGATTTCGTAAATAAAGTCGTGACCCTTGGGAAATTCAAGATGAAGATACTTTCCGCGAACGGTTCAAGTTCCGCGTTGTCAGGAACCGGGTCAGTGGTGGTCAACTGGCTCCATACCCCGGTGGCGGTGGAATTCGATGGGATCAAGATCAATACGGCCGACCAGGTTTACGAAGGATTTGTACTGGCTCAGAAAGAGGACAACCCGCCTGTACAATTCCCCTTCCAATGGTATCTCAATAGCGGCCCCGGTTCCTTTAACTGGGTCCCCCGTCATGCTAAACTAATGGATCAATGGATTCATAACAAGCTTGAAAAATTCCATTTAGCTGAACCAAAGCTGATCAAGTCCCTGGATTTAAGTCAGCGGTTCGATATGCCACTTAAACTGCCGTTGGGACTCAATAATAACGATGAATTTACCATCGCTATAACGGAAATGAAATTTGAACCGAAGCAGGCGATGCTCAATTGCGTGGCTATATTTCCACTGCCTGACGAAGGCGACTCCCTGGGGTTCAAAGCGAGCAGTATCATCTTTTCACCGGGCATGCCATCTGTACAGACAGGTAAACTGGGTCTGATCGATGATATTAAATTCAGGGGCAACGCAGTATGGAATACGTACTGGGTGGTGTTTAAGAAGGAGCAGGGAGCCTCCGGCGGGACTTACATCACATGGGATTGCAATGGTTTTAAGGAATTGTGTCTGGAGATGGATGTCTTCTTCCCCAGGGCGTGGCTGAAACCTGCGCCAGATAATGAAACAGACAGTGTAAAAACAACGATAAAAACGACCATTTCTGACTGGAACGACTGGCTTGTACAGGCAACCCTCCCTAAAGCAACGATCACCGGGACGCAGGGCATGATGATTGAAGCCCAGAACATCTGGTACGATCATTCCGATAAACGGAATCCAGCAGGGATTCGGTTCCCTTCCAATTTCAAATCCGATTCTTCGATTACATTCAGGGGCTTCTGGATGCAAACGGCAAAACTGGTGCTGCCGGATAATTTCACCACCTATTCGAATCCAGCACAAAATATAACGGTTGATTTTAACAACCTCATCATCAACAAAAAAGGCATCACCGGCAGAATCATTGGTAAGAACATCATCAATTTTCCCGATGCGAACATCTCCAGCCTCGGGGCCAGTATTGATACGATAAGGTTCACCATGGTCTGTTCTTCTTTGGATACAGCTTATATCAGCGGTAAAATAGTACTGCCGGTTTCTGAAAGTTCCCCGGTGAACGCCCTGAACTACAAGGCGCTTTTTGTTGACGGCAACGGATTTCAATTTACCATGAAGCCCAAAGATGCTATTACTGCAAAATTCTTCAGCGATGCCAAGCTGAAACTTCTGCCCACCTCTTGCATCAACCTCACGATCAATAAAACTGCCAGATTCGACATGAGGCTGAACGGGGATTTCACCTGGTCAAACATCAGGATCCTTAAAATCAGGAATATAACAATGGGGATGAAGTTTCAGAATCTGGGCCTGTCGTATGATGAGGAAACGAATCAAATGGTCTTCGACAAAGGCACCTGGAGTTTCGCCAGTGATGAAAAGAAACTGGGGGGATTTCCTGTTTCCATCGAAAATATCAAATCGAAAAAACTGGCAAATAAAGGGGATGAAATCCTGAGGGGAGGACTTGATTTTGACCTGGTCGTAAACCTCGATAAAGATAAAATTGGAGGCAGGTGCTCCTTTGAAACGATCGGCACCATCAAACGGTCGCCGAAAAAGAAATTCGTGCCCGGATTTGATACCGTTTCCATTAGCCAAATTAAGGTGTTTTCCAATTTCTCGGCAGTAAAGCTGGATGGGATGGTTGAGTTCTACTCGGATGACCCGATGTACGGAAATGGGTTTCATGGCACGGTCAAGGCGACCTTCAACTCAATCCAGGCAGAGGTGGACGCTTCCCTGCGTTTCGGCTCAACGAATTTTTCAGTAAATCCGGTCCATAATTACGATACGAGCCGGGCGGATAATTTGTACAGGTACTGGTATGCAGATGCCAAAGTGATTGTCCCACCAACTGCCGGGATCCCCTTCCTGACCGGATTTGCTTTTTACGGGTTCGGAGCCGGGGTTTGGCGTCACATGATGGTAGAACCTGCAAAGATGCCCTCCATTGCCATTACCGATAAACCAATGCGTTCGACCATTTCAGGCACTCCTTTTATTCCGAGCAGATCGGCAGGCCTGGGCTTTATGGCCAAGGCCGTCATGGGCACTTATCCCTCTCCAAAGGCCATAAATGCCGATGTTACCCTGCAGGCTACTTTCGATACCACCAGCGATGGACTGCTTCAAATAGGGTTTAAAGGAGGGTTATGGGCGATGACCGAATTAACTGCCCGCGATCAATCGCCTGTGTTCGGGAGTGTATCGATTGACTATGATTTACCAACCCAGCATTTCAGGACGAATGCCCGGGTAACGATCGATAAACCCCCGCTGAAAGGTCAGGTGGATCTTCTCCTTGATATCAACGGGAAGACAAAAAAATGGTATTTCCTTTTTGGAACACCCAACAATCTGAACACCGTCACGGTTTTTAATAAGTTCGAAGTAAATAACTACCTGATGGTCGGAAATGATTTCGGGTCATTTACATCCGATTACCACTTCATGAAGCAAACCAGGGACGGGTTGAAAAGCGTTGGAATTAATGCCGATCAGTTGAAGGTAGTTGTATCCAACGACGATAATGCAAAATACGGCAAAGGATTCTCTTTCGGCCTTGGGCTTTTTGCCGGCACGGGAGAAAAAGATAAAATGATTATCCCTCCTCGTGTATTCTTCCGATATAATATTGGCGGTGGTTTTGAGATCAATCTGTCGGTTTTGAAATATCCACCGAATATTCTCTGCCCGGAGGGTTATAAGGGATGGTACACGACGGGGAACGTAGCTGCATGGTTTAAAGCAGGAATTGGCATTCATGTCGTGCCCAGTGATAAATTCATCTGTTTTCCGTGCTGTGTCAAGAAGAATCCCAATGGATGCGATCTGACCCTTGCAGATATCAAAATCGGGGGGTACCTGTCGGCAGGATTTCCCAACCCGACATGGGCTGAAGGAGAAATTAAAGGTGAATATCACCTTTTCAATGGTTGGATATCAGGTGATTTTCACGCCTCTTTCTATACCGGGGATAAATGTGCACCTTCACCTCCGGCAGATGATGGAACCTATGTTCAGGAAGATGCGATAAAAACACTGCAAAACCTCATCATACTGGTTAACCCTGAAGATAAAACCACAGGTTTTGACCCTGGTCGAACCATTGGCGTTTCGTATAACCTGACGCCGGATGTGACCTTTGATATTGAAGAGATGCAGTCGAACGGAACAATAAAATCAAGAACATTCCAGGCAAAATACTTTGCCACGCTTGACAACCTGGGGCCCGTTTATCCACCCGGTGTTGTGCCTGCCGCAAACCAAAATCCGGGTTTCCCAAAGGGAGTTTTGGGTTCCGGCACGGCGTTCAATACGAATCCCGTATTAACTGCCACGATAAAAAACCAGCAAACATTGCCACAGGGAAAGTCTCCCAATGTAGTGCAGCCAAAACTGGTAAGAAGTCCGGATGCCAATGCCATGGGGGAGTATTCCTATTGGCTGGAATTTTATTCTCAAACCGGGGTGACCACCGAGTCAAGATCTTTTGCTGATACGACCAGGTACAAATTGAACCTGACGGCTCAATTGTGGGAACTTAAGAACGGGGTTTGGGGAAAAGCGAAAGATGAAAATTCAAAGGAGATCACTGAATCAAGATCGGTTGCCTTCGAAACCTCGAAATTGATAGCAAAAAAGATTCCCGTGTCTCAAACAAAACCGGGATCATCTCCATCTAAATATCTAACGATTCCGTGAGGTGCATCTCAAAATACAGCGCCAACGCTTAAACTACAAGGAGGTATGAAATGAAACAAACGATTTATATACTACTGATGCTTTTCCTGAATGTCAATATTTATGGGCAGGTTACAAAAGGAATCGAACAAAAAGAAAGCACGACCCGGGAAGATTTGAACAGCTCTTTGAAAGTCAGGATTGCTTTGATATATCTCTCCTATGATGATGCAGTAATTTTGCAATGGGCGCCGTCAAAACCTTCTGTCTGGCTGATCGGTACTGAAGCAGGGTATATCCTTGAAAAAGCCCGGATACTTCCGGATGGTTCAAACGGAAAGTTCAATCCAATCGGAACATCCCCTATCAAACCCTGGTCTGTCAATGAATGGAATGACGCCATCAATAACAGCATAAGCCAGAATGATAGCGCTGGTGCTGAATATATTGGTCTGGCTTATACTCTCCTTAACCGAAAAGAGGATTCGGCAGTTGACATTTCAGGATTCGCTCCGGCTGGAGACATCAGGCAGATCAAGGATGAAAAAAGCCGGTTGGAGATGCAATACGGTTTTGCATTGATCTGTGCCGAAAGAAACGGTTCAGCGGCTGAAGGACTGGGGTTGCGGTTTATTGACAGAAATGTTAAAAAAGGGGATGAATATGCCTATCGGGTCATCCTGGCAGGGAAATCCCCGGTTTATAAAATTGATACAGGGTATGTAAAGGTCAAAGTGGAGATGTACAATAAAAAGCAATTTATCAGGGAAATCGTTCCGATAGAAAATGACAGCAATATTATACTGAAATGGACGGCCAATACGAACCTATCCTCATATCTGGTTGAACGTTCGGATGACGGTGGCAGGACGTTTCATGTCCTTACAAAAGTTCCACTCATGACGCTGCGGCATAAGGCTTTGTCAGCAGAAGATTTTGAAGGGTTCCAGGACACAATGATTGTCAACTATAAACCCTATCTCTACAGGGTTTACGGGAATTCATCATTCGCCACTAAGGAATTGATAGGCACCGTCACGGCTATGGGCCGTGACAGAACGCCTCCAGGGGCTCCTTTTCTGCCTCAGCCAAAACACATCGAACTCCTAAAAGTAAAACTTTCCTGGACAATGCCTGAACCTGCCGCAAAAGATCTTGCCGGATTTATCATCGGGAGAGATACAAGCAGCCTTGGTCCTTTTAAAATAATTACAAAAAACATGTTACCCCCTTCTGCAAGAGAATTTATTGATGAAACCTTTCTTGCAGGGGGGATCAATTACTACGTTGTACAGGCAGTCGATACGGCAGGGAACCGACAATCCTCATTCCCGGCCCTGGTTGCCCTGATCGACTCCACACCGCCTGCCAGGCCTCAATGGATCAGGGGGGCCATGGATTCCACCGGGGTAGTGACCCTGATCATCAGATCAAACGCGGAAAGAGACTTCATGGGTTACCGGATACTGAGGGCGAATGCTCCGGAACATGAATTCTCATCCATCATTGAGTCCTTTGGGGTTGATTCGGTCGATTATTCAAAAGATACTGTTTTTCGTGATACAGTTTCATTAATGACACTCACAAAATATGTTTATTACAGAGCGACATCCCTCGATAAACACTACAATGAATCAAAATTCTCCGATATTATTGTTGTTAAAAGACCTGACATCATTCCTCCGGTTGCGCCGGTCATTACTGATGTATTTGTCACTGAATCCACTGTCACCCTGAAATTTGTTTCAAGCTCGAGCGAAGACCTAAGCTACCAGGTTGTGTTCCGGAAAGTAAAGGGAAAGGAAACATGGGATACGCTTGCGATTTTAAAGAAAAATGAAAGCACAAATGTCGACACAACTGTCAAACAGAATGTCATGTACGAGTATTCAATGATCGCCGTTGACAGTTCCGGATTATGCTCTCCAAAATCATTTTCAGTAACTGCAAGACCATATTACACCGGAAATCTACCAGGGGTGACAAATGTATCTGCTTCGTATGATTCGACTTCCCGGATAGTGACAATCAGGTGGAATTATGAGAAATTGAAGGGGAATTATTACTTCCTGATATATCGTTCATTTAACAAGGAAGGCCTGATACAGTACACCAGATTCAATGATACATCAAACAATACTTTCACAGACGATCAATTTAGCAGAGGGGGAGGTCTTTATGAGTATGCTGTTAAAGTCTGCAATAATCTTGGTGGCGAATCAAAGCTTAGTGAAAAAGCAGGTGTTTCGTTTAAATAAAAGTAGTCTCATCAGTCATCATCACAGTTATCATTCTGTTAGTCCAGATCCTGGGTTCATGCAGGCAGGTAATCAAACCTGTCCGGCAAAGATTACCCATCAGCCGGAAACGAGTCTTGCATAGTTTCAGAACTCGTTACCTCACGTAGTCTAAATTAGCGGTTATTTCAAAGTTCATGTAAAATATCGGACTTTTTGTTATATATTTGTTTGGAGAAAGTTATCTTGAAAGTTGTTCCTATTTATATTAAATTCTGACAGAGAGATCTTGCTTATAGTATTAGCTAAGCTTTGAACGTGGCCTAAGCTAATCTCCTTGTACTACTCGTCTTCACTTGATTCTGGTAATGCATTCATTAACGTAAATTAATTTGTTATGCGAAGTAAATGTTTGTTTTTGACATCAGTTGCGCTGTTTGCACTGCTTTGGTCACCACTGACTGCTCAGGTAAAGTTTATGAAGGTAGATTTGGGTAAATCCTCAGTGTCGAAAATTGAGAATCAAAACATCCCGGGAGGTGATTATAAACACTTTGAGTTAAAACCGGGTGAAACCTGCCAGGCATGTATCGATGCTTGTCTCAGGGATCCCAATTGTAAAGCCTATACGTTTGTCAGCGCAGGTCAACAAGGTCAATATGCAGTTTGCTGGCTGAAATCATCCGTTTCTTCATATGTTAACGATAATCATTGCAAATCAGGGATAAAGACCTTTACGCATGAAGGATCCGCGAATGTACAGGATGATGGTAAACCTACCATGTCCAAAAATGAATTTCACGATCTTCCGGGAAGCGATTACAAAACCGTGGAGGTAAAACCCGGAGAATCCGTTGAATCATATGTGAATGCCTGCCTGAATGATCCGAAGTGCAGGGCCGTGACCTATGTTAAGCCGGGGGTACAGGGAAAAAACGGGTATTGCTGGTTTAAATCAGCACTCTCCGCCCCAAAATATGACGAGAACTGCACATCATGGACAAAATCTTATCAGGCAAAAGATCAGGATAAAGAGTGGCCCGTCAATCCATGAGTTCAAGGGGATAAATTTGAGAAGATCCAATGGTCACCCTCTGCGGGTCCTGAGATCAGGGGCGGGATCAACCTGCAGGGATCGGATTACAAGTCTTTCATCATTCCTGCCGGCGAAGAGCAACTGCCTTTCCGGTGCCGGAAAGCATGCCTGGAAGATCCCGAATGTGATTCGTGGACCTATGTTGCACCAGGCAAACAGGGCAACAGGGCTGTCTGCTGGCTGAAAAAAAACATTCCTCATCCGTCAAAACAGGACAGTTGCATATCCGGTATCAGGCTTTTCCCGGTCGTAAAAAACCTAAAGCCACTGCTCAAGCTGAAAGAAATAGATACCATTGCATATATGAATCAGCTTAACGCTTTTGATAACAAATGGAAAACCGTTGTGGCGAATAGTATAGGAAGTCTCAATAAAGTGTATATTGAGCAGCGTACAACTGAAATAATCGGTCACAGGCAGTTATTACAGAAGTGTGCTGTTCAGCAGTTCAATCCGGGGGCGCTTCCGGATCCAATGCCGTACCCGGCTTATTCGATGGAAATGAAAAACAAAATCGTTACAGCGAGGCTGCACAACAATTCCATAACCTTCACTTTACCGGCTGCCTTGCCTCTGCCTATACCAAACCCGGGATTACTGATGGATTTTAACAATGGCATGGTCACAGCGACTTTCAATGGCAAGTCCATCAAATCCGTGCCTGTGAATGCCGTTCCGACAACTAAACTTCCCAATATCACATCCATCCAGACAATGACTACGGATCCCTCATATCTTAAAGATTTAAAGAGCAGCCAGTCTTCTGCTGCCCTCGGGGCCTTCTCTGTTTATGATAACAACTACATTATCATCTATGGAATGAACTTTGGCGAAGCGGATAACAACTGCGGGGTCTGGATTGGGTATGAGATCCTGAGAAAGGAAGAAATTTCCAATGAACCGCCTAAGCATTATGATTTTGAGCTGATCCCATATGGCGGCACATGGAAGAAAAGCTGGTTCAACGACTTCATTGTGGCTTTCCTCCCGGGATTTCCCAGATCGATCCAGGGTAACCTCGGAGTTCAAAGAACGATAACCCTATGGAAAGGCGGTCAGGATAGCTTCAAGATCACCCGGGAGATCTACTTAAAACACTCAGAACCAAAGATCGCTTCCATTCAATATGCACCGGATGAAACCCCGCTTTATGATAAGGCAAAGTTCTGGATATACGGAAGTGGATTTGAAGGTACACAGGGAAAAAATACTGAAATATATATTGAATCAACCTCAGTAAATAATTATTTTCAAGTCAGCAAAAAACAATCCCCTGTTACTGTCATTAAATGGAGTGATAACCTGATCGAAGCCCAGGCCCCTGATTTTAACCTGGATGATCCTGTTGATGCCCAACTGGTGATTGACAATAAAGTGACCCCAAAAGCCACCTTGTCAGTTAAAATCGGCCCGTTGATGGCCTATATCTGGATCTCAGGAGAGAAGTTTGCCAACCTCCAGAGGCCTGATCCCGCCGATGAAGCACATCGCGAAAATAAGACAGTCAGTGGAAGTTCTTTGAATGTCCTCGCAGTATCTCATTATCCCGGCTGCGGTACCTCAGTTACATCCGGCAATAATACGGATGACTGGTATTTTAAATCTTTCCCGGAGAAACCCGGTGAGTTAATGCCTCCTCATTTTAAGTATTGCCAGCTCTTTTATTTTCCTATGAGACCAGAAGCACCATCAGACGGCTGGGAGGATTACCTGGGGTATACCTTCGATCTGACTTTGAATCTTCCATTTTATCTTACCAAGAAATTCTTTGAAACAATCTTCCATTTTTTTGACCCGGGAATGGGTAAGTATTGTCTTGAATTGAGAACGGCCCCGACCCCAAGCGATCCTGCGACCCAGATACATTTCAACAATGCCTGCACGGGCGATTATTCCGGCTATCCGAATAAGTACCTTATAGCATTCAAGCTTTACGGACCCGTGAAATATATGTGGCAATTGGAAAAGAATCCGGATGATATTAAAAAATGGGTGGATGACTATACAAATTCGATCTCAAAATAGTGTTCCGGCTTCCGAATATCCACCAGGACAAGAATGTCTGTTTAGCCCGAACACCGGAATCCTGACGAAGGATACCGGATCATCCGGCAATCCTGAGGAGAGGATCATTTCAGGAAACTTTTCATTCAACAACGGGCATGGTACCCTTTGCGAAACCTGGGATAATGGCTTCGTAATAGCGACCGGGTACGGCCGTAACGGGATGTACATAGCAAAAACAAGCCGGTCGTTCGACCTTACCTGGAGTTTTAATTACGTAAGTAATATCGGATATGTAGGAGGTATTGCCGAATCGTGATATTCTTCATTTGCTCGGCATTCACCCTGGCATTATCCTGGCGGAATTTAAGAAACATTAATAACTTGATAATTGACAGAAACCAGGCTAAATTTCAGATTTTTTGATTATTTTTACTAGTTAAAATATTAGCGACAATCCTTTAAACCAAAAGACATGACAACACAGTTTCTCCCACGAAATGGTATGATTTTGCTGTTTGTACTATGTTTCTCAAGTATTACGGCAACAGCTCAGAACACGTTCTGGACGCTGAAATCCACCGATACCAACGGGGCGCCCCTCTCCTCCCTGATCCAGGACAAGGGTTACGATTCCCTCTATGTCAATAATGTTAATGCACTTTTTAATGCTTCAGGCCTTCATTTCTTTTTCAAAAAGGCGAGATTTGAAGTGCCAAAAGGAAGTGGTAAGACCACTGTTTTTTCAAATTCTTTATGGATAGGAGGGAAGGATATTCAGAATCTGCTTCATTTTGCAGGAGAACGTTACCGGCAGGGGCCGGACTTTTCATTTGCCGGGACAAAACCCGATTTCTACGTGGGACCGGTTATGGATTCCATAAATTATTCATCGCATCAGGATACGGTTTGGAATTATATCTGGAACCTGACCAGAAGCGATATCGAGTATCACCGGACACATTATTTGCAGCCGGGTTATACACCGGTTCATGATATCCTGACCTGGCCGGGTAACGGAGATCCCGGACTTGGACAGGCTCCCCGGTTAGCCCCGTTTTTTGACCTTAACGGTGACGGCATCTATGATCCCTATGATGGGGATTATCCTGAAATACGCGGAGACCAGGCTTTATTCTTCATTTTCAATGACGACAGGGGAGAACATCTTGAATCCACGGGGCAAAAGCTTAGGATTGAAATTCATGGAATGGCCTATGCTTTCAATATTCCGGGTGATTCGGCGCTGAACAATACGGTTTTTTTGAATTACAGGATATATAACCGTTCCCAAAATATATACGACAGCACCTTTTTGGGTGTCTACACAGATATTGATCTCGGATATCCCTATGACGATTATATTGGCTGTGATGCAGAGCGAAATATGTATTATGGGTATAACGGAACCCTTATCGATGGTTCCGGACAGCCTGAAGCTTATGGTGAAAATCCTCCGACACAATCAGTGATAATTCTTGCCGGCCCTTATATGGACCCGGATGGCCTTGACAACCCCCGGTATGACCTGAACGGGAACCAGTTGTGTGATGCCAGTGTGAACGGGTTGAATTTCGGCGACTCTGTTGTCGATAATGAGCGGCTGGGCCTCCAACGGTTCATATATTTCAATAATTCAACTTCAGGTGTTCCTGAATATATGACAGATCCAAATTATGCCCCGGAATATTACCAGCTTATGAACGGAAAATGGCGAGACAGTACAGACATAATTTACGGAGGAAATGGTCATCCTTCCTCAGGTGGCTATGGGCCGGCCTGTCATTTCATGTTCCCGGGAGAATCCGATACACTGAATTGGGGGGTTGGGTGTGTCCCGCCAAACGGGCCTAAAAACTGGACAGAATCAACAGCAGCTAATGCCCCTGGCGACCGCCGCGGACTTGGGGTGACAGGCCCTTTTACCTTCAAGCCAGGTGATGTTCAGGATCTTGACATAGCATTTGGCTGGGCAAGGGATTATACCCCAGGGAATCCTCTTGGCTCTCTTACAAAACTCAGGTCGATGACGGATGAGGTCAATAACGCATTTGCAACCAACCGGCTGCCGGATGGGAAAAATTTTCTTGGTGTCAATGAGAACCTGAAGACCAATCAAAATACGGTAAAAATTTATCCGAATCCATCGTCTGATTTGATCAATATCGCTTTTAAAATTGAATCCCATAAAGTGAATGCAACCATCGAACTCATAACCACCCAGGGAAGTTGTATCAAGAGAATGGTAGCTACCGGATACCCCAACCCGGTTCGGCTCGAAATCTCTGATATCCAATCAGGCATCTACTTCATCAGGGTAATGACAAAAGAATCCCTGGTCGTAAAGAAAGTAGTGATTATTCATTAATGGGCCTGTTTTTCAACCAGTATGAACAATCCTTTTCCATACCTGCCCGGCCATCTGCAAAAGATCGTTGCATGGATGAAAACAAAGCGGATCCCGCCGCGCATTGTACTCCTCACCCTTGGATTCCTGGCTACGGCCTGGTTCCTCATCCGGGTCATCCCTAAACCCAGCCGGGCTGCTTATCCTTGCATGCGGGCTACCGCTCCTTTCATGTCGGGCTTCGTACTTTACATTATTGGCATCGGAACCTCCACTGCCGCTCTGAAACGTGCCAGGACGCTGTTTTCCAGGTCTGACACCTTCCTGGGTTTGATATTCCTGGCAGGCGCCATCCTGGCCTTGCTTTTCGGATCCATTCAGATGCCAAAGAACCTGAAGGCTGCACGGAATGTTTCCGGATCCGGATATTTTACACCGAACGATCCCATCGGCAAGGCAAAGGGAATATTCCCCGGCAGGGTAGTCTGGATGTGGAATCCGGCGGCAACCAATGAGAACTGTACCAATACCTCCAATAACAACGGGATCATTGACCCCGGCGACGATGCCTGGTTCATGGCAAAGAACAACAACCAGCTTGTCATCGACAGCATGATGGAGAAATGCCTGACAAACCTTACCGGGAAGACCGATATCTCCCGTGCCTGGGATACCCTGTTCCATTACTTCAATGCAGATCACGGAAATGGCAATGCCGGGTACACAACAGGGCAGAAGATCTTCATCAAGATCAACGAGACTACTGCCTGGGGAGGACTTTCTGACGGACGGTTCCAAGCCGACCTGGGCCGGACGGACGATACTACAATCAACGACTTTGCCTCAGAAACCAACCCCTTCGTGGTGCTCTCCCTGCTCCGGCAACTGGTGCATCATGCCTTAGTTCCAGAGGAGATGATCTATGTAGGCGACCCGGCACGCAATATCTACAAGGAATTTTATGACCTGTGGCATGGCGAGTTTCCCGGGGTGCATGTGCTCGGGAACAACCTTATTCATACAGAGCTTGATATTGTTAGTCTTGGAAGAACCCCCGTTGCAGTTACCGCCACCGATAAGGTTTTCTTTTCCGATCATGGCACTGTAATGCCCGATGCGGTTTCCGATAAATTGTTCACCATTTTCGAGGAGATGGATTACCTGATTAATGTCCCTGCTATGAAAGCCCATAGCGCCGCCGGGATCACCCTGGCTGCAAAGAACCATTTCGGCTCCTTCACCCGGCAATGGGCGATGCAATTGCACAACGGACTAATGGGAAACGTGGATGATCCTGTCCGGCTGGGGTACGGCCTGTACCGTGTGCAGACCGATATAATGAGTCATAAACTGCTCAGCGGGAAGACCCTGCTGTATCTTGTAGATGGTCTCTACCCAGGTGAAAATGCCGGGGGGGCACCACAGAAATGGAAATCCATCCCATTCAACAATACCTGGTGTTCATCCCTTTTCATGTCGATCGACCCGGTGGCGATCGAATCGGTTTGTCATGATTTCCTCCGGACAGAATACAACGGACCTGCCATCGCCGACAACCGTCCGAACTGGTATGGCGTAGATGACTATCTCCACCAGGCTGCGGATTCCTCGCGCTGGCCTGATGGGATAAAATACGATCCTGATACCGACAAGGTCATGTTTGCCTCCCTCGGTGTGCATGAACATTGGAATGACTCCCTGAACAAGCAATACACCCGTAACCTGGGGAGTGGCAATGGGATTGAACTGATCAAGGTGCATGAACTCCATCCGGGTTCCACCGGGGATCTTGATATCCTGAATATAGCGGTCTTTCCCGATCCTGCAGAAACATACCTCTGCATCAGTGATCCGGCAGGAAGGATTCGTAGCTATACACTTACTGATATGCATGGCAGGATCATGACCACTGGCACCCTTACACATGCTCCGTTGTTCCGGATCACGGTTTCGGGACTGACTCCCGGAACTTACCTGTTACGCCTTGAAAGCGGGGTAAAGGAGTATTACCGGAAGATCGTTAAACTGTGAACCGCACTTAACCGAAAGCTGGTGTTACCCCGATCCTCAATGGAACTCTTTTTCTCCGCGGTTTTCCGGCAGTATGAAAAAGATGTAGACGCTGAATAGGAGCGTGGTAATTCCCTGTAGCAAAAGCGGGGTAGTGACCAGCGAAGAATGAATACACCCAAAATTTATCATGAAGTATTTCAGCATGTAATAGAAGATTTTGCTGATCAGAATACTTGACAGCATGACGGCGAAACGATTCCTGAAATTTTTCGAAAGCTGAAAAAACAGGATCACATTCAAAAGCAATTCTGCGGCGATCAGCAGGCTTTTGTATATCTCTGGATGGGAGGATATAATGAATGAAAAGAGGGGCAGGGTCAGAGCAATGATATATGCATTATTCCTCTGTGTATGGGCAATGGCCAGTATCAGCACAATTCGCATCGGTTCCAGCAGGTAAATGGGTGCAGCAAACAGATGTGACAAGGCAGGCACAAAATAGAGAAAGGCCAATGCAGGGACGTCGAATAACAGGCTGGCGATTGTTCCGTGTTTCCTGAGCACTATTGTATTAATCATACTTTTTCAATTTAATTCTTTTACAAAGGTAATAATCCATTAAAATGATTCGAGTTAACAGGCATAATTCATGATTGAATTTACCCTACCTTTGAAAACACAATACATTCCCATATGAAAATAAGGATCCTATAAACCCTGTTTGTTGTCACCCTTTTCTGCGCCGCACAATCGATAACTGCAGCCGGTACCGTTAATCTGCTTCAGGTGAAATTGTTTTTATTGGGGAAGCATCTCAGAACAGGGATATCAATACATCCCGGCTGGCCCGGGTTTCTATACGGTCCATCTGGGTACCCGCAATGGAAGTACAGTCAAAACCTTCCTTGTTGCTCAATAATGTTGTTTTCATTCATATTGATTTTGCATTAATCAGGCAAGATCAGAAAATAGTAACGCCTAACACGTAATGAAATCGTGACAGGTGACGCGTGACAATTAACATTTTTGTCAGGGAGTTCCTTTTTTGAAAAACCTGTTTACCTCATCCGGTTATTTTGTATATTTGGAATGGTCAGGAAATTTTAGCACCAACAGGCCTGGCAATGACGGCAGGTTGATGAAAAACTGACTTATCAGCGTCGAACAATAATCAAAGCTATCTTTATGAAAAATCTGACGAAAATCATTTTCTTCTTTCTCTTTACCTGGTTAAGTTATCCTCTTACGGCCCAGGATAAATGCACAGTGCTCAAACCTGAAATTGCAGGGAAATATATCGGAAAGTGCAAAAACGGACTGGCACAGGGCAACGGTCAGGCGATTGGACAGGATACCTATGTTGGCAGTTTTAAAAAAGGCCTCCCGCATGGTGAAGGAACCTATACGTGGGCAAACGGTGATTCGTATGTCGGAAACTGGGAAGAGGGTTTAAGGCAGGGCGAAGGGACCATGAAGTTCAGATCGAACGGGAAGGATACAGCGATGACAGGTCTTTGGGACAAAGATCTGTACAAAGGGCCTTTGCCGCCAAAACCCGTGGTTATGAAGAGTGTCAGTATTGACCGTTATACGATCAACAAATCGGGTGGGAGAAAAGACCGGGTACTTATTAATTTTTACCAGGTCGGAGCCAGAAACACTACTATCGAGAACTTAATGCTCACCACTTCCAGTGGTACCGATGCAAACCTGGGCCAATCAGTGGGATATGAAAATATTATCTTCCCGGTGACAATTAAAGTCACATATACTACATGGAATAAGCTCCATAAGGCACAATTCGACGCAATTTTTGAATTTGAAATTTTTGAACCCGGCGACTGGGTAGTGGATCTGCATAATTAGCTTTCCGTTTATTTGAGAGGTTACTGACAAAATCGCAGTGCATAACGAGTTACATGTTATTTGTCTAATACAAAGATTATGAACAAATCTAATTTGGTTAAGGAGCCCTTATCCGAAACCGGATTCAGCCCCAACAAAGCAGAACACCTCCTGAACCCAATGGTGAAGATCGCGTCAGCAACAATATCCCGGAACAAACGCATTACCATCCGGGCAAAAGCGTCTCAATTCAAGCTGATCCTGGGTCTTGCAGGAATCCTGATCTGTCTCGGATTTGCTCCGCTTCAATCAAGATCACAAAGTTATCATAAGCTGATACGATTGAATACTTACTGGGATGATTATACCTATTCAGATGAACCGATCTTTCAGAATTGTTATTCTGATGTGGAACGGTACTATTTCACCGGCAGCGATACCATCATCGATGGCCTGGTATTTCAGCAGTCAAGGGAGTATCCGTTTATCGGAGATCCCGTGGGGACGACTATTATATGTCCTCCCTTAACAGGAATTGATACGGCTTCAAGGATGGTTTATTATCATTTACGTGAGGATACGGTGGCTAAAAAAGTTTACATAAATTATCCTTTCTTCATGCCCTCCACCCAAATTCTTTATGATTTCTCACTCTCGGTAGGGGATACACTGAAATCTGCAGATTGGGCTACCGGTGGACAAACGTTCGTACTAACAGCCATTGATACTGTCTTCTTAAACAATGGCGAACCCCGTCGAAAATTTATCTTCAATAATGATTCATATGAGTATTACATCGAGAGCTTGGGAGGCTGGCAGGGGTTATTCGCTCCGATCGATTATTCTTTTTTCGGCATAAGATCTGGAACATTTTGCATAAGTGAAAATAGCGTTAGTCTGTGGGGTTCTGATTGCAACTATTATTTTGTGGCAATAAATGATAATCATCCCAAAGAACTCTTCACGGTATCTCCGAATCCTGCAACAACGGAATTTAAGATATCCCTGGGTAGCTATGACCTTCACAATATCAGGTACTTTATGCGCTCACTCACCGGTCAGACCATCCTCTCGGGATATCTTCACCAACAAAAAACAATTGTCTCAATTGATCGTTTAAATCCGGGCTTATATGAAATTCAGCTAATTTCGGATGAAGGTTCAACAGAAATAAAATTGGTTATTCAATGAAATCTCCCCATACACCCTCCTCTGGGACGTGACATTTGACGGAAAAAATTAACGTGTTATACGTCACGTCTTCCCATCACGCTTTCTCGTCACGCGTCACGCGTCACGATTTTTCGTCACGCTTTTCGTCACGTGTTACGTGTTATGTGTCACTTGTCACCTACTTTCCGATGCTGAAAGTAACTCGTGCTGGAATTCAATATGTTACATACGAGGTACAAATGGGGTACAAAAAATGGCATAAAAATCGTCTAAAAAGTTCAAATTTCTTGTTGGTGAAAAACCGCGTAATCCTCGTCAGAATTGTGATATGGATTATTAGTATATATATAACTAAGTACCTGTTCAGTTTTTATTAAATTCAAAAAATTGTTACTTTATCGCAATCGAATGCTTGTTCAGAAAGGAAATGAATCGAAAGCATATAATGGAACACTAATAAGCCAGGTCTCTTTGCGATAATCAGACATTGATGTTCTGACTGAGATGGTTGGATTGAACTTTTGATGAAAAGATTTCAAGCTTTTTGCCTGGAGATTTTCTTCAGCTTTGACTTCAATAGGAATGACATGGTCGTTACTTTGGATAACAAAATCCAATTCCCCGGTGGAAGTGTCTGATGACCAATAGAAAACCTGAATGAATTGCCGGGTTTTAAGATGCTGCAGGACAAACTGCTCAGCGAGGGCTCCTTTGAACTCGCTGAATATTGAATTTCCCTGAAGAATTGTTTGCTTAGTCAGGCCACCCATGGCAGACAGCAGTCCGACATCGAGAATAAAAAGTTTGAATGCCGAAGGATCCTGGTACGCAACCAACGGAATGGCAGCTTTCGAAATGCGCTGAATTTTATGCACCAGTCCGCAATCTGTCAACCAGGCCAGCGCAAGTTCAAATTCCTTTGCTCTGCCTCCATGTTTAACTACCCCATATATGAACTTCTTATTCTCTTTTGATAACTGGGAAGGAATGGATTGCCACAACATTTTTATCCGGGGAACGATTTCTGCGGGCGCATGTTTTGAAAAATCATGTTCATACGCTGATAAAATGCTCTTCTGGATGGTCCTGACCCTGTCAAAATCATTTTCACTGAGGAATGAGCTTACGGCTTCAGGCATGCCCCCGATAAAATAATAATGACGGAGATGGCCAATAAGTTTTGTTTTGAAACTCGTGATCATTGGCCAGTCATTGCGTTGAAGCTGTTCATATAGCTGTTCCTGGCCCAATGCCAGTAAAAATTCACTGAAAGACATAGGGTAGAGGGTCAGAAAATCCACCTTCCCGACAGGAAAGGATGTTTTCTGATGCAAGGTGATCCCAAGCAGGGAGCCGGCAGCAATGATATGGTACTGAGGAGCATTCTCGCAAAAATATTTCAGGGAGGTGATACCCCTTTCAGCTTCCTGGATCTCATCAAAAATGATCAATGTATTATCGGACCGTATCTTAATTCCTGTTTCGATCTGAAGGGCTGTGATCAGCCTGCTTATATCAAAATCATCTTTAAAAATTGATTTCAGGGAATCCGAAGATTCGAAGTTGATGTAAACAACCATGATAAGGATTTGGAGCATATCCATTATCATGTTGTACAACATAAGAAAAAAGAGTCATTATAAAAAAACCAATAATTACTCAATTTGTTAATATTGCCCGTAAACACTCATTCCTCCTCCAAAATATTGATGTTTTAAATGTTCATACACCAAATGTGTCCTCAAATCGATATCCTCAATTCTATAAGTGGGATAGGGTAGGGCTTCAAAAAGTGTTTTACTTACTACATTAAAAACGGCTGCTGCTGTTACAGATTTTTCAGACCATTGCTCGACTTTCAATTTTTCTTTTTTAAGCTCATCCAATAGTTCAATCGCAATTTCCTTCACTTTTTTCTTTTCCGATTCCGTAATATTTGGTTTTCTGAGGATGTCAAAAATTGCTTTTTGCTCCTCTGTCAAACCTTCCCGTTTTGTTTCGGCTTCCTCGGCTGACAAAGAATTGACGAACTCGATCAGTTTTTTAAAGGTCTCTTCGATGGTGACAGAATCTTTCCCCCGGTTGTATTCGTCAATGATCTCCTGATAGCGTTTGTAAAAGTCAACCCGAAGTGGGTTCTGCTCTACCATTTGTTTCAATTGCCTTTCAACCTTGTCTTTCAATGATTGAACTGCAGCATTTTTGTTTTGGGATTTTTGAAAAAGTCGCTCTAATGCTTCAAAATTTAGTCCACTCAGGTCTATGAGTTTTCCATAATCATGCGTAGGTTCGGCCACCATATTCTCAATGGATTCGTCAACGACCTGCTGGATTTTCTTCATGATCTCTGTTACATCGGCACTTTGTATGTTGTCTTCAATAGCCGTGTAAATGACATCGATCGCATTCTTCCTGGGTGAATATTGATTCAATACCCTGTCTGGTTGAAGTGCTTTGTACTTCTTGAAAACTTCCCGGGCTAAAATTTGAAATTTACTCTTGGTTTCATCATTTGTGTATACGGCATTTACACCTTTCTCCATGGCTGCAAGTTTTTCCAAACCATTTGAATTGATCAGCTGCGCAAGGTCGAAAGAGACTTCATCTTTTAAAAAGTTTTCAGTACTGACCAACGCTTTTTCCAGTTGAAGGATCAACTCTTCCTTTGGTTTTACTGGAGGTTCAGGTTCTTCTCCATCAGCATCTCCTCCTTCTTTACCTCCTGTTCCGTATATTGCCAAGGCATCCAGGAGGGCTGTATAGGTTTCGATGTAATCTACGATCAATCCGTTGTTCTTTCCTTCACTGATACGGTTTGCCCGGGCAATGGCCTGCATCAAAGTATGTGATTTAAGAGGCTTATCTAAGTATAAGGTAGAAAGGGTAGGGACGTCAAAGCCCGTGATCCACATGGCGCAAACTATCACAAACCTAAAGGGATCGTTTTCATTCTTGAACCTCGTTTCAAGGTCCTGGGTATTCATCTTTTCCCGGTGGGTTTCAATATCCAGATCCCATTGCCTGAATTTTTCCATCTCATTCTGTTCGGAGCTGATCACTACACAGATCTCCGTTTCCTTGATCCATTGCAGCTCCCGGGCTTTTTCCAGCACCTCCTGATCATCAAACCTGCCCTTGACTATCTCTTTTTCCAGTTGTTCAACAAGTTCTTTCCAGTGAAATGTGATAAAATCATACATCCTGACGGCAGTCACCTTGTCAAGGGCAATGAACATTCCTTTGCCCTTGTAACCAAGGTTACAGAAGTGCCAGACGACATCTTTGGCAATTGAATCCAGCCGTTTCCTGGCTGTCAGGATCGGATATTCCCTTGCAAAAAGTTGTTCAACTTTGCTACGCTGGTCGCTGTCAAGGTCTTCACCCTCTGAATCAATAACTGCCCTGATCTGTTCGTTGATCACCGGGTTCTTCAATCCGAGATATTCCCCCCTGTTTTCGTAATAAAGCGGTACCGTAGCTCCATCATCTACGCTTCGTTTGAAATCATACCGCGAAACATAATCCCCGAAGATCCTCCGGGTCAGTTCATCATCCTTGAAAAGCGGGGTTCCTGTGAAACCGATAAAAGAAGCGTTTGGAAGCGCGTTGCGCAGGTTCAGGGCCAGTTGTCCGCCCTGGGTTCTGTGCGCTTCATCCGAAATGACAATAATGTTATCCCTTTCAGTAATTACCTCCTCAAAGTTGAATTTATGGATAAGAGTAAACAAATAACGATGTTCAGAACCAAGCAACTCCTTCAGATTGCTTCCGCTATTCGCTTTCAGGGAATGTCTTGAACCTGCCTTTACCTCCGGAATAGCTCCCACCGCACCGAATGTACCGTAGATCTGGGTGTCCAGTTCATTCCGGTCTGTTACGATCAGGAAGGTATAACTGCCGGTAAATTTTCGGTGGTTCTTCTGGCTCATGAAAACCATCGAGTAGGATTTCCCGCTTCCCTGGGTATGCCAGAATACACCCATTTTTGATTTACGATTTACGATTTCAGATTTTCGATAATCATATTCCTCCTTTGAAAATTTAAGGCTTTCCCTGTTGAGATCCCTGATCTCAGATTCGTAATTCGTCAATCGTAATTCGAAATTCAGAATGGCTTTGTTTACCCCGATAAACTGGTGGTTATGAGCAATGAGCTTTGCAATTTTCCCCAGCGAGCTGTCAAACAGAATGAAGTTTTCAAATAGGTCCATCAACCGGCTCTTTTCGCAAACCCCAACAATAATTCTATCCAGGGCCACAATTCCTTCATCATCTTCTGTGATTCGCTTCCATTCATGGAAATGCTGATATTTCCCGGTGACACTCCCTATCCGACTTTCAATGCCATTACTCAGGATTACGAAGGCGTTATAATAAAAGAGTTTTGGAATGACATCTTTGTAGTCGGTGAAATTATCGTTGTATGCATTTTCAAGTTTCCGGTGAGCGGCTTTCAATTCTATGAATAGCAAGGGAATGCCATTGACAAAGCCAATAATATCCGGCCGGCGTTCACGGTTGCTTTTACCCTGGATCCATAATTGGCGGACGGCTAAAAAATCATTATTTTCCGTCTCTTCAAAATCAAATACTTTAAGGGTTTTGTTCTTTACCTGTTCACCTTTTTCGTTTATGAAGTCAACAGGGATGCCATCTTTCATCAACTGATATTTCTCAAAATTGATCTCAGCCAGTGTTTTGATGCTGCTTTCCTCTGTGAGTTTGGCGAAAGCTTCTTCGTACGATTTCTGAGGCAATCCCGGGTTCAATTCCCTGATCTTCTCGAAGAAGGTTCTTTTGATGATTGTCTCTTTTTTATTCAGATGTCCCAGGGTGCTTCCTTCGCCGAAACTCTCCTTGTTGTATGCAAAAACCGTATTCCATCCCAGTTTGTGGAAAAACAAATCGATGGCGGTTTGTTCGATGAGGTTATCTTCGGAGTATTCCCAGTTCATTAATCTCTAAGTGTTAGGCAGGAGTTTATTCGGATTGATGATGGGTAAAATAAAATTCTGTAAAGCAGTTCCTTGCATGCGTGTCATAAGAATTCCGCGGGAGGTGGAATAAGTAACCGATGAAAGCGCATTGCCTAAATCAGGATGAAGTTCTATCATATTGTTTTTACCCGGCTTTGCTAACTCCTCAAGGTTCATCACACGGTAAATAAAAACCAGATGAAAACTTCCACTTGTTTCTTTACTATTTAAACCTTTACTTTCGGTTGTTATTTCAACTGTAAAATCAACCTTGACCAGTTTTTCTTCCAGATTAAAGGCTAATTGAAGGCTGTTTTCAAGTTGATAGCCTTCAGCTTTTTCGGTTATGAATGCCTCCGGTGTATCAATCAGGTCTTTGATGAATTTGAATTCAATAATGGAAAGTTGCTCAGGGTCAAATTCTTTTCTATCCAACATTGCTTACTTCTTTTTTGGTTGTTGTTATTTTCCAGACTTGTACTTTTGTTTTTCGTTGTACATTGGGTCTAAGCACAGTTAGTCTGTAAGTGGTTTTTACATAATGTGCATGAAATATTTTAGCCGGTTTCTCTGCCGGTACTTCAATCAATATCTCGCCCAACGCGGCCTGTAATTTTGCAATAGAACGAAGTGTGAAGTTGTGTTCTCCACTTAGCCATTTGTGAATTTCGGAGGGATTCTTCTCCAATTTCCCGGCAAGCGATTTTTGTGTACAGGTCTTTTCACTTAATATAGAGTTGATACGGACTATTAAATCACCATACAATCTTGCAAAGACTTTTACCTCTTCCGGTGTGTTTGCTAATATACGATCTGCAACTTTGCTTCTCATTTTCTTTTGTTTTATAAAATAATTTCTTCACCGCCAATGTTGTCTGTTAATTTTCTGTGAGGCTCGCCAATCATTAATTCTCCGGTCCTTAATGCTTCCAATATTCTTGTTGCAAACTGACAGGCTTCCGTCCATTTTACATTTAAGCTACTGGTTTGGTTAGTTTGGCCATCTTTTTCTCCTCCATTAAAGAGTACCACGATTTCTTCTGTGATTTTCAATGCATATAATCTTAGCGGGAAGGAGGGGTAATAGTATGTGAATTCACCCAACCTGACCTTACCTTGCACCAGCAAACCGGTTACCTCATTTTCAAACCGGTTGAAAAGTGCGTCAACTGCCCCATGATCATCTCCAATGGACAACAATATAAATGACAACAATTGTTGGCTAACTTTTTCAAAACCCGGTTTATTTTCGTATTTTGCAAAGAACTTATCAGTTTCATTATCCGAAGCTCCATCCCATTGCACTGTATAAAATGTGCAACGTTTCCTTTCATCATCCCATATTTTGACTGCAAAGATATTCACTTATAACTGAATTTTACAAATTTTATTTCACTTTTGAGTGAATTAATTTTTCAAATATTCTATTATTAATGTTAAGTAATATTAAATCAATGATTTACACATCTATCTCCCCACTCATCAACCTCGGCAATAAAATATCCCGTGCCTCGCGGAGTTTGGTGTTTTGTTTTGTAAGATTTCGAATCAAATTGTATATTACTTGTGCGTCTTTTTCAAATTCAAACTGGATTTTATCGCTGGGCGTTTTCAGTTTAACTTTCATTAGTTCAACTTTTGTTACAGCATTAAAAATTGCTCCATTGCCAATAACATCCTCTGTAACAAAGAATTCTTTCAATTGATGATAGAAGTAGTTTTGAAAACCTTTCTTACTTCTGAAAGCACACAAACCACGACCAATACAAATTTTATCGTTTGTGAAATTTATTCTACCAACAGGTGCCCTAACTGAAAAAAGAATATCGCCCTCTTCGACAATTTTAATTGGTGCTTTACAATAAATCTTATGTTCAACAAAGTAGTTTGTAAAGTTTGTAACTCCTTGATGAAAAGGCAAATTATCTTTTTCATCTGTGTAGGTATCAGAAGTTGGACTTTGCCCCATCACGACATTTGCCAATTCCTCAATCGTAAACTCCTCCAACTTTTCACTCTTCACTATTAACTTATAACTCATAAACGCCTTCTCCTCCAACAATTTTATCCGCTTCAAATTGTTTTCTATCAAATCATCATAAGCAGATAAAATGGATGCGATGCGGCGTTGGGTAAGGAGATGCTTGATTACTTTGACTTCTATACTTGAAAAGGCTGATTTAGACACATTCTCTCTGCCAGAGGAAGTTCCGGAATCAAGTCCTTTTACTTTATCAAGATTGTTTTTTAGAAGATAGTAAATGAAATCATTATCATAATTCTCATTTGGAATCACTGCATTAACAGCCTGATTGATAAAACAATCAGTAAATGCTTGAGTCATTTTCTTGCCAATACTTCCAATTGTAACTACACAGGTTGCACCTTTGGGTACTAATGATTTTCTGAATTTTTCAAATCCAAGTTCGGAATAACGTTCTTCGGGATCAGGAGTATATCTTCTATCAATTTCCATATCGGTTGGCTTGATAAAAGGAATATAATCACCATAAAGCTCTGGACTTTTTCTGGGCGGTGTATTCCCTGTAATCACTTCACCAAGCTGACCTATTTCAACAGTCTCCCAATTCATATCGCCATCTCTTTATTGTCAATAGAATCACTGTCCCACATCTCACGGTAATGGTTGATATAAAAAGCCGTGGCTTGCGGGTTAATGGTGAAATAATAACGACACAATTTTTTAAACAAGAGCAGCATATCAGCATCGAAGCAAAAATCAAGCATGCCATCGAGCGTGTGCTCAATATAGTTTTGATCAGTTGATTGAGCTATGATAATATGGTCAACCAAACCGGAATATTCCGATAAAGCTTGTTTTGCCAAATGTTGTTGTAAAAAAATCAACTCTTTAATCTGCTTTTCCATCATTTTCAGATTATCTGGTCATTTGCTATTGCGCAACAGGTAGTTGCACAATTGCATCAAGAGATTTCGCAACGGGAGGTTGCAAAATTGATTGCTCCTCTGTTTTTACCACCGATGGTGGCAAAATTGCCTGGTTTTCCAATTCCGCCACGGTCATTGGCGAAATTGGAAGGTAGTTTGGCATTCTCTGTTTCATTTCATCGTACACTCTCATTTTTAAGTTGTTTCAACAAGGTTTTTCCATGGTCAGTAAGCCTGTACTTTTGGGTTCTGTCTTTTGGATTATAGGTTCCCGCAGGCTCAACAATCTCCAATTCAATGGCTGGTTGCAAATACAAGGTTCTGAAATTTTTTCTGTCCTTTAATCCTAGTCGGTCCTGAATTTCTTTTCTTGTCATCTCTCCTGTCAAGACTTCAAGCAGGATCTTTAAGCTATTCGAGAGTTCTTTCCAATCATGGGGGGTATCATGGGGGTCATCATGGGGGTCATCATGGGGGATAATTTCAAACTCTTCTTCCGATAAATTCCATTCATTATTAAATGTCATTCTGAGAAAGTTCTCAGAGAATTGAAAGCTTTCTTTTGGATATGATCGGAGTATGCGGGGAATGCCAGATCCAAGTTGTTCAAATTTCAGGTTTTGTTGATTTGATTTAATTCTTCCTATGGAATTTCGTGTTCTTTTCGCAAAAAGACTCTCGATCAACCGCACAGTCATTGGTTCAGCCGCTGTACCTACGCGGATGAAGCAACCCTTTTCTGACATTCCTTGTTTCTTCAGATAATAGGGTTTCTCGGGTCCACTGGCAATGATAATCTTTAAAATATTTTTATTAATGTATTGTTCTTCAACAATATCAAACAAACCCAAACAGGAGGGCTGAATATTGTGTTTTAACCTGTCTTTAATTTTAAGTTGTACCTCATCACTGTTTTCCACTCCCAGGCTTTTTCCCTTGTCATCAATTCCAATGTAAATAATACCCCCTTCATGGCTGTTAAGAAAAGCTATCACCTCTTTTTCGATTGAATCGGTCAGTTTTGCTTTTAACTCAATTCGATTTGACTCTGTCATCCGATCAGTGTTTTAATGTTCTCATTTATCAGGACAGCCAGCTTTGTTGCCTCTTCATTCAACCCCTCCAACTCAATATGAATTTCGCGCAGCCTTTCCTCGTAATCTATCCCGTCATCAACGGCTGCGTCCACACCCACATATCTGCCAGGACTGAGGCTCCACTCTTTGGATTCAATTTCGGTTAGAGTCACTACTTTGCATAAGCCTTCCACATCTGTGTATGCGCCTGCAGGGAATCTGCTTTGCAACCAGTGCGCCTGTTTCCAGAAATATTCGGTTTCGTGCAAAAGGCCTGGTTCTTCTTCATCGGGATTGCCGCTGAGCTGCTGTTGGAGTGCTTTCAGTTGGTCGAGTTGGTCTTTAATGGCCAGATCTTTCCAATCCTTGTTTTTATTGAGTTGCAGGTCTTTCACTGCATTTGAAATAGCGTCAAGGAGTTGCTTGATCAGCTTATCCTGTGGTTTCCGGATATTCCTGCAGGCAAGTGCAATGGTTTCAAGGTCAGGAGCAGCCAACTTAGATATCCTGATGAGCTCATCCTGTTGCTCTTTAAGGGTTGAAGTTTCCTCGAAAACCAAAGCATCGGCAAAGGCCAAAGTATCCTTATTTTCTTTTATATATTGGGTGGCAAAATCATTCACCATCCGGTGCACCATTTGAAATTGCTTTTGCAATGCGAGGGTAGCTTCCGCTGTTTGTCCGGCCAATTCCCAGGTCGTTTCCAGGTACCTCTTAACAGTGGTTTCAAACTTTTCTTTCTTACCCCTGTAAAGGTTGACAATGCATATGAGGTTCTGCAACTGCTCAGGGCTGAAATCATTGACCTTGGAGGTCACTTTCCGGTAGATCTTTCTGGCATCGAGCATCAGGACTGTGTCCTTCCACCTCACCCCCGGCCCTTCTCCTTCTGGATAGGGGAGCTGCTCCTTTGACCTGTCAAAGAACCATAATGTACAGGGCAATGAGCGGGTATAGAAAAAGTTGTTTCCGATCGCCATCATTACATCAACGGCACCTGTTCTTACCAGCTTTTCACGAATCTCCTTTTCACTGTGCCCCGCATCATTGGCAGAAGAGGCCATCACAAATCCTGCACAGCCACCGCCTGAGACGGCGCCTTCGACAGGCTCAGGCGCCGGTTTAACTTGTACAGGGTGCTCTGCGCTTGTCGAAGCGCCCCCTGAGCTTGTCGAAGCGCCCCCTGAGCTTGTCGAAGCGCCCCCTGAGCTTGTCGAAGCGCCCCCTGAGCTTGTCGAAGCGCCCCCTGAGCTTGTCGAAGGGGGCGCTGCAACAAGCGAAGGCGGCTTCAGGTAATTGTAGAAATACTGTATCCAGAGGTAGTTGGCATTGTCATTTTTCGGGAGATTCACTTTGTTATCGCCGAACATAAGGCGAGGATCCTTCTTAACAGAATCTTTCCCTTTATCCACCCCATCCACGTTGAATGGGGGATTGGCCATCACGAAATCGCAGCCGTGCAGCAGGTTATGTTTGTCTTCGTAAAAGGTATTCCCCTCCAAAATATTTCCTTCCAAACCATGAACGGTAAGATTCATTTTGGATAATTTGGTATTCAACTCTGCTTTTTCCTGGCCATAAAAAGTGACTTTCTCTGCAGGTTGTAACCCCTCGCTTTCAATGAAATATCCAGTTTGTACAAACATACCCGCAGAACCACATGCAGGATCGAAAACAATGCCATGATCAGGTTCAATAACATTTACTATGGTTTGAACCAGGCTCATGGGCGTAAAGAATTCACCGCCTTCCTGGGCTCCTGTCATGGCGAATTTATTCAGGAAATATTCGTAAATCTTTCCAAACAGGTCACCTTCAGCTTTCTGCAATACCTCTTTGTTAAAAATGCGAAGGAGTTCTTTCAATAAGTCTTTGCTGAAAATAGAATAGTTTTTAGGGAGAACACCTTTGAGGTTTTCGTATTCATCCTCGATCAGCTTCATTGCATTGTCAATGGCATCTCCAATGTCAGCGCCTTCAGGCAACGAAACCAGGTAATCAAATTGTGCCTTGTCTGGCAGGAACATCGAGTTCTTCTCTTCAAAGTCCTTTTTGGTCAAGGGTCGTTTTCCTCTTTGAGGATGAACCGGAATGTCTTTCTCAACTTCGACTTTAACTTTCAGAAACCGGTTATATGCATGCCGCAAAAAGATAAGACCCAGAACGGGCATTGAATATTCCGAAGCAGTCAGTTTGCTGTTTGCCCTGAGTTGGTCGGCGGCCCGCCAGAGTTCGGATTCTAATTGCCTGAGTTGTTTTCCTTGCATTTAACGTCAAATATCTTTTTGATGTAATAACTTTCAAAGTTATTTAATAATGCAATAATGAAAAAGTTATTTATCATGCGTTGAAAATAACATTTTACAATTCTTTCAGTAAGGGTTATATTTTTTCTAATATCCTCACCATACTCAACGTATCCAGCTCGCAGTATTTCAGCAGATTTTCTCTTTTCCTGGCAACCGATTTCGGATCAGTATCGTAGTAGAGACTTTCATAAGTCATACTTGCCGTGCCGCCTTCCTGGATTTCCAGCCCGGAGTAGGAGAGGTCCGGCACCAGCGCCGGGAGAACTGCTTTGAGTGAATAGGAACCATTCATTTCCGGGGTATAAAGATGCTTCTGGCGAAAGGGAACCATCAAATCTACAATCCGGTCAAACAACGGCTCAATGCGAGGTGCATAATCGGGGAAATCGCGGGCTAACTCCCGGAGCCGGTTCATTTCAAATCCCTGGTTCCAGACGATGATACTGCCCGAGGATCCCAGGTGACCCAGCAATGACTCGATGAATGAAGGTCGGGGATCTGTTGGTGGAGTTCCAAGAAAAAAGTAGTGAAGTAGCGGAGTAGCGAAATTATTTTCAATTGTTTCGCTTCTTCGCCATTTCGCTTCTTCGCTATTTGCTACATGCAGTGAATACTGAAACGGAATCTGCTGATAAGGTCTGTTCTCATCATGTAAAGGAATGGCCGGAAATATTGTTTCGAAATCCATGAAATAGAGCGGATACTCAAGCCCGGCCTTGAATTCATCCAGCGCCTCCTGATTGCGGGAACCGCACTCCCCTCCCTTGTTGGGGAGGGGCAGGGGGTGGGGTTGTGTGGGGACGGGCAGGGGCTGTCTGCAGAATTCAATGAAATCACAATCGTAAGGATGTGTACATTGAAAGCCCATTTCAATCTCAGGCACAATCCCCGCTTCCAACATATTCTGCAAGGATTTCAACTGACCGGGAATTCCATCCTGCATGGGAAGAATTGTACCGGTCATGAGCACCTTTGTAAAAAGTTGCTGCACATCGATCTCTCCGTGACGGATATACTGATTATTAATATGGACCAGGAATATATCTGCAAGGGGCAATCCTGACCTTATGATCACATAATACTGGAAAGTCGCATCCATCACCTGGTAATCTGCAATACCTTTACTAATTCGTAACACTTTCAAAAATTTTACCCAAATTTGCAAAAAAAATCTATGAACAACTGGTCTAAACTGTACACCCTCGCAAATCGTATCTATGCCCTGAAACCCTGGCGTTTCATGTATGAAGATGAAATCATCGGCATTCGTGATCCGGTTACGGGAACCATCGGGTTTATCAGTGTTATGGGTAATCTTGGCGAACACTATGCGCTCACCGTGTACATGGGTGAGCGGGCTTTGGGACAGTTTCTTGAGCTTTCGGAGAACGGTCCGGATGCTTCACCTGATATGGTGCTTGAGATACCCCAGCTCATGCTGTCTTTCGAAAACAGGGAGTATATCCAGAAAGAAGATCGTGCGGTTATGAAGGAACTTGGGATAACCTTTTCCGGAAAGAAATCCTGGCCGATGTTCCGGTGCTTCAGACCGGGAATGATACCCTGGTTTTTTGAAGAAAGCGAGCAGGAATCCATGGTCAACTTCCTTGAGCAATTCCTGGAAGTGGCGATCAGTCCTGAATCTCATAAGAGGGATGCGAATTCCGGATCAAATATGCAGGACGTTTTCCTCGTGAGAGAATATAAAAAAGTCGGTGAAAACAGAAAATGGAGAGATACTTATAAGAAAATTTTAATTCCGTCTTTGGAGGAACTGAGTATCCCCATCAACTCGGAATTGTTGAATAAAGCACGGAATACCTCCCATGGAAAAAACATCTATGAGATAGATTTTTTCCTGACACCTGCACAGGTGAGAGAAAAAAACAAACGTCCATATTTCTCCTATTTGCTTCTTATCGTTGACCAGCAAAGCGAACTTGTAATCTCCAGTGAGGTAATGAATCCTTCAGATGGAATTGAGAATATGCTCGCCCAGATCCCCGGGATTCTCCTTAAAACATTTAGTAAAAGAACATCACTTCCCCGGGTTGTTTATACAGCAACTCATCGTCTTGCTGATGTGTTATTTCCACTGATGAAGAACCTGGGCATCCGGCTTCAATTTAAACCGCGGCTGAGAAGCCTTGAAATGGCGAAAAGTTCTATTGTTGAGTATTTCAGCGGAAGGTAGGAGTAGAGTCATCACGTCTTCCCAACATGTCTCCGCGCCATACTTTTGCCAATCCTAGACACGCCGGGTTTTCAGTTTTCTTTCTTCTGAAGCTTTAAGCAGAGCTACTTTTAGTTGTTCAGGTTGCGTAATCCCGCATTTCTTTGAAAGGAAAGCCTTCAGCTCTTCAAATCTTTTCTTGTCTTCTATTATGACGTCAAAACCCAGGGCTTGAATTTCTTTCAGGAGATGATCGGTCATTGACAGAAATTGCGCTCTGGTGAGATCAAAACAATCCAGGTCGATATCTTCCGGGAAACGCTTCAGACCATAGAAACATCTGGGCCGGCCTGGCTTTTTTTCAATGACATCCTTACCACAACTGATTTTTCACTCTTTTTTTATGTCACATCGTATCCGATTCAATATTTTGTTTTACTTTGCCTGTTTGTCAGGGTAGAATTAACGCTTCAGAAATTTTACCAGGAAAAAATAGTCCTGTGAAAAAGATATTATCATTTCCCGGATTCGCTTTGATCTGTATTCTGGTAATCGGGCAATCCTTCGCTTTGGCTTCTGCACCAATTATTACCGGACCTACCCCTGTTTGCCCGGGATCAACCGGAAATGTGTACACCACCGAAGCGGGTTACTCCAACTATGTATGGAACGTTTCAGCGGGCGGCACCATTACCGCGGGCGGTGGCTCTGCAGATCACACGGTGACGGTTACCTGGAACACGCCCGGAGCCCAGGCGGTCAGTGTCAATTACGACAATCCGCCGGGTACCCCATGGCCATCACCGACAGTATACAATGTCACTGTGAAGCCCATGCCGGATCTGACCAACAATCCTCTTTCGAAGACCATTTGCAATATGATGAATACGAATATTCAGTTGACCTCGGGTGTGCCCGGTACTTCCTTCACCTGGACGGCAATCCCCAGTTCGGCAATGATCTCAGGGTACGGCAATGGTTCAGGAAGCATGATCAATCAGATGCTGATGAATTTTGGATTCACTATTGAAACGGTTACCTATGCAATAATCCCTACTGCTAATGGATGCAACGGGAACACATATAACTATGTCGTAACCATCAATCCGACCACTAATGTTTCAAATTCACCGTTGAGCAAATCGATCTGCAGCAATTCTTCAACGAATATCATTCTGACATCGAATGTAGCCGGGACCACATTTAGCTGGACAGCCTCAGGATCTTCCGGAATTTCCGGTTATAGCTCCGGATCCGGAAGCATCATTAACCAGGTACTTGTTAATCCCGGATCAAGTCCCGGAACGGTCACGTATTCCATTACTCCATTCATCAATGGGTGCACCGGGACGGTTACCAACTACACCGTCACTGTGTATCCCCTGCCTGCTCCGACGGTCAGCGGACCTACACCCGTTTGTGATGGTTCGGCCGGAAATGTCTATTCAACCCAGACAGGCAAGTCCAATTATGTCTGGACGGTCTCATCCGGAGGTGCCATCACAGGCGGTTCAGCAAGCAGCAACTGCACCGTGACCTGGAACAGCCCGGGGTCGCAATGGGTGCACGTGAATTATTCCAATAGCTATGGTTGTTCCGGAGCAGGGGGGGCGCAGTATCCCGTGAATGTGGATTCAGCAACGCTCGCCGGATCCGTTACCGGGGGAACCGTAATCTCCCTTGGATCATCCACAGATACCCTGGTTCTGACAGGTGCAATAGGAACCGTCCTAACATGGCAGAAACGTCCCGGCAATGATCCCTTTGCAGATATTCCCTCAACTTCAGGGTTATTGAGATATACTGAAGTACCCGAAACAGACGGTTCATGGGAGTACAGGGCAGAGATCCGGAACGGGAGCTGTACCGTGGAATATTCAATCCCGGATACGGTAATAGTCGTTAATGGCCCGGTTGCCCGGTCGTGGAACGGGTCACTAAATGGAAACTGGAGCAATCCCAGCAACTGGAGTCCGGCGGGGACACCCGCCTCCATGGATGATGTGACCATACCGGCCGGTGCACTGCATACTCCCGTTGTGAATATAAACGGGTTATCCTGCCATAATTTGCACATCAGTCAGGATGCCACCCTCATCATTACCCCGGGAATCAGCCTGACTACGCTTGGTGAGATCATTATTGACGGACCATGAATCGTGACGGGAAGGCGTGATGGGAAGCGTGACACATGACGCCCTCCTTTCCCCGGGAGGGGGAAGGGCAGGGATGGGGGCTGAAAAGCGTGATGGGAAGCGTGACACATGACGCCCTCCTTCTTCCCCCGGGAGGGGGAAGGGCAGGGATGGGGGCTGAAAAGCGTGATGGGAAGCGTGACACATGACGCCCTCCTTCCCCCGGGAGGGGGAAGGGCAGGGATGGGGGCTGAAAAGCGTGATGGGAAGCGTGACACATGACGCCCTCCTTCCCCCGGGAGGGGGAAGGGCAGGGATGGGGGCTGAAAAGCGTGTGGTGAAGATGTCATGTATTTTGGGGCACTCGATGTACCATTCCGGAATCTCATTAACTTTGTTTAGAAAGATTGTGTGACCTAGCCGAAAAGTTATGCTTTCAAAATGGAAAACCGTCCGTGTCTTTATTAGTTCAACCTTTCGGGATATGCAGGCAGAGAGGGATCACATCGTGCGTTTTGTCTTCCCGCAGATGAGAGAGGAATTACTCAAAAGACACATTCACCTGGTGGATGTGGACTTGCGATGGGGCGTCACGTCGGAACAGGATGCACTCGAAGTATGCAAGGAAATAGTGGATGAATGTCGTCCGCGCTTTTTGTGCATTCTCGGTGGGCGGTACGGATGGGTGCCGCCAGGCAAGGCTCGCTCCATAACCGCCGATGAAGTGCATTATGGTGTCCTCGACCATACATTGAAAGGTCGTGGCTATGCCTTTTTTTACTTCCGCGATGAAGAAACGACTGACTCAATGGTGGAGCCAACACCAGGTGAATTCAGGGAATCGGCAGGAAGTCGCAATCAAGCCCAGCTATCCGGCCTCAAACAAGCTATTATTGATGCCGGCCTGAATCCATTCACCTATTCAGCAAAATGGGACAACCTTAACCAACAGTTAACTGACCTAAAGATCTTTGGCGACCACGTTTACAACGACTTGATGGTGAGTATAAACGAAGAGTTTGGAACGGAAGTCCCCACAGAATCTCACGAATTTGTCGAAGAAAATTCTTCGATGGAAAACTTTATCGAAGAGCGTGTTGACCAATTTATATTGGGTGACCGTGATGTCGTGTTAGACCAGATTCATCACTTTCTGGACACATCCGGTAAAGGGTGCTTGTACCTCAGCGGACAACCCGGGAGCGGTAAAACGGCTCTTCTTGGTTTCTTTTGCCGCCAATTTGCTGAGGGACAAAACACCACCCGGAATATCCTCATTCCACATTTTGTCGGATCATATTCAGGCTCAACCAATCTCATTCATCTGCTTCGAAGGATCATTAATGAATTGGAGTCATTACTGTCAGGTAGCAGAAATCCACTGCCCTATGATATATCCCAACTGAAAGACATCTTCCTGAAACTGATATTGGAAGTACCTGAAGACCGGAAACTGATCCTCCTCATCGATGGGATCGACAGGCTGGATGGAGCAGACGAGACGTTGGATATGACATGGCTTCCCCGAGATCTTCCATCCAACGTTAAGCTGATCATAGGTGGACTGGATTGTCCAGCCATTGAAGCAGTACGACGCAAACTAGGTTCATTGTATGAAGTTGTTCTTGGTCCGCTTTCTGATGCCCATGCGGGAGCAATTATAGATAGTTATCTGGGTCGTTACCACAAGGAAATGGAGGCAGATCAAAGGCACATATTGCTGACCAAACCAGCGGCAGGAAACCCCCTTTACCTGAGGTCCGCATTGGAGGAATTGCGAACCATTGGTACTCATGACCAGTTTTTTGATCGTATTCAGTCCTTGCCAGGTACGATCCAATCATTGTTCACCTGGATTGTCCGACGGCTGGAAAATGATCCCGGCTTTCGCGGATCGGGTGGTGCTCCGGTTGGTGCCTCATTGGTGAAGGACTATCTCTCAGCGATTGGAGTAAGCAGACATGGCATGAGCTATAGCGAATTAAAGGAGATCATCAGTCCGGGTGATAAAGAGGGTAATATTGCAGCCCTTACGCGACTTCTGCGACCCTATTTATCCTACCGGGGAGAATTAATTACCTTCGCCCACGCTGAATTCCAGCATACCATTGAAGCCCTCTACCTCGGGGACGACAGGGAGAATGCCCGGATACATGCACAAATTGGTGCATACTTCCTGAAGCGTGCTGACCCTTCAGGAGCAAATTCGTCCTTCCCGGATCAGGTGAAGTGGAATGGTACAGAAACAAGAGCTTTTCTGGAATTACCTTTCCACGTGATAAAATCATTCGATTACAGTTTGGTCGCTTATCTTATAAAAACCCATTTTCTGGACCGTCAGGCCCAGGTTGCCGGGGAAGAGGCCGCTTATTCCGACAGTCGCACTTTGCTCGAAGCTCTTTCTGAATCACCAGAATGCCAATGGGATGACCTCAGGCTTGGTTCACAGCAGTACTGCGATCGGGCGGATAAAATTCATAATGCCTCGAACAACATCGAAGAATTGATCCTGACGGGTGACATCCATCGCATACAGGCTATCCTTAATGCTGTTCCTAAAGTCATAGCGCGTGATCGACTCCAGTACGTCATTTCAGTTTTGGCCGAAGAACTCGGCCACCTTGAGGTCGCGCATAAATTACGGATCAAGCCCGACCCGAAATGCAGCATGGAACGCGAAATCACGAAAGGCGACCTGGCTTTGTTCCTGGCGCTCGTTGATCCACCCCAAAGAGCAGGACATAAGCCGGAAACGCTTTCTTCATCCTGTATCAATATCACGGAAAGATCAGAACTCACGACAACCTCATTTATTCAGACCCCTTACTTCCCGGTACTGGACGTATTTTTTACTTCCGGATTCTTCAATGTGCTCCTTTTTTGTTTGTCCACATTTTTTATGGGAGGTATCTTCACTTTCCTGATCGGTCCTTTGCGCTGGTTCGTGTGGCTGCTTTTGGCCATTCCTGGCTTTATCCTAACTATTTACTTTAGAATTATTTTCTTGCATTGGCGATACAGATACGGGCGCCTGAAACGATTGTTCGAAGCACTCTTTATGACGGCACGTAATGCATCAGGAGAGGAGTATGATCGTATTCATAAGCGCATACTCCGCTTTGCGACCCGGCTGTATAATCTCTGGTGGGCATGGAATGCCTTACGTGAAGTACCGGATCAGTGTGAGAGGGCTACATTGCATGCATCGAACCTCCTTTTAGCGGATTGTGGCGAACCGGCTGAAATTGTGAGTCAGCTCCTTTACACATCCGGAACCATAGACACGTTGGCTGATTTCCTGAGAAACAGGGACGGCGGATGGGTCGGAAATGTGGTCAAACTGGTGCCCGTAGATTCAATTGATGAAAGCCATCTCTCTGAAATCTTTCTCCGCTCCCTTAATGCCACCACAAAGCCGAAAATGCTGAGCAATTGCCTGAATCATTGGTTGCCCCGGGAGAATAATCAAACACCTGAAGTTTTGGCAGGTAGTATTGTGATACTACCACGACTTATTCTGGCCAGGGCTTTCATCGAATCACTTCCTCAGTTGAGCCCAGATTCCCCCGGTATTCCACAAACCGTTCATCGACCTCCGCTATCCATACGCATCTTACGCGGGTATCGACGAATTTGGGTAGAGGGCTACGGTATTTTATGGAACTACATACCCGGAAGTAAACAGCCCTGGTCGGGGACCATAAACATGAATCCAGTGGAGAAAATTTACAAATTTCTGGGTAAAGCTGCCTGGGCACTGGTCTGTGCATTAGCTACCTTATGGATGGGTATTGCATTGGTAACCATTGGTCCGGCTGTAGGTTTAATGATGCTCTTCTTCTTCCTTCCATTGGCAACCATCGCAATGCGACATCTCGAAGGAATCCCTTTGAAATCAATCCACTTTGGTGAAAATGAAAACCCACGACAGTTCAGGGTCAACTTAAGGACCAATCTACCCCCCAATACCAACGATCATTCCATGCTGAATAAAGGTGCGGAATTAGGGCCAATCGATTATATCAGGACTACTGTAATTACGGGTGAAATAATGGACAGCTTAAGGGACCGGAATTATCATGCGGAACTGGATTCTTTCGATCCTGAGATTGTGGTCCACACCCTGCACCGTCTGTTATCCGGAATTTCAAAACCACAACGGCTTTTCAGAGTGCTGGCAGATTCCCGGCAAGTACTCTCCCTGTTCACCGGGGAATTTCCAATCCAACCTTTGGAATGTACCTCGGATCTGCCCAGCGAGCGCAACACTCATGCAGAACTTCAGAGGATTCATCAAACCCTCAGGATTCAACATTATTGGAGTTTGGTCCTTGGAAGCATTTTGGCTATTCTTATATGGCTTTCGGCTGATAACTTCTATGCTCAGATTTGGTTGGTACTTCCAATGGCGGCAACCATCTTAATCGTTCTTTCTGCAGACCTTTCCAGGAAAAAAATTGCCGCTGTCTTCTCGAAAATCGGAGTACCGGTAATTATTTTTTATGGCATCATGGGTATGCTGTTTGCACTTGACGTCCAATTTTACAAGAAGCCGGAAGAAGCTATCCGCTTTCAATGGATCATTCTCAGCGTGTCGGCAGTCATCACTTCAATTACCTTAATAAATGCTCTGTCGAAGGATGTCCTGCTTAAGTGGCAATGTGGGGATCTCCTGTTTCCGACCAAAAGTGTTCTTTGGAAGCGGCGCATTTTATGGTCTGCAATTCTCCTATTTGTGGCTGTTATAGTAATCCTGGGTTTTAAGTATAACCCGCTCATCTTTTCATTGTGCATGCCAGGAACATGGGTGTGGGCCAATGCTTTATTACAGAGAAAATGGCCTCGCCTTCTGATTTGATTTTTGCATGCAGGAAGACACCTCCGGGTTCTGCGAATAATGGAGGGCCTCTTGTCATGCATTCCCGTCACGCCTCCGCGTCACGATTTCTGTCACGCCTTCTCTACCGATTGAAAACATTTTTACCAAAATGTATTGCATTTTGAAAATAAATTTACCAAAATGCATATCTTTGTAATGAAAAATTAACCGGATGGTACAAAATAAATTGATAGAAGAGTTGATTCACCTGGACCGGATTTCAAAAGAACAGGCCAGAAATTACCCGTTAAAACGATTTCTTTATCCGCATCTGAAGGACCTGGTGACCGGTACGCGGCAAATGATTGGAATAGCTGGATTGCGGGGAACGGGCAAGACGATCCTGCTTCGGCAGCTTGCCAATGATCTCGATCAGGCCTTTTACATGAGTGCTGATACTTTGCCTGCCGATACCGATTTTTTTGATCTCTCTTCACACCTTGCGGAGTCGTTTGGTATAAAATACCTTATGATCGATGAGATCCATGCTTTGAAGGAATGGCAGGGACAGCTAAAAAAGATCTTTGATTTCCAGGAAATCCATATCATTTTTACATCTTCCTCATCTCTTGAACTGTCGGAAGGGAGGTATGATCTTTCAAGAAGGCTGACGGTTCAGCACCTTCCGCTTTTTTCATTCCGGGAATATCTCCTCTTCAGTAAAAAGACAGATCTGCCCATCCTGACGCTGGAAGAGATCCTGGCAGATCATAAAAAACTATACCAAAAAGTCTTTTCTTTTGAACCTGACTTCAGGAACTATTCGATTTTGGGTGCACTGCCTGCCTGTCTTGAGTCGCCATTATCATCCATCATCGTATCGACCGTGGATAAGGTTATTCAGAAAGATATGCTGACGGTTGGAAAATTATCGCAGGAGGATATACATTCCATACGGGCTGTCCTGTTGTTCATTGCAAGATCCGGAATCGAAGGTTGCAGCTATTCTTCCATCTCCCGGAATACAGGGATCACAAAATACAAAGCCCAGCAATACATTGGAATGATGGAGGCAACATCCCTGTTAAGAATAGTTCTGCCATATGGGGCGAATGTCTTGCCGGAACCCAAAATCATGCTTGTACCAACATTAAGGTCGAACCTGGCACAGGGTTCCGACGAGGACAGGTTGACCGGCGCCATTCGTGAAGAATTTTTCATCCATCATATTTCCGGGTGCGGTCTCACAGTTAACTATCTGAAAAGCCTTAGAGGGCAGAAATTGCCTGACTATGTTCTGTTCTTTCAGAACCGAAAAATAATTATCGAAATCGGCGGTGCCGGAAAAAGCGCTTCTCAATTTAAAGGAATTAAAGGCAAAGAAAAACTGGTGCTTACACAGCCTGGTTCGAAAACCGGCATCCCCCTGATCTTATTCGGTTTTCTTTGGTAATCCGGTAACGCGTAACGCGTGATAGAAACATCACACAGTTAACACTTCCTTCCCCTTGGAGGGGGAAGGGCAGGGATGGGGGCTGGGATGTGTGAATTATATAATTTTCTTCCGAAATTATATAACACATTTACGCTTTTTGATATTGACCTTTGGTATTATGTAAAAATCCATTCATTCCTATCGTTAAAATATGAAAAAGAGACTCTTTGTGTTGTCAGGTGGAGGTTGCCGTGGTTTTGCCCATTTAGGGGCGGTGAAAGCATTGCAGGAAAGCGGTATTTATCCTTCTGAAATTTCAGGGACTAGCTCTGGTGCAATTGCCGGGGCATTTTTGGCAAATGGTTTTTCACCTGATGAGATTACAGATATCTTCATTGAGAAACTAAATTTAAACATTCTCACCCTGAACGGGTTTAAAATGGGCCTGATATCAATGAAAAACATAAGGATATTTTTACAGAAAAACTTACGTTATAAAAGATTCGAAGATCTTCCAATCCCATTCTATGCGACCGCAACTAGTTTTACAGATGGAACCCAGCACATTTTCAATCATGGAAATATAATTGATGCCATTGTTGCTTCCAGTTCCATTCCTGTAGTGTTTCCGCCTGTGGTAATTCATGGTATTCCGTTCGTTGACGGCGGGTTGTCTAATAATTTACCAATTGAGCCCTTCCTGAATAAGAAGAAGGATGTAGTTTGCATTCATGTCAATCCAGTGAAATCATTTAAACCCGGAGAGGGTGTTTATGATATTATGGACAGGGCAGTACATTTAAGTTTTCGCGAAAAGATTAACCGTTCTTCTGATGGTTGCTATTTATTCATCGAGCCAAAGGGATTAGACGGATATGGGCTTTTCGATATTCACAAGATCCGGGAAATAGTTGACACCGGCTATGATTTCACTAAGAAACTTCTACAGCATTAACAACTTACGACTTACGACTAATTTCGTCACGTCCTTGTCACGGTCTTATGATTCTCCCATCCTCCATCACAATGGTGCGGTGGGTTTTCTTTGCAAAATCCTCGTCATGAGTAACGACCAGCAACGTCTGATGATGCTCTTCAGCCAGTTGTTTAAAGATGTTAAAAACGATGAGACTGTTCTTTTTATCAAGGTTCCCCGTAGGTTCGTCGCACATGATGATCGCCGGGTTATTGATAAGGACCCTGGCAATCGCCACCCGTTGTTTTTCACCACCCGACAATTGGTTTGATCTCTTATCTGCCAGTTTTTCAATATCCAGTTTCTTAAACTGTTCCAGTGCGTGCTGTTTTACCTCAGCTTCCGGAAACAAGCCCAGTTTCAATCCCGGGAGCATCACATTTTCCAGGGCTGTGAATTCATTTAACAAATAGTGGAACTGGAATACAAATCCTATTTTTTTATTACGAACCAAGGCAAGTTGATTCTCATTCTTGCCCCGCATGATCTCACTGTCTATCGTAAGATCTCCTTCATAATCCGTATCCATAGTAGATAAGATATAGAGCAGGGTGGATTTACCGCATCCCGATTTGCCAATGATGGATATAAACTCTCCTTGTTGAATGGTTAAAGATATATCGTTCAATACCTTGATAACAACCGGATCATGAAATTTTTTCTAGATGTGACTGGCTTGAAGTACGATAACTGGGTCCATAATTATTTGCCTCTTATGGTGATGACCGGATCAATCCTGCTTGCTTTCCGGGCCGGGGCCCAGCCTGCCAGGTAGGTCGTTACGATTGAAAAGGATGAACCTATAAAATAGAATACCGGGTTATAATCAACCGGGTAGGTCTTAACCGTTGGTAGCGCTGCCGTGATAAATGGGATTTGATCAATCACCAGTGAAAACAGGAATCCGAAGAGAAGTCCCATCAATCCACCGAATAATCCAATGCTTAATGCGATCGTCATGAAAATCCGGTTAACATCCCTGCCTGAGAACCCGGTTGCTTTGAGAATGGCAATGGAATCCATTTTTTCATAAATCATCATGTTCAGAATATTGTAAATGCCAAACCCGGCCACAATCAGCAGGGTAATTCCAACCAGGTACGAAATAAGGGTCCTTACAAATGAACCTGTTTCAAATTGTGCATTGGCAGTCTGGATATCCTCGGTATCAGCCTGGAACAGGTTCGCATATTCCTTCGCTAAAGCAGGCGCCTGGTCTATGTCATAAAGCTTTACCTGGATATCAGTGATGTAATCACTCGGCTTACCCAGGATCTTTTGAACTGTAGAAATTGAGGCAAAGCTCTGTACTTTATCCAGTTCCTGAACACCAGACTGGAAAAATCTCACCACCTTTAATGGAAACTGCTCTTGGGTAATAGTCGTCACCTGCACCACATCACCGATACCGGCCATTAATTTGGTCGCCAGCCCCTCTCCAAGGATGATGCTGTTGGAAACATTCTTAAGATCGAGAGGGTTGCACCCTGCAACATACTCCCCAAAGTGAAACAAATTGCTTTCAGCCGATACATCTATCCCATATATTATGCCTGTGATGTCAATGGCTCCATCGTTAAAAAATACCGGTGCCGTTATTTTGGGTGCAACACCCCTTACCCGGAAATCCTTTTTCAGGACATGTATAATGGCCCCGCTATTGTATATTTCCTGCCTGCTGCTTCCGGCTTTTACCGACCTGATGAAATTATAGGAATCCCTAAACTCATGAAGCATGCGGACAGGTTGATATATATTGGGTTTTACCTCATTGAATATTCTTATGTGCGCCGTCCGGTTCAGCATCAGCCCATCAAGCAAATTATTGAGCCCCGACATAAAACTGAGCAATGCAATGAACATCGTGATGCTGAAGGTTACACCGATTGCCGCCACTAATGTTTGTTTCCACCTGGCAAGCAGAAGCGATTTTGCAATTCTGACAATCAAACGGAGGTTCATCGGGCAGATTCCATTATTTTGTCGCTTTCAGAAAGCCCTGTTTTTATCTCCACTTTTTGATAATCCTTCAGACCAACGACCACTTTTCTCATTTTGCCGCTGCTCAATTTCACCATTGAATCCCCAACCAGGTAACTCCTGGGGATGGTTAGTGCTTTTTCTTTTACCTGAATGACGATGTTTGCTTCAACGGAAAGGTTTGGATAGAGTGTCGGTGGCCTGGTAACAAAAACAGCTTTGACAGTAAACGACCTGGATTGTTCTTCCATCAGCGGTTCTATTTTTTCCACCAGTGCTTCAAATACTTTGCCCTTGTAACTATCCATGGTGTAAAGTACCCTTTGACCCTGGCGGATCCTGGCAATGTCGTTTTCATCAACCTTCATTTCAATTAAAAAGTTAGTTGCATCACCGATGATGGCCACAGGGTTTAGCATATTGACCAATTCCCCCTTCTCTTTCAGGATTTTATAAACCCTGCCGGATGCTTCTGCTTTAATGTAGTAATCGCCCGTTTGCAGGGAACTTATCTTCAGGTTTGTCTGGGTTTGTTTCGCGGCAAATTCAATCTGTCATTTCAATTCACGATAGTGAATAACTGCAACCTGGTAATTGGCAAGCGAGTTTTTATAGGCAAGTTGCTTTTGCTCGAAATCAACCCGGCTGCCAATACCCTGTGACCAGAGGCTGCTTTGCCTCGACAGAAGCAGGGAGTCATTCTTCATCTTACTCGTGGCCGTCCCAATGGCCACTTTTGCTTCGTTCAGTTTGTCGGTATTGACGAACATATCGGCATTGTCGGCCGCAAGGCGTGCATTATAGGTATTCAGTTTCGAAGATTCGTTCAGCACTTTCATGAGGGGAGCACCTTCTGAAATGGTATCTCCCTCACTGACAAATATTTCCTGGATCAATCCATTAACAGTTGAAAAAGCCTGGTATTGATTCTTACTTTTTACGATACCTGAGGCATATACTGATTCTGTTATGTTTTCAACAACAGGGCTGATTTTTTCGTTACCGGTTTTACACGATACAACGATGAACAGGATAGAAATGAAGGGATAGAATCTCATAGTTGAAAAGCATACTATCTGTATGCAGAAACAAAGTTGATCCCATTTCCTGAGGTAAATGTTACACAATAAGTAATATAATTTACATCATTCACACATTATCAGAATCGTGACATATGACATAAGGACGTGACGCGTGACGAAGATTAACTTGTCCGAAAAAATTACTGCCTTGTTCTCTATTCCTGTTGCTTTTATTGTTTTTAAGGGTTTAAACATATGATAAAAATCTTATTTTTGTTAAGAATAATAAAAAAAGTTAACTATGAAAGAGAACTACCCGAGAAATGACAACACCAAGGATACTGACGTTCCGGTCGATTACTCCGTTCCCACACATTGGCTTTCAAACCCTCTGGTGATCAAAAAGGTTGATGTTTTTTATATCTACCCGACTGTCTGGATAAACACAGGAACTGATCCCGTCTGCAAAATGGATAATCCGCAAATGTTGACCTATGCTCCGGTTGAACTTGCTTGTCAGGCAACCGCTTTTGATACCATTGGGAATATTTTTGCACCATTCTACAGGCAGGCAGATGCCGCTTATGTTTTGAGGCTTTCTCAGGAAGAGAAGGAGGCATTTATTGGTGGTATTCCAACCGGGGATGTAACGGCTGCTTTCGATTATTATATCAAACATTTCAACAATAACAGGCCATTTATTCTGGCCGGACACTCGCAAGGTTCAAACATTTTGATCCATTTGTTATCCGGATACATGAAACTCCACCCGGATGTATACCAACGAATGATTGCTGCTTACGTGATTGGTACCCCGGTAACACAAAGTTACCTCGACGCAAATACCCACCTCAGATTCGCGACAGGACCGGATGATTTTGGAGTTATCATTTCTTACAATACCCAGGCTCCGGATGTTGATACCGGAGAGAACCCGGTCGTTGGAAATCAGGTTGGTTTGGTTATCAATCCGATCAACTGGAAACGCGATTCAACACATGCCGCAGCCTCTGAAGGATTAGGAGGCTATATAATGGATGGTTCGAACAGTTTTGTTCGGGTGCCCCAGTTCGCCGACGCCCGTATTGATGCCACCAAGGGCGTCCTGATATGCAGCAGTGCGGATGAAGATGCATTGTACAAAATGAACACTGTTTTTCACCGGGGAGTTTACCACGGCTATGATTACGCTTTCTACTACTATAATTTACGTGCAAATGCCGCGAACAGGGTCAGTAAGTATTTTGCAGCGCACCCGGGGAATTAGAGCAGCACAGGAAAACCTGTAACCCGCGACATCAGATTAGCTATGCGTTACAAGTTACGCTGATATATTTTTAATGCGAGTTGCCAGATTTTAAATCTATTGTAAGAGTATTATCTTGTGGTCGTAAATCATTCCAAAGACAATATGTAAAAAAATTGAGTTGGGCTGAATCCGACCAAATCTTCCATCGGTTGTTTACTTTTAAAATCGAATCGGATTCCGTCTGAGGCTCACTTTCATCACCAGCCAAATTACCCATTAATGCTTTGCTCATTCGTTGACCAATACGCCAGGCAGCTTCTAAAGGTATCGAATCCTTGTATAAATTATAGCGATAATATAGCATTGATGTAAACATCGTATCCCCAGCCCTCTGCGTTAATCTTCTAGCGTAATCTGAAAACGTTGGATCCATGTGTGATAATGTAAAGTCCGGGGTTTTTATCGTATCTGTGGTTATAATTAATTCGGAATCCTTGATGTAGGTTATCCTTCTGTATGAACAAGGATAAACAACAATAGAACCGGTATTTATATCATATAAGAACTTTCCATCCCCTGTTGCCTCTGAAATATCAGAAGCATGAAAATGTCCCGTAAACATAATCTTTAAACCTGCATTCATAAGTTGAGTGGCTTCATTAGCCCAATGATCTATAAGGAAACCATTAAATAACGTATCTTCGGCCTGGAAATGTTCTACTATTGCATGATGCATCATACCAAAAACGGTTTTTCCTCTCTTAGCAGCTTCGGTCAATTGGGCTTTTATCCAGGTCATGGTATTCGGCCTGATAGCACCGTTAGTATAGGGTTTATCGACTGAATAATCATACTTGCATGCATCAATTACGATGAGCCAGAGATTGGGTAAAGGTTCGGATACATAACTCAGTGAATATGGATCGGTAGCTATTGCATCGCTGTATCCACAATCTGAATATATTGATCTGAACTCATTAGGACCTATATTCGGAACCCTTGTATAAGTTGAATCATCGTAAACATACGAGTTTGGATTGTAGATGTCATGATTACCATCAATAACCCTGACTTTGATTCCGGCCTGAATCAATTGTTCCAGGTATAAATGAACAGACAGATGACTAACCAATTCCCCGTCTTTGGTAAGATCTCCGGGAATAAGAACAAGGTCGGGCCTTGGATTTGAATTCAGAACTTCACCAATAAATTCCCGCATGATTGCATCACTTGCAACCAAGAGTTTTCCGTTGTCAATAAGATAAGTCTGAAATTTAGGACCATCCTTGATCAGCAACGAAGGATCCATGTAATGGTTGTCAGACATCACAATGATGTGATAAGCACTGTCTGCAGTTGGGCTGTCGTTGCTTTTCTTCTTACATCCCGCTACTAAAAGTATTAACAGGATTGCAGGGAGTACAAATAGTTTTCTCATGTGAATGGGATTTAGTTGTAATTGATTGAACAGTAAACTTGTCAGGAGGAAATTATGAATCGTAAAGACTCGATGGTGCCGTAAAAATAGAACTTATTGTTTAATTATTAACAACGCCGTGAAAATTTTTGCTGATACCTCTCAATTTGACCAGACAGGTGGACGAGTCGAACAGATGAATATTAAAAAAGACAAGGAGATCATCGAACGGGTGCGGTCAGTTATTGACCGCTGGAGTTATTATGCTGCTGATGCTGGAATTCCGCAGAAACAAACCAATGCGATAGGCTCAGTCCATCTGCTTGAATTGTGATAGAGGATTACTTCCCGATGCAGAACTTCCCGAAAATATTCCCCAGTATTTCCTCCGTCGTTATCTCTCCTGTGATGGAGCCCAGGTGGTAGAGCGCCTGGCGTATCTCAACCGTCAGCAGGTCGGGGGAGATGTGTGCTTTTAAACCGTCGTGGATCGCCTCGATGGCCTCCAGTGCGTGTTTCAGTGCATCGAGGTGACGGGCATTCGAAACGATCGTATTGTCGCTAAGACCGTCGATCTTTATAGCGTTGACGAGACTTTCGGCAAGGAGGTGGATGTTCTCTTTCCTTTTGGCGGAAACAAAGATCGTTTCATATTCCACAAAATCTTTGAACCCGTGCGGCAATTCAACCAGCTGATCCATTTTATTCCCTACCAGGATCAAACGTTTTGGAGTATTACTGATCAGCTCCCTGAATTCACTTGCTGAATCCATAACATCATCGAATGATGAGAGAGAGGAATCAAATACATACAGGATGATGGATGCCTGGTTTATCTTTTCCCAGGTACGTTCAATTCCAATGCTCTCAATCTTGTCTCTGGCAGCGCGTAACCCGGCCGTATCTATAAACCGGAAGCTGTAGCCGCCGATCACGATCGTATCTTCAATGGCATCGCGCGTTGTGCCGGCAATTTCCGAAACAATGGCTTTCTCCTCATTAAGAATGGCATTCAGCAGGGTCGATTTTCCCACATTCGGCTTCCCGATGATGGCCACAGGGATCCCGTTTTTGATCACATTACCGATGGTAAACGAGTCTATCAGTTGTTTTATTTCCGATTCAAGCTGGTTGAGTAAGGTCGTTAGATCCTGACGACTTGCAAACTCTACATTCTCCTCGCTGAAATCCAGTTCCAGTTCGATCAGTGAGGTAAAGTCCACCAGTTTCTGCCGCAGTTCCCGGATCTTCTCTGAAAACCCGCCGCGCATCTGCTTTAATGCCAGGTCATGCGACGATCTGGAATGGGAGATGATCAGGTCAGCTACTGCTTCTGCTTGTGAAAGATCGAATTTGCCGTTCATGAAGGCACGCAATGTAAACTCTCCGGGTTTCGCCATCCGGGCACCTTCACTGAGGATCAGCTCAAGTACCTTTTGCTGGATATAGGTCGAACCATGACAGGAGATCTCGATGACATCCTCACCGGTGTATGAGCGGGGCGCCCTGAAGATGCTTACCAGCACTTCATCGAGAAGGTCGTTTTTTGAACCGATGCGACCGAAATGGATAGTGTGTGAAGGGGCTGATGCCAGGTCGAGATCCTTTTCGGCAGGGGTGAAGATCCTACTGCAGAGAGGAAACGCTTCCGGGCCGGAGATGCGGATCACGGCGATAGCTCCCATTCCCGCAGGAGTCGAGAGTGCACAAATGGTGTCGGTTCCTGTGAATATACTCATTTTCATCTTTTTACCACTAGGGTCTTAGTGGTGATTCTCCTTCTTCCCTGCACCTCTACAGTATAAAAAAAAATTTATCAACCATGGTTAAGGGGATGAGTCTTTTTAAGTTTATTTACAAAAATACCAATTAAAATTGAAGCTTCAATTTGTCACGCGTTACGCGTTACGTGTCACGATATCGCAAAGTACCCTATTCCTTCTTCGCCATGAAATCATTATAAATATGGATGATTTCCTCCATGTCTTTGTGCGTCAGCTGCTTTTTGTTGATCTTGTCAACCAGGTCAGCATCTTCGGATAAATAATCGGCTGCAGCTTTTTTGAGGATCGTGCCTAAACCTACCACTCCAAACTGTTCGCTCGATTCAGCAAAGTGGTGAGATACTTTATCGCCCTTTTTCCGGATATAATAGGAAAATACCGCACCCATATTCCCATTGCCGCGGTTTACGGCATATGCATTCCCTGTCTTTGTGACCAGGTAAACGTCGGTAAAGAGGTAGAGCGATGCATAGCCTTTAACGACCAGAAAAAACCATTCCTTGTCCTTCACTTTACCGTTCTTACTGTGTGTCCATGGCAGATTCTCAAAGGTAATGACCTTGCCATCATCGGTAGTCATTGTCAGGGAGTCAAGATTTGCGCCGGGGACCTTTTCAGCTTTGGCCTTTTCGTTGGTTTTTAAGAGGACATTTTTGTCATTAGGGTGCTTCGGGGCAGCAACATAGCCGGTTTTGGTCTTGCCGTTCGTGAAGAACAGCGTACCCGGGAAAAACCCTTCCCTGGGTAAAAAGGTTTGTGCAGATAGATACGTTACTGCCAGTAACAGAACCAGTGTAAGTTTGCATTTTAACATCATGGTGATGATTTTTAAGATTTATGGATTTAGTGAATTGAATGGAAGTTTAAGATTACAGACTTCATTTTAATCATTTAAAAAAGTATCCACGGAATAACTCTTTGAATCTTTTTCTCAAGAGATCCTCGTTCAATGGTGGTTCCTCCTTGACCGAATTTCCAAAGAAAGCCACTTCGTGCTTCCCGGCATCGTAGATCAGAACGAATAAAGCGGACTTCCGCGGCGCCACATGTTCAATTTCAAACTTGTAAGGAATGGCATTTTTCAAATCGGCCCTGGCTTTTTCGCGGGGGAAGTTCCCCCGTTTCCGGATAAAGCCTTTACTTAACACAAAGAGCCCGAAGCGATGACCTTCGGATCGCAGCAATGAATCGATGACCGGGGCCGGTTTCATGTAATAGAGGTTCCCATATCGATACGCTCGTCCCATAAGCGAACCGAGCTCATCCATTACCTTTTGTCCTGTCAGCGTATCCTCCAAAGTGATTTCACCGGTAATATGAAGCTCATTGTGGTATGTATGAAACAGGTCGTAAACCATGTGATCCCTGATCGCCGACAGCGAATCGTTCAGATCACTGGTATTACCTGATGATATATAGTATATGAAGGAGAAGGGTTCGATAAACAGGAGGTTGGTGACCTCCTCGGGGCTGACATTTGATTTGATCAGTTTTGTCGGCGAACAGGAGGTAGCAGACAGAAGAATAAAAAGTACCAGGATCTTGTAGTGTTTCATAGTGAGAATGGCAATTGTGTTTAGTGGGTATTTATAGCGCTGAATTATGAGGTTGAATTATGAATTATGAGTATGAATTATGAGATGGTGTAGGACATCCGTATTAAGCAAATGTATAAATAATATATTTCTTTACCGTAATCAATTATTGATTTAAATTTGCGAGCATTATATCAATTCGTCAATCGTCATTCGTAAATCAAAAATTCAATCGTCAATCGTCATTTGTAAATCGTATATCTTTTATGAGCATACTCGTTAACGAAAACTCCAGGGTCATCGTGCAGGGCTTCACCGGAAGCGAAGGAACTTTTCATACCGGTCAGATGATCGAATATGGAACACAGATAGTTGGAGGGGTGACCCCGGGTAAAGGAGGTCTGATGCACCTTGACCGTCCCATCTTCAATACGGTCGCTGATGCTGTCAGTGCCACCGGAGCTGATGTCTCCATCATCTTTGTTCCGCCTCCTTTTGCTGCTGATGCCATCATGGAAGCTGCCGATTCGGGGATAAAAGTAGTGGTGTGTATCACAGAGGGAATCCCTATCCGTGATATGGTTCACGTCAAGGAGTATGTTAAGTCCCGCAATGTACGCCTGATCGGGCCGAATTGCCCGGGGATCATTACTCCTCCTCATACGAAGATCGGGATCATGCCTGCTTTTATTCACCGCCCGGGAACCATAGGGATTGTTTCAAGAAGTGGCACATTGGCTTATGAAGCCGTCGACCAGGTTACAAAGTCAGGCCTCGGACAATCCACCGGTATCGGGATCGGGGGTGACCCAATTCCCGGTACAACGATCCTTGATGCCATCCAGCTTTTTATGGAAGATCCGGAAACCGAAGGTATCGTCATGATCGGTGAGATTGGCGGCAGCATGGAGACAGAAGCAGGTTACTGGATGAAATCACACGGAACCAAACCTGTTGTCAGTTTCATTGCTGGCGCAACCGCCCCAAAAGGCCGTACCATGGGACACGCAGGCGCAATTATCGGGGGTAAATCCGACACAGCAGAAGCAAAGAAAGCCATTTTAAGGGAATGTGGCGTATATGTCGTGGATTCGCCAGCCGATATAGGAATTACAATGAAGAAATTAGTGAAGTAGCGAAAGAATGACCTAATGACCTATTGGCAACAGATCTCCAATAATCCGTAATTCGTAATTTTTAATTGTGTTTATACTGGTACGCTCCAAGATCCGTAGGGTTTGTCCTCAAATTTCCCAGAATATCAAAATCCACCCCCATTGGTATCCCTTTACCTATTGCAAATGACGCGCTGTCGATCGCGAATTTGTAATTTGCAGGGTCTATGAACCGTGGGTCTTCATTTTTCCAGCAATTATCGAAATGGCCAGGGTATGCAATGTTTTTCGTAGTTTTAAGAAGGCAATGGTTGAAAGTATAGGTAAACTGAGCAAGTGAAGAAGAATCGACCGAGATTTCATTATCCTCAGAACCATAGATAATAGAATTCCCGAAATATGCCTTCACAAGGTCATTGGTTTGGTCACCATGGGCGAACGAGGTATAATTGTTGATAAACAGAGCAGGGGAGTATCTCACAGAGGTTGTCCAGTAATTGGCTAAGGTGAGTTGCCGGAACTCATAGCTTCCTCCTTTTAAAAGGCTGATGCAGGTTCCCCCGCAGTTCCCGATCACGCAGTTGGTCGAAACAACACTGGCAGCATAGGCATAGAGGCCATCGTTTGCCATGTTCTCGATGATGGTATTGTCGAGCAGGAGGATAGTACCCGGCGTCGTCCCGCTTGAATCAATCTCGACACCATAGTTCCCGTTCTTGATGATGGCATAATTGATCGAATTTTTTTTGCTCCCGCTCCGCAGGAGGATTCCGCTCCATTGGCCGGGAAGATCACGGTAAAACTCGTCAAGGCGATCGCCCTGGAAGCGTACAGGATGCTGAAGGTTTCCTTGAATAAATAGACTGGAATTCATTGAAACTGTGAGATAACCATTGCTGTGAAAATATACCTTTGTCCCGGGAAGGATGGTCAGGGAGCCGTTGGTATCCACCCTTAGGTACCCGTAAATTACATGCGGTTTGATACTATCCCACACAAAAGTGCCTTTCAGCGATTCATTCTTATGAAACCATGCATCCTGCCCCCAGGCTATAAGCTTTACATTCTGCAGGTTCCCGTTTGTCAGGAACTCAATGGAATCAGTTAATATCAATGGTGTATTGTGATTGTTCGGATCGATGGTTACCCTGACAAAGATAAAAATACTGTCATGTGCAGGAATTTCAACATTGGTGAGACTGGAAGCGGCAACACCGTCGATGTTCAACTTATAATCCGATTTCACTCCCCCTGCAAGGGAAATCGAAGAAACCTGCACCTTTGAACCATTGTTGTTATACACCATCAACCGCTGAGTAACAGAGCCTATCGTAGTAAAAACAGTGTCGAAAAATACGGTATCAGTTGAGAACCTGAGTTTCAATGCCGGACTGGTGTCAATTTTATCATTTTTCCTGCATGCAAATTCTCCCATAATGAGCAGGAGCATGGCAATTACAGGTAGGATTTTTTTGTATCTCAGCATTATTTGTATATTCATGAAACAAATGTATGGTAAAATTAATAGTGATTTATTAACGAGAAAACCGGTAAATATTGTAAATTTGCACCGCCTTTTGTTTCCTTTATTTAGTTTAAATTTGAATACAAATTGGAACACTTCTGAAATGAGCTATATAAATTTTGATAAAATACAGTTGGTAAACCTGGAATATTCTTTAAGCAGGGAATTGATCAGGTCCAACCGCGCAGGGTCGTATGCAAGTTCGACCATTATCAATTGCAATACAAGAAAATATCATGGAATGCTGGTTACACCGCAACCCCTGGTTGATAACGAAAATCATGTTTTGTTATCTTCTTTGGATGAAACAGTGATCCAGAGGGAAGCCGAATTTAACCTGGGTATACATAAATATCCGGGTGGGGTGTATAACCCCAAAGGACATAAATATGTGCGCGATTTTGTTACCGAACCCATTCCGAAATTGACATACAACGTTGGAGGAGTTATCCTGACCAAGGAGATGATCTTTACAACCAACGAAGACAGGATGCTGATCAAATATACGCTGGAAGATGCACACTCTCCTACAAAGCTCCGGTTCAGGCCTTTTCTCGCCTTCAGAAATATTCACAAACTCAGCAAGCAGAATATTTTCGTAGAGACTAAATATGAGCAGGTACCGAATGGTATCAAAATAAGGATGTACCAGGGTTATACCGACCTCTTCCTCCAGATCTCCAAAGAAAATGAATATACACATGTTCCTGAATGGTATTACAATATTGAATTCCAGGAAGAGATGGAACGTGGCTACGAATACCAGGAAGATCTTTTTGTTCCCGGTTTTTTTGATTGTGAGATCAAAAAAGGAGAAAGTATATGGTTCTCTGCCGGAACGAAGGAGATCCAGCCCTCCGGGATGAAACGGGCTTATAATCTTGAGCTTACACGCAGGATTCCCCGGAATAATTTTGAGAATTGCCTAAGCAATTCCGCACACCAGTTCATCGTCAAAAAAGGAAACAAAACCGAAATTATTGCCGGTTTTCCCTGGTTTGGGCGGTGGGGAAGGGATACTTTTATCTCGCTTCCGGGGTTAACCCTTGTAACAGGTGAATTTAAGACCTGTAAAAGCGTCATTGATACGATGATAGCTGATCTTAAAGGCCCCTTGTTCCCAAACATCGGTTCAGGCAATAATTCGGCATATAATTCAGTGGATGCTTCTTTATGGTTTTTCTGGGTGTTACAGCAATATGCTGAATTTACGGAAAGCCGGAATACCATCTGGAAGGAGTATGGAAAAAAAATGAAGCTGATACTTGAAGGATACCGGGAAGGAACGCAGTTCAATATCCTGATGAAGGAAAATGGATTGATCCATGCCGGAGAACCCGGAAAAGCGCTTACATGGATGGATGCTGTTGTTCATGGAAAACCGGTTACGCCAAGGTTAGGATTTGCCGTAGAAATCAATGCATTGTGGTACAACGCAGTCATGTTCAGTCTTGAAGTGGCAGAACTGGCTAACGACAAGGCATTCATCAAAAAATGGAAACCCGTTGCAGACTTGATCCCAGGTTCATTCCTTGAAACCTTCTGGAGTCCTTCAAAACGATTTCTGGCCGATCATGTCAATGGCGAATATAAGGATTGGTCGGAACGTCCGAATATGATCTTCGCCACCTCTTTACCTTATAGCCCTGTTGATGAAGATATCTGCAAGGATATCCTGAATACGGTGAAACAGGAGTTGCTGACCCCGAGGGGTCTGCGTACCTTATCCCCGAAAAATCCTGCATATAAAGGTATATATTATGGCGATCAGGCACAACGTGACCTCGCATACCACCAGGGAACAGTATGGCCATGGCTGCTGGGACACTTCGCAGAAGGTTACCTTAAGATCTATGGTAAAAGCGGACTGCCTCTTATCAAATCGTTATATAAAGGATTTGAACCGGTGATGACTGAACATGGCATAGGAACCATCTCTGAAATATATGATGGAGATCCCCCGCATACAGCCAGAGGCGCAATCTCCCAAGCCTGGAGTGTGGCGGAACTGCTGAGGATCAACTGGCTGATAAAAAAGTACGAAAAGACTGACAAAGTAACAAAGTGACAGAGTAACAGAGTAAAATAATTCAAAGTACTTCTATTGTATTCCTGAGGACCCAATGACCTAATGACCAATAACTATTGACTAGTGGCTAATGACTTATGACTTACGACTTACGACTTATAACTTATAACTTATGACTTTTAATGTTTAGTATATGCGAGTTCTGATGTTTGGATGGGAGTTCCCTCCCCATATTACCGGAGGCCTGGGAACTGCTTGTTATGGTTTGACCAGGGGGTTGGTCCAGCACGGAGTGGATGTGCTTTTTGTTGTCCCCAAAGAATATGGCGATGAAACAAAAGATGGATTCAGGTTGGTAAATGCAAGTGATGTATCAATAAACTACGAGGATGTTCATTACCGGGAACTGCTGGATAAAATTAAATTCCTGGAAATCTCCTCCGGTCTTATTCCATATGTTGGCCCGGAGGAATATGCGATCTTGGTGGAACAGGAACAAAAGCATCTGGTTACCGAAGTCCAGAGCGCCCTCTCAAAAACATTCACATTCTCAGGTAAATACGGACATGACCTGATGCAGGAAGTAGCCCGGTATGCGCTTGTTGCCTCTTCCATTGCCACAAAATATGAATTTGATGTAATACATGCGCATGACTGGCTGACCTACCCCGCAGGCATTGCAGCGAAAAAAATAAGTGGCAAGCCATTGGTCGTGCATGTTCATGCAACTGAATTCGACCGTTCCGGGGAAAACGTCAACCAGAATGTCTATGACCTCGAACGCAAGGGTATGGAAGAAGCTGACAAAGTGATAACTGTCAGCAATTTTACACGCCAGATCGTTCTTGACAGGTACAACATTGACCCGGATAAAGTGATCACCGTCCATAATGCGGTGGAACCGGTCGATATTCAGGATACAACAGGCATCAGGAAGCATGTTGATGAAAAGATCGTGACTTTCCTGGGACGGGTAACCTACCAGAAAGGACCCGATTATTTCGTTGAAGCTGCTTATAAGGTATTGCAGAAAGATGAGAATGTCAGGTTTGTCATGGCAGGTTCCGGCGATCTCCTCAACAGGATGATCCGGCGGGTTGCAAAACTTCACATGGCAACAAAATTTCATTTTACGGGGTTCCTTGCAGGATCAGATGTGGATAAAATGTTCGTCCTGAGTGACGTATATGTTATGCCCTCTGTTTCGGAACCTTTCGGTATATCACCCCTGGAAGCCATGCGTTCCAATGTTCCCGTGGTTATTTCCAAACAATCCGGCGTCGCCGAAGTCCTGAAACATGCCTTAAAAGTTGATTTCTGGGATATTGACGCATTGGCAGATGCCATATATGCACTATTGCATTACGATGCAATCAAAAAAATGTTCCAGCGTTACGGGAGGACGGAAGTTGACAACCTGAAATGGGACAATGCAGCAATTAAAGTACTCGATGTATACAATCAGGCAATTAGTAAGTAAACAAAACAAAATATGAGGTCTATCTGTCTATATTTCCAGGTTCACCAACCATTCAGATTAAGAACATACAGGTTCTTCAATATCGGCGATGATCATTATTATTATGATGAATATCAAAACCGGAGTATTGTACGACGTATAGCTGATAAATGTTATTTGCCGGCAAACAAAATGATGCTGGGACTTATCCGTGAATATGGAAGCGCGTTTAAAATAAGTTACTCGATATCGGGTATTGCACTTGAACAATTTCAGCTTTATGCTCCTGATGTGATACAGAGTTTCAAGGAACTTGCTAAAACCGGTTGCGTGGAATTCCTGGCCGAAACCTATGCCCACTCGCTTTCATCACTTAGCAATAAAGAAGAGTTTGCAAACCAGGTAAAACTTCATTCTGATACCATTGAACGCTATTTTGGACAGAAACCCAAAACTTTTAGGAATACGGAATTGATCTATTCCGACCGCATCGGTGAAATGATCACCGATATGGGGTTTACTACAATGATCACCGAAGGTGCAAAACATATTTTAGGATGGAAAAGCCCGAACTACTTGTACTGCAGTTCCCTGAATCCAAAGCTGAAGATTCTCCTCAGGAATTTCCGGTTAAGTGATGATATCAGTTTTCGGTTTTCAACCCATTCTTGGGCTGAATGGCCACTCACCACAGAGAAATTTGTCGGTTGGCTCAACAAGATTGAATCCAGGGAAGAGGTTGTCAATATCTTTATTGATTATGAAACAATAGGGGAGAGGCAATGGAAAGAGACAGGGATTTTTGACTTTTTCAAGGCACTGCCGAAGACCATCTTTTCAAAATCAGATTACATCTTTAGTACCCCCTCTGAAATTTCTGAAAAACTTCAGCCGGTCGCTCCGATACATGTCACTCATCCCATTTCATGGGCAGATGAAGAACGGGACCTTACGTCATGGCTCGGAAATGAATTACAGGACGAGGCTTTCGAAAAACTCTATTCTGTTCAGGAGAAGATGAACAAGTGCCAGGATACGGAAATTTTACACGACTGGCGGTTGCTCCAGACAACAGACCATTTTTATTATATGTGTACCAAATGGTTCTCAGATGGTACCATTCATAAATATTTTAATCCTTACCCATCTCCTTATGAAGCATTCATCAACTATATGAATGTACTTTCAGATTTTATTCTCCGGGTGGAAAAAGATTTCTCAAGACCTGCACAAAAACAGGTTACCCGGAAGCTTAAAATAGATGAACCGGTCAGGCAAAGCAGGAAATCTATTGAAAAGACCAAGTCGGTTGTCCGGAAACAATCGATAAAAAAAACAGTAAAAACAGATGATAAAAAAGCAGCGTCTGTTATAGTAACGGGAAATTTTAAATCACTGAATTTTGACTCTATCCTTGATCTTTCTGACCGTAAGATCAAGGAAATGGTAAAAAAGGTAGACCTCATGACCCTTACGTATGCCACAAAAGGTGCACATCAGGCAGTGAGGGAAAAAATTGAAAAGAACCTTGGGAAACTTGCACTGAAGAAGTATCATGAATTTCTTGATCAGATAAAAACTATCAAAACAGCCGAGGTGACAAAATACAGAAAGAAAATTGAGCAGGAAATTAAATCTTTATTCTGAAATATCCGGTTATGGTAAACGACAGTATTCTTATAAAACCTGATTATCTTTTTGAAACGAGTTGGGAGGTCTGTAATAAAGTCGGTGGGATCTACACCGTCATATCCACCAAAACACTTACATTAGTCAAGGAATTAAAGGATAATTATATCCTTATTGGCCCGGATGTCTGGAAAGAAACCCATCAGAATCCGGAATTCCTTGAAGATAAATTTCTTTATAAAGCATGGAGACTGAAAGCAGAGAGTGAAGGGTTCAGGATTAAAGTGGGCCGTTGGAATATCCTCTCGAAACCGGTTGTTATTCTGATTGATTTTACTCCCTATTTTTCTGACAAGGATGCCATCTTTGCCTGGCTATGGGAAACCTATAAGCTGGATTCCCTCACAGGGGGCTGGGATTACATTGAACCTGCACTTTTCGGATATGCTGCAGGGAAGGTTATCGAAAGCTTTTACAATTTCAACCTTTCCCAGCACGACAGGATTATTGCTCAGTTTCATGAGTGGATGACTGGGACAGGGATCCTTTATTTAAAGAATAAGGTTCCCCAGGTGGGCACCTGTTTTACAACGCATGCCACTGCTGTCGGCCGGGCTATTGCTGGTAATGGACTTCCTTTGTACCGTGATCTGGCGAATTACGACGGTGATAAGATGGCGGAATACTTTAACCTTATCGCCAAACAATCGCTTGAAAAACTTTCTGCAGAGGAAACGGATAGTTTTACAACGGTCAGCCAGATTACAAATAATGAATGTCGCCGGTTCCTGGGAAAAGAGGTAGATGTTGTTACACCCAACGGCTTTGAAGATACATTCGTTCCTGAAAAGGAACTCTACTATGAGAAAAGGGCCATAGCACGTCTGAAACTCATGAAGGTTGCGGAGGGTATGGTTAACCACCCTCTTCCGGAAAACAGCATCTTCATTATTATCAGCGGCAGATATGAGTTTAAAAATAAAGGAATTGATCTTTTCATCGATTCACTTGGCAGATTGAATAAGTTTCCACTTGAAAGAAATATCATCGCTTTCCTGACCATCCCTGCATACCAGACAGGCCCCCGGCAAAAACTCCTGGAAAGGATTGATAAAGCAGATTTCACTGAACCGGTCGTGGATGAATTTCTTACTCATGGCCTGCACGAACCCGAGAATGACCCGATCCTGAAAAGGATCCAGATGAACGATCTGCACAATCGTCCTGAAGACCGTGTTAAAGTTTTATTTGTACCGGCGTACCTGAATGGTATGGATGGTATCTTCAACCTCAGTTACTATGATTTCCTGGTCGGTTTTGATGGATCGATCTTTCCTTCATACTATGAACCCTGGGGATACACCCCTCTCGAAAGTCTCGCCTTTCATATACCTACGATAACGACCACGCTTGCCGGATTTGGTCAGTGGGTCAACAGCAGTAACTCCAATCCTGGTGAAGGTATCACCATTATCGACAGAAATGATAACAATGATGCTTACGTTACAGATGAAATTGTAAAAACAGTTCAGCGCAATTGCCTCAAATCGGAAGAAGAGGTCCTCAAAATGCGTAAAGAGGCGTATGATATCTCCCGGCTGGCTCTTTGGACAAACTTTGTGAATTTTTATCATGAGGCATACTCACATGCCCTCGAAAAAGTCTCCCTGAGAAGCGATTTGTTCAGGAGTAAACAACCACAGGTTCATGCAGTCTCTATCAGTAAAGCCATCGAAGCAAAACCCGAATGGAAGAAGATACTGATTCAACCGAGCGTACCTGCAAACCTCGAAGGATTGCTCATGCTTACAAAAAACCTTTGGTGGACTTGGAATCCTGAAGGATCTGAACTGTTTGAGATGATTGACAAGGAGAAATGGGCCAAAAATAAAAACAACCCAATCTCATTAATTGAATCCCTGACCTACCAGGATTTGCAGAAATTAAGTCAGAATACCAAGTTTCTCGGTAAACTTCAGGCAGTACTCGCACATTTTGACAGTTATATGGAAAAAGCGGCTGGGAAGCCCAAAGAAACAGTTGCCTATTTCAGTATGGAGTTTGGTCTGCACGATACCCTTAAAATATTTTCAGGAGGTCTTGGAATGCTGGCAGGAGATTATCTTAAAGAAGCCAGCGATTCAAACTCCAATATTCTTGGTGTCGGCATTTTGTACCGGTATGGCTATTTTCAGCAGAAAATTTCAATAACCGGGGAACAGATTGCTTCCTACAGCCCGCAGAAATTTGCACATCTGCCGCTGATCCCTGTCAGGGATGAGAATAATAACTGGCAGAAGATCACCTTTGCATTACCTGGCAGAACAATGTATGCCAAAGTCTGGCGGGTGGATGTTGGCAGGGTCCCTTTATATCTGCTGGATACGGATATTGATGAAAATGTAGAAAACGACAGGGTAATAACCCACCAGCTTTATGGCGGCGATTCGGAAAACAGGTTAAGGCAGGAAATCCTCCTGGGAATAGGGGGGATCAGGTTGTTGGACCTCCTTGGCATCCATCCCGATATCTATCACCTCAATGAAGGTCATTCAGCTTTCATTGGAATTGAAAGACTCAGTAACCTGATCAGGAATAATAAACTTACTTTCTACCAGGCAATGGAAGTAGTACGGTCATCCACCTTATTCACAACACATACACCGGTTCCTGCCGGACATGATACTTTCACGGAAGATCTTGTACGAAGATACCTTTCCCATTATCCTGAACGCCTCAATATAAAATGGGAACAGTTTATTAACCTGGGAAGAATAAGCGAAAACGATCCCGACGAAAAGTTTTCAATGAGTATCCTGGCTGCCAAATTATCCCAGGAGATCAATGCAGTGAGCCGCATTCACTGCGAGGTTACAAAACAGATGTTTCAGAAACTTTATCAGGGATATTATGCAAATGAATTACACATCGGGTATGTTACAAATGGAGTTCACTATCCTACGTGGACTGCAATGGCATGGCAGAAACTTTACCAACGGCAATTCGGGGAGGGCTTTTTGAGTGATCAGTCAAATCCTGACTATTGGAAGACCATTCAAAACGTGGATGATGAGGTCATTTGGAAAATCAGGCTCGTATTGAAAAGTCACCTTGTGGGATATTTACTAAACAGGGTATATGAAGAAATGACACGCAGGAATGAAAACCCGAAACTTATCTTTAGTATAAAGGAGTCAATTCCTCATAATGCTTTGACGATTGGCTTTGCACGCCGCTTTGCTACCTATAAAAGAGCCTACATGTTGTTTAGCAATCCGGGAAGGCTCTCAAAAATAGTCAACAACAAAGAAAAACCAGTCGTATTTATTTTTGCAGGGAAAGCTCATCCTCAGGATCAGGCCGGACAGGAATTGATCAAACGTATCTATGAGATTTCAAAAACGCCTGAATTCCAGGGAAAGATCTTTTTTGTGGAAAACTATGATATTGAATTGGCAAAATATCTCATTCAGGGCATTGATATCTGGTTGAATACACCGGAAAGAAAAATGGAAGCCTCCGGAACAAGCGGGGAAAAAGCGGTAATGAATGGCGTAGTCAATTTCAGTGTCCTCGATGGCTGGTGGGCAGAAGGATACAGAGAAAATGCAGGCTGGGCTATACCTGAAAAGGCCACCTACAGTAACTCTCTTATCCAGGATGATCTTGATGCAGAAACGATCTATACTGTGCTTGAGGAAGAGATCATACCTCTTTATTTTGATGTTAATACCAAAAAAGTACCGGTAAAATGGGTTGCCCATATTAAAAATACAATTTCGGGAATTGCTCCGCATTATACAATGAAAAGGCAACTCGATGACTATATCAGGATGTTCTATAACCCACTCATTCAAAGGTCGATACAAATCAAGGAGAAAAACTTCGAGATGGCACGCCACCTTGCCTCCTGGAAACGAAATGTGCTAAGGGGATGGGAAAGCATAGAAGTCGTATCACTCAATATCCCTGATTCCACACAAAAACCTTTGGTGCTTGGTGAAACGTTCAGTGCTGAAATGGTTCTTGACATGAATGAACTTTCCGGCACTGACCTGGGCGTGGAAGTCCTTTTTGGAATTAAAGAAAACGATGAGATCGCTGAACCCGTCCAGATCTATGAAATGACCCTGAAAAGTTCTGAAAAGAACAAAGTCACCTATACTTGTGATATTTCTCTGGATCAGCCTGGTGTATATAATTATGTGTTCAGGCTATTTCCTAAAAATCCACTTCTCCCTCACCGTCAGGATTTTAATTTAGTGAAGTGGATTTAATTTCTTTGAGGAGTACCTTCTCCACAAATATAATATCAAAATTATTATATTTGTATCTAAATTTCTAAAGCTTAATGTCTTATTTAACTAAATGTAATTATGAAAAAGATTTTTACATTTATAATAGCAGGATTGCTGATCACATTGCTCCTGGTTGCCTTTTCACCAAAGCACACAAAAGCCCCGTCAACAGATTATTATAATGTAATTTCCTGGAATGACCTGGGTATGCATTGTGCAAACAAGGATTTCAGTAATATGTGCATTTTGCCACCTTATAACAATATTTCTGCACATGTGATCCTTCAGGGATCATCTACTGCTGCACCAGTTATAATGGATCCGGCTACCAGCGGGATCTCTGTGACCTATGAGATACCCGGAAATACCTATTCCATCGGGAAAACAAATTTCTGGACCTATGCTTTCCAGATCTTTGGTGTAAACCTTCCCGATAATATCGGTTTAACAGGGTATGGCCTCAGCGGGACTATGGCTGATTCAAACAACTTCTATCATGTTCAGGGAATTCCTCTGACACCTTATCCCGATAATGATCTCGTTAATGAACACCCTTATCAGTTAACCTTAATAACAGCCATGAATTCCGGGGCAGAGGTGCTGGCAACCACACTAAATACAATTCCTGTATCTAACGAGATCAACTGTGTCAGTTCAGGGTGTCACACCAGCGAAATGGATATTCTCCAGGCTCATGAAAGTGTATCCGGCTTCAATATCAACAACAGGCCTATCTTTTGCGCCGGTTGTCATGCAGATCCGGCATTGGGAACCACCGGGTCGGGTGGTGCTCCAATCTTTTCCCAGGCAATCCATTCAGCCCATGGAGGAATTATTACAACTGATTGCTATAAATGTCATCCCGGTCCCAATACCCAGTGCCTGAGAGATACCATGCACTCTGCTGGCACATGGTGCACCGATTGTCATGGTAACGTAGCTCATGTCGGGAGTACCATTGCAGGGGGAAGAACACCCTGGTTGCAGGAACCATCATGTGGAGCAACTTCATGTCATGGAGCTAATTTTGCCGAACAACCCGGTTTATTGTTCCGTCAATCGAAAGGAGGAATGGGAAACCTCATGTGCAGCACATGCCATAACTCGCCACATGCCATTCTTCCCAGTTCCAGGTCGGAGGATAATCTCCAGAACTTTGCCTTACAGGGTTTTGCCGGAACCCTGAAAAAATGTGATGTTTGCCATGGTTACACACCTTCAGGTCCGGGGCCCCATGGAATCTATGCCGGAATAAAACCCATTTCGGGTATTATCCCTTCCCAGGATGAATTACTTCCAAATTATCCGAATCCATTTGCATTCTCAACAACCATTCCATTCCGGATTAAAACACCCGCTTGGGTTAAGCTCGATATTATTGATCTGAATGGAAAAAAAATTCAGTCGGTTCTCAATGAACGATTGCAGGCTGGTGAATACAAAACTGAAACATATGCTACCCATCTCAGCCCCGGAACTTATTTGTGCTGCATGAATGTCAGCGGACATCAGGATTATATGAAGATCATAGTAGTGAAATAAAAGAGCCCTTTTCTTTCCTCAAAACTTGCTACCTTTGGCGAAGATTTAATTGAACTTTCATGAAACTTCTCGAAGGGAAAACAGCTCTGATAACCGGCGCAAACAAAGGGATCGGCAGGGGAATTGCCGTCAAATTTGCTGAACATGGAGCAAATATTGCATTTTCTGACCTGTTTTATAATGAAGATTCGGTGAACCTCGAAAAAGAACTGGGATCATTAGGAGTCAAAGCAAAAGGATATGCATCCGACGCCAGCTCATTCTCAGGAAGTGAACAACTTATCAATGACGTAAATCAGGAATTCTCAAGGATTGATATCCTTGTAAACAATGCAGGAATCACACGGGATGGACTGTTGTTGAGGATGACAGAACAGGATTGGGATATGGTCGTCAATGTTAACCTTAAATCGGTATTTAATCTTACCAAAGCTATCCAAAGGGATATGATAAAACAACGTTTTGGCGTTATTATCAATATGAGCTCCGTCGTGGGAATTGAAGGAAATGGAGGACAATCTAATTATGCGGCGTCGAAGGCCGGGATCATAGGATTTACAAAATCCATTGCACAGGAACTGGGATCCAGAAACATACGGTGCAATGCCATTGCACCGGGTTTTATCGATACGGAGATGACTGCGAAATTACCACAGGAAATACGGGATTCATTTGCCAAAGACGTACCAATGAAAAGACCCGGAACTCCTGATGATGTCGCCAATGTTGCTCTCTTTCTTGCATCTGAACTGAGTTCCTATGTTAACGGACAGGTAATTTGTGTCTGTGGTGGATTACATACATAATAGATGTCAAGTTGGGCCTGATTATTGAATACCCGGTATGGTTTTTCTTCCTTTGCCTCCTGATCGGCGGTTTAGGAACTTTTTTCCTGTATTACAGGACAAAAAGGGAAGATATGCATCCATGGATGCTCAGTACTATGATTATCCTCCGCTTCCTGGGAATCACCGTTATATCATTTTTACTCCTTTCGCCACTGATAAAGAAAACCACGGAAAATATTGAGAAACCGGTAATTATTGTTGCACAGGATAATTCTTTATCTGTCACTTATGGAAATGATTCTGTTTTTTACAAGACTGAATACCAGGAAAAGCTGAAAGATCTGACCGGTCAGCTGAAGAAGAAATACGATGTTGCTTTCTTTTCATTCGGTGAAAAAATTACCAGTGACCCGGCAATAAATTTTCATGAACGGCAAACCGATATCTCTGAACTGCTGGATGATCTGAAAAGCCGCTATTCAAACAGGAATATAGGTGCTTTGATTCTTGCAACTGACGGGATATATAACAAAGGATCAAATCCATATTATTCAACATTAAACATGAACTATCCCATATTTACTGTTGCAATGGGCGACACAATCCTCACACGGGATATCATTATAAAAAAAATAAACTACAACCCAACCGTCTTTAAAGGTGATAAATTCCCTGTGGAGATCAATGTATCGGCAAATAAATGTGAAGGAGAAACGACAGAAATCATTATTAAAAGAAAGGATCAGATCCTTTTTAATAAAAAAATAACCTTTCCTTCCATTCAATCGACCATCAAAGTAAATACAGTGCTCGATGCCAGGGAAAATGGTAATCAAAGGTTTATGGTAATCGTTAACCCTGTAAAAGATGAAATTAGCAAGCTAAATAACCAACAGGATTTGATGGTCGAAGTGTCGGAAACACGTCAAAAAATTGCCATTCTCTACCAGTCACCACATCCTGATATTTCTGTACTCCGTAACGCACTTGAGAGTTCATTAAGGTTTGAAGTTGAAGAATATAAGGCCGATGAATTTACCGGGCCTGTTGATAAATACGATCTCATTATTCTTTACCAGGTTCCGTCTTTACTGGGTATTTCAAATTTATCGCGGTTCCTTTCTTTCAATGGTTCACTTCTGATTTGCCTCGGCAGCCAAACCGACCTTAATTCATTCAATTCAATAAAAACAGGGCTTGAAATAACCACTTCCAAAACAACATATGTTGAATCCCTTCCCCAATGGAATGAATCCTTCCCGCTTTTCACTATGGATAAAGGACTCATCGATGTTATCAGGGAATTTCCACCATTGCTCTCACCATATGGGACATTCCATTTTTCACCAGCAGCAGATGTTCTTTTTGAACAGAAGATCGGGAATGTCGCTTCCAATATTCCTCTCATTCTTTTCCTGCAAAATTCAGGAAAAAAGATAGGGATTATAGCCGGTGAGAACCTTTGGAAATGGAGTTTATCTGACTATCAGCAAAAGGGAAACCATGATGTTTTTAATGAATTGATAAATAAAATTGCACAATACCTCTCGGTTAAAGCAGATAAAAGTTTTTTCCGGGTAAAAACTAAAACCCGTTTCCAGGAAAATGAACTTATTGAATTCGATGGAGAAGTATATAATAAGAGTTATGAACTGATAAATGAACCGGATGTAAATCTTATAATCACTGATGAACAGGGGAAAACCTTTCCTTTTGTTTTTGGCAGGACTGATAAAGCCTATTATCTCAATGCAGGAAATTTCCCCATAGGAAGCTATAAGTACACAGCATCAGTGAAAGTTGGGAATAACCGATATGAGAAAAAAGGAGAGTTTGTCATTTCTGCTTTAAATCTGGAATTGATGAACACCACTGCAGATCATAATCTTCTGTTTAAAATTGCCAGGTCACATGACGGTGAAATGGTTTCTCCTCATGACATTAACCAACTCTACAACCTTGTAAATAAGCGGGAAGACATCCGGCCGGTTTCTTACCTTCAGAAACGGTATGCTGACCTTGCTGGTAACATCTGGGTTTTTCTTTTGATTCTTCTCCTCATCTCTGCTGAGTGGTTTATCCGCAAGAGAACCGGCATCTATTAATATACCTCACGCCTAACACGTTATGCGTCACCAAAAAAACACAATATGTCCTCCATCTTTTTCTATCTTATCATCGGTATCCTGATCTTCGAATACCTTTTAGAGCGCATGCTGGCTTATCTTAACTCCACCTATTGGCGGGATGACCTTCCCTCAGAACTCTCAGGAATATACGAAGTTGAGAAATATAAAAAGTCGATGGCATATGAAAAGGACAAGCATAAATTTAGTTTTATTGTATCTACATTGACTTTTATTGCCATGATGGTGGTGCTTCTGCCTGGTGGGTTTGCCTGGCTCGATTTCATTGTCAGAAAATACACTGAAAACCCAATTCTTTTAACGCTTTTGTACTTTGGTATATTGGGATTGGTTTCTTCAATACTATCAATACCTTTTGAACTTTACCATATTTTTATCATTGAAGAAAAATTTGGTTTTAACCGTACTACTCCCCGGACTTTTATTCTTGATAAAATCAAGGAACTCTTTCTTGGAATAATTATCGGTGGAGGGTTGATTTCACTGGTTGTGTTTATTTATCAATCAACGGGAAATTATTTCTGGATCATTGTATGGGCAGTGATTGCAGTGTTTATGATCTTTATGACCATGTTCTACTCAAACCTGATCGTTCCTCTTTTCAATAAGCAAAAGCCGTTGGAACCGGGGCCTCTCCGCAATGCAATCGAGGCTTTTTCTTCTAAGATCGGATTTAAACTCGCCAATATTTATGTCATTGATGGTTCAAAACGGTCAGGAAAAGCAAATGCTTACTTTACCGGTATAGGAATGAAAAAACGTATAGTCCTGTATGATACGCTCATCAGTGATCATACAAATGAAGAACTGGTGGCAGTCCTTGCCCACGAAATCGGTCATTATAAAAAGAAACATACCTCTTTATCCATAATCCTGTCGTTGCTGCAAAATGCTTTGATGCTGTTCATCCTTTCTCTGTTCATCAGGAAGAACAGTTCATTATCACAATCGCTTTGCCAGGCCATGAGTGGTTTCTCCGGTATCCCTGTGAAACAGAGCTTCCAGATAGGTATACTTGCCTTTGGGATGCTTTACTCACCACTGTCCCTTGTTTTGGGACTTTTCATGAACATGCTTTCCCGCGCAAATGAATACGCTGCCGACCGTTATGCAGGAATTCATTATGATCCGGAGTCTCTCAAAGAGGCTTTGAAAAAACTTTCGGTGAATAACCTGAGCAATCTCCGTCCCCACCCTGCAAACGTCTTCTTCTATTACTCTCATCCCACACTTCTTCAAAGACTTAATGCCCTTGCAAAACTTAAAAGGCAATAGCAACTTATGACTGGAAACTGCTAACTGCAAACTGGTAACTATAACCCTACTTCGTAATTCGTAATTTTTACTTCGTAATTATTAAAGGTCTCTTCTCCTCATTACAACAAAAGTAACCCCTAGAAACAGAGCCGAATACCCCACTGTAATCCCACAATGCAGCAGGGATATATGATCCTGAAGGGTGATCCCCATAATTCGCTGAAGTGATGAAATTGCCGGGTACTCCACTATACGGATTACGGAATTTACCGGAAGATATTGTGAAACATTATTTGGCTGTAACCCAGGGATCTTGAGCAGAAAATACAAAACCGGTTCGATGATAATCACATAAAGTGTGAAAAACCCAATGGCCAGCCCTGTATGTTTTAAAAGAAAGGCACAAAAATAAGCCATGATCAGAAAAGTGAATATTTCCAGGAAGAAAGCTGGCAGGAATAAAAGTTTTGTCAGCATCAGATGCATTCCCGCACTGTCGGTATTCGAAATTCCGAGGATTAGTGCAACAATCCCAATAATAGTTGTTATGATTACAGAAAAACATAGAATGATCTGTAGTTTGGAAAGCTGAATATCAACCTTACTCATTCCATTAATTACATTCTGGCGAATGGTTTTGTAAGTAAACTCATTCGTTATTAAAATGATGATAATGATGGCAGGAAATATCAGGAAATACCTGATGCCTGCAAAAAAGGTAATGTTTTGCCATACATCCGGAAAGAAGTATAAGGTAACATGCGGCAGGGGTAAGGGAATATGCCTGTTTATGCTGTCTACCCAATTATTGATAATGTGTTCCCCGAGAATTATACCAAGGGCAAGAAAAACAAAATAAAGTCCTGTCAGAACCCAGAAGATCTTATATGTCAGAATCTTCTTTAGCTCAATCCGGAGAAGTTTCATCATGATTCCTGTGCTAAAAGTTCAAGAAAATGTTTTTCAAGACTTCTTTTTCGTTCCATCAGGTGACTGACCGTAATTCCTTTTGAGAATAAGAACTGATTTATCTCCTGTGGCTTAACCAGGGTCTTGAAATAGAGAAGGAGTTTGTCATTACTTTTTGCAATTGACTTGCATTGAGGGTATTCAGACATTACCTTGCCCAAAAGCTCAAGATTATCTGCTGAAACCTCAATGCAATCAGCTTCTGCAAGAACCTCACTGACTTCCCCGTCAAATAAAATCTTTCCTTTATTCAAAACAGCAACATGGGAACAGATCTTTTGCACTTCATCCAGCAAATGGCTCGCAAGTATAATGGTAATTCCTTCTCCTGCCACCCGGAGTATGATTTCCCTTATCTGGGCAATCCCTTGTGGATCAAGTCCGTTGGTGGGTTCATCGAGAATCAGCACATCTGGGTCACCAAGCAGGGCAGAGGCAACAGCCAACCGTTGTTTCATCCCAAAAGAGAAAGTCCTGAATTTGGAATTCATCCGGTCGTAAAGTCCGGTCATTTTTAGAACCGTGGGAATATCATCGTAGGACAGATCCTTGATCTCTGCCACTATTTCAAGATTTTTTTGGGCACTCAGATAAGGAAAAAAATTGGGACTTTCGATCACGGACCCGATCCTTTTCCGTGTTTCTTTTGATGGAACATTTCCAAACCATTGAAATGAGCCATGGTCAGCCTTTATCAGATCGAGAACTATACTTAGGGTGGTAGTCTTCCCACTGCCGTTCGGGCCAAGAATACCAAATACCTGTCCCTTATGGATATTCATCGACAGTTTGTCAACTGCATGAATCTTACCATAATTCTTCGATATTTCGTGTAACGAGAGGAGAGTGTCCATAAGTGAAAAACTTCAATAGTCTATTGTAAACAATATTGGACAAAACTACTTATAATTTAACCCCTGCAATTGATCCTGTTAATGATAAACCAGAAAAACAGTCGGTTTCTTATGAATATCAGGAATACTCTTTTTCCACTCACTGATTGTTTTTACCTGAACCAATTCCTTCTCAGTTGTCAGTTCCGTCGCAATGCAAAGGAGTGTTCCTGGATTACAACTTTCCAGTATTGCCTTGAAAAGCTGGAGATTTCTGTAAGGGGCTTCAATAAATAGCTGTGTCTGGTCCCTCGAATAAACTGCATGTTCAAGCTCTTTTAATTTCTTGGCCCGGGCAAGTTTATCAATGGGTAAATAACCATGAAATGCAAAATCCTGCCCATTAAACCCTGATGCCATCAATGCAAGGTAAATTGAGGAAGGCCCTGAAAGCGGGATCACTCGGATACCCCGCTCATGGGCTTCCTTAACAATCTCTGATCCTGGGTCAGCTACGCAAGGAATTCCTGCCTCCGACAAAAGTCCGGTATCATTACCTTCCAAAATGGGTTCAATGAATGGTATCAGGGATGTTTTATCAGAATGTTCATTAAAAACAAGAAAGTGAAGCTGATCAAAGTCGCCGGTAAATCCTGCAGCCCTCAAAAACCTCCTGGCACTCTTTAATTCCTCAACGATAAAATAGTGAAGTCCGCTGATAATTTTCAGATTTATTGCAGGCATTAACCCTGGAATCTCCTTTTCCCCCAAAAACCCCGGTATCAAATATAGCCTTCCCTTCTTCATGTATGTTCTTTACTCAACATTACAAGAGAAATTCCTTTTTCTGCATTTTGCATTCTGAATTATTGAATCTACCATGGGAGTTCATCCAGATCAACATTCCCCCCGGTGAAAATAATCCCTGTCCGTTTTCTTCTTACATCGATTTTTTTCTCCATAATTGCGGCAAAAGGTACCGCGGAAGAAGGTTCTATGATAATTTTCAACCTCTCCCAAATGAATCGCATGGCGGCGATAATGGCAGTTTCGCTGACGGTCACTATTTCCTGAACATGTTCCAGGATTATGGGAAAGGTAATTGTACCAAGAGATGTCCTCAATCCGTCAGCAATCGTATCAGGATGGATAGAAGGAATAAAATGCTTTTGGGTAAAGGAAAGAAAAGCATCATTTGCCTGTTCCGGTTCGGCCCCTATAACGCTGGTCCCTGCTGAAAAATAGCAGACCGAGAGAGCGGTACCACTAAGTAAACCGCCACCACCTACAGGGGTTATTATGATGTCCAGCCTGGGTTGTTCATCAATAAGCTCAAGGGCAGCAGTTGCCTGTCCAGCAATAATCCTGTAATCGTTGTACGGATGAATCTCAGTAGCATTCGTCTTACAGATGATCTTATATAGAGTTTCTTCCCTTGCTTCAAGCGTTGGCTCACAAAAGGTGATGATCCCGCCGTAGCTTTTCACTGCTTCAACTTTGACCCTGGAAGAGTTGGAAGGCATCACAATGTAAGCCTTATTCTGTCGTAATGAAGCTGCCCATGATAGTGCCTGGGCATGATTGCCCGAACTATGTGTTGCTACTCCATTGGTAATCAGATCCTCTTCAAGCGACATCACCGCATTGGTGGCTCCCCTGGCTTTAAAAGCCCCGACTTTCTGAAAATTCTCGCACTTGAAAAATATTTCAGTATCGAACATTTTATTGATCCTGGAGGAGGTGACCACCGGGGTCCTGTTAATAAATGTCTTTATCCTTTGTGCAGCCTGAAGAATCGCTGCAGAGTCGGGTAGACTATTTTGGGAGGATTCCAATTTAACAGTTTTTCTCAGGTGTCTTCTGCATTGAGGCAGTTTCCATCATATTGGCAATTTTCTGGCAAGCTGCATCAAGCTGGTGATAAACTTCTTCAAACGACTGAATTCCATTGTACCAGGGGTCCTGCACAACCATGTTCCTTCCGGGATAAAGTACATTCATGATATAATCCACTTTTGCTTCATCCTGTTCGCTTCCTGCAATGTTCATGGAATTATGATAGTGCCACGAATCCATGACATAGATCTTATCAAACCGTTTAAAATCCTCACTGGAGAATAACCTTGCCCTATGCCCGGTGATATCAATCGAGTGATTACGCGCCGTTCTGGTAGCACGTTCATCGGGAGGATCACCTACATGAAAGTTCTCAAATCCGGCAGAATCGACTTCATCAGTTAAATTCCTTTGACGAAGCTTATCTTTCAGTATCCCTTCAGCCATAGGCGACCGGCAAATATTACCGGTACAAACAAAGAGGATTTTCATCAGAATTTGAAAGCGAAGGGTTTATAATTTTATTTTTTTATCGAGTTCTTCAACGAAGATACGGAACTGCTTATCGGTTTCAACCAGGTTGTTTACCGTTCTGCATGCATGCAGAACGGTGGCATGGTCCTTATTTCCGCAGTGCAAACCAATGCTTGCAAGGGACGCTTTGGTATGCTTCTTGGAAAAATACATCGATAGTTGCCTTGCCTGTACGATCTCCCTTTTCCGCGTTTTGGAGTGAATCATCTCTATCGGAATGTTAAAATAATCACATACAACTTTTTGAATATAATCGATTGATATCTCCCTTGAGGTATTCTTAACGAACTTGTCGATCATCTGCTTTGCAAGCTCTAATGTAATGGTCTTTTTGTTCAATGAAGACTGAGCAAGAAGAGAGATCAACGCGCCTTCCAGCTCCCTGATATTGGTATTGATACAATGGGCAAGGTATTCCACGACTTCCTTGGGAATTTCTATCCCGTCATTGTATAGTTTCTTATGCAGTATGGCAATCCTTGTTTCCAGGTCAGGAACCTGAAGGTCTGCAGATAAACCCCATTTAAACCGGGAAAGCAGCCTGGGTTCGATACCCTTCATTTCTACCGGCGGTTTATCAGAGGTAAGTATGATCTGGTTGCTCTTTTGATGTAAGTGGTTGAAAATATGGAAAAATACATCCTGTGTCTTTTCTTTTCCACCAAGGTTATGAATATCATCAATGATCAGGATATCGATCATTTGGTAAAAATGAATGAAATCGTTCTGATTGTTATTTTTTACAGAATCGATAAATTGATTGGTGAATTGATCAGTGGTTACATAAAGCGCTGTCTTATCCGGAAAATTCTCCTTGACCTGTAACCCTATAGCATGAGAGAGATGGGTTTTTCCAAGACCTGTGTTACTATATAATAATAACGGATTGAACGCAGTTTTCCCGGGATTATTGGCAACTGCATATCCGGCAGAACGTGCCAGCCGGTTACAATCCCCTTCCACGAAATTATTGAACGAATAGCTGTCAATCAGTTGCGAATTGACCTTGATTTTTTTTAATCCCGGAATTATAAAAGGATTCGGGATCTCTTTTGATGAACCTCGGTTCAAATCGATGGGCATTGAAACTGATGGGTTTAAAACAGCTTTCTTTTCTCCTGTAGGAATATTTATTGAGTATGGCTCCGCATTATTCTCCGAATTATCCATGATAATACTATATTCCAACCGGCCTTCATTACCTAATTCCTTTTTTATCGTCTTCTTCAACAACCCGATGTAATGTTCTTCCATCCATTCATAAAAAAACTGGCTCGGTACCTGAATGGTCAGCACATTATCTTTTAATTTCAATGGCTTTATAGGCAAAAACCAGGTTTTGAAGCTTTGGTAGTTGATATTATCCTTGATAATCTTAAGACAATCTTCCCAAATTTCTACAACATTCTTTTCCATTAATATCTCTTCCCAAAAGATTCAAAAATCATTTTCTATATAAATATGCTTATCAAGGTTTTAGATTCTGAACTTAAGCCCAGACCTATAAATGGAGGCGATTTTTATTCAATTAACAAATATTGCAAAAAAAAAGTTGAAAAAAAAAAATTCTACCATCAATTATTTAAAAAAAATTAATTAACATTCTGCCGGTTGGAAATTGTCGAAAAATGTTGAAAAATTATTTTTTTAATCATAACATTATGAAAATAAGTTAATTATGAAATTCAGAAATGGGATGTGCTAAATACACCTAATCCTCAGTCACTTAAATATCCTCACGTAATTCCTTGATATAACAAACGCATAATAATATTGTTATTCTGAATCAGATGAGTCAGGAAGTACTGAAAAGTTCCATTGTCAGACCATCAATTTTATGTAATCGCGATTTAACTTTTTCTCCGGAATTTCTCCGTATGGAGAATTCAATTTTACAATCGTTATCAAAAAATTGTGAAATGAAGGTCACATCTGACTCTTTTAGGATCTTCATTACTTCGTTTATCGATGGATATGAAAAAACTATCCTGTATCGTTCCCTAAGGGTCCGCAATATTATGTTCCCATTGTCAATGGCATCTTTTGCCGCAGTTCTGTATGCATTGATCAATCCCGGAATACCCAGTTTCGTACCTCCATAATATCGGATGACAACAATCAGGACATTGGTTATTTCTTTTGACAAAATCTGACCATATATTGGTTTTCCTGCACTTCCCGATGGTTCCCCGTCATCATTCACCCTGTAAACCGGTCGATCTTTTCCAAGTTTATATGCATAGCAATGATGGCTTGCGTCATAATATTCCTTTCTCCATTTTGATAGTTGCTCTTTGATCTCACCCTCGCTAAAAATGGGACATGCTAATCCTATAAATTTACTCCCCTTTTCCCTGTAAATTCCCTGTGATAAGGAACTTAATGTCAGATAGGAATCATCAGCGAGCATAAGGATGAGAGAGAATGATAATAATGCTAAGTTAAAATTTTTTACCTTCGGGTGGTGGAAAAAGAAATAAAATCGGTTAAAAGTGTTATTGAACTCTTCAACCAAGGGTTGAATAATAGGTATAATGCATTCGAGATCATGCAATTTGTTTATATATTGTTTGATCATCTGTTGGGATTAAAAAAAGCGGAAGTTCACCTGGCATTGGAAGAGATACTTTCTCCGGAAACAATAAAACGGTTAATGGCTGCTTTTGAGGAGCTTCGCAGGGATAAACCGATACAATATATTACAGGTGTCACTGAATTCCTTGAGATAAGATTGACCTTGAATGAGTATGTCCTGATTCCCAGGCCGGAAACGGAAGAACTGGTCGAATTAATACTGAAGGATAGGTATCAGGTTACAAATCCTTGGGTGACCATGCTGGAAATCGGGACAGGATCAGGATGTATTGCAATAGCATTGAAATATTATATACCACAATTGGCCATCACAGCAATGGATGTTTCTGTTGATGCGTTATCTGTAGCAAAAGAAAATGCCCTGATAAACAACTGCCTGATTGAATTCCGGGAAGGAAACATTCTCTCACCCAATCAGATGAAGAAACTCGCTGAATTTGACCTGATTGTAAGTAATCCCCCTTATGTATTGGAAAGTGAAAAAGCCATGATGCAGCCAAATGTCCTGAATTATGAACCTTCTGTCGCACTATTTGTTCCTGACAGCAACCCGATGCTTTTTAATGATGCAATAGCTGATCTTGCACTTGAACACCTGGTTCAGGGAGGAATGCTTTATCTTGAGATCAATGATGGATTCGGCAGTGAAATCCAATCTTTATTGACCAGGAAAGGTCTAATAGATGTGAAACTTTTTCGCGATATTCGTGGGAAAGACCGGTTTATAAGGGCTCAACGGTAGATTATTAGTATGGCTAAGAACGGCTGCCAAATATGGCTGTACCGATCCTTACCATAGTGCTTCCTTCTTCAATGGCCATCTGGTAATCAGACGACATTCCCATAGAGATCTCACTGAAAGAAGGAGTTTCCTGAAAATAATCGCTTTTCAGTCTGTTAAAATAGTTCCTCAGTATACGGAACTCCTTCCTGATCACCGCCTTATCACAGGTAAAAGTTGCCATTCCCATCAATCCATCGATCCTGATATTCTCCATACCGCGAAATCCGGGTGATTCGAGAATATCTTTGGTTTCATTCAGGTCAAGCCCGAATTTTGTTTCTTCAGTAGCTATGTACATTTGAAGAAGGCAATGGATGATCCTCTTATTTTTCATGGCTTGCCTGTTCACCTCAACCAGAAGCTTAAGGCTGTCGATGCTGTGGACCCAATGAATGAAAGAGGATATTTGCCTGACTTTATTTGTTTGCAAATGACCAATGAAGTGCCATTCAATATCACCCGGAAGCAACATCTTTTTCGACATTACTTCCTGTGCCTTGTTTTCTCCAAACATCCTTTGTCCTGCATCGTACGCTTCCATGATCTCTGCAACTGACTTTGTCTTGGAAACCACAACCAGTTTTACACCCTGGGGAATTTCCTTCAGCAGCCTTGTAAGATTATCCCTGATGCTCATGATGTGATAAATGGTTGGTATGGAACAAATATAGGAAATATCAATTAAATCGTGACATAACGAAATTTTGATCGTCACACATGCTTTATCCCTATTTTTGTATTTTTATTTTTTATGAAGAAAATCATTTTTTCATTTCTTCGTCAATTCCTGTTCTGGATTCTCTTTTTTGACCTCACCAGGATTGTATTTCTTTTATACCATCTCCCATTGCTTCTTGCAGAAAAAATACCTGCAACAGAAATTACCGGTGTTTTCTGGTATTCCCTGAAACTGGATATTGCCACCACTTGTTACTTTATGGTCATTCCGTTTTTTTTACTGCTTTTACAATCCCTATGGAGTCCACGATGGTTCAATTATATTAATAAGGTGTACATGACCATCCTGATCTTTGCCTATTCACTATCGGCAGCAGGGGAATTGGGAATTTATGCTGAATGGAAAACAAAACTTTCCTACAAGGTGATCAAATACCTGAGCCATCCCTCAGAAATCTATAACTCTGCAGAATCAGGTACTTTTTACTTTCTGATCATTCTCTTTGTTTTCTTATTCCTAGCCGGGTTATTCAGCTATCTGAAGATTTTTTATCTTGATATTTTCAAGGAGAAACGCAACCTGATTTTTAGTTTCTGTTTTATTCTTATCGTACCACCGTTCCTTATATCGGGGATGCGCGGCGGAATTCAACCCATTCCGATAAATCAAAGCCAATCTTACTTCTCAAAACACAATATCCTCAATCTTGCCTCCGTAAACAACCTCTTTAACCTTTATATAAGTGTTTTTGAGAACCTGCCAAATTTCAAGAAAGATCCTTACATATTTATGGATCAGGAAAAGGCAAAAAGGATTGTCAGGGAGATTTACACATCACCTAAAGATACTACTATTTCTATCCTCAAAATTTCCAGGCCCAACGTCGTGGTATTGATCCTGGAAAGCTGGTCAGCAGATCTGATCCGGGATCTCGGTGGTGAACCCGGTATTACACCCGAATTTCAGAAGCTCGAAAAAAACGGTATCCTTTTCGACAGGATCTATTCACCAGGTGCACGCTCGGAACAAGGAATGGCCTCCATTTTCAGCGCTTTCCCTGCACATCCTGTTTCTTGTATTACGGTTCAACCTGATAAATTTGTGAAGCTTCAAAGTCTGCCCCAAACATTGAAACGCATTGGCTATCATACCTCCTTTTATTTCGGAGGTCAGTTGATTTACGGAAATATCAAAAGTTTTATATATTTCAATGGTTTCGATAAGATCATGGAGGGAAGTGATTTCCCGGAAAAAGTTGCCAGGGGTAAACTGGGAGTTCATGATGAATTTACTTTATCACAACAGTTGGACGACCTTGATAAGCAACAGCAACCCTTTTTCTCCGCTCTTTTCACACTCAGTACTCATTCGCCATGGGATCAGCCTTACAAGAAACCATTGAATTGGGGCGATAACGAACATGAATATATCAATGCTGCCTATTATACTGATCACTGCCTCGGGGATTATTTCAGAAAGGCTGCCACAGAACCCTGGTTTAAAAACACTTTATTTATCATTGTAGCCGACCATAGTCATAATTCCTACCGTAACTGGGAAGCCCAGTCAAAAGAATATCATAAAATTCCACTATTGTTCTGTGGTGATGTGATACGCGATGAATATAAAGGTTCTATCTGCCACAAATTGGGAGACCAATATGATATTGCGGCAACCCTTCTTGCCCAGATGCATCTAAAAAGTGATAAATTCAAATGGAGCAAGAACCTTTTCAATCCTTTTACTCCAGATTTTGCTTATTACTCGACGGATGATGGAGTTGGGTGGATTCGTAATAATGCTTATTTTTCCTATGATAAAAGCACAGATTATTATCATGCACTTCAGATCGCCCCGTCAATTAGAGATTCTATCCTGAATGAAGGAAAAGCTTATTTGCAATTGGTTTTCTCTGAATATATGCAGGACTGAACCGGCTATTCCAGGGAGTGAACCACAAGGCCGCTTCTTAATTTGGGTTCGAACCACGTTGTTTTCGGAGGCATGATATTTCCTGAATCTGCAATATCTATAAGTTGTTTCATGGATACAGGATAAAGTGCAAAAGCGACTTTCATTTCATCATTGTCTACTCGCCGCTGTATTTCGCCAAGCCCACGGATACCACCAACAAAGTCAATCCGGTCAGATGTCCTCAGATCTTTGATATCAAGAATATTATCAAGAACCAGATGAGAAAGAATGGTTACATCCAACACACCGATCGGGTCCCGATCGTCATAGGTTCCCGGCTTTGCTGTAAGCGAATACCAGGTTCCATCGAGGTACATACTGAAATTATGCAGGTTCACAGGTTTAAATATTCCTGATCCTTTTTTCTCAATCGTGAAAACTTCAGATAATCTCTGAAGAAATTGGACATTATCAAGTTTATTGAGGTCCTTAACAACCCTGTTGTAATCAATAATGCTTAATTGATTATCAGGAAAATGTACTGCCAGAAAGAAGTTGTACTCCTCCCTCCCGGTGTGCGCGGGATTTCTGAGTTTTTTCTCGTTCCCGACAAGGGCGGCTGCTGCGGTCCTGTGATGGCCATCTGCAACATAAGTGAACGGTATGGCATGAAAAAGCTCAATAATACGTTGAATTTTGGCATCATCCTCGATTACCCAGAAATGATGGCCGATTCCATCTACTGATACAAAATCATATTCGGCTTTTTTGTTGCTAACAATAGAAAATACAATTGCATCGATCTCCTCAACCGCGGGATATGTAAAAAAAACAGGTTCCATATTGGCATTCGTGATCCTTACATGCTTCATCCTGTCCTCTTCCTTATCCTTCCGTGTAAGCTCATGTTTCCTGATAACACCGCTCATATAGTCTTCAACTCCTGCACAACCAACAATACCAAATTGAGTTTTGCCATTCATGGTTTGTGCATAGATATACAGAAGATCCATTTGATCCTGCTTTAACCAGCCATTCTTTCTGAATTTATCAAAATTTTCCCTCGCTTTATCATAAACGGCCTGGGAATGACAATCCAAGTCTTTCGGAAGATCAATTTCCGGTTTAATAATATGAAGCAGAGTGTAAGCGTTCCCTTTTGCTTCTTCACGAGCTTCATCTGAATTTAATACGTCATAAGGTCGTGATGCCAAATCTTTAACAATCTCAACAGGAGGCCTGAGCCCTTTGAAAGCTTTTAAAATAGCCATAAAAATAGTTATTGATATGAAATGAATAAAAAATGTATGAATCAGGAAAAGTCACCAGGTGCATGAACAGAATAATCAACCATCATCGTCTTCTTCTGTAGTTTCTCCGGGTTTAACACTCCTTTGTAAGGATCCGATTAATGCTCCTATCATTTTGGTCATCTCAATGAGATAATTCTTGGAATTCTCGAATTCATCATCTGTGATGATGTTGCGGCTTTGCGCGACGGTTGATAATACCACGCATTCTCTGACAGAACTTTTTGCCATTTTCAAATAATATACAAACTGGCTTTTATTTCGGGATGAACCTTCAGCAATATTTAATGAAATACCGTTTGCCGAAGTGAGAAATTTTTCAAAGAAAAACTTAAGATAAGCATCATCCTTACTGGTCTTTGCAATCGAATATACCCAACCAATATACTCAAGAGCCTTGTGATAGATTCTGAGATCTTCAAACCTGAAAAAAGTTGTGGGTCTTTCTTGTTCGCGTTCCATGGAGAATTGGATTTAAGAATAATTCACTTAGAAATACAGGATTATATCAACAATAACATACGTACAAATATAAGAACCAGAAAGCAATTTTCCTATTTATTTACCTGAAATGTCCTGTCTCCGTTTTTAATAAAATTCACAATTTGTTTTGCAGCCGCAATACCTGCGTTTATATTAGCTTCTTCAGTTTGTGCACCCATCTTTTTTGGGGTAAAGAAATATCTGCCCTTGAATCTTGCTTCAAATTCTCCTTTATTTACAGGCTCAATATCCGATAGATACGCAAATCCTTTCTTTTCCTCAAATATCTTCAACAGGTCTGCTTCATGGATAACTTCTGCCCGGGCTGTATTCACAAGAACTCCTGGAGTAGGCATCAAGGATAAAAGTCCATGGTTTATTGATTCCTTTGTCTTGCTGTTAGCGGGAATATGGAGCGAAATGAAATTACAATGTGTGTACAATTCTTCTGCAGAATCAACACATTTAACACCATCTTTTTCTATTTCCTCTTTACTGATAAACGGGTCAAAAGCATATACTGCCATTCCAAACCCTTTGGCAATACGCGCTACATTTTTTCCAACAGCACCATAAGCGTGAATACCCAATTTTTTTCCCTTCAACTCTGTTCCTGATTTGCCGTTAAAGAAATTTCGTATATAATAAACCATCATACCAAAAGCAAGCTCAGCTACGGCATTCGAATTCTGACCTGGTGTGTTCATGACACAAACACCCTTGTCCTTTGCTGCTTGCAAATCAATATTATCATATCCTGCACCGGCCCTGACAATAATTTTGAGGTTTTTGCCATTATCGATGACTGCCTTATCCGTTTTATCACTTCTGACAACAACAGCATCGACGTTTTCAATCGCTTTTACAAAATCATCCTGGTTTGTATATCCTTCAAGGAGGACCAATTCGAAGCCCGCTTCTTCTATAACCTGTCGGATTCCTTTCACTGCAATAGGAGCAAATGGCTTATCAGTGGCAACTAAAACTTTTATCATATGATCACATTTTAAATTATCAAGAAAAATTAAGCATTGTTTTGTTCAAATTCATGCATGCAGTCAATAAGTGCCTGAACACTTTCAATTGGCAATGCATTGTATGTGGATGCCCTGAAACCTCCAACTGAACGGTGTCCTTTTATCCCAACCATTCCTTTGGTCTTAGCATAATCCATGAAAGCATCTTCCTTATCTTTATACTGTTCCTTCATAACAAAACAGATATTCATCAATGACCTTGAGTCTTTTTCCACAGTACCAATGAACATTTTGCTGTTATCAATAACATCATAAAGGAGATTGGCTTTCCTTTTATTCATTTCTTCAATCTTTTCAACACCTCCTAAATTTTTGATCCACCGGAGTGTTTCCATACAGGTATAGATAGGTAAACAGGGGGGAGTATTGAATAAGGAACCTTCCTTAATGTGGGTTTTATAATTGAGCATGGTCGGAATCGGCCGGTCAACTTTGCCCAAAATGTCTTCCCTGATGATCACAAAAGTTACTCCCGCAGGTCCCAGATTCTTTTGTGCGCCCCCATAAATGAGGGCATACTTTGAAACATCCACAGGACGGCTGAGAATATCAGATGACATATCGGCTACCAATGGAACAGGGCTATCAATATCATACCGCAACTCTGAACCAAAAATCGTGTTATTGGTTGTAATATGGAAATAATCGGCATCTGCCGGAATAGTAAAACCTTTTGGAATATAAGTAAAGTTTTTATCACCCGAGCTGGCAACAATATCTATCTGCCCGAACAATTTTGCTTCTTTTATGGCTTTCTGTGCCCAGACACCAGTCTCAAGATAGGCTGCTTTTGTTTTTAAGAGGTTATACGGAACCATACAGAACTGCAAACTTGCTCCGCCACCTAAAAAAAGTACATGATAGTTGGCGGGGATCTTTAACAGCTCTTTGAATAATGCAACTGCTTCATCGATGATAGCCTGAAAATCCTTGCTTCTGTGTGAAATCTCAAGGAGGGACATACCTGTTCCATTCAAGTCAAGAATGGCTTTTGCGGAATTTTCAATTGCAATTCGTGGAAGGATTGAAGGTCCGGCGTTAAAATTATGCTTTTTCATAGAGAGAAATAATTTAGAGAGTTTGAAACCATAATATTTTAATAATATACGCATTGTTAATAAGAAAACAAAGGTAAAAGTTTTTCAACGGAAAAACCATTAGAGATAAAAAAAATTTCAAGGAAAAGAAAGATGAGAAAGGGTATGGAATATAACTAATTATAACAAAGTTATCTTCTCTTCAGAGATGGTTTGGCTTTATTTCTTGCATCAATGCCGGAGATAAAAACCCATCCACTATTTATAAAAACAAACCCATCATAAACATCAGCTTCCGGAACATAAAACTGATATTGGTTTTTTAATTGAGGATCTAAAGGTATTAATCTGTCAAAAACTATGATCTTTCTTTTCTTTCCCGCAAGTTTTCGAAGACTCACTCCGGTAGGGATAATTTGTTCATCATATTTTAACGTCATCATTGCAGAAGAAGAATATCGAAACAAGATCCGTTTATTTTTTCCATCCCCGAAATCTCCAAAGATCCGGCGGCCAAAGTGAGGAATTCCATGTCCATCAAACGTCAGTACCTCGATGATCTTTTGGGTAATGGATGTGCTTTCACCATCCCAGCCAAAAAGGGTGTAATAATTATTTCCAAACTGATCTGCCGGACCCTGGATAATATAATAATACAACGATCCATACCAGTTTGATGTGTCAAGATATTGTTGCTCAGGATTATAAACGGAATCAGACTTGTCAGTCAAGGTAAAAAAACTGACCTGACCGCTTTTCTGATCCTTAAGTTGCAACAGGCAAAAATAAGTGTTTGAACCATCCTGATGAGGAAGGTTCCAATTATAAATCCTGAAGTATTTATCGGGTGACTTCAATTTCCCAACAGACTTCAGGGAATCAAAGGGATAATCAAATGAGCCTGGGATACATAAGGCTTTTTGCATATTTTGCAGGAAACACTTATTCAAAGATATTCTGGCTGAATCTGTTCTGGCATGAAGGACAGAAAAAGCCATCTTATGAAGCGAATCTTCCATATCCTTTAATAACAGTTTATCCTGTCCTTGTAATAAAGAGCAATTAAAAATTCCAATTAATATTAATTGCTTAAAAATAAATTTATAGATCATCGTTTTATAACGAAAAAACGAATCTATTATTTTTTCAGATGATCATTGATCTTTCAGGGTTATTTCTGAATGGATTACTTTTGCATTTTAACATCGGAATTCATGACTATTGAAGAACGTATCGATTCGTTTGTCAGGATCGGAGAAATGTTTGCACAATTTCATTCCGACCCGGATCAACCTTTGGCCGGTATCCTGAAAAAAGCGGCTGTCCGTGCCCATGTTGAAAATCCATGGTTTACCCCTGAAAATATTGATTTTTTACTTTCCAGTCTCGCAGAACTCCTTACTTATGAGAGATTGACGAAATGGCTCTTCGCTTACGCTGCAATCCTGAAAAAATCCCGGAATCCTAAAACGATATGTGTCATAATGGCAGGAAATATTCCTATGGTGGGGTTTCATGATTTCCTGTGTATCCTGATGGCCGGACACCGCATCCTGGTAAAACTTTCATCTAAGGATGCAGTCTTGTTGCAAGCGGTAATTGATATTTTGACAATGATTCACCCTGAGTGGAAAGACAGGATCACCGTTGCAGGGTTCCCGCTTTCACCTTTTGATGCAATAATTGCTACCGGTAGTAATAATTCTTCGAGGTATTTCGAGTATTACTTCGGGAAATACCCAAACATCCTGCGAAAAAACAGAAACAGCGTTGCTGTAATAACCGGCAGGGAAACAGGTGAAGAACTCTCAGGACTTGCTGACGACATTCTTCTCTATTTTGGACTGGGATGCAGAAGCGTTTCCAAATTGTACATTCCTGAAGGTTATGACATTCGAAAATTGTTCAGCCCTCTTGAAAAATATGGATACTACAGGTTCCATCACAAATTCAGGAACAATTATGACTATCATAAATCGGTTATGTTGATGAATGCCATACCTTTTCTGGACATGGGACATGTGTTGATTACTGAAAATATTGCAATGTCATCGCCGGTATCGGTTCTCTATTATGAATTTTACAGTGACCTTGAAAAACTCTCGTTTCAGTTGGATGGACAATCCGAACAGATACAGTGTATCGTTTGTAGTCTGACATTAAAGGACAACTGGATAAAACCAGGACAAGCCCAGCATCCTGCTTTATGGGATTATGCGGATAATAAGGATACAATGAAGTTTTTAATTGAGTTATAATGTTGACCCTTATTAATTTAATAAAAGAAGGATATTTTTTTTGAAAGTCAAAGAAAAATTTTTAACTTTGCTCCCTCATTAGAAAACAGAAGAAAAAATGAAAAAAGATATTCATCCGAAGGATTACAGGTTGGTCGTTTTTAAAGATATGTCAAACGATTACGCATTTATTTCAAAATCCACCATTAAGACGAAAGAAAACATTATGTGGGAAGATGGAGTGGAATATCCATTGGTAAAACTTGAAATATCCCATACATCACATCCCTATTTTACAGGGAAAATGAAACTTATCGATACTGCCGGTAGGGTGGATAAATTTAAAAGCAGGTACCAGAAACACATTGACAAGACTCATAACCAATAATCAGACTGAAATGCTGAAAAAAGCCTCCATTTTACCCAAATGGAGGCTTTTTTTTTCATGGTACATAATAAATTTATAAATTTGTCATTAACTTTATTTACCGCATTTGTTTCACATACATAATCTATTCAGATAAATGAATTATATATTATTCGACGAAAGTATTGTCAGAACTAACTTATTACCCCTGACGTTTATGAGACCGGTTGCGGATATCCGTTTCGGAATACTGACAATCAGGGAAAAATGGGAAAAACATCTGAAAGTAAAAACTTCAACACTCACGGAAACCTATCTTTCCCCAAAATTTCCAATCCTGAAGGAAGAAAATAATATCCTGATCAATGGATCAGTTTGTCCGAATGCCGAAATTGTAAAGATTATAAAAAATCTAAAACCAAACCAGACGGTTGTCTCAAATGAAACAATCATTGCACTCCATGTTACCGCCGAGGAGCTTAATAGTCTTGGGGACCCGACATACGAAGGGATTGAGGAAATCACGGTAACAACCAACCCACTGAAAATAAACTACTCATGGGATATCTTTTCGCAGAACAGCCGGGCCATTAATGATGATTTTCAACTTCTTACTCATAGCAGAAAATCCCAACCCTTAAGTACGAGCAATAAAGTTATAGGAGAGGGAGCCATTTTTCTTGAAAAAGGGGCAAAGGTTGAATGTGCAATCCTCAACACCACATACGGGCCCATTTACATTGGCCAGGATGCAGAGATTATGGAAGGCAGTGTGATCAGGGGCCCATTTGTACTTTGTGACCATGCTACAGTTAAAATGTCAGCAAAAATATATGGACCTGCTACCATCGGGCCATATTGTAAAGTGGGTGGGGAAATCAGTAACTCTGTGCTCTTTGGATACTCTAATAAGGCGCATGATGGATTTTTAGGACATTCTGTCATAGCCGAATGGTGCAACCTTGGTGCGGATACCAATACCTCTAACCTCAAGAATACTTACGACAATGTAAGAATCTGGAGCTATGGCAAACGTACTTTTGTAAACACCTGTTTGCAATTTTGTGGACTGATCATGGGAGACCACTCAAAATCAGGGATTGATACCATGTTCAACACAGGTACAGTGGTCGGTGTCAATGCCAATATCTTCGGGCCTGGATTCCAGCGGAATTTCATTCCTTCCTTCACCTGGGGAGGTACCGCAGGCCATAGCAGCTACAAACTTGATAAAGCAATTGAAGTCGCCGATCTTGTATATCAGAGAAGGGGTCTGGTTTTCACAGAAATAGATAAAGAACTGCTCGCAAATGTTTATAGCCTTTCATTAAATAACAGATGGTTATAATCGTCCTTAATTAATTTTTAGCTTCAACGTTTTTCATATCATTGCATGATTGGCACAACAATTGCCACCATGGCTGACCTTTGTTCCAACATTGCATAATAATAGATTTGATGTAACTTTGAATCATGGAAAACCCAAATATAAACCCACTTTTACTATTTTCTGATATTCTCGATGCGGAAACCGAATTCATTCCATTGCTCTCGTCTGAGGATGAAGAGGTAATGAATTCAGAAGATATCCCGGAGGTTTTACCCATCCTCCCGTTGAGAAATACTGTTCTTTTCCCGGGGGTGGTGATACCTATTACGGTTGGTCGCGATAAGTCAATCAAACTGATCAAGGACTTTTATAAAGGTAACCGGATTATTGGTGTCGTTACCCAGAAAGATCCCCAGATTGAAGATCCGGAATTTACCGATCTCTATTCATTTGGAACAGTTGCATATATCATCAAGATCCTTCAAATGCCCGATGGTAATAATACCGCTATTCTTCAGGGAAGAAGAAGGTTCAGGGTGATTGAACCTATACAGAATGAACCCTATATAAAAGCAAGTGTCGAGGCATACAATGTTCCCATCAATCTGCCGAATAATAAGGAATTTCATGCCCTGATCTCCTCACTGCGTGATTTGGCCATTCAGATTGTTAATAAATCCCCGAATATTCCATCAGAAGCAGCATTTGCCATTAAGAATATCAAAAGTCCTGATTTTCTGGTTCACTTTATTTCGTCGAACCTGAATGTGGAACTTCATGAAAAACAAAAGCTCCTTGAAATGTCTGATCTCATGGAAAGGGCGAATCTGGTTCTTCTGCATATGACCCACGAACTGCAAATGCTTGAACTAAAACAGCAGATTCAGAGCAAAGTAAAGGTCGACCTCGACAAGCAGCAAAGGGATTTTCTTTTGAATCAACAACTTAAAACAATACAGGAAGAACTTGGCGGAGCGCCAAATGCTCAGGAGATCACAACCTTAAGAGAACAGGCAAAAGATAAAAAATGGTCACCTGAAATCAATGAAGTTTTCGAAAAAGAGATCAATAAACTCCAAAGAATGCATCCTGCAGCTGCAGAATACTCAATTCAGATCAATTACCTTGAGACCCTTGTCCAGTTGCCATGGAATGAATATTCAACCGACAATCTTGATCTGCATCATGTCCAGAAGATCCTGGATGAAGACCATTTTGGTCTCGAAAAAGTGAAAGAAAGGATTATAGAATATCTGGCGGTTATTAAACTTAAGAATGACCTGAAATCCCCAATCCTTTGTCTGGTAGGCCCTCCGGGAGTAGGAAAAACTTCCCTGGGTAAGTCTGTTGCAAGGGCACTGGGAAGAAAATATATCAGGATGTCATTGGGCGGATTAAGAGACGAATCAGAGTTGAGAGGTCATCGTAAAACCTATATTGGCGCTATGCCGGGAAGAATTGTCCAAAGTCTGAAGAAAGTGAAAACAGCAAACCCTGTTTTTGTTTTGGATGAGATTGATAAGGTCAGTGGTATGAATATCAGTGGAGATCCTCAGGCCGCTCTTCTCGAAATTCTTGATCCTGAGCAAAATGTAGCATTCTATGACAACTTTCTGGAATTAGAGTTCGATCTGTCAAGGATTATGTTTATTGCAACAGCAAATACATTAAGTACCGTACATCCGGCCTTACGCGACAGAATGGAAATCATTGAACTTCCAGGATATATTGCTGAAGAGAAAATTGAGATTGCCACCCGCCACCTGGTTCCCAAACAATTGAAGGAGCATGGAATGCACCCTAAACAACTAATTTTTAACAAGGAACTGATCCAGAAGATCATTGAAGATTATACGCGTGAGTCGGGTGTCAGAACCCTCGAAAAGAATATTGCAAAAGTTATCAGGAATAAGGCAAAATCGATCGTAACTCACGAAAAATTCAAACGCAACCTTGAAGAAGCAGACCTTGGAAAGATTTTAGGCCGTCCAATCTTCCAGATGGATAAATACATCTCAAATGAGGTTGCCGGTGTAGTAACCGGGCTGGCATGGACAGCAGCAGGAGGGGAGATATTATTCGTTGAAGTAAGTCTAAGTAAAGGGAAGGGAGAATTAACCCTGACCGGTAACCTTGGGGATGTAATGAAGGAATCTGCCTCAATTGCACTTGCTTACCTTAAATCACATGCTTTCATATTCGGGATAAATCCCGATGTCTTTGAAAAGTGGAATGTTCACATCCATGTACCAGAAGGCGCTACCCCAAAAGATGGCCCTTCTGCCGGAATAACCATGTTTACTGCCCTTGTATCTGCTTTTACTCAAAGAAAAGTGAGGGAAAAACTAGCAATGACAGGTGAAATTACATTAAGGGGAAAAGTCCTGCCGGTTGGAGGGATCAGGGAGAAAATTCTTGCTGCCAGGAGGGCCAATATTTCTGACATCATTCTGTCCAGGGAAAACCGGAAAGATATTGAAGAAATAAAACCTGAATATATTACCGGCCTGACATTCCATTACATTGAAGAAATGGCTGAAATAAACAACCTTGCCATGTTGAATGACAAAGTAGTAAATGCAATCTCCTTTAATTAATTAACCTGGGTTTGCGGAAGGGATTTACCTATTTCCTTGCAACCGGAGTCTATTTATCATTTATTATCCCTTCGATTGTCAGTGCTTCCTTTAAAAGGATATTACGGTAAGGATCAAATAAAATGCGAAGTGGTTGTTTTGAAAATTCAAACTCAAACAACTGATTTTTAAACATATTATTTACCTTAACTAAAGTATCTCTTTCATCAATAAATTGAACCTTAATCTCTAAAGGCATTTTGAAAACCACCGTCTTTTTTTGAACCTGGACGACGTTCAATTTTACCTTCCATCGCATATCATCCTGCTTTTCTATCTTATATTTATTCTGGTAAACAGGATGATCAATATGATATATCCACTCATCGAAGAACCAGAAATAATCCTTCCCCGACACCTGAGTAACTTTTGCTATAAAGTCCTCCGTCACTGCATTTTTATAGCGATAATTCGTATCCCCGGTATATGACTTCAGGACGATGAAAAACATGGAATCTCCTAGTATATAACGGAGCTGGTGAAGGACACATGCACCTTTGTAATAAACTATAGGGACATTATACAATTGTTCTGCCGTTGGAGTATGGATTGCCCAATCCGGATTATAAACCGGTACACCCGGATTTTCCTTAAGATAAGAATTGGCCTGCGTATCCAGATGCTGTTTGTAAGCATTGAAGCCACCCGTATTTTCGAGCCAAAGTGATTCACAATAAGTGCCAAAACTTTCATTAAGCCAAACATCTGCCCATGTGCCGCAGGTAATGAGGTCACCAAACCATTGATGCGCAAATTCATGGGAAATCAGGCCTTCCATCCATGCATTGGGTTGGAGATTGATCATTGACTGATTTTCCATACCACCCCATTTAAACAATTCATTCATCGTCGCAAAACCAATCTTTCTGAAAGGATATTCACCGAACTTACTGGAGAAAAATGTATTCATTGGACAAATAACCCTTTCAATTTCGTAAGGTTTTTCTCCTTTATTGTAATAGAAACGGGCCTGGGTACTGTCCCCGGAATGTAATGGGTTATGACAGTATAGAACATCAAGGTTGTACTTGTTATTCGATGAAATGGTCATTAAATACGTTGCAACCGGTTCACTGCTGATCCAATGATAATAAAGTGAATCACCTGAAATGAGGGAGTCTGATAGTATTCCGTTGGAACCAAGTCTGACCTCCAGGGGAACTTTTGCTGTAAGTTCCCACATTGCTTTGTCAGAAGGTCTGTCCCAGCAAGGGAAACATTTACGGGCTCCTTCCGGAGGAAAATCAAAAAAAACACATCCATAACCTGAATAAAATGCATGATCAACTACCTCCTTATGCCTGTAATGTATCCGGATATTCACAATTTCTCCGGGTTGGAAATCACGGTTAAGCCTTATTCGTAATGTATCCTCAGAATGTGTAAAGAATTTACACACACCTCTCACTGAATCAATTACAATCGAACTATTCACCGCATTCAATTTGATCGTATTTGACAGGCTATCAATTTTCAGGGTAATAGATTCTATCGCACTGTAAGCCTTATGGTATGGGGAGGTATAACAATCGTATAAATCAATATTAAGTTTGTACTTCAGAACATCGAAAGAATGTCTCATATAAAAATGGGAAGTATCAATAGAGATTGATCCGGCGAGGCTGTTAAAAGCCGATCCGAAAAAAATTAACAGTGCATAAAATAAATAGCCTCTGTAGAAATAATTCATTTCACCTTCATTAATAACGTTGCAAAGGTCAGCAGAAAACCCTAAAAAAAGGGGAATAAAAAACACCTCGAAAGACCGGTTATCCTTTGAGGTGTTTTATTCTGATGTTAATTATCGTATCACTTAAAGAACCATTATTTTTTTGTTGGAAACCCGTGTTCCCGTTGTTATCCTGAGGAAATAAAGTCCTCTGGCCTCTTTTGAAAGATCAAGGGTTGTTCGTTTGTCATTTACCCTGACCTGCCGGATAAACATTCCTCTTGAATCACTGATTGTAATTGTTTTTACAGTGAATTCACTCTGCAAATGGACTATTCCGTTTATGGAAGGGTTTGGATAGACTTTTACAAAATCTGCATTTTTCTCATCTATGCCACCCGGAATTGGCAACTGGATAACAGTGAATGGCTTCGGGGTTTCTATAGCAGAGCTTAATACAAATCCGGAGACTCTTTGTGATCCTGTTGGATTGACCTGAGTAGTATGAAAAATTAATGTGTCAAATCCTGTCCCGCTTGTTTTATTTACAGATAACCAGTCGGGAACATCGCCCTGGACACTCCAGTCAGTATTGGCAATGATAATGATATTACCATAATTGTTCTGAACAGCCGTCAGGAACATGGTATCATTCCCGATTGCAACAATATCTCTGTTTGTAGTGGAACCTTGTTTCAGAACCACCTGGTTATCAGGATCAAACCGAAAGGTCACCGGTTGTTTGTTTACATTCCAGAAGAAACCCTGGTTATTTTCATCATTCATAATGGTGAATGTGGTATCGGAATTATCCTCAAAATAAACTTTCACCTGTAGTAGCATAGGGAAGAATGGTGCATTGGTCTGTACTTGTTTTGCGAGGAAATTCACTCTCCAGTTATTTAATCCAAGATCCTGGAAATTATATGAATTATCATAGACCGGATGATTTGGTTGGAAAATCCAGGCATTGAAATACCAGTCGTAATTCTTTCCTGTTACCAGGTTTACTTTATCATTAAAATCCCTCACAGAGGCATTGCCAAACCTGAGGTTTGTATCCATGCAATAGGAGTGGAGTGTAGCAAAGAACATGGAATCGCCCAGCAGATAGCGGAGCTGGTGCAGGGCACAGGCTCCTTTTTCATAGGTCATAGAATAATTAAAGAGAACATCCACCGAAGGCGTGTTATATGCCCAGTCGGGAACTGAGATAGCCCAGCCCGTATTTCCGGAGAAGTAACCAGCAGCATCTGAGTTGATGGAGGCTTTGTATGCGCCATATCCACCGTAATACTCATCCCAGAGCGCCTCCACCCAAGTAGCGAATCCCTCATTTACCCAAATATCTGCCCATGTTTTGCAGGTGATCATATCACCAAACCACTGATGAGCAAATTCATGGGAGATCAACCCTTCCTGCCAGCAGTTCTGGCAGATGCTCGTCAGGGTCTGGTTCTCCATTCCACCCCAGTAAAACAAAGGATTCAGCGAAGCGAAACCGTTTTTAGGGTGTGGGTGTTCACAGAAATGCTCGGAATAATAAGTTGTCATAGGACCAATCACGTTTTCAATGGCTGAAGGATTCTCTCCTGCATTATAATAGAAGCGGAAAGGAACACTGTCGTTCGGGTTGTTGAGTTTATGCCAGTATATGATATCCAGGTTATAATTCACTTTTGCAGAGATCACAACAAGGTAGGTGGAAAGCCTGTCTGTGCTTATCCAATGATAAACAAGGGTATCATCGGTCTGGACAGAATCGTGCAACATTCCGTTTGAACCAACCTTTACGGTGGAGGGCACTTTTACCTTCATATCGAGTGTTGCCTTATCACTCGGCTTATCCCAACAAGGAAACCACCTGCGGGCCCCTTCTGGCTCTGCGTCGGTAAACACCATTCCTCCCTGGACATTGAATGCATTATCAACCACATTATTATGATGATAGATCACCTTTACCTGCACGATTTCCCCTGGGGTATAGGTTCTGTCAAGGTAAATTGCAAGCATATCGCCCTCATGGGAAAATGAGCTACCTGCAAGTCCAACCGAATCGATCACCAGGGAGGTATTAACCGCATTTAGCTGAATGGCACTCAGGGTTGAATCAACTTTGAAGGTCACCACATTCGAACCGCTGAATGAATTTGGGTAGGGGGTTGAAAAACAGTCATAAATATCAAGATCCAGCGTATAATTCTGTACGTCAAACGTATGAGCTACCGCACTTTTATGGCTTACCGGTTTTGCCGGGATCCATTTCAGATTTGATTTCCTGAGTGAACAGGACTGGGAACCAGTGATCCCCTTATTATTCTGCGTATAGGCAAAAGAAAAAAGGAACAGGGCTGAGAGAATCAGAAATAAACTTCTTTTCATGACAGGGTTTAGTTTGTTCTCACAAAATTATGAAATAAACGGATTCGCTTTGATTTCCGAATGATTTAAAAAAAAGATACTTTTGCTGTCATCCTTTGCTGGTTGAAGGATACGGTATCAAACAGATTTGCTGTGAATTCAGATTTCTTTCCGAAAATTATTTCATTTCTTCTGTTACTGTCCTTTATTTTTGTGACGGGTTGTTCAGAACAGGACCATAAGGGCAGGAATAACACTGTTTTCCGGTACAACGAATCCGCAAATATTACCTCCCTTGATCCGGCTTTTGCAAGGGATCAGGCCAACATCTGGGCAACACACCAGCTTTTTTCCGGCCTGGTACAACTGAATGACCGGCTTGAGATCATCCCTTGCATTGCCAAAAGCTGGGAGATTACTGATGAGGGTCGTATTTATTCATTTCACCTCAGGAAGGACGTCTTTTTTCATGATAATCCGGCATTTAGCGAAAAAAAGGGCAGGAGGGTGATTGCATCTGATTTTGTTTACAGTTTCAGAAGAGTTATAGATCCGAAGATGGCTTCCCCGGGATCCTGGGTATTCAACAGTATTGAACAGCAAATGGGGAAGGATTCATTTTCAGCCCCCGATGATTCTTCTTTTATTATCCGGCTTCACAAGGCCTTTCCACCTTTCCTTGGTCTGTTGACAACCATCTATTGTTCTGCAGTACCACATGAAGCAATCAAATATTATGGGGATGAATTCAGGAAAAATCCTGTTGGGACAGGCCCTTTTAAATTTAAAATGTGGAAGGAGGGGGTAAAGCTGGTTTTGGTGAAAAACCCTGAATATTTTGAATTTGAAGAAGATCATCGTCTCCCATACCTCGATGCAGTAGCCATCACTTTTTTACCGGATAAGCAATCTGCATTTCTTGAATTCATTAAGGGTGACCTGGATTTTATGTCGGGGATTGACCCCGGTTATAAAGATGAACTTCTGACACCTGAAGGAAAAATGAATCCTAAGTACAATTCCAGGTTTCATTTGATTTCTCAACCATATCTTAATACTGAATATCTTGGGTTCCTTGTAGATACCGGATCTCTGATCACTAAGCAGAGCCCTGTAAAACAGATTGGGATTCGCAAAGCAATCAATTGTTGTTTCGATCGTGAGAAGATGATCCGGTTTCTAAGGAATAATATCGGTACTCCGGGGATCAATGGTATCATCCCAAAAGGAATGCCTGGGTTTGATTCCACCCAAAAATATTATCATTATGATCCGGCACTGGCAAGGAAGTTTCTTACTGAAGCCGGATTTCCAGGGGGTAACGGATTACCTCTCCTGGTTCTTTCTGCAACATCAGAATACCTGGATATCTGTAAGTATATTCAACACCAGGCATCGGAGACAGGGATCGACCTGAAAATAGATATTAACCCCCCGGCAGCTCTAAAGGAGATGAAAGCACAGGCAAAATTGCCTTTCTTTCGTGCTTCCTGGATCGCGGATTATCCTGATGCAGAGAGTTATTTATCATTGTTCTGCAGCGGGAATTTCTGTCCAAAGGGACCAAACTATACTCATTTTGCAAATTCTTCCTACGATCGCCTGTATGAAAAGGCGATGACAGCTATCGACGATTCCGTTCGGTATTCCTGTTATCATCAAATGGAACAACTGATAATGGAGGATGCAGCCATTGTAGTACTTTATTATGACCAGGTATTGCGGTTTGTTCAGAACAACGTTACAGGTCTGGGAAACGACCCAATGAACCTGTTGACCCTGAAACATGTTAAAAAATTATAACTGTCAGAATTCAACCTGCAGACCGTCATATGCCAATTGAATAAAGCCCGGTAATTCCTTCATAACTTCGATATACCTGCCCATCTGGTGGCTGATATGAGTCAGGTAACCCCTGGAGGGCCGGAGTTCTTCTAATATTCTGACAGATTGCTCAAGATTAAAATGTGAATAGTGCTTTTTCTTCCGTAACGCATTGAGCACAATGACCTCAGATCCACGCATTTTCTCTTTTTCCGTTTCTGTAATTTCAACAGCATCTGTAAGATATGAGAAATTATTTATCCGGAAGCCAAAAACATAATGACCCTGGTAGTGTGTTGCTTTAATCGGAATCACATGAATCCCATTAACTTCAAACGGAAGGTTTTCAAAAAGATGAATGTTGATTTCAGGAACTCCAGGATATCGGTTTTTTAGATCAAATGCATATGAAAATTCTTGATGGATAGTCATTTGCACCTCCCTGGCAGCATAAAGCTCCATGGGGCGCTGGAGAACATAATTGAATGCCCTCACATCATCAAGTCCACCAATATGATCCTTATGACCGTGGGTGATAAGAATCGCATCAATAGCATGAATATTTTCACGTAACATTTGCTGCCGGAAGTCAGGCCCACAATCAATTACCATACGTCTTCCTTCTGTCTCAATCAGGATGGATGTCCGTAAACGATGATCCCTCTGATCATCTGATCTGCATACATCACAACCACAACCGATGACGGGTATTCCCTGGGAGGTTCCTGTTCCTAAAAAAGTAATTTTCACATCAGGTTATTTAAACCACAAAATTACTTGTTTTCAAATTCATTAACCGGAATGTTTTCCTGACCCTGCAATACAATTACAAACAAACCGTTTTTAATAAAATATCCACAATGCCTGTCTCAATTCTTCAGAAAAAGTTAATTTTGTGGTGTAAACAGGGTTTTACATATTTAGCCTTTGGGTATGTTTAGCAGATTGAGGACATTTTTCGGTAAGTATTTTTTTAAAAAGGAGCTTTCAAAGGTGACTCAATACCATAAAATGATTAACCTTGAAGAAGCAAAGCGGATCGGTATCCTGTATGCCTTTGATGATGTTCCTATGTACAATGTCGTTTCAGACTTTGTATCGCAACTGCAACAAAAACATAAAGAAGTAAAAGCCCTGGGATTTGTAAGAAATAAAAATCTGATCAGCAGGTTCTTACCAAAATTATCGTATGATTTTTTTTCAAAAAAGGACATCAACTGGTTTTTTATACCCATCCACTCAAAAGTTAAGGATTTCATCGGGAAAGAATTTGACATTCTGATTGATCTGAGTTTACAGGACACTTTTCCTTTAAAATACATCTCCGGATTATCAAGGGCTTTTTGCAGGGTAGGAAAATATTCAGAAGAAAATACCGATTACTACGATCTCCTCTTTGAGGTTAATTCTTCACTTCCTCTCAATGATTATATTAAACAAATCACTCATTACCTGACAGTTATAAACCATGATACATCCGTTAACCACTAAACTGAAGGGTACCGGAGTTGCGGTGGTAACCCCGTTTAAAAAGAACAGTTCGATTGATTTTAATGCATTTGAAAAAATCATCGATCACCTTATCGCAGGTGAAATCGAATACCTTGTCGTCATGGGGACAACAGGAGAGTCGCCTACATTGTCGAAGGAGGAAAAGAAGACCCTGATTGAATTTTCTGTGGAGAAGGTCAGGTCGAGGGTACCTCTTGTGATAGGTATAGGAGGGAATAGTACATCCGACGTTGTCCTGAACATTCATGCTACCCAATTTAAAGGTGTTGATGCAATTCTATCTGTTTCACCTTATTATAACAAACCTCAACAGACAGGTCTGTACGAGCATTTCAAAACTATTGCAGAAGCCAGTCCTGTGCCTGTTATTTTATACAATGTTCCTGGCCGTACCGGCAGTAATATGCAAGCCGAGACTACAATCCGCCTTGCAACCAATAATACCAATATTATAGGGATAAAAGAGGCTTCTGGAAATTTTGACCAGATTTTCAGGATACTCAAATCAAAACCTGATAATTTTCTGGTTATTTCAGGGGATGATGGTATAACTTTGCCTTTGCTTGCTGCAGGAATTGATGGATTAATTTCAGTTGCAGCGAATGCTTACCCAAGGGAAATTTCCGAGATGGTTCGTGCAGGATTGAGAGGCGATTTTCAAAAAGCCCGTGAAATCCATTTTCAACTTTTCGACTTTATGAATGCCATGTTCATGGATGGCAGTCCCGGAGGTATAAAAGCTGCGCTGGAAATCAAACAATTTTGCTTTAACATTCTTCGTCTTCCATTGGTTAGCGTAAATAAAGATACTTATAACCTGATAAAGAAAGTAACCGATCAAATTGAAAAATTATGAAGCGCCTAATTTTTACATGCTGTATTCTTCTATCATTTTTGTTTAGAGGTTTTGCTCAGGTCAATACTGATAAAGCCAAAACCCTTGATAATATTTTCGCTAATAAGCGAGAGGTCTATTTCAAATTCAAAGTAGCAGACAAAAGTGAAGTATATATATTAACCAATATCATCTCCATTGATAACTTCAAAGGAAATGAGGTTTACGCTTATGCAAACCGAAAGGAATTTTCAATATTTCTTGATCAGAAATACGACTATACCATTCTGGCAAACCCGGGCAGCCTGCTTAATGATAGCGATCTCAACATGGGAAAAATGCAGAAGGATGACAGGGGGAGAACCATTTGGAACTTTTACCCGACTTACCAGCAATATCTTGATTTAATGGATGGTTTTGTATCCTCAAATCCTGCCATCTGTAAACTGGATACAATTGGAACCTCCGTGCAGGGACGGCTCCTTCTTGCTGTAAAGATCAGTGACAGTGTAAATGTGGATCGAGGTAAACCCCAGGTATTTTACACATCATCCATGCACGGTGATGAAACAACCGGATATATACTAATGCTTCATCTCATTGATTCACTACTTTCAGGTTATGGCCATAATACCAGAATCACAAACCTTGTGAATAATTGCCAGATCTTCATCAACCCGCTTGCCAATCCGGATGGTACTTACGCCGGAGGAAATAATACTGTTAACGGATCAACCCGTGAAAACGCGAATAATGTTAACCTGAACCGGAATTATCCCGATCCCCAGGCAGGCCAACATCCCGATGGAAATCCATGGCAACCTGAAACACAGGCATTTATGAATTATCAGGGACAAACCCATTTTGTAGAGTCACTGAATTTTCATGGTGGAGCTGAAGTTTTTAATTACCCTTGGGATACTTGGTATTGGTATTACAAACTTCATCCTGACGACAGTTGGTGGCAGGTTGTTGCGCATGAGTATGCCGATTCCTGCCAGTATTATGGACCTGCTGGCTATTTTACGGATGTGGACAGTAATGGAATTACCAATGGTTCCTACTGGTACCAGATCACAGGGGGAAGGCAGGACTATACAACCTATTTCAGGCATGGACGTGAAGCAACGCTTGAAATATCTGAAATAAAAACATTACCGGCTGATTCGTTATTAAATTATTGGAAATACAACGTTCGTTCTTTCCTTGATTATTTTGAAGAAGCGTGGAATGGCATTAACGGTCAGGTTACCGACTCAGTTACCCGGCATCCATTAAAGGCAAAGGTGGAAATCCCTGATCATGATACTGACAGTTCATTTGTTTACTCAGCTCTTCCATCAGGATGGTATTTCAGGCCTATTTACCAAGGGACTTATAACCTCACCTTTACATCACCCGGATATTTCCCGAAAACCATTAATGGAGTAAATGTCACAAACCACACTACCAAAAGGATTAACGTAAAATTGATACCCTTACATATTGGTGGAGTTGACAATCAGATCATTTGGGATTATACACTTGTGCATCCTAACCCTTCACAAGGAAATGCTGTTTTATCAATTCCCGGGGACCTTCCGGCAGGAGTAAAGGTGGAACTGTTTAATACAATTGGAAAATCAGTTTATTCGAATGCGTTTACCAACCTGAACAGCCATTCAGTACAACTTGATCTACAATCTCTGTCGAAAGGCTTATATTTTATACGTCTCCATGCAGATAAGATTATCTATGAATCGAAAGTGGTAATCAATTAGTTTTATAACCGGATCCCGATTCCGAATATTACCCTGAAAAGGAAAAAAAGCACAATAGTCCAGGCAACTGCTTTCCAGAATATTTTTACTTTTTTTGGCTCTTCTTCATAATAGATATCTTGCATGAACCGTGTACGAAGGACTGTTGGAATCAATACCAATGCCATCGATCCCAATACACATATTTCAAGAGCTGAAACTTTTGGAAGTTCTACAGCAATTATGATTAATGTACCAATTAAGAAAGGAAAAAGATATTGTGCCTTTACAAAGGACATCCTGTTTGATTTATCCAAAAGATTGAAATAGAGATTGCCGGTAAACAAAAACTGACGGGTCATGGCAAGCCCGGTAAACATCATGATAATAAAAGCAAAGACAGTCAGGATCATTTTTGAAGTATCCATAAAGAACATATACATCACTACATACCCAAAACCTTCTCCCAGCAGGTTTCCTGCAAGGAATTCTCCGAAAAAACGGACAAATGCATGGCAAAAAACCCAAAGAATGAATAATCGTGATACCCAGAGTTCTTCAATGATGTTCGTATAAAGGATGAATGAAAGAAAAGCAATAATAGCTCCAATAAACGGACCTGTGGTATAAACCACCTGAACTGCATCGGGGGTCCATTCCCTCGCCCGGATTAGAAAATCGATTTCATAATAATAGATAACCGTATCGATTTTGAAATTGGAAGCGGCAAGTACAATGCCTAACTGTGTTAGCAGATGAACGAAAAGGTAAGCCAATAAAAACATGGCAGTTGAATTGATCAGGATAAAATTATAGTTGGAAAAGGTCAGAAATCCGAAATTTCTCCTCATATACCTTTTGCCCAATAATGTAAAATATTTCCAGGTCGACCTTCTCCGCACCAGATAGCGGATTTTTCTATAAGCCAGACGTGTGTTCTCGACTTGCGGTTCGGTCTTGACGAGTTGCTTTCGTTTAAATAACTTTCCCGTGGAAATCAGAAACCTTAATTTTCGAAAGATGCGATAAATTCTTTCATAGAAATAATCCGGTTCATACTGAACCGGTATGAAGAGAGTGGGTGAGGCCTTCTTATGAAAAAGTGTTCCCCTTTTTCTTAAATAGCGGATCTTCCTGTAAATAATAAATAAAGATTCAGGCAAGTAGCGATTTTCAGATGATCGATTTCCCATTTCAGCTCCTTTACTGATCAAAAGGGGTCTGCTACATCAGGAATAAAATCTTTGTTGTATTTCCCTGCCTGGAGGTTTTCCTGAATAGCTGAGAAACTTTCAATAGTGTAACGGACATCCTCCAGGGTATGGATGGCAGTAGGTATAAGACGGAGCATGATAACCCCTTTCGGTACTACCGGATAAATGACGATTGAACAAAAAACACCGTAATTTTCGCGCAGATCATTGACAATATGAGTAGCCTCAAAAACCGATCCCTTCATAAAAACAGGAGTAACGGGTGAAGCAGTTTTGCCTAAATCGAACCCTTTTTCCTTTAAGCCCGTTTGCAAAGCCCTGACAATGATCCACAATTTTTCACGAAGTTCGGGTTGTGTCCGGATTAATTCCAGCCGTTTGAGTGATCCCACGACCATTGGCAATGGAAGTGATTTTGCATAAATCTGAGATCTCATTTTAAAAGCCAACACTTTAATAATTTTTTTTTCACTTGCCACAAAGGCTCCGATCCCTGCCATTGCCTTTGCAAATGTGCCAAAATGAATATCAACCCCATCCATCACTCCCTGGGCCTCGCCTGTACCTGCTCCGGTAGCCCCCATGGTTCCGAAACCGTGTGCATCATCAACAAGCAACCGAAAATTATATTTGTCCTTTAAGGAAAGTATTCCTTTCAGATTACCCAGATCGCCAATCATTCCGTAAACACCTTCTGTGATAACCAGGATTCCTCCACCAGTTTGTGAAACTATTTTTTGAGCCCGTTGCAATTGTTTCTCGAAACTATTGAGATCATTATGAGAATACACAAACCTTTTCCCGATGTGAAGCCGCAGACCATCCATAATACAGGCATGGGCATCAGAATCATAAACAATTACATCATGCCGGTCGACCAATGAATCAATGATAGAAACCATGCCCTGGTAGCCATAATTCAGCAAGTAAGCAGCCTCTTTCTTCTCGAAAATAGCAAGCTCACGCTCCAACTCTTCGTGATATACTGTATGGCCCGACATCATCCTGGCCCCCATTGGGGCTCCCAAACCAAACTTCCCGGCGGCTTCTGTATCCGCTTTCCGTACTTCCGGATGATTGGCCAATCCGAGATAATTGTTAAGACTCCACACAATATAAGGTTTCCCCCTGAAAGTCATGTGGTTTGATATCTCTCCCTCAAGTTTCGGGAAATAATAATATCCATAGCCAAAGTCAGCATATTGACCCAAAGCCCCTACATTATTTACTACTTTTTCAAAAATATCCACGATAAATAATATTTGCTTTAAATGAGAATGATATTAAGAACTGCAAAAATACCAAATCGCCCTGAATATCAAAAATCCATTGTCTATTTTCTTGAAGGCCTTATGAGATCATAATAATCATTAAAAAATACCGTTTTACCGATGATACCACCCGCAAGGTTTCTTCCTGTTTTGTATGTGGTTTCTATGTCTTTATGTCAAATAAATTATTCTTTGTTGTCTAAAAATTGTACTTTTGCACCATGAAAAAATGCCACCAATTCTATCTCCTTGTCCTGCTTGTATTTATCATTACTTCTTGCCAGTTCTCGCATCTTTTAAAAAGTGATGATGCGGAGAAAAAATATGCTAAAGCCATTGAATATTACACAAAAAAAGATTATTCCCATGCACTCCAGCTTTTTGACCAGTTGATGACGGTCATGAAAGCTACAGATAAAGCACAGCGTATATATTATTTTTATTCCTATTGCTACTATGGTCAGAAAGATTTTACGATGGCCTCCTATTATTTCAAACGTTATGTCTCCAACTTCCCAAATACCAAGGAAGCTGAGGAGTGTTCCTTTATGAGCGCATATTGCAACTATATGAACTCTCCTGATTACAGTCTTGATCAGACCAATTCCTATGATGCAATAAAAGATCTTCAGCTTTTTGTGAATACCTACCCCACAAGTTCAAAAGTTCCGCAATGTAATGACCTGATCGATAAATTGAGGGAAAAGCTTGAATACAAGGATTACCATATTGCACGATTGTACTACAAAATGGAGGATTTTGCTGCAGCAATCCGTTCGTTCAACAATATTCTGAAAGATTACCCTGATTCACCACACAAGGAAGAAATTATGTTCTACATCGTGAAATCTTATTCACAGTATGCCAAAGAAAGTATTGAAGAGAAAAAAAAGGACAGGTATCTCAAGGTAATTTCTTCTTATAACGATTTTGTACAACAGTATCCTGCAAGTCATCTGCTGGCCGATGCAAAAAGCCTCAAAGAAAAGACAGATAAAGAGCTTAACATACTGAAAAATATCGAAAGTTTAAATAAGCCAATTATTAACAAAAAGAAATAACATGGATTATAAAAAGGTAAAGACAGATAATGTGTCTGTAACCAGAAATATCGAAGATTTTACGCAGGGAACAGGGAATATTTATGAAACCGTTTCAGTGATATCAAAACGGGCAAATCAGATTTCATTGGAAATGAAGGAAGAGCTGAATCAGAAAATTTCTGAATTTGCTACTACCAGTGATAATCTCGAAGAGGTATTTGAGAATCGTGAACAAATAGAAATTGCAAAATACTATGAACATCTCCCAAAACCTACATTGATAGCTATTCACGAATACGTTTATAATGAATTATATTTCCGGAATCCGCATAAAGAAAATCCGGAAGAATTTTAATCCCGGAGAAATGGATTATGTTGAAAGGAAAAAGAATTGTCATAGGGATAACCGGGGGTATAGCTTCATACAAAATACCTTTCTTAATCCGGTTACTGATTAAAGAGGGGGTAGATATTCGTGTGATCATGACACCTGCAGCGACAAACTTTGTGACTCCGCTTACCTTATCAGCACTTTCAAGAAATCCCGTTATTGTTGATCCATTCAAGGAAGCCACAGGAGAATGGAATAGCCATGTTGAGCTTGGAACCTGGGCTGATCTGATGATCTTTGCACCGGTAACTGCCAATACCCTTGGGAAAATGGCACATGGCATTGCTGATAACGTTCTTGTTACAAGCTATTTGTCGGCAAAATGTCCTGTATATCTTGCCCCTTCAATGGACCTTGATATGTATAACCATCCCACAACAAAGAAAAATATTGAAACATTGCTTTCTAACGGGAACCTTATTATCGAACCACAGGTTGGTGAACTGGCCAGCGGATTATCAGGACCGGGAAGAATGGCAGAACCGGAAATGATCTTGCAGAAGATACATGACTTTTTTTCTACAAAAAACGATCTTGCCGGGAAAAATGTATTGGTTACTGCAGGACCAACCCATGAGAAGATTGATGCAGTCCGGTTTATCGGGAACTATTCTACGGGGTTGATGGGATTCAGTCTCGCCAATGAAGCTGCTGCAAGAGGGGCAAAAGTCACCCTGATAGCAGGACCGTCGCAGCATTCTTTCGTCAACCCTGCCATAATCAAAGTAGATGTCGTTACAGCAGAGGAAATGTATAAGGCTTGTATGGCCGTTTCCCCTGATATGGATATCATCATTATGAGCGCTGCAGTAGCTGATTTTACTTTTCCTGATCCATTTGCAGGTAAATTAAAAAAAACAGGCAACAAAATCTCCCTGGATCTTATCCCCACCAAGGACATTCTGAGTGAACTTAGCCAAAGGAAAAGGAAGAAGCAGATCCTTGCAGGTTTTGCCCTTGAATGTGACAATGAGCTGATCAATGCTAAAGAAAAGTTGAAAAATAAAAACCTCGACTTTATCATTCTGAATTCATTAAATGATGAAAATGCGGGATTCGGTTACCCGACAAATAAAGTGACAATCATTCATAAATCAGGCAGGATCATCAATGGAGTACTTAAGGATAAAAAAGATGTGGCCAAAGATATTATTAATGCCATCCTGTCAAAAAGTTAATAGTATCTAATGAATTCATATTGAATCATATGAAGAAAGTTTTTATTATCATTTCATTTTTCCTTCTGGCCTTTCAGGCAATGCCACAGGAGTTCAACTGCAATATCAGTGTTTCATCATCAAAATTGCAGGGAACTGACAGAAGGGTTTTTGAATCCATGCAGAAGGTTTTATACGATTTTATCAACAACCGGAAATGGACAAATTACAATATCAAATATGAAGAACGTCTGGATTGTACTATTCTGCTAACCATCAACGACAGGCTGGGTTCTGATGAATTCCGAGGTTCACTCAATGTTGTTCTGAGGCGTCCTGTAATAAATACCGCTTACAATAGTCCATTGCTTAACATTAATGAAAAAGAATTTCAATTTCGTTTCGTTGAAATGCAAACAATGGATTTTTCGGAAAATACTTTTAATTCAAACTTTACCTCTGTAATTGCATTTTATATTTATATCGCACTCGGATTTGAATTTGATTCATTTTCCCCGGAAGGAGGAAAGCCATATTTTGAAAAAGCACAGACTATTGTCAGTGCCGCCCAGAATGCAACTGAACCAGGGTGGAAAGGATATGAAGGTACCCGGAACCGTTATTGGCTTGCTGAAAATATGATGAATCCTGCAAACAATGATCTGCATGATTTTTTGTACAAATTCCACCGGCTTGGACTGGACCAGATGTATGAAAAGCTGGAGGCAGGAAGGGGAAACATCACTGAAAGTCTCGAACTCCTCAGAAAACTTTACAATGCGAAACCAGATCTCTATGCATTGATAATTATATTGGATGCAAAAAGAGATGAATTTGTCAATATCTATTCTGACCAGAAAGTGCCTCCATTGGAGAAAACATCTGTGACCAACCTACTCAAGGAAATCGACCCTGCAAACAGTTCAAAATACCAGGCAATACTTGCGAAATGATTCACCCGAAATAAAACCAGAGGGTCACTCATCTTTCATTGGAAAAAATGCTCGAAAAACTTTATATAGAAAACTATGCATTAATCGATCTGTTGGAGATCGAATTTCATGAAGGCTTTTCCGTGATTACAGGAGAAACTGGAGCCGGAAAATCGATCCTTCTTGGAGCTTTATCTCTTATCCTGGGTCAGCGGGCAGATACTGCCGTGTTGTCCGATAAATATAGAAAGTGCATTGTTGAAGGATCATTTCTAATCCGGGATTATCACCTGGATGATTTTTTCTCCTCCAATGAACTTGATTTCGATGATACCATTACCTTGCGAAGAGAGATCAGTCAAACAGGAAAATCCCGCGCCTTTATCAACGATACTCCCGTTCATCTGCCACTGATGAAAGAATTGGGTGATAAACTGGTCAATGTTCATTCCCAAAATTCAATTAATATCCTTAATGATACAAATTTCCAACTGGCAGCGCTTGATAATTACTCAGGTAACCTCCCGGATATTAAAAACTACCATGCCCTTTATGCAAGATATGGTCAGTTAAAAGCTGAACTGGAGGAACTCATTGCTTTACAGGTTAAATCGAAAAATGAGAAAGATTATTTTCAGTTTCTGTTTGATGAACTGGAGGTCGCAAACCTTCAGCCAGGCGAACAGGAGGATACCGAAGACAGGCTTGCCATTCTTTCTCATTCTGAAGAAATTAAAACGAATCTTTATAAAGGATCACAAATACTTTCGGGAGGCGAATCATCTATTCTTAACCAACTATCTGATTTGCTTACCATTCTCCAAAATCTATCTCATTTTAATAAAGAAATATCCAGCATTGCCGACAGGCTGAAGAGTAACCAGATTGACCTGAAGGATATCAATGATGAAATCTCACGATTAAATGATCATATCGTTTTTGATCAGGAAGAAGCAGAGAATCTGACAAACCGTCTTGACCTGATCTACAGGCTTGAAAAAAAACATTCTGTTTCTTCGATTGGAGATGTTACAAGGATAAAACAAGAAATGGAAGGCAAGCTTATTGCTGTTGGTGATCTTGATGAACGGATAGATAATCAAAAAGTCCTGGTTCAGCAAACATTCGAACAATTGCTTCTTCTTGCTTCCCGGGTCTCACAAAAACGTAAAAAAGCCATACCTGGCATTGAAAAGAGTATCATTGACCTGCTCATTAAACTAGGAATGCCGGATGCCCGGTTGCAAATCGAGCATTCCATTACCGGGCTTCCTTACAAGGATGGCATTGATAAAGTCAGGTTCTTGTTCAGTTCAAATCCAGGATCAGAGCTTAATGAGATTTCTAAGATTGCTTCCGGGGGAGAGTTGTCGAGGCTTATGCTTAGTATCAAATCATTGATTTCGCAAAAAAATTTGCTTCCGACAATTATTTTTGATGAAATTGACAGTGGCGTTTCAGGAGAAATAGCAGGAAAGGTTGGGTCAATTCTTCAGAAAATGTCTGAGGATATGCAGGTGATTGTAATTACCCACTTGCCTCAGATTGCTGGAAAAGGTCATTCCCATTATTGGGTTTATAAATCAACAGGTGACGGTACAACCAGGTCACAAATCAAATTACTTACAAAACAGGAAAGAATTCATGAGATTGCCAAAATGCTAAGTGATGAAAAAGTGACAGAATCAGCAAATAAAACTGCAAATGAACTGCTGGGTTATTGATTTATAATCATAATTACCTATCATTGAATAATATGACATATAATTTGCTTAAGGGGAAAAAAGGAATTATCTTCGGTGCTTTGAACGAGAAATCCATCGCATGGAGAATTGCACTAAAGGCACATGATGAAGGAGCTAACTTCACATTAACCAATCTCCCTTCATCCATACGTTTAGGGGAAACAGAGAATCTTTGCAAAATAACAAATTCAAGTTTGATACCTGCTGATACCACCAATATCAATGACCTTGAGAATTTATTGAACAATTCAATGGAGATATTGGGTGGAAAGATAGATTTTATCCTTCACTCTGTAGCTATGTCATACAATGTCAGGAAAAACAGGGATTATGACGATGTTGATTATGACTTTTTTACCAAAACAATAGATATATCAGCGCTTTCCTTTCATAAATTACTTCAGTCAGCAAAGAAACTCGATGCCATCAATGAATGGGGTTCAGTTGTCGCGCTTTCTTATATTGCTTCTAAAAGAACGCTTCATGGTTATAATGATATGGCTGATGCCAAAGCTTTGCTTGAATCCATTGCCCGGAGTTTCGGATATATCTATGGGAAGGAGAAGAAAGTCCGGGTCAATACTGTCTCACAATCTCCGACTAAAACCACGGCCGGAAGCGGAGTGAAAGGGATCCAGGGCTTACTGGATTTTACAGAAAGAATGTCACCTCTGGGCAATGCATCCGCTGATGAGTGTGCAGATTTCTGCATTACTCTTTTTTCTGACCTGACCCGGAAAATTACCATGCAAAACATTTATCACGACGGTGGGTTCTCCAGCATGGGTATGAGCCTGAAAGCAATGACTCAATACAATAAATGCCTTGATGAAGAGGAATAATTTACATTCGCTACTTTCCCTATTTTGCATATATTTGCACGCCGATAAAAATTGGAATCATTGAAGAAATACATTCAAATACTCTCAATATTAATTAATTAACCAATTATAATGAAAATACTAGTCTGTATCAGTAATGTCCCGGATACGACCACCAAAGTCAAATTTGTTGATGATTTTAAACGACTCGATACTACGGGCATTCAATGGATCATCAATCCCTGGGATGAACTATCCCTGACCAGGGCACTTGAACTGAAGGATAATCCCTCGAATGGAATACAATGTGTTACCATAGCCCATGTAGGATTAATCACAACTGAACCAACCATCAGGAAAGGATTGGCCATTGGTGCCGACGATGCCATCAGAATAAATACCGAGCCATCAGATGCAAATTTTGTCGCTGCCCAGTTGGCAGAGGTGATAAAAGCAAATCCATATGATATCATTTTATGCGGAATTGAATCAAGCGACTATAATGGATCAAATGTCGGAGGAATGCTGGCAGAATACCTGGAATACCCTTCAGTGTCTGCAGTTTCCGAATTGAGGATTGAAAATGGTCAGGTTATTATTAACCGGGAAATTGATGGTGGAAAAGAGGTCGTTACTATTCCCGTACCTTTCGTTGCCATAGTCCAGAAAGGTATTGCCAGGGAGCCACGAATTGCTTCCATGCGGGGAATCATGACCGCCCGGACAAAACCAATCAAAGTCTCTGAACCCATTACCTTGGATCTGTTTACAGAAGTGGTAAATTTTGAAATGCCAAAACCACATCCTACCTGTAAGTTCATTGACCCGGAGAACCCGAAACTGCTGGTGGAACTGCTTCAGAATGAAGCAAAAGTAATTTAGTATTCAGTCATTTTTTAAATTCAATAAAAATATAATATGTCAGTACTCGTTTTTACGGAAAATTGGGATGGGAAATTCAAGAAACTTTCATTTGAAATTGTTTCCTATGCCTCAAAACTTGCTGAGAAACTGGGCACCTTCTCCATTGCACTTTCTATTGGGAATGTTGAGAAAACTGAACTTGAAAGACTTGGAAAATATGGTGCTGGGAAGGTAATAAATGTGTCTGATAATTTACTGAATATCCTGGATAATCAGGTATACTCATCGGTAATCGCACAAATAGTAAAAAAAGAAGATGCAAAGGTCATCATTCTTGCCTGCAACAATACAGGAAAAGCCATTGCACCGCGGTTATCGGTGAAACTTAAAGCGGGTGCTGCCTCCTGCGTCAGTAAACTTCCCGACAGCATTGATCCATTTATTGTTTTCAAGAAAGTCCATTCCGGAAATGCCTTTGCAAACATCAGGATCAATACTGACATTAAAATCCTTACCCTTGCCCAGAACTCATTTGAATTGATCGAATCCGAAAACCATGCGACAATAGAAAACCTCCCATTTCAGATTGATGCAACCTTATTAAAAACACAAGTGAAGGAAGTTCAGAAGCTGACAGGGAAAATATTACTTACCGATGCCGACATCGTTGTCTCCGGTGGAAGGGGAATGAAATCACCCGACAATTGGGCTCCATTGATTGAACTGGCAGATCTGCTGGGAGCCGCTACAGCATGTACACGTCCTGTATCCGATGAAGGGTGGAGACCCCACGAGGAACATACCGGACAAACCGGCAAGATCATTGCACCCAATCTTTATTTTGCTATCGGGATCTCCGGTTCAACGCAACATATTGCCGGTGTCAGCTCTTCAAAATGTATAGTTGCAATAAATATAGATAAAGATGCACCTGTTTTTGAAGTAGCACGATATGGAATTGTTGGCGATGCCATGAAAGTACTGCCCCGACTTGTCGAAGCCGTTAAGGAGATTAAAAATAAATAATGGCGATCCCGTATCGTGATTTCTTATTTCCTGTTGTCGATTAACGGCAAATTTCATTTACGATTAATTTTTTATGACCAGACAAATAATCTTTGCAACTACTTTCCTTATAACACTTGTTGTTTTCTCATTTACCATTGTTCGACTGATCAGCTTTTTCAAACTTACTAAAAAGGCTTTCCCTGTAAGAAATCCTGGTAAACGGTTGAAGGTAATGTTTGAGGTGGCTTTCGGACAGACCAAGATCTTCAGAAAACCTGTAATCGGTTTTATTCATGCTCTTGTATTCTGGGGATTTTGTGTAATCATAATCGGCAGTATTGAGATGATAACCGATGGGCTCACCGGGAGCGACCATGCATTGAAATTTCTGGGGCCTGTTTATAATTTTATAATAGCGTCCGGTGATATTTTTGGATTTCTCGTTGCATTTTCAATTGTGATCTTCCTGACCCGCCGGTTATTCCTTCATATCAAACGGTTTGATGGAGTCGAAATGAAATCAGTCTCCCATCAAATCGATGCGATCATAGCATTGATGCTTATCTTATTGCTGATGGTGTCACTAATCGGGATCAATTCTGTATATTACGAGTATAAACTACTCAAGAATGAAAATATTGCTGGTTATTATCCACTAAGTCAACTTGTTGCTCCTGTATTATCGAATGTTTCTGTCGATACCCTCATCGTTTTATGCCAGGTTTTCTGGTGGGTGCACATCCTCCTGATATTCATCTTTGCCAATGTACTTCCATATTCCAAACATTTTCATGTTTTTATGTCAGTTCCCAATGTATTCCTGTCAAGGTTAGATCCATTAGGAAAGTTACCAAATATGGAGAACGTTACTTATGAAGTCAGGCAGATGCTGAATCCCAATTCCACCTTTTCTGCTTCAGCTGAGATTGCACCCGTCGAAAGATTTGGGATCAAAGATGTTGAAGATGTTTCGTGGAAAAATTACCTTGATGCATTGGCCTGCACTGAATGCGGCAGGTGTACTTCGGTCTGTCCTGCTAACCTCACTGGGAAAAGGCTTTCACCTCGTAAGATTGTAATGGATATCAGGTCCCGGATGAAAGAAAAGGGACCCCGGCTTGTTCAACATGGGAAAGGTTATAATGATGATAAATCATTACTTCGCAACTATATCCGGGAAGAGGAATTATGGGCATGTACAACCTGTAATGCCTGCGCACAGGAATGTCCTATCAACATCAACCACCCAACGATCATTATAGACATGAGGAGGTACCTGGTGATGGAGGAAGGGTCGGCTCCGGGCAAATTGAAAACCATGTTCAACAATATTGAAAATAATGGAGCACCTTGGCAATACTCATGCGAAGACCGGTTATTGTGGGCCAGAAACCTTGAAATAATAAATAATTAACCGGGTAAAGCATGATGGAAAGGCATAAGATAGATGTTCCTGTAATGTCAGACCTTTATACACGGGGAGAGCGCCCTGACTATCTATTCTGGGTGGGGTGCGCCGGGGCTTTCGACGACAGGTACAAGAGAGTTGCGCAGGCCTTTGCAAAGATCCTGACCTATCTCAAAGTAAATTATGCAGTACTTGGGATAGAAGAATCGTGTACGGGTGATCCTGCCCGAAGAGCTGGGAATGAAATGCTCTATCAGATGCAGGCCCTTAAGAATATAGAACTCTTTAAAACATACGGGATCGATAAAATTATCACCATCTGCCCACATTGTTATAATATCCTGAAAAATGAGTATCCCGACCTTGGAGGAATTTATGAGGTTATCAATTACTTGCAATTTCTTGAAAAATACATCAATGAAGGTAAACTTGTAATTCAACCTCATTCCCTTGATGATGCCAGGATAACATATCATGATCCCTGTTACCTTGGCCGGGGAAACGATATTTACACTGAACCCCGCACAATCCTTCACCGGCTGACAGGAAACTTTGTGGAAATGGAACGTCATAAAAGCTTTGCTTTGTGTTGCGGTGCCGGTGGTGCCCAGATGTTCAAGGAGGCTGAAAAAGGAAACAAGGAAGTTTATTTGGAAAGGACAGAAGAAGCACTGAAAACAGAGGCAAGTATCATTGCAACGGCATGCCCTTTCTGTATGACCATGATTACCGACGGATTGAAATATAAAAACAGGGAAGAGGATGTGAAAAATTATGACCTGGTTGAATTAATTGCCCTATCATTACAACTCTGAAGCAGACAGACTCCTTATATCGTTAATTATAAAACATAATATTTTAAAATGCAGAACCAAAAAGTGTTAAAAAGTGGTGAATTCCTCGTTTATGAAATGGATCCAAAGAATATCTTTATTCCCGAGGAATTCAATGAAGAACAAAAAATGATCGCCCAGACCTGCAAGGATTTTCTGGAAACTGAAGTCTATCCGAACCTGGATAAGATTGATTCACCGGATATTGAATTGATGAAAGGAATCCTGAAAAAAGCCGGAGATCTTGGTTTAATGGGAATCTCCATACCGGAAGAATATAGTGGATTTGGACAGTCATTTGTAACACAGATGCTTGCTGCAGAAACCATTGGTGCGGGCTATTCATTTTCTGTAGCATTTATGGCACATACCGGTATTGGAACTTTACCGATTATGTATTATGGAAATGAAGATCAACGGCAAAAATATGTTACCAAACTTGCCATAGGTGAATTCCTTGGGGCTTATTGCCTTACAGAACCTGGTGCCGGTAGTGATGCAAATTCAGGAAAGACAAATGCAAAATTGACAGAAGACGGGAAACATTATATTCTGAACGGACAGAAGATGTGGATTACCAATGCAGGCTTCGCAGATATTCAGACGGTGTTTGCAAAAATAGACAAAGATCGTTGCCTGAGTGCATTCATTGTGGAAAAAAATTTCCCCGGGGTCATTGTGAATCCGGATGAAAAGAAAATGGGTATCAAAGGTTCATCCACGGCGCAAATATTTTATAATGATGTGAAGGTGCCTGTTGAAAACTTAATAGGAGATAGGGGCGAAGGATTCAGGATTGCGTTAAGCATTCTTCACATGGGAAGACTTAAACTAGGGGCCAATGTTCTTGGTGCTTCCAAAAAAGCGATCATTGATTCGGTCAGATATGCCAATGAAAGAAAACAATTCGGTGTTCTTATCTCCTCGTTTGGTGCCATAAAATACAAACTTGCCGAGCAGGTGATAAAAACCTTTGTCCTTGAATCCGCAATTTACCGGGTAAGTAAGGATATTGACTTCTTGATCAACGAAAACAAAGCGAAAGGCATTGATAAAGGAAGGGCCACCATCGAAGCCATTAGCCATTATGCTGTTGAAGCTGCGATACTGAAAGTATTCGGATCGGAAGTTCTGGATTATATAATCGATGAAGCAGTTCAGATCCACGGTGGAATGGGTTATTCCGGAGAAATGGACGTGGAAAGAGGATACCGCGATTCAAGGATAAACAGGATCTTCGAAGGAACAAACGAGATCAACCGTTTGCTGGTTATTGATACGGCAATGAAACGAGCCATGAAAGGTGATTTCAATCTCTTTGAAGAAGCAGAAAAACTGATGACTACCTTTGATTCTCTGAAGAATGATAAGGTTCCTGGAGAGGATTATTTCAACGAAAAATTAAGGTATATCAGAAATTTCAAGAAGATCATCCTAATTCTGATTAATGCTGCAACCAAACATTTTGACAAGCAACTGATAAAAGAGCAGGAAGTCATGAATAATCTTTCCGATATGATCATCGGAACCTATACATCAGAAAGTACCTTACTGAGGGTTATTAAGCTGGAAACAATGAAAGGAGCTGATACTGTGTGTATCTATAGAGATATCCTCGATATAACAGTATATGAAGCTGCTGCAGGCATACGGAAATCTGCCCAGGATGCAGCTAACAGCATTGGTACTGTTGAAATTGCTGAAAAATTAATGAATTGCATTAATCTTCTCTCCACTGTGCAGGGAGTTAACATAAAAGAAACCAGGAGAAGAATTGCTGATAAATTAATTGCTGACAACACTTATAGCTATTAATCATCCCTCACAAAAAAAGGCTGTCCTAAAAATTACAACCTTTTTTTAATCCGGGAATGGAGGGTTTCAGTTCACTTTTGCAACTTGTTCAGAAACTGCCTGTGATTTAATGATTTGGATCGTTATCTCGTCCTTCTTGTCATCAAAGTCTATGGTGATAATATCATTTTCAGTAAGTTTTGTTTTGATGATCTCCTCTGCCAGTGCATCTTCAATGTATTTCTGAATAGCTCTTTTTAATGGTCTTGCACCAAACTGAGCATCCCATCCCTTTTCAACAATAAAATCTTTGGCTTTGGGAGTAACAACCATTTGATATCCCATTAGGCGTATCCGTCCATACAGATGTGAAAGTTCAATATCAATGATCTTATGAATCGACTCTCTTTCAAGCGCTTCAAAGATAACCACATCATCAATCCTGTTGAGAAATTCAGGTGCGAATGTTTTTTTCAACGCATTTTCAATAACACCTCTTGCATAATCAGAACTGGAAGCCGCTTTTGCAGATGTTGCAAAACCGACACCTTGTCCGAAATCCTTCAATTGTCTGGACCCGATATTGGAGGTCATGATCACGATTGTGTTTTTGAAATCAACTCTTCTCCCAAAGCTATCAGTAAGCACACCATCATCAAGCACCTGAAGTAAAAGGTGAAAGATATCTGGGTGTGCCTTCTCAATTTCATCAAGTAACACAATGGAGTATGGCCTTCTTCTGATCTTCTCAGTAAGCTGACCGCCTTCTTCATATCCCACATATCCCGGAGGAGCACCAATTAATCTCGATACAGCAAACTTCTCCATATATTCACTCATGTCAATTCTAACCAGTGCATCCTCAGTATCGAACAGGTATTTTGCGAGGACCTTTGCCAGATGGGTTTTTCCAACGCCGGTAGGTCCCAGGAATATAAATGAACCAATCGGTTTATTCGGATCTTTCAATCCTGCACGGTTTCTGCGGATCGACCTGACTACTTTTTTAATAGCTTCGGTTTGTCCTATTACGGAAAACTCCAATTCAGTTTCCATGTTCATTAACCGATCGCTTTCGTTCTTGGCTATCCTTTGAACAGGGATGCCTGTCATCATGGCAACGACTTCTGCAACATTCTCTTCGCTAACTTCTTCACGGTTGATTTGGGCTTGTTCTTCCCATTTCCGTTTTTCCCTTTCCAGTGAATCTTGCAATTTCCTTTCAGAATCCCTCAAGTCTGCAGCCTCTTCAAACTTTTGGCTGTTGATTGCTTGCATCTTTTTCTTCCTGGTTTCTTCAATCTGGTTCTCAATTGTAATGATCTCAGGAGGTACGTGGATGTTGGAAATATGTACACGGGCTCCTGATTCATCCAACGCATCTATGGCTTTATCTGGAAGGTACCGGTCACTAATATAACGATCGGTAAGGGTCACACATGCTTTAATTGCATCACTGGTGTATCTTACGAGGTGATGATCTTCATATTTTTCCTTGATATTGTTGAGGATATCAAGAGTTTCATCGGCTGATGTAGGGTCAACGAGGACTTTCTGAAACCGTCTTTCAAGTGCACCATCTTTTTCTATATACTGCCGGTATTCATCAAGGGTGGTTGCCCCGATGCATTGTATTTCACCTCTTGCCAGTGCAGGTTTGAACATATTTGATGCATCCAGCGATCCTGAAGCATTTCCAGCTCCGACAATGGTATGGATCTCGTCGATGAAAAGAATGATATTGGGATTTTTTTCCAGTTCATTAAGAACCGCCTTCATTCTTTCTTCAAACTGCCCTCTGTATTTTGTGCCTGCAACCAAAGAAGCAAGGTCAAGCGAAACAATACGCTTGTTGAATAAGGCCCTTGACACTTTCCGCTGTGTGATTCTCAATGCAAGACCCTCTGCAATTGCAGATTTCCCAACACCAGGTTCACCAATCAGAATAGGATTGTTTTTCTTTCGCCTGCTTAATATCTGCGAAATTCTTTCCAACTCCTTCTGACGTCCAACAATGGGATCCAGCCTTCCTTCCTCTGCAGCTTTTGTTATATCGCGGCCAAAATTGTCCAAAACCGGCGTTTTTGACTTTGGATCGGAATTCTTCTTAGGAGATGTACCAAAACTTTTTCCGGAATCTTCCGGATCATCATCCTCATCCTTGGGTAGAATATCACTGGGCTCAAAAGGTTTAGCCTCATTCCCCTCTGATAATAACGATTTTATTTCTTCATTAACCATTTCATAGCTAACACCATAACTATTGAAAGTTTTGGTAACAATATTATTTTCATCCTTCAGTATGGCAAGAAGAAGATGCTCTGTCCCAATTAACTCACTATTAAATGATTTAGCTTCAAGATAGGTTATCTTTAATGCCCGCTCAGCCTGTTTAATCAGTGGCAGGTTTTCAGGGTTTTTGGGGTTCTCTTTATTGCTTGCAACAGCCAATTCGATTTTCCGGCGGACTTCCAATAGATCAACTCCGAGATTTCTTATTATCTTAATAGCCAATCCTTCCCCTTCCCTTATAATTCCAAGTAAAAGATGCTCCAATCCGATATAATCATTCCCAAGCCTGATCGCTTCTTCGCGGCTGAAGATTAAAACATCCTTGACCCTTTGCGAAAATTTTGCTTCCATTTTTATAAGAAATCAATATTTATTATGAACGTACAAGATACATGATTATTAAATGACAATTTCTTTTTAAAATTTATTATTACCATTTTTCCTGAATAACGCCAAAAAATATACCAATAATTTTCACTGACCTTTTGGCAGATTTCAAAAATACAACCAGATTTCAGAGAAACCATCCGGAAACCCAATATTTATTAACACTTTCATGTTAGTAAGTACAAAAAATAAATACCTTAAAAGGTTAGGTTTTCTGAAGGAAAATTTCTAATTTCGTAATCTTATTCAATACAACTTATCTATTTGACATTAAATTAATTAACTAATAGGTTCTGCATGGACGAGGGAGAAAAAATCATTAAGGTAAACATCGAGAACCAGATGAAATCTGCATACATTGATTATTCAATGTCCGTAATTGTTCAAAGGGCTTTGCCGGATGTACGGGATGGTCTGAAACCAGTGCACCGCAGGGTTTTGTTTGGAATGTATGAGCTTGGTAATTTATCAAACCGCGCATATAAAAAATCAGCAAGGATAGTGGGGGAGGTTTTGGGTAAGTATCACCCTCATGGAGATACATCTGTATATGATGCCATGGTTCGAATGGCCCAGGACTGGACATTACGGTATCCGCTGGTTGACGGACAGGGAAATTTCGGGTCGATGGATGGTGATAATGCAGCTGCGATGCGTTATACTGAGGCCAGGATGTCGAAAATTGCCGAAGAGATGATCGCTGACATTGAGAAGGAAACTGTTGATTTTCAGTTAAACTTTGATGATACATTAAAGGAACCGGTTGTAATGCCTGCGAAGATTCCTAATCTCTTACTTAATGGTGCATCAGGGATAGCTGTGGGGATGGCAACCAATATGCCGCCTCATAACCTTGGAGAGGTAGTTGACGGAATCATTGCTTATATTGATAATCGTGAAATAACCATCCCTGAACTGATGAAGTTCATTAAAGCTCCTGATTTCCCTACCGGTGGCGTGATCTACGGTTACGAAGGAGTGAAGGAAGCCTATGAAACAGGCAGGGGACGTATTGTCATGAGGGGTGAGTCAAAAATTGAAACCGAAGAAAACGGCCGTGAAAGTATTATTATCACTTCAGTTCCTTACCAGGTCAATAAATCAGAAATGATTAAAAAAACCACGGAACTGGTCAATGATAAGAAGATTGAAGGAATCACCGAGATAAGGGATGAATCTGACAGGAATGGGATCAGGATTGTCTATGAATTAAAACGGGAGGTGATTACAAATGTGGTACTGAATAAGCTGTATCAGCTCACACCGCTACAGACTGCTTTCAATGTCAACAATATTGCCCTGGTTAAAGGAAGGCCTCACATGTTGAACCTGAAAGATCTGATCGTTTATTTTGTGGAGCACAGACATGAAGTGGTTATCCGGCGGACAAAGTATGAACTTTCAGAAGCCGAAAAGAGAGCCCACATCCTGGAAGGCTTATTAATTGCACTTGATAACCTGGATGCTGTTATTCAATTGATCCGTGCATCCCGAACTCCCGAAGAGGCGCGGACAGGGTTGATGGCTAATTTCAACCTTTCAGAGCTCCAGGCAAAAGCCATCCTTGATATGCGGTTGCAACGTCTCACTGGTCTGGAAAGAGAAAAGATCAAACAAGAGTTTGACGAGCTGATGAAGTTGATCGAATACCTGAAAAGCATCCTGGCAGATGAACAACTCAGGATGGAAATCATCAAGAATGAATTGCAGGAGTTGAAGGAAAAATATAACGATGAACCAAGAACACAGATCGTTTACAATGCTTCCGACTTCCGTATTGAAGATACAATAGCGGATGAGAACGTGGTCATTACAATCTCACATATGGGTTATATTAAAAGAACCCCGCTAACGGAATACCGTCGACAGAATAGGGGAGGGAGAGGACAGAAGGGATCTGACGTCAGGGATGAGGATTTTCTTGAACACTTATTCGTCGCCTCAAACCACAATTACCTGCTATTTTTCACAGAGAAAGGAAAATGCTTCTGGATGAGGGTATTTGAAATTCCGGAAGGGTCAAAGGCCTCCAAGGGAAGAGCCATTCAGAACCTGATCATGATTGAAAAAGGCGACAAGGTGAGAGCTTTTATTAATGTAAAAGATCTTAAAGACGAACAATATATTACCAGCAATTATATTATTCTCGCCACACAAAGAGGTACCATCAAGAAAACATCTTTGGCAGCCTATTCACGGCCACGACAAAGCGGGATCAATGCGATTACCATCAATGAAGGGGATCAGTTGCTGGAGGCAAGACTCACCGAAGGAACAAACGAAATCATTATGGCATTGAAATCCGGCCGGGCTATTCGTTTTAATGAGGCCACAGTCCGCCCCATGGGAAGAAATGCCGCCGGTGTAAGAGGGATCAGATTAGCAAGTGAAAAGGATGAGGTTATCGGAATGATTTGTATTCCAAAGGAAAAGGTTTCTGATATTCTCGTTGTTTCCGAAAATGGGTATGGTAAACGTTCCCGGATAGATGATTACAGAGTCACAAACCGGGGTGGTAAAGGCGTCAAAACCCTTAATACAACGGATAAAACCGGAGCCCTGATTGCCATTAAAGATGTCACTGATACCGATGACCTGATGATCATTAATAAATCGGGAGTTATTATCCGGTTGGGTGTAGGAACCCTGAGGGTAATGGGTAGGGCCACTCAAGGTGTCCGGCTGATCAAAATAGACGAAGGTGATGCAATTGCTGCGGTTGCAAAGGTAGATGTGGTGGAAGATCCCATTATAGAGGATAAAGATGAGGTATTTCCTTCTAATGAAATTTCTGATGAAACGGTTACTAATGAAGGGGATACCAATAAAAACAAAGATGATGCCGGTGAATGAGCTTAAATGTTCTGTTAAATTTTAAACAAACGAATAAAATAAATAAATAAAATTTATATATTTTTGCCAACCAAAATTCACTTAATTTACCTGTCTTAAAATTAATCAGATGAAAAAGATTATGTTCCTGATGTTATTGGTCTTCACAATAACTCTGGGTTATGCCCAAAAAAACGTACGACAAACTGCATCTAATTTCCTGAGAAACGGGAGCATGGATAAAGCAGTGGAAGCAATCAATCAATGTATTCAGGACCCGAGTACCGCTACCGATCCAAAAACCTGGTTCATAAGAGGGAATATCTACTTTGAAATTGCGAACAATAAGGATACAAATGTCAGGAAGATGGACAGGAATGCATTGCAACTGGCAATGGATTCTTACAAAAAAGCACTTGACTTTGACCCTGCAAAAGAATTTTTAAAAAAAGAGTATTATGAAGATATTGCGAAAAGGGTTGATTGGCAATGGTTGACCGATTTTAACATAGGTGCAGAACTTTATACGAAAAAACAATACAAAGACGCCATGATCTCCTTCGAAAATGGAGCTAAAGTAAAATCGATAATAGGCATGATTGATACGGTATCGATTTTAAATGCAGCACAATGTGCTTCACTGGCAAAAGAATCAGCAAAGGAAAAAGAACTGTTCCTTGAATTGGTCAAGTTGAACTATAAGAATCTGAAAGTATATTCAGCATTGGCCGAAATTTACAAAAATGAACGGGATTCTTCCAATGCTTTGAAAACAATCAGGATGGGACAAAAGATATATCCGAATAACCTTGAACTGATATTGGATGAGTCAAATGTTTATATAACTTTCTCAGAGATAGATAAGGCTTTATCGACACTCAAAGTAGCCGCGGAAAAAGATCCAACGAATTATTTTGTATACAATGCATTGGGAGCAATGAATCAGAAAATTTGGGAAGATACATTGAAACCATTACCAGGTAGGAAAGAAGCCTTTATAAATGCAGAGACTGCCTATAAAAAATCACTTGAAATTAATCCTAATTTTAATGATGCTAACCTGAATTTCGGTTCTTTATACTTTAATATTGCTGCTCCGATTGATCTCAAGGCAAAAAGCTTAAATGTCGATCAGGTTGATGAATATAAAAAATTGAAAGATGAAGCTAACGTTTACTATAGTAAGGCATTACCATATTTGAAGAAATCGGATGAATTGCAACCAAATGACCTCAATACACTGGTCTCATTAAGACAGATTTATTACAATCTGGATGATAAGGAAAATAGTAAGATCATCCTTGACAAAATCAATCAACTTAGAAAAAAATAGGAGCAAATTGTTTTTCATTTCAATTCAGAAAGAAAGCCGTCTCAAAAGGACGGTTTTTTTTATACCAGAAAAAATATTACGATCTCTTGTATCTGATTTATTCTTGAAAATTGATGAAGACCAGGAGGGAGGATCATTTAAAAAATATAGGATTATAAAAAGCCATTGAGAATGAGTTTGAAAGGTTAAAATCTTATTTAACATAATATTAATTATAGGACAAAAGGGATATGTTAAACAGATATAAGTTTCAGTATCTCAACAAGTAACCCTTTCAATTTTCGCCCGTTTTCCAGTTCCTTCAATGCCTCCTTATTATTATGTTCAATCGACCGTAAGTAACTGGTAATTAAAAAAGATAGCTTGACTTCGTTTGATGCAGTAAAATTTAACCTGAAACTTTTGAAAAATAAAAAGGTTTCTTCATCCAATTCAACATGAGCATAAACAACATTTCTGAGACGTCGCCCATCAAACGCCGGCATGACTTCCTTGAATTCCTGAAATAAAACATCTTTATCTACTGGAAAATCCTTTTTGTATAAAAATTCTTCTCCCGGGGTTGCCAATCTCATGCGATGAACTTTTAAACGCGCTGTCTGTTCATCATGCTTTGACCAGGTGAAAATAATCCGCTGATCAAAATCTAACACTATGTCGCCGGGATGATATTTCATGTCTTTAAACTTTGCAGCGCTCAGCTAATTTGACCAGCCATAGCGCTAAATTTAATGGTGTCCGTTCTCTTTCTGTTTTATTCACATCCTTTAATGAATCTCCTCCGATTCTTTTTGATGTTGAGATTACATGAGTAACCATATCAAACCTTAAACTATAATCTGGGATATTATCCTGAGCGGTTCCAACGATATATAAAAATGTTCCTTTTTTTGCCCTGTGTCCGAACCAAAATTGATCTATCGCTAAAGTCCAGCCTCCAAATTCATCTATTTTACCTGGGTACGGTAATTCTAATACGTCCCAAAGCTTGCTGCCCAAAGGGTGTTCCAATACCCCCCCCCAATTTCTGACACAATTCACAGCAAAAAATGCAAGGTCCTTTTCATCCTCACTCGAATTAGCAAGCCCGCGAAGCTTGCCCCATGCACGACACGGCGGGTGTGTAATGACCTGATTTCCTCCCGGCCATTTCCTTGCATCCCGGATAATATCCCATACATCACAATCCGGGATTGTTTTGTAAATACTTCGCTTGCGAGCAAATAGAACTGAAATCATATTTTCCTCAATTAGTCCTTACCCCCGGAGGGGTGCCGGTCTTTCTGCTAATGAAGCTGCAACCGCAATTAAAACAGCGGTTGCAGCTTCATTAGCAGAAATTAAATTAAAATGATAAATCATCTTCCTGTTGTGGATCATCGGCCTGTACATGGGTTTCCTCATGGGTTTCTTCCTGTTTATTCTCTCCTTCGACGGCCTTTTTATCTGACAGTAATTCCAGGCCTCCCCAGGGATCAACGTTAACAGAAATAACATCCACAATTTCGCCGCTTTCCCTTGCATAGTGCCGGGCTGCGGGTTCCCCCTGGATGAATACGCGGGTTCCTGCTTTGAGATAGTCAGCAACTTTGCATCCCTGCTCTTTGCTTCGCCATACGGTGCAATCGACCCAGGTCGTTTTATTGATCTCAGTACCTTCCGCGTTCCGGTATTTGCGGTTGTGTGCAACTGAGAAATTGATACTGTAGCGCCCGTTAACTTCGTTAACTCGTGCGTCTTTTCCGATGTTTCCGATAATTTGTAGCTTAAACATAAATGGTTGTGTTAGTGATTAGTTTTTGGTTTTATTGTGATATTGAGCCTTTACCATATTGCCCAGCTGCGATACTGCAGCGATAACGGTAAAAGCGTTGATTTTCTTTAAGCGGCGCTTGCCTTCTTTACTCATGTAGATCTTGTTATTATCCTTCGGGTCATGATAGACAAAAGCCGGGTTTGCGACAAAAAAGGAATATTCCGGGTAAAGCTCGCCTGTCTCCTCGTCGATCAGCCCGGCGCTCTCCTCAAAATCTTCGCGTAGCGTGTCATCCTCTTTTAGGTTAAGGGACTTTTCGCCATGAAGACAGCCAAACTTTTTGTAAAGCTGTTTTTTGTAGATCACCGGCATGATCTCGGCCATCAGGTCAAGATCAAATGTTTTGTTTTCCTTATCGAAGGCCAGCGGTTCAAAGTGGTATTTGATCGCCTCCATGACCGCCCGCAACATTTCCTGGCTGTTGAAATCCGTCGTCCGTACCTTTATACCCTGGTCGTAGCTGTAGATCATCTCCAGGTTAATCATGGTAGTGCCCTTTGGATTCAGATCCTTCACATAGTTCCGGTTAATCGTCCGGTTGCTTTTCAGAATCGAATCTATAGCCGTTTCGGTAAAAGCTTCACGCGGGTTGTCACGGTTCACGGTGCGCCGGTTCCATTCCTTTAAGATCAGCCGGTGAACCCTGTTACGGTTCTGGGTGCACTGTTTCACAAACAAAATGCTGTGAATATGAATATTGAGACCGTTTTCATTCTGCGTAGTCTCTATACCATATTCGCCACCATACACGAGCTCGTTCCATCCTTTAGCCTCGTTGCGCATGTTATGAAAGATACCGGCCAGGATCTCATAATAATACCGTTCGCCGTTAAAACCGGTCCCGGAATAATGCGGTACAGTCAAAGTTAAATGCATGATATCATAAGGCTGTTCGGATATCACCTGATAACCGCGCGGGGCAAAATGAGTTGCGAATCGCGAACGGGTGCAATACCGGCGCGATTTACCCTTACCGATCTCATACAGGGTTTTATTATCCTTAAACCAGCGAAAATACTTACGCCTTACGCGCTTCTGCCTGGCATAGTTGCACACAAAACAAACCTTATTACCACACATTACAGAAGCAAAGTATGTTATATCACTGGTAGCGTTATCATTGCCGTACAACGAAAAATTGGCACAACGGGAAGCGTCTTTTGTAAGCCGGGTCAGGTGGGTTTCTTTATCCTGGTCAAGTTCAACCGATGATTTATAGGCTTCAACCATTTTTATAAGGTTCAGGTTTTTTCGTTTTAACGCCGAAATTGTGTTGCTCCTTTTTCGGTTAAACTTCCGACATAAAAAAGGATCGGATTTTTGCTCAATTTTCATGTGTTTTTTTTCCACGAATAGCCCTTTATTAACAAGGAAGGGTAAAAGCGCTCATTTTCAACACCATACGTTTTAGGTGAATTCAAGCGTTTTTTGAGTAAATTCCAGGCAAAAAATCTGATCCTTTTGTAACAACTTTTTGACACATATTTGCATCTGTCGAAGCTTGTCCGTATAGTGCTCAAAAAACCTGGAAGATTCTCCTGGTTGCAAATCCACCAACAATGGTAAAACACTCTTTGAAATAGCCAGGGCAAAACCGTAAAGGTCAGTTGATACACGCGCTGACATAATGTAAAAGGGTAACTTTTCAAGTGCCTCTATCTGGTGTGGCTTTATTGGAAAGGATTGCACGTAACTGTAATTTTCCTGCCGCTGTTTATACATCTTTTCGGCCATTTCTACTACGGTTTGTCTTATATGACGTTCTACCCATGCGCGGATATTTTCCTTTTGAAGTATAATTTTCTGCGTGTCACTTTGGAAAATATTGAAAGTGGCTGTCAATGTACCTGTACCTGCATTGAAAGGATCGGGTGAATAGGTTGCTGTTACCATTTAAAAACTTTTTGAATTGGATGAACAATGAGTTTTTCTTTTTGCCCTCCCTCCTGCTGCCGCGAGGCTCAGTCGTGGGATTCCCGGTTGGCTGGATTTGGTAAATAAAAAATCCGGCAAGGCGAGAACCTATATAACTCACCTGTACCGGATTGGACTGACATCGCGTTTAGCGGTCGGTCGGGCAAATCCCTGGTTGCACTCCTGCAGAGCCAGGGAAATATCGTTATGCTTTATTATTGGGGCAACTTCCATGATCATATCACCATTTACGATATCTAACTCACAGTCATGTATCCTAAAGGCGCATTCTTGCCCACAATCAACTTCTTTAACTTGTTTTTTAAAAAGTGAAAGTGATGATAGTTTGCATTTTGAAGAAAAATCGTCATTATGTACTACTATGACGTCAATGTCATTCATAAGCTTACCGCGTATCACCAAAGCACCGATAATTGTAAATTTATCATCTATATGAAAAACATCTAAAACCTTACATATCATAGTCATAGGTTTTTTTTTTAAATTTTACTTACAAAGACAAAAATTTTGTTTTATTCAGTTTCCTCAGTCAATTCGTACTGCGGGAGATCCAAATGTTCTCCAATCAAAAACAGTACGTTCATGTCAAGCAACCTGGGCGAATTCCTGTCAAGCAGTATTCTTAAACTGGCAGAATCAATAAAATCAAAATAAGTCATCAGATCGCGCCTTAACTCTTTGTTACGGGTAATCTTTTTAATGATTTCCGGTTTTAACAGCCGTTTTTTTAATATCGCTTTTGTCATATAGTAAAATATAATGTATATTTATAAAGCGAAGTTAAGTTATAATATTACCGGTAGTCAAGTAATGACTTTACTTTTTATTAACAATACATTGTTGATACTTGGATATTGTAAGAAGAAATATTAAGCAGATAATGAAAGATCAACGGATTAGAAATGTTGACTTAGCTGGGAAAATGGGTATAGCTAAGCAAAATATTTCTCAAATTCTTAATGGGGATCAGGACTTAATGCTTTCTACGTTGCAAAAAATTGCAGACAGTCTAAATATTCCTGTTTCAAAATTGTTCGAAGGAGAAGAATCATTAAAGTCAAGTAAAAACATGACCGGTAAAGTTATTTTTCAGATTGAAATTGACGAGAACGTAAAAAACAACTACCTAAAAATGATACTTGGAAAGAGTTTTATTGATGAACTAAAAAAATAATATATGGACGCAGATGATTTTAAGCCTTACATTAACGAATCTGTCACGCTTATTATGGCTGATGGTAGTAAAGAGGAGGTTGGGATTGAAAATATTAGTAAGGAATCAAATACTGTTACCTATACTACAAAACATGGTTTAGGTGAAAGATCAATGGGTAAGGAGGTTGTTAAAACAATTAATGCTTTTTTAGTTTCTAAAATAGAATCCCAAATAGGTAAAAAAATACATCCATGATCACAATCTATTTAGAATAAATGTTATGTTCAATTTCGGGAGCTGACCAGGTCATGGATCAGGCAACCGGTTGACCTGGTAAAAAATTCCGAAACTATTGATTTTATTGGAAAGTTTTAAAAAAAGTAAAAAACTGAGTTTTTGAACTCCTTTTTTCGCTCAGCAAATTTGTTAGGTTGCGTTCTAAATAAAAAATGACATGAAACCCTCTGAATATTATAAAATCGAAGAGATTATCAAAAAACTGGCAAACAACCTGGAAAATTTACGGATCGATTTTCAGGAAGAAGGATATCATCACTGGTCGCGGATGGGTGGTATTTTAAAGATGTTGGAAAAAGACGCGGAAAGACTTCCAAAGGCAATACGCAACGCTGCTAAAACTGTGGAGAAAAAGAGATTAAAAAAGGCTCGAATGGGTTCCAAGGCGGGCTAAATATACTTCTTTGGCAGGCTTATCAATCCAGTACATCAAAATCAGATCATACATTAAATGGCAATCGCGTAACCCCTTCATTTCGCCGGTTAATGCGTGATCATCAAATTTTGCCGGCAACTTCTCCCCTTTCTTCAAACATGCCAGCACTTGCTGAAGGTCATCAAAAGGAAATATCCCGGACTTTTTAACTTTTTTCCAGTCTTTATTAAACCTGGGAGTACGTACAATTGTGTACATAGGCTATTTTTTTAAATCCTCCATCAGTGTTTTTACGCTGGTGTACCTTTTCCCCTTTTTCTGCCTGATTTCGTTTAAAGCTTCGGCGGTCTGTGGATTTATCTTTCCATTTGAAGACGTTACGATCTGGGCAAAATCAGGAGATTCTTTCAGGATTTTCAGGTACTGTCTTCCCTGTGCTTTTTGGGTGTTGATTCTTACAAGGACTTCCATAAAATTTATTTTTACAAAAGTACGACAATATATATTAAAATGGCGCCACTGAATACGGCGAAATTTCCTCGTACGTTTCCAGGGTGCGTTTGTCGATCACGTCAAGGGTGTATTGCTTAAACTTGTTTTCATTATCTCGGGGCTTGTGCCGGATCACCAGGGCACGCTCTAACCTGACAGCCTGGGATGGTGTGCAAAGTACGATCCTGACTGTGTAACGGTGCCGGTTCATCCTGGTCACATAGGTTACAACCTCCTGGGTCTTGTGTTTCCAGTGCTCAAAGTGCCGGTATAAGGTTTTATAAAGGTTGGTCCGGGAGGACCCTACATATACAATTTTGTCGTTTTCTTTAATAATGTATGTACCGGACCGTTTCCGTGTATCGGGAAATGTCGTCCGTCCTTTGGAATTATAGGGAGGCAGGAATTTAAACTTTTTCAACGCTTTCGAAGCTTTACAATGATCAGCATGACCAGGGCGGCACTTACAATCAATGCAGATGCAATCCAGGGAGCCATTTTAACAAGTTGGTTTTTCCAGTCCGGGACGACATATACAAATTGCTTAACCGGGATTTCCTTCACCTGGATAACCGTATCAGCCGGTTTTTCTACCTTCAATTTTAACGTGTCATGTCTGTAGCGGATCTCAACACGTGCGCCATCCTGGTAAAATACTTTTGTAACTGTATCACCAGGCAGGATAACCAGGGAGGTATCAATTTTCAGCGATGAAACAATAACGGTATCAATGATCTTAATGGTATCTGTCTTTAGCAGCTCTGGGTGCGAATCAATTAACCGCTGCAGCCGTTTTTGAGGGCTGCAGCCGGCTAACCACAAACAAACAACCATTATGAAAAAAACAGGGATTACCACTCCCCGTACTTTAAATATCTTCATATCTGAGTGAATTTCGAAGGGTCTTTAACAAACATCAGTCCTATTGCTAAAGGCACTCCTACGGACATAGCTTCTGTAAATGTTGCCTTTTTTAAATAAACAAATACCAGGGCGGCAATCAGGATCAGAAGTCCTAACAAAGATGATCGCCAATTTTTAAAAATTCTATCTTTCACTTTGCTTTAGTTGAGATGGTTGCATTGGTGAATTTTTTATCTGGTCAAGGTAAATGTATAGAAGGGTTTGTATGTCCTTTTCATTTTTATTTTCACGTTTTTCCATCTCACCTGCTGAGTTTTTGAGAATTCCTATATCAATTTTGGTATCTATGTAAAAACCGATCAGCGTACAGAATGAGATAAAACAGTAAATGACCAGGTACTTTATCGCCTGCTTTTTGAATTCATATAAAAATGTCATCTGCTCCGGACTCATTTCAAATACTGTATCTATTGATCAAATATTGTTGAATTGCGGCCTGTTTTATGGCGTCGTCGGCCTGTGATCTGATTATCCATGCTTTAACATATCCGGTAAATGGGTCATAATCTCCCATTCCACCAATGGATAAGGAGTAAAGAATAATATTAGATAAGTTGCCTTTTGCGCTGTTCGTCCCGTCTGATAACAGGCTATTCGCCCCATTAACGATCACAGTTATTAATTTATAATTAGTTCCTGATGTACCAATACCTAACGAAGTCATGCAAATCATGTACACGGCACCACTGTTAATAAGTTCAAGGTAAAATGAACCAGTATTTGTATTTGCAAATGGTATTTGTAAACCCGTTCCTGTATTTTTCAAGATAAAATAAAAGCTACCGGGTAAATCCATTTGTAAGGCAATATTTTGGATCAACTGAGCGCCGGAAAACATGACACCTTCACTTGCAAGTATGGGCTGCTTATTCTTCGTTGCCTGTGTTAAATGGTATCCGTGACCTGACATATCACCCCAAACAGAAATATAATTATTTACGCCCTTAGAAATAGAATCCGGATAGTCATAAGCATACCAGGCAAACAAATTAGCGTCATTGAACGGTGTTAGCTGGACGACGTTCAGGGCTGATGTGATTTGGTTCAGTATGGTAAGGAGTATATCAGCCCGGCGAAAATTAAAAGCCTGTGGAACGGTGGTCGGTGTGTACCTGGCCGCGTTCTGGCTGTCCTGTATCTGGTTTAATATTTCCAGTAGAAGATCATCAATCGTCGCATTGTAAAATTGTGGTATTGCTGATGGTAAAATCGGAGAAATAACCGGCGTACCTCCCTGCAGCTTCACTATACAAGGTCTTATATAATTGAGAACTTTTATCAATAAATCTTCTGCAGAATTGGGGTAATACTGAGGCGCAAAATTTGCCGGTGTTAACAGCGTCGGATCTGTCGTTGAACAATGAAAATTGATATTGCACCAGGTAATTAGAAGATCTTTGAATGTCTCATTATAGTTTTGCCACATCTGAGACATAAGCCCGTTCAAATACGTTTGATCACTCCCGAAATTCTTATCGAAATGAACCGCTATAATGGTGTAAAGAATATTTTCCTCGTCGTTTTTGCTATAAGGACAAGGGAGAATATTAGAAGGTGTCCAGGTAGTGGGATAAACCATTTTATAAAGCCTTATACGCTAAAAATCCGGCAATGATCAACAGCACAACAGCAATAATCAAAAATTCAGTTTTCATCCGCTTTTTTTTTTATCAAGCTCGTAAAGATCATAACGATCCATAACCTGGATCAGCTTGTCAGCATACTCCGGATCAGTAGCATATCCTGCACTTTGTAAGGCAATCGCCTGTTCTGCCGCTGTCTTAGCTGCGAATACTCCGGCTTTGCGATATCGCGGGTTTTGAAGCAGGAAATAGGAATGATCTTTAATACTGTCCGTAATGGATCTGTAAGCGCGAAAAGCCAGATTATAACTGCGGGCCTGCCCGGCCACGAATTCTGTTGTGTCTGCGTTCATGACGGCACCTTCCCAGTATGGTGACTTCTGCCCTTCAGCTTTAATACCAAACATGTTATTACCCACTTTGGATTTTCCCCAGCCGGTTTCCAGTCCCATCTGAGCCATAATGACTGACGGCAATAATGGAGTGTTAAGGCTCGCTTCTAAAACGGCCTCACTGTGATCCCGGATAAAATCCTGCGGTAAATACATCTTAAAAGAATCGTTTACTCAGGTGAAAAGCAATAATTATAATGATCCCGGCAACCGCCAGACTAACTGCTAAAATGGCCGCGCTTTGAGGTTCAATCGTAACCTTTACTTTTGCTTCAACTTCTCCCAGATTCATTTTCCAAAAACTTTGTTAAAAGCTGCATTTTCCATTGGTAAAGAAAAACCATACTTTGATAAAGCTGCTGCAGTTTTTGGCCCTAAAATTCCGTCAACAGTCAGACTTTCCTTTTTGGCATCCTTTAAATACTGCTGAAGTGCAGTTACATATTTTCCCCGGGATCCCTGTTTTAATGGAAAACCCGTTAAGGATGCCGGGCTTATCGGTACATGATTAGTCCCAGGTAATGCAGCTTCATGTGCTGAGGTGGCTCTTTTTTTAACAAAGTGCCAAATGACATAAGCCAGGATCAACAACCCGGCAATCCAGAAAATCAGTTTTTTGTTCTTTTTCACGACATTAAAATTTGAACGTTATTCCTTTACCTGATAGAATGGTATTGAGTTTTGCAGTATCTGAACTACTTAGCTCCTTTGATAAATATTCCGGCAATGTATATTCCTGGCCTCCGAATACTCCCCATAATGCGCTCTGACTTTTCCGTTTTCCAAAAGCCTCAATTATTGCCAGTACATCATCATTGTTCTTACAATTTGAAAAGGTGTCCATAATTGCAGGAGTGTCTGTTCCCATGCCATACATTGCAGTAAAAAGCCTGTCAGCAAATGCATCATACTGAGCCTTTGAATAGCTCATGTTTTTACGGTTAATGGCTTTTGAAACATCGGCCAAAGTATCTCCCTGCAGCTTAACAGACCATTTCCCCAGCCAGCGACCGGCCAGGTAGATCAGAACTACCATGACAATAAGACCACCTACGTAAAACATGGTCTTATTCGTTTGTATGTTAACTGTGGGAGCTACCATGTTATGCTTTTTTCGCTTTAGCGCGTGCAGTCAGAAATCCAATTAAGAAAATGACTGCTATCAATACCATCACTGGAATTATGAAAGGTTTTACGCTTTTCATTTTTTCTTTTTCATCATAAATACAAGTACCAGGACAATGACCACTGCAACGGCAATACCAACGTACATCATGGTGTTATCCTTTTTGTGCACTGCCGGCGGTGGAGCTGCGGCGGCTGCCCGTGCCTGAAATGCTGCTATTTGAGCGTCTGTAGCGGCTTTTTTCCGTGCACCGGTGTTAATGTTCAACCCTTTAAGAATTCCACCTACAGCCTGGCCAATTCCTCCTATGGCTTCTCCAATGATATTGGAAAACATATCGCCTTCGTAACCATCATCAAAGCGTGCACTTGACATGCCTGCGAATTCATCTTCTGGTTCAGGATCATTTTCATCTATTGCAGCGTCTTCAACGTCATTAACGTCGTCATCTGAGATATCGGCTTCGTTGCCTCCTGGCATTTCTCCTCCTCCTCCACCTCCTGGTGTACCGGTTGGGAAAAATGGTTGCTCAGATCCCATATTAAAAGGCCCTGACTGGATAGCGGCTCCAGTTGGTGTGCTACCTGGCATAGGTACAGACAATGGACTGGTACCACTGGCAATATTTGCAAGGGGTGGTCCTCCTGCCTGTTCGGTTATCCCTGGTGCGTTTGTTAAACTTGCAAGCCCTCCCGGCTTTGGGGGTGCTGCAACTGCAGAGGGTTTAGGTAAGGGTTTGAATGTCGGCTTAGGAATAACCTTTTTCGGGGTTGGTTTTGGTGCCGGTTTTGGTGCCGGTCTGGGGGTTGGCTTTGGAGCCGGTTTTTTGGGTGCCGGTTTTTTGGGCGCCGGACGTCTTGATCTTCCCATGAATTAACGTTTTAAGAAAACAATTAAAATAACTACAAGTATAGCAGCGCCGGCTCCGGCGTAAATTAATGTTTTATTGCCTGTCCCGGATGCTGCCGGCTCCTCTGCAGCGGAGGGTGTTGGTAAATTTGTAAGTCCCAGCTTAGCCCGTTCTTTCTCTCCTTTTAGCGCGGCCTTATCAATTTGTTTTTGACGGCGCTTGGCGCTCATATCGGAATACTGTTCCCCTGTAAGCGCTGTATGATATACGGCTTTTTCGATGTTCATTTACTTTTGTTTTTTGATCATCATGACAATCAGTATAATAACAACAATGATAGCTCCACCAATCACATAAGGATTCTTATAAATCGGCTTTTTCTCAAGCACCGCGCCGGCGCCTTCACCGGGATCGTGTTTGACGGCACCTGGCGCGTCTGTGTGCGGTGGGGCAATAGCGGCGGCGGCCTGGTTTGCTTTTGCCGTTCGTAGGCTAGCTTCAGCTATAGTTGCATTATCTTTCGCTTTCCCAGCTGCAAGTTTTGCATCCATTCGTTCGCGAATCTTTTTGGGAACAAATATTTTTTTCAGGTTAAGCGAAAAATTCTCATCTCCCTGCATGGAACTTTCGTAGACTCGATTTAAAACATTTTCCATCTGTTCGAGATCTATATTTTTATTATGATTAATGTACTTGTCATATTCAAAAGCTCTGCGTATCTGAGCTGTTAACCGGTCGGTGTGTCCTGGATTGTCAAAGTGTAAGACCCTTGACAGGGCTTTAACACTTTCGGATAAAGGATAACCCAACTTTGCAAATGCTTCAAATGCGAACCGGTCGGCCTCTATTTCGTTTTTTGTATTCAGTGTTACGTGTCCAGCTTCATGTAAAAGAACAAATAGACGGTGTACCGGGTCTAAGGTATTCCAGGTCTTTCCGTTCAAATAGAGTTCACCAGAAAACCGGTTAACGCGCGCCGGAGTACTACCCAGGTCGTCAACAATAAATATTTTCGTCAATCCGGTTTCCACGTTATCTCTATTTTGCGGCCATTTTCAGACAAGTCCGATATTTCTTACCAGGATTCTTTTTCTGAATTGCCTTTGCTTTACGGTGCAGCGCCTTCATTGTCCTGCTACGTGCGGCCTTGGTAGTCTTTCTTTCCCGTGCCATATTAATAAATTTTAAAAATTGGATTTACTTTTTTTTGGTGATGACCAGCACAACCACAATGACAACCACAATAGCAACTGCAGCGATAAGAAGCCAGGGGCTTTTAGCTGCTTTAGTCACAACTGAATTATCCTGTTCATGCTCCTGCCTGGGTTTTGCCTTTGGGTTAATCTTTGCGTAAATGTCGGCGGCCTTGCTTGCTGTTCCCAGAATAGTGTCCAGGGCACTTACAAACTTGCTTTTTTCTTCCGGCTTCGCAGAAGTACTTATACCTGCATTGGTAGCAATGGCCTGAAATATAGGATCATTGCCTGACAAATCGCTGTAAGCTCCAAAGGTTGCATCGTATAAATCATAAGAAGATATATCGCCTCGTCTTATTGCTGCAGTCAAGTTCTTTCCTGTGGGCGGTACATTTGAAAGGTGCCCGGAAAAAAGTGAAGCAGTCCCGGCGGGGTACTGCTTCACAATTGTTTCCAGGGCGTGAACTGCACGTTTATCGTTGTTCATGATCCCTTTTGTTTATGAATTAATGACCTGCTGCCAGTTGCGGCCTTTTCTTTGCGCGTTTTACACCAACTCTGCTGATTGTACGCTTTGCCTTATTCATCTTCTGAGCCAAAGCATGTGAAGGATTAAGGATAGCTCCTGCAAGCCAGGTGAAAGTAGTTGTACAACCGGCAGGAATTGAGATAGAAATACGAACCTGGTTAGATACAATCAAAGCCGGTGTAGGAACGGTTACAATCTTGTCACGGAATGTATTTTCATTCTGGTAGGATCCCAGGTTGATAATTCCCTGCTGCAGAACTTTGAACGGACTGAGCTGTTCAATAATAAGCTGCTGGGATACTTGAGCTGTTACGCTACCTTCAACCTTTATACCGTGAATTGCTACCGGGTTATGCATTATGAAGCCTAAGAATTCCTCTATGACTTTAGGAGATCCACTTCCAGACAAACCGGCTACGCCTGATGTGTCGTTAAATGCTCCGGTCTTAACCACTCCGTTCACCGTTGCACCTGGTACCCAAAAATAGCCGGGTGTCAAGTATGCGATATGAGCTGCCGTGGTGTCAGAATTGGTAATTGTCATTACAAATATCCTTCCGCTGTCACCTGCATTGGCAAAACTCATATTAAACCCGCCAAAATCAACAAAGGAGTCATCATAACCGGTGTATCCTTCGAAGCCGTCGAAATTTTCAAATCCCTCGAATCCTTCATATTCTTCGTAGTTTTCGAAGTCGTCAAATCCATCGTTTCCATCGAACGAGCTGAGTTTTCCTTTTGCGAAATCTTCCAGGTCATTAACCGTAATACGGCCAACGGCACCAACGGCAGCGACGGAGGCGCCTGCAATAGGGTGTAAAAATACAGTCAGGAAAATTGTAACTGCTGTGAGCAAGAAATAAACAATGTTTTTCATGTTTGATCTTTTTTAATTGAATTTTTAATTTGAATTTTTTGTTTTCTTTGATCGCCTGGATTAAGCTTTCTTAATAGGAGCTTTCATGATGTACTTGATCTCTCCACGTCCGGTTTCTTTTCCATCAGAACCGTACATAATGAGTGTCTGCTTTCCGATCTTTTGGAGAACCCATACCACAATGACCACAAGGATCAGCGTAGTTAAAAGGTTTTTAACGTTGAAAATCTTTCCGGTATCTACGCCGGGGGTCAGGTTAGCATTCATTTTTTCATGTTTTGATTTATAATAGCTGCAAATATTACAAAATCATGAAATCGAGGTTTCCGCTTTTGGGCACAAACGGGACGGATTGGGCACTAAATGGCCTTAAATAGAATTAATTTGAAGGGATGCCGTAAATATCGAATATGATCTGAACCTGCTTTGGACTAAAAAGCCGTCCACAGGGATCACCGATTTTGTGGGAATGTTTTTTGAGCCAACGGCGAAAAGTCTTTGGTGTCACGTTATACAATGCCGCTAATTCCTTTTTGCTGTAGGGTTGTACCGGTGGCAATTCAGATTCCATCAATTGAACATTCGATTTTGATAATGAGTTAACCAGGTTGTCTTCGCCTCAATTTCTGCCTGGACATTCAACAGTCGTTTTTCATAGTCAATCAGATCTAATTCCGGTGTTGGTAGCTGGCTTCGTAATTTACCAATACGTAATTCCAGGGCGCAGACTTCCCTCTGCAGTAAAGCTATATAGCTTGTGTAATATTCAACCTGCTTTTTTGTCTGTTGCTGTACGTTCATTGTCTTTTTTATAGATTTCCTGCCAGTCACTATTATAGTGAGTGCAAATTATTGAAGTGTCAAGGATCACCGGGATATTTAATCTGTAGAGATCAGCATAAAAATAGCTGTCAGCGTGCGACCGGTCATGTGCAGTTACATAAAAATTGACCTGCTTTAGAACATCGGCACGGATCAGGGCACAGCCTAAGCCCGGATGATAGACCGGCTCCGGGTGCCCGGTCATTGCCAAAAATCCTTCCTTTTGTGTCAAAGGAAAGGCAACCGGTGCCGGTGTTAATGGTTCCACTTGCTGGATCATTAACTCACTGGTATCTCCCTGACCAATGAAATAGACGGCAGCTGCTACAGGCGCATGTAGCGACAATAATCGCTGTATGATATCGATTGGTGGGATCATGTCAGTTTCCAGGCTCAACCAATAGTCATAACCCTGCTTGAGTACAGCTATCTTTATCAACTGTTGACTATCAGCCATTACCTGACGCCTGGACATTGTACCAGGATTAAGATAAAATACCGGGAAATGTTTCTTTAGCTGCGGATCAGGGCAGTGTCCGTTATCAATAAGCAAGTGACCAACGTTTTTATAAGTCAGTGCTTTTACTCCCTTTCTCCATAGATCAAAACAGTAGCTTTTATAATCGCTGGTAGGAGCTGCAACCAATACGCGCGGTTCTCTATTCACTTTTTACAAGTTTCAGTTTTGACTTGTCCTTTTGCGACTGTTCAACTACTTTGATCGTTTGCGTAGCCCGGTTAATCTCCCATTCAATTTTGATTAAACGTTGTTTCTCTTTAACTACCTCCAATGCCAGGACTACATTATCATGTGCATTGACTAATTGAGGAATAAAGCCGTCGCCTAATTTCTTCGTTAACAGTTCCTTTTCCTGGATCAACAGTTGTAAAAAATCGCGATGCAACTTTAGAGAATCTGTACCCTGTTTCTGTTTTGCCATATCAGTAAACATTTACCGTTTTACGTGCATAAGGGTTTTTATCCTTCATTACCTGGTCATAGGCTGATTTAATCTCATCGTAAGCAACCATATCTGAACGTCTGTATTTAGGATTATCAGTCTTGAAAATTACATAAGTGTCAAAAAGCCGGAATAATTCCGGTGGTGCAAAAGAAAATCCATGAAAAATAAAAATCAAATCGACATTTCGCTGTTTAGAATCAATAATAAACCAGCGAACATCTTCTTGTAAATTTTTTCGTATATATTTCGTCGCGTCTTCAAACACAATCAGACAATTTGCAGATAGAGCCTGAATAACTTTTAGTACATCATCAGGCTTTCTATGAAATATACGTGAAATAGCAGGAACATGACCAGACTGCAGTTCATCAATAGAAACAGGCGTTACATGAGAATAGCCAGGATGGTCAAGCGTATCGACAATTAAGATACCTTTTGAAGGGTGGGCTCGGTGATACTCCTTTATGAATTTTAAAATATAGTAGGTTTTCCCGCTTCCGCGCTTTCCGAGAACTCCGATAACCTTGTTAACCCTCACGTAAATATTTTTTTTAAAAATTTGAACGTCCAGGAGGCGGCACGTTTATACCAGGGGCGCCTTTTCAAAAGCCTCATTAATGGACTCCAGGCGATTCTTAAAATATGATGCGGATCAGTCGGGCTTTTACAAAAAATTGTTCTTTTTTTACCTGTACGATACTTCAAAACATTAACAACCTCTAAAGGTTCTACAAACGTTGGTATTACCGCGTAAATCTTTCGTTTCATAGTTTAAAATTGAATCCCCATTGCCGGGAAAATTCGCGGTGCAAACACTGTAAAAGCTGCCAAAATCAGCGCGCTTTCCGGCCCTGGCGCATGCTGGTATTTCTGCAGCACTGCAGCAAGTGGACGCGCTAATATGTCCTCCTCCTTTGCGTCCAGTGGCAATGCGTTCATGTACTTATTGAATTCATTGATACGGTCAATTAATTCAGCTTCCTTTGGTTCCGGCTGGGTACCGCTGGCAATTAGCGTGCGAAGTTCTTTTTGCCTTTCAAACTCTCCCGGTGCGAAATGTCGTTTTCTGTATAGCCTTGGAAGGTACAGCGCTTGAATACCGTCGGCAAACTGAACGTAAAGTTTAGCCTGCTCTTTGAAAGAAAACAAACTTTCCGGGTCTGCAGTAATTTCTTTTATTGGGGGTTCAGGATCGGATATGGTACCCGGTTCCGGTTCCGGTTCTATTACCCTGAAAGGTTCCGGTTTCGGCTTATCAGCTGTGACCTCTGCAAGCTCTTGTAACAGGGGATCGTCTGCCAATTCGGCGTCCTGGGGCTTAAAATTATACTCCATTTTTGGCGTATTTGTCAATGATTAACTGCAGATCAGGATTGATAAAATTGAACATCTCAGGGTTTTTCTGTACCTGGTTCAGTATCTTCGGAAGTTGCATTAATACCTGGGTGCCGCTTTTCCCGTCCAGGTTAAACATTTTCAGAAGATTGCTATATGTAGTAGCCATTGCCCGGGCATCGGCGGTTAACTGCTTATTGAGAAAAACAACCTTTTTAACCTGCTCTGATATAAATTGCTCTCGTACCTGTCGTCGAATGATATCATCCGTAAATTCAGGAACTTCTTTTTTACAATGTGGACAAATATTCATTTTAAAGCCCGTTTTCTTTCAAATATGCTTTGTCAGCTTCGTCAAATTGCCAGGCTTTGCCTTTAGACAGCGTTGCTATGTCCTTTACAAGAATATAAAAAACATCAGCCAGGTTATCAGCCAGGTTATCCCGCTCGCAAATCAGTAAATATGGCCTCATTACTTTTTCGAGCGCAGTAAACTGCTTTATTTGGTTTTCCTGACTCAAAACCGTGTTATATAGTTCTTTTTTATCGTTTTTAAGGTTGTTTATCTCTGCTACATGTAAAGGATCAGGCACCTCTTTAATGACACTCTTTACCCTGCTGATAGCCTTTTCAACTGCGGCCAGTAAAAAAGCGCGAGCGTTGGTAATATCTTTACCGTCTGCTATGGTGTCGTAGTTTTCTGTAAAAAACTCACGATCATCAGGCGTGACCTTAATACTCAATACCTGTTTAGTAAGGAAAACAGGTACAGTTTCTTCATTATTTACCATAATTTATTTTTGTTTACGGTTTATGAACGGTTTACAAACGGTATGTCAACGGTTTGTAAACGGTTTTCAAAAATTAGTTTACAAATATATATTAAATCATTACTTTAAGTAACTGAATGTAACATATTATAAAATAAAGTTATAAACAGGTTTATTAACAATAATAAAAAATCCGGTAGGGGTTTCCTGCCGGATTAACTTTTTTATCAAAAAATCAGTTACTTATATGCAATAAGGCGTTATATTAATTATAAGACATTAATCTGAAATATTTGCGGTCAACTTATTGATTATCATAAAATAAGGAATCCTGACGAAGTCCGATAACAGCAGATTTTATGATAAAGCAACTTATTCAAGCCTCAACATTCACTTCCCCAACGCCTCAACTTGTTGATTCTACAAATCAGATATCGTGACGAAGTCCGATACCGATATTTTAAACCAATCAACTGGCTACAGGATTAGTTACAGGATTTGAAAGTGTCGTTACTTAATGATAAGACAGTTAATGCAATAAAAGAAAATTCTGATTGCAAGCATTTCACAAGAAAAATCTATTGCTTATCATAAAGAGAGCAATATTTACTTTATCGGGAAGAAAATATCAGTTTCCCACTTCGCCGTATCCTTTTCCATCATCGGATCAGTAACATATAGTTCTACAGGAGCTCCGGAAATTTGTTTTCCTGATTCTTTTATCGATTGCTCAAGTGCCCAGTACGTTGGTCCCGTTTTGTCATAAGGTCCGTGATAATATGCCATCATAACCTGCTGTGCCGGAAACTTCTCAAATCTTACCCGACCTTTTCCTTTTTCAATTGTTTTATCCACAGGGAAACCGAAATCCATGACCGAGAGCATTGAAACGGTGTCATATTTTAGATATCTGGCAAAAGCTGGTCCGACCTGTCTAAGTCCGTTTGCTTTCATCAACATTCCAATTTCCATATACCCTTTTGCAAAAACCTGGCTGTAATTCTTTGGTCCTGCTGAATCCATTACTATCAAAGCCATTGTTTCATCTATTTTCACTTCCTCAATTTTCGGCCAGTTTGCCCGTTGTTCGGCAACCTTCTTAAGTTTTGCCAATCCTTTTTCAAAATCAGGTCCCATCATCTTGTTCATGAATAACCCCATGTACCTTGCCATTGGATTATATCCAAGATCTCCAGTGATCATCCAGGAAACTTTAGATGTATCACCTTGACTTTCAAATGTAAACTCGCTTTTTGACTTGATTTTCCCATTGTTGAAGTTCAGGTCCAGCGCCACTTTCTGACCAGGAAGCAACTCTGAAATTACCATCTCCCCACTTCCCATTTTCTTACCCGTCCAGGTTCGTTTAGTCCCGACCTGACCATCTTTGCCTACCAGCTCATATTTCATTGTGGTATCGACGCTGGTAGTCCAGGGAGACCATAAATCCCATTTGGTCAGATTAACAACCAAATTTGAGATTGTCTGATTATTGGCTTTGATATAAATACTCCTCTCAACTTTATATGTTTTTGGAAGTAAAAATGCAATAATTACCAGAACTGTGATTAAAGCAACTAGCCAGATGATGATTCTTTTGAAGATTTTCATACTATATCGATTTTTGTTTTGGTAAATATACAACGATTTACTCAAAACAAAATCGAGAAAAGATAGCTAAAACCCGCTAAAATCTTTTTATGAACAACATTTTTCACTAATGGTTCCTGCTTCCGTGTAGTAACTTCACGAAATCCATATTTTCTTTCAGGATCATACTTTTTTTCAAAGTAGTTTATTCTTGATTCCATAATCATAAAATAGTCCATAAGTTAACAATTTAAACTTAATTTTGTAATTCCTGTTACTTTATCATTGGCTTAATAAACTTAATACGAAGCAAAATTATTTATTTATTATACTGATATCAAGTATTTTAAGTGATTAATTTTACTTAATTTAACATTGAAATAAGAACTAAATTTGATACTTAATATATTTAAGTATATTTTTAAGCTTAAATTTGCTTAAGCTTAAATTTAAGTGTATATTTGCAAAAATTTTAATTATGGGAAGATCCTTTTCTTTCTCGGAAAAACCCGTTCTCTTCCTGATCCAGTCGATACCTTCCCTCCTTCCCGGGATAGGAAAAGTAGTATCTATTTTTTATTCCCAGGAAACCCAAAACCTTCAATCATTTTCAATTAGCAGTGACAAGTTAGAATTGAAAGCAAATGAATTACAACTTGAAGATTCTGCTTCAATTCTAAAGAAATTAAGACATGAGAATGCCCCTTTTACCTGGCTGGGAAAAGCAGATATTCCCTTTGAAGTTATTCTTAAAGATAAAAAGCAGCTAACTATATTTAATGAATTACAAAACAACGTTTTACTTTTAAGACTTTATAACGAATACGATCATCTCAGGGATCTTTTCTTCGTCTATTTTAATGATAACCTGAGTAACTTCGGAATTAATGGTAATGAAAAAACGTTGTCAACTGATAATAAAACTATTATAGCTCATATATTAAGAAATACTTTAAATACATTTTTAGATACACTCAAAGCTGATCGGGAATTGTTTATAGATCTACGATATTATACACAGTCTCTTGTAGATGAGAATAATATACTTAGAGAGGATTTAGCCCAGACAAAGAAAAAATACGAAGAGGGGTTTATTCAATTGTGTCATAAATACTTAAGCGATATCTCACAAAAAAACGGGAAATCGTACTTATTAACAGAGGGGGCTATTACCAAAATTAAGGATATGCAGGGAGATTATTTCAATCTGAGAATCATCCTTGAAAAGGCTGCAGACTTTGCTGATTCACTTAGTATTGACAACTCAGTCCAGGAGGTTATGATTTATGATTTTCATATAATTGTGATGGATAAACCAGTAAAAAAAGTTATAGAATCCTCTCCTCCATCCATTTCTGAGATTCCTGCAAAGTATTCAAAAACGGCAATTCTACTGGATAAATTGGAAACAGCAGCATCTATTGTAAAATCCAAGAATATGCTGTTGACCAGTTCCAATCTTTGTGGAGAATATCCAACATCAATGACACCACCTGCAATAACGGATGCCTTGAAGAAGCACAGGCCTAAGATTCTTTATCTCTTTTCGGCGTTTCCCAGCCAATGGGTGATAATCAGGAATGAATTCAGGCCAATACAAAACATCCTGGCAGCAAAGAAGGATGTGAACAAGGCCTCTGCCTGATCTATTTGAATTTTGAAAACAGAGATTTGCCGGATATTCTTACCTTTGCCTTTTCTTCCCTTAAAACCACACTATGAAAATTGCTGTAACCGGCGCCAATGGCCATGTTGGAGTTAATCTTTGCGATGCACTTATTAATAACGGACATTTTGTCAGGGCTCTTTCTCATAAGAAAGATAACGGATTAAAACATATTAAGGCCGAGATAGTTACAGGTGATTTGTTAAACAAAGACTCCATCCGGAATTTTATAGATGGTTCTGATATTGTTTTTCATCTTGCAGCCAAGATTTCAATAAGAGGTGATGCAGATGGGTCCGTCAGAAAAATCAATGTGGAGGGTACAAAAAACATATTGGAGTTATCAAGGGAATCCCGGGTACAACGCTTTATCCATTTTAGTTCTATACATGCTTTTCACCATGGACCAAATGATGAGCTTCTGGACGAAAACACTCCCTTGGTCGGAGAAGATGCATTTTCCTATGACCGGTCAAAAGCAGATGGAGAAAAAATTGTGAATGAAGCTGTGAAAGATGGTTTCAATGCAGTTATCCTTAGTCCGACAGCTATCATTGGCCCCATGGATTATGAACCCTCATTGATGGGGAAAGCCTTACTTCAACTCTATCATAACCAAATTCCTTCCCTTGTTCCAGGAGGATATAACTGGGTTGATGTTCGCGATGTAGTAAATGCCGCAATATCTGCTATTGATAGAGGCCGGACAGGTGAAAAATATTTATTGGGGGGTCATTATCACAATCTGCGTGAAGTTGCGTCGATTATTTATAAGCAAACAGGAAAAAAAATAGTGCAAATTGTTTCACCCTTTTGGTTAGCAAAAGTCGGATTGCCATTTATTACAGCTTACAGTATGTTGACGAAGGTTGATCCTTTATACACCGCTGAATCTTTGAAAATTCTTGAAAAAAGTAATAAAAAGATCAGCAATTTAAAGGCCCGCAGTGAACTTGACTTCAATCCAAGACCATTGGAAGAGACTATTCGAGATATTTTTCAGTGGTTTAAAGAAACAGGAACCATCAATTAGTACTATTTTGAATGATGAATTCGACCACATTTTACATGATCCTCTATATCTGGATAGGGATAGCAGTTATTATCTTTCCAATAGTCCTTCGAATCACTGCTCCTTATGGCAGGCATACTACTCGTCAATGGGGGCCGTTGATCAGCAACCGACTGGGTTGGATTTTGATGGAATCCCCTGCCCTACTATTCTTTGCATGTTTATTCCTGTTCGGGACAAACATTCATACTATCCCAACCTGGATATTTTTTTCAGCCTGGATGATACATTATATTAATCGCACAGTTATTTTTCCTTTCAGGGTGAGAACAAAAAGCAAAAAAATGCCTGTTTTAATTGTAATTATGGCCTTCTCCTTCAATCTTGTAAATGGGTTCAACAATGGATATTATCTCGGATCGATATCGACGGGTTATTCGATTCAATGGCTAATAGATCCCAGGTTTCTGACTGGAATAATATTATTCATGGCAGGGTTGATTATCAACTGGAAATCCGATAATATTCTGATCCATCTGAGAAAGCCAGGAGAAACGGGATACACCATTCCTAAGGGATGGTTATTTAATTACATCTCCTGTCCGAATCATTTTGGTGAAATACTTGAATGGTCCGGGTTTGCTTTAATGACCTGGAGTCTGCCGGGGCTGGCATTTGGTCTGTGGACCATATGCAATCTGTTTCCACGTGCTATCCAGCATCATAAATGGTATAAGACAAAATTCCCTGATTATCCGGAAAATCGAAAAGCATTGATACCATTTATCTTATAATATACCAGAATGATTATCCCAAATTATTCTGACCTTATATTTTTTATTGATATATGATATAAAAACAAATAGGAACCTTTTCTTTTCGAAAAGATTCCCATTCCGCTGTCCCTCTTGTCGAGCCAATTGGGCGGGTCAGGTAATTTCAACCGTCAAACCTCTCCTACCCATTTCATCAAACATAGGTTTCAGTTCAATGAATGCACCGGATCTTACAGGACACTTTCCCCTGTGATGTGCAATAAGGGTGCATGTCTCAGCCTGGTAAATATCATGCTCACACACCTCAATCAGGGCTTCAATGACAAAGTCAAACGTATTTTTATCGTCATTGTACAAAATGAGATCTTTCACAGTATCCAGTTGATCCTGATCCCCGGGTACCGGTTTGGTTTTCTGTTTAACCATGAATATCATCTTGATAAGATTTACAATTATAGTAAATTTATCGTTTACTAATGCTAATTTTGATCAATATTTCTGTTAATATAATTTATTATGGAATTTGATTCGTTTATTGAATTACTTGAAAAAGAGCTGAAGAAGCCACTTCCTGGAAAAAAAGCTCACCTGGAAATGTCTTCACTTCAGAGATTGCATGACTTTATGGACTACCAGAAATATACAGATGCTATTCAAAGCAGTGTACTGATCCTGCTTTTTCCAGATGGTATCCATAGTGAAGTATCACTCGTTCTGATCCAACGATCTCAATATGAAGGAATACATTCAGGACAAATAGGATTGCCTGGCGGAAGGTATGAAAAAAGTGACCCTGATTTCAAGGTGACTGCATTACGGGAAACATACGAAGAGGTTGGGATTGAACCCCATGAAATCAGGATAATCGGTGAGTTGTCTAAACTTTATATCCCTCCCAGTAATTACGTAGTTTACCCATATATCGGATACATGTCTTATTCTCCCTGTTTTTTTAAAGATGATACTGAAGTTGAAGAAATTATCATCCTCCATTTATCCGATCTAATGAATGAGAATGCTGTAAAAATGAAGGAATTTAACGTCAGTTCAGGTTTATTGATATCAGCGCCCTGTTTTGATGTAGCAGGTTACCACATATGGGGGGCTACTGCAATGATTTTGAATGAGTTGAAAAATATTTTGAAAAATATTTAAGGAGAATGCTTACCTTTTACTTTCAGATGCTTTAGGAAAACAGAATGAGCTTGGAATTCTTCCTACTTTATATCCATTAAGAAGTGTCTTGTTTATCTGGTCATATCTGTAGACCCAACCATTCTGAACATAATCTACAGCATCAGTCACAAAAATGTTTCCGTTGGACGGGTCAATTCCTAAACCATAGAATAAATGCCCGTTGGAGGGAATAACCGGAACATCGGGAATTGCAGAAGAAGCTACCGGCATCTGGTAAACTCCATTTTTGAGAAAATACAGGGTATCTCCTAGTGAATTTATACATAATCGTGAAGGGGCATCCTGAACACTCAGAAAGTGAAATGTTTTCTCTACTATCATTAGATCCGGGTTTACCCTGAACAGTGAAGGAGCTTCATAATTATCATATCCTCCGGTGCACAATACCCAGAGTTTATTCCTTTTATCCATGACAATCCCCAAAGGTTCTTTACCGGATTCAATACTATCAATAATCTTATCCTGTTCACAATCAACCACGAGCAATCTGGCAATTCGTTCAGAATTAGGAGAGCTGTACTTCCCGATACAAGTGACAAATACATAATTATTATACCTGACCATTCCCTCTGTCCAGTTTGCTGTCGGGATAGTGTTTGTAACAGTCAGTGTTTTAAGATCAATGATTGAAATGTCCTTCAGAAGATTTGTTACATATGCTTTGCCTGAATCTATAAATTGAATGTTCCTGGGCAGGTTGAAACCTGTTGTAATTGATCTTACAGATTTTAACTCAGGCAATGAAACAACCTCTATCTTATTTGAATTATTAACAATGATGTACCCTAAACCATTGAAAATTCTCATTCCCTGTGCAACGTCGCCCAAAGATCTATTGTCGTTACTTCTTGCGAACATATCTTGTTCAACAAGTGTATCTGCCAGGTCTATATATGAGATAGAAGCATTTGCCCAATTAAAATTTCCTTCATTGATAACATAAAGTCCATTATGGGTATAAATAGAATCTATCGGTGGATTATTACAATCGAGGCAAATTTCACGAATATGTTTTGTACAGGAAGATATCCCAAAAATCAATGCAACGATCGTAAAAAGGATGGAGAAACGTCTGAAGGATGATATCAAAGTATAAATTTTCAAGTTCATCTTTGGGTATTAACTAACCTGCCTGCCTTACTTTTTAAATTGTATTCTTAGTGTAAATGCATAATTCCTGCCTGGTTCCGCATAATTTTTTATCGATTGATAATCCAGATCAAACAGGTTATTTATTTTAAGTTGTAAAGATAGGATAAATTTCTTAATAATAAAATTTTTTCCCAAAATAATATCGGATAATGCGTAGCCGGGCATAATGTACTCCGTCGCATCGTACCTGCCGCTCCTGTATGACCAGTTCCATGAGCCGAAGAACTCCCTCCATCTGATTGTGAGGGAGGAATTTGCCTGGTGGATCGGGATAAACATGACCTGACTACCAATAGGATAACGTGAATCTTGTACCGAGCCGGCATAGGTTGAACGGCAGTAATGATAATTGTTATTGGAGAGCAGGCTCCATTTACCCAGGAAGAACCTGATATTGAGCCCGGTCTCAATGCCCCTTGCCAGGACTTCATTGACATTCTCCGGACGCCATAAACTACTGGATATCTGTGGTTTCCATAATATCAGGTCATACATTACGGAATAATAGCCCGAAACCTGCGCCTCTATAAAAAATTTCTCATTGGAAGAAAGGCGGTTCCATGTTAAGCCCATTTCGCCGGAGTAATCCTGTTCCGGTTTAAGTTCGGGATTTCCACTCAACTTCCAGTAAAGATCATTCAGGGAAGGGTACCGGTAATTCCTGGATATATTGGCTGAGATTGTAAGGTTGATCTTATTTAACGGGTTGTAATTGAATCCCAGTGCCGGGATCAGCGGAAGGAATTTACCATCAATCACATCCTCCCTGACTACCAGTGACATTCCGACCTTTTTCGAAAAATTATAATTGAATTCGGAAAATGCACCGATCGTGGATCTTGATTTCGGTCCGGAGTATCCATCTGAATAAACCCGGTCAAAGTTGATGTCCACTCCAGGCCGGATGGTCAGTTTCTCCCACGGGTTCCATATCATCCTAAGCCGATTGACTGAAGAATAATACTGGTGCGTATTGTTGATGGATGTATCGGATTTATAATTCTGGTATTGGGCGATAAAAGCAGATCTGGCGGTGAGGGAATATTTTGAATGGATGTATTTCCACTCGATGAGACTTCTCAGGGATCTGTCAGTCATGGTTTCAATCTCAATGGCATTCAGGTTCTTAAAATCCTGGCTGTACCAGACTTTCGCAGTAAGAAAATTGTGCTTAAGGAACCGGTAAAACAGTTCTTCCGAAACACCTGAAATGTTATATCCAGAATATAGCGGTCGTGTCCATTGCTTTGTCTGGTCATCAATGTAAAGGAAATTATTAAGTGAGTTGGTGTAATTGAATTTTGTTATAGTCTGGAAGGATCCATTCCCGAGGGCAATGTTTGCTGACGTATTCCAGGTGTAGAAACTTGCAAGTGACTGTGAAAGCCTGACATTTATCCTGTTTTCCCAGTCAGGAGTAGTAACAAGGTTGATCACACCTCCGAAAGCGCCGCTTGTTTTGGCAATGCCAGATGCCCCATAGAGAATTTCAATGGCATCGAATTGGGAAACAGGGACCTGGGTCAGGTCCATTTGTCCAAGCATGGGCGAATTGATGCTGATCCCGTTCCATTCAACATCGGTATGGTTGGCTGAAGTTCCACGGAATGAAACGGTTGCAAGTTTCCCGTTACCATAAGATTTAATAAAAATAGTTGAATAATTGTTTAGAATTGTTGACAGATCTGCATCAAGATGATGAATAAGAAAAGTTGAATCAATGATGACCCTTTTAAATCCCTCATTCTTAACGGCAAAACTGGATTTCACCTCAACTTCATTAAGGTGCAGGGTATCTTTAAGGTTTTGAGAGAAAGCAGATTGGTGAAACGCACCACAAAAGAGGATCAAAGTAACAGAAACAATAAATATAATTCTGTTTATCAAGACATTAGAGTATGAAGGTACATGAACTATTGTTTGATAATTTTTTTGGATTCAATGGTTCCATCGGAAAATGAGAAATGTGCGAAATAGATTCCATTTGGGAAAAATGAGAAGTCCAACATCACAGAATTCAATAGTTCGGTTCTTGAAATGATCACTCTTCCGATAACATCCGTTATGATTGTAGAAACCATCTGAGGTTTTTTAACAGATAGCTTAACCTGCGATTTTACCGGGTTTGGGTAGATATTAATAAATGAATCCGGATGATGGTCTTCAATCGCGGCTATACCGGAGTGGATGACCCCGACTGCATCCAGGTCAAACCCGCAATTCCAGAATGGTGTAGGCCAAAGATCATTAACGATATGTCCCTGGGAATCGTAAGTTGCATATGGGGGTTGAATGCAGCCAACCACATCAATAATCCGCATTTGTGTGATATGATTGAGGTTAATTCCGCTGGAATCTTTAATATCGTCAAGATTAAAGGGAGTCCCATACAGATCCCGGTATTTCCCAGCCAGATTATTGATCTTTGTTGCATCGAGGGTTCCAAAAGTACCTACCTGGGTATTGGTTTGTGTCAGGGATACTGATGGAAACCGGACATATCTTACACCATCCGAACTGACCTCAACGAATGCAAGTTCCAGGAAAGTATCACTCAGGCCATTTTCAAAAACAGCGAAGTCAAAGCCATCGCCATTAATGATCGGAGGATCAAAAGAGAGGGTTGCACAACCGGCATCACCAAGACTCACCACTGAATCATTCGCCCTGCCTACACCCCAATATTCATCGCCATAGGTTGCTTTATTTGTTCCGTTGTAGAGAAATGTAGTATCTGAGATTTTTACATAACCTCTCTGAACCTTACAGTACTTTGCCCAACTGATAAACGATGAACTGTCTTTGTACATGGCTGTAGTTCCCGGCTGACCCGCAGGTGGTGGATACTGGCCAAAAACACAATTGAATGAAAAAATGATAATAACTGATAAAAGGAAATAACATCCTGTGGTAACCTTCATCATGATCAGGGTAGAATAATGATAATAAGTGATTGGGTCAAAGAAAGATCAATCAACTACTTTTTCGTAAATTTCTTAGTTGTAAAACCATTATCAGTAATCAAAGTAAGAAAATAAACCCCGCTTGCAAAAGTTGAGCAATCAATCCTCGCGGTTTGTTGATTTTCACCAATATTGTTATCGTAAATAATATTTCCTGTAACATCTGATATCCTGATTCTCCTGGCAACTTCTTTTCCGGTGACAACGATGTTCAACATATCCGTAACCGGGTTCGGGAAGATTGATAATACCTCTCCTTTAATTTTTGCAGGTTTGATCCCTGTAGGTGTGCGAAAATCAATGGCCAGCGCATTTGCACTCAACCCTTCCTGGAATGATGTAACGGAATCTCCGTTGATGGTAGCGACAATGCCAATACCAAAAGTGTTGTAATTACCAATATTCATGTAGAAAAGGTTATTGAGGTAATCCAGGGCTGTAGCCAGAAGATAAATATGATTCGCTGAACCCGGATCAGGAATGATGCCTGCAATCGCAATAGTATCGGTATTGAGATTATAGGAGCCAATACCATAATTCATTCCGGCGTATAAATAACTTCCGCTGATCCCAATACCTGATCCCATATTAACACCCAGCATATGATTATCATAGGTTCCATTAAAAACGTTATATTTTGTTACACTTCCAGTATCACCAGCGCCGTATGGTGTTTGGTTAACTGAATAAATATGACCGTTATAATTAAAAAGGTCATCTATTCCAATGGCCTGTGGTCCAAAATTAAGTTCCCTGACCAAGGACCAGGTGGAGGCATTAATTATCGCCATCTTCCCTTCCAACCCTGAATATCCTCCGTTTACTGCAACATATATTGAATCGGGGTACATTTCAATTCCACGACAATCCCCTGAAATTCCTTCAACCATGGCTATTGTGGAAAGACTCGTGGCATCCAGGACTTCAACATAAAATCGTACAACCGGAAATTGCTTGGAAACAATAAGTTTATTATTTGTGTAGTAGATCCTTGAAATTCCTGAATCAGCAACCTCTGCCACTCTCTGATAAGTATCGATATCGTATTTTATAATGGAATCCTGCGCTGCAACAAATGCAAAATGATCAAAAATGACCACGTCCTGAACCGATTGCGTATATATTGTATCAAATACAGTCACCGTTTGAGTTGTTGGATTATAGGTTTCAACTGTAACATAATCAGCGGGATTATTAAAATTACCTCCATTAACAACAATGATCTGGTTGACCGTAGTTGTTCTTTGTGCAACTAAGATACTATTTGTTACCATCAACAGAAAGGTAACAAGAATCGAAATTATAACAGTTCTTTTCATAATGTGTATATTAACGTATGAATGGAATAAAATGATGAATATTTACTACAAAAATATAAATTTTTTTTACCCTGTGTTTAATAAAAATGATAATTTTACTCCTCCATTCATCATGATATCTTAAAACAGAGAATTTCATGACTAAACAGAAAATTATTACGGGTTATATCATTATTTCAGTTATTTTGATTGCCTTTCTTTCGTCGTGTGGGAGTTCCAGGATGAATACCTGTCAATCAAATCATTATCACAAAACATATAATACCAAGAAGAATCGTAGTAATTATGGTCAAAGGTACTCTTATAAAACCCGATCTGTTAAGAAAGAATATGTAATAAAAAATGGCATTGCCCACTAACCTGAGATTCAGATATTACATTTGTATTCTCCTCCTGTCCTCTCTTTCTTCATGTCATGTAATCCGTTATATTTACTGGAATTTTGCTGATATCAATGATTATAAAAAATTTCCTGCTGATACGCTCAGAAAACAATCACCTCCTTCCCCTTTTCCCGAATCACTATCCCATATTTCCCTTTCATTGCCCCAGGAATATCTTTCCCAGGGTGGATCTTCAGATCTGGACGATTTTCTTTACCGGAATAGTACACTTGCATTTCTCATCATCCGGAATGACACCCTGATCTACGAAAACTACAGGAAAGGATATTCAAGGTCATCGATATTCCCTTCATTTTCTATTTCCAAATCCTTTATTGCAGCATTGACAGGTATAGCAATACAGGAAGGATATATAAAAAGTGTAGATCAACCTGTTACTGATTTTCTTCCGGAGATAAAAGATAATGGATTTCAGGATGTTACTATTAAGGATTTATTGGAGATGCGCTCAGGAATTGATTTCAAAGAAGGGTATTACAATCCCTTCAGTGGAATGGCCAAATTTTATTATGGTTTGGATTTGAAACAGTATTGCAGAAAACTAAAAGTAATATCCAAACCCGGACAAATTTATCAGTATCAAAGTGCAAATACGCAAATTCTTGCCATGATTCTTGAAAAGGCAACAGGAAGAAGGATATCTGATTATCTTGAGGAAAAGATATGGAGAAAGTTAGGGATGGAGTACGACGCAACCTGGAGCAAAGACAGCAAAAAGCACAATTCGAATAAAGCCTTTTGCTGTATAAACGCCAGGCCTACTGATTTTGCAAAATTCGGTCAGTTATTTATCAATAGCGGTCAGTGGGGCAATAAGGAAATTATTCCCGCAGGATGGATTCAACAAACACTAACGATCACCAACGATTCGAGAGACTCGCAGGGGTACCCATATACTTATCATTGGCGGGTAATTGAAGACGGGGACTTTTTTGCCAAGGGTATTTTGGGACAATTCATTTATATTTCCCCCGGAAAAAAGATCATCTTCGTAAGATTTGGCTCAAAAGCAGGAAAGATCCGATGGCCGGATCTTTTCAAAAAATTATCAGAAGAATTGTAAATTATTTCTCCACACCGTTTTTATACCTGGTAGTCTTTATGGCTTTTCCGGTCTCATCGTAATCAACCCATGCACCTTCTTTCTGACCATTCTGGTATGTTCCGGATAATTTAACTTTCCCATTACGATAGTATTCTCTGTAATCACCGGTCTGAATATTTTTTATGTAGTTTGTTACGGATTGAAGTGTATCATTATCGTAATAAGTTTTTTGAATGCCATGAAAAAACCCATCATTATACAGGTAGGAAGCGATCTGTTTTCCGGCATTGGTGTACCATGTGACCTCCCCATCCTTTTTATCATTTTTATAGGTGGCATTTTCCTGCACCTTTCCGTTCTCATAATACGTTTTAGAGATCCCATTCTTTAGCCCGGCGGAGTAATAAATCTCAGAAACAGGCAGCTCATTATAATTATTATAACTGGTTGAAGGTCCGTTCAGAAGATCATTTTTATAGTATTCCTGCTTTGTCAAATGCCCTTTACGGTCCAGGGTCAGGGAAACTCCATTTTTCTTATTGTTTTCAAAACTTTCCAGTTTCACTATCAAACCACTGGTAAGGACGGTAATCCAGTTACCCGTTTTTTTATCGTTGATATAATACCCTTTAACAATCTGATCAGCAACTCGTTCTTCCCAGTATCCGATTTTCTGACCTTTTGGATTTGTACGATTTGTGGTATCATTTGTTTTTATTTCATTCGCAGTTTGCTGGGCGAACAAAAACACAGGCATTAAAAAAATAATTGCAAGAATAATAGCTTTTGTCTTCATAGGAATATTTTTTTTGGCAAAAATATAAATTATTATGGATTTAATAATAATCAATCACTCTGAATTTCACCTATCAGGTCAAATTCCAGTGCACCAGTGATCTTTACGGAATAGAATTTCCCGGTAAGGACAGGCAAAGATGTTTTCGAAATTAATACTTCATTATCCACTTCAGGGGCATCAAATTCTGTTCTTCCAACAAAATAATCCTCATCCTCCCTATCAATCAATACCTTATAAATTTTACCTATTTTTTGGAAATTTTGTTGATACGATATTTCCTCTTGTAATTTCATGATCTCATCCATCCGATGCTTTTTGATGGTATATGGAATATTGTCTTTCAGTCGAAACGCAAGTGTATCCTCTTCATGTGAATAAAGAAAAGCACCAACCCTGTCGAATTTTTCCAGTTGGATGAAAGCAACAAGTTCTTCAAATTCCGCAACAGTTTCTCCCGGATAACCAACAATAAATGTCGTCCGGATTGCGATATCCGGTATCTTATTCCGGATTGAACGGATCAGCTTTTTTGTTCCTTCAGTGCCTATCCCTCTGCGCATGGATTTTAAAATCCTGGAATTTATATGTTGTAATGGGAGATCGATATATTTACAAATGTTTGTATTTCTGTTTATTACATCAAGAAGTTCCATTGGAAAATCATGAGGATAGAGATAATTCAGGCGGATCCATTCAAGATCAGAAATGGCAGAAAGGGATTCCAGGAGTTCCGGCAATCGTCTTTGATGGTATAAATCCATACCATAATAAGTAGTATCCTGAGAAATAATATTTAGCTCCTTTACACCTTTGTTGACAAGAAACGTGGCTTCTTTAATTATATCTTTCATCGGAGTTGAAACGTGCCTGCCCCTGATCAAGGGAATGGCACAAAAGGAGCATTTCCGGTCGCATCCTTCAGCGATTTTCAGGTAAGCATAATGCTTAGGTGTAGAAATCTCCCTTTCTCCCAGAAGAGTGTTCCTGAATTTTCCACCGATCCTTTGGATAATTTTTTCCAGGTCATTTACACCATAAAACTCATTTACTTCCGGAATCTCCATACGAAGCTGGGATTCATATCGCTGGGAAAGACACCCCATGACGTATATTTCCCGTAATTGATGTTGTTCTTTTGCCTTGGCAAAGCGTAGGATTGTGTCGATGGATTCCTGTTTTGCATCAAGTATAAAACCACAAGTATTGATGATTACAGCATCCATATCTTCAGTATCTTCCGGATTCATGATCAGATTGAAGTTATCCTCTTTCAGTTGGTGCATCAATACCTCGCTATCCACAAGATTCTTTGCACAACCGAGAGAAACAATCCCAATCTTCCGAGGAGCAGTTTTTATTTTCAAGAAATTTTTTTAAGTGAAGAGACTGTCGACGAATTCGAAACGGTTGAAGAGCTGAAGATCTTCCATCTTCTCCCCTATCCCAATATATTTCACAGGGATTTTAAACTGGTCAGAGATCCCAAGTACAACACCTCCTTTTGCGGTTCCGTCGAGTTTTGTCAATGCAATGGCATTAACATCAGTTACAGCGATAAATTGTTTGGCTTGTTCGATGGCATTCTGACCTGTAGAGGCATCAAGGATAAGGAGAGTTTCATGGGGAGCATCAGGGATGAGTTTTTGAATGACTTTCCGGATTTTGGAAAGCTCATTCATCAGATTGATTTTATTATGCAATCTGCCAGCCGTATCGATGATCACAACGTTTGTATTCCTTGCGATGGCAGATTTCACCGTATCGAATGCCACAGAAGCAGGATCCGATCCCATGGGTTGCATAACAATAGGAACATCCACGCGCTCCGACCATATTTTCAGTTGATCGACTGCAGCGGCTCGAAAAGTATCAGCAGCACCCAAAAGGACACTGTTGCCTGATTTTTTAAACTGCCATGCTAATTTTCCGATGGTGGTGGTCTTTCCGACTCCATTCACACCGACAACCATAATCACATAGGGCTTTATGCCTGAAGGAAGAGAGAATTCCATCAGGTCTTCCGATTTGTTTTCCTGTAAAAGAGCTACAATTTCCTCCTTCAGGATGCGGTTTAACTCCGATGTTCCGAGGTATTTGTCCTTAGCTGTTCTTTTCTGGATACGGTCGATAATGCGTAGGGTTGTTTCGACGCCTACGTCAGAGGAAACAAGGATCTCTTCGAGGTTATCGAGAACATCATCATCGACCCTGGATTTTCCAACAACCGCTTTGGAAATCTTGGAAAAGAGGGAGGTTTTGGTTTTTTCCAAACCTTTTTCAAGATTTTCCTTTTTCTCTCTGGAAAAAATGTTGAAAAGACCCATTTAACGCTTTTTTGGAAACAGCCGATATAAAAAAAGCTTTTCCTGATGAAAAAGCTTTTTTTTCAGAAAGTAAATGGATTACTTTGAAGCGTTCGCTAAAAATTCCTTAACCTGGTCGTTAGGAACAATGTTGTCTTTAAAAATATATGCTCCGGTTTTAGGTGATTTCACCATCCGGATAATTTTCGTAAAATCTTTACCTGTACCGGTTTGAAATGTAGCAACAACTTTCTTTGCCATAGTGGTAAGCTTATTTAATGTTATTTAATTTCTTTATGAACGGTGACTTTTCTAAGATAGGGATTGAATTTCTTCAATTCCAATCTTTCCGGGGTATTCTTCTTGTTTTTCTTGGTGATGTAACGTGAAATGCCGGGAACACCTGAAGTTTTCTGTTCAGTACATTCCATGATGACCTGAATCCGCTGATCTTTGCTCTTTTTTGCCATTTTTTTACCTGAATATTTTTAAGGACTGCAAAATTAATTCTTTTCCCGGTAATAACCAAAATATTTTATTACTTTTAACACTCTTACCAAATAGATTCCATTGAAAGAGTGGCAAAGTTATAGTAACGGCTTCAAAGCATTTTTACAACTCGAAAAGTCTTTATCCTCGAATTCGGTAGAAGCTTATATTCATGATGTAGACAAGCTGAGACAATATCTTTCTGCTGCAAATTTAATGATTAATCCGGAACAGATCAAGCTCCGTCATCTCCAGGATTTTCTGAAATGGATAAATGAACTCGGAATGACAGCCCGTACACAGGCAAGGGTCATTTCCGGGTTAAAAGCATTTTACAAATACATGTTGCTTGAGAACCTGATTCAGTTGGATCCGACTGAAAACCTTGAAGCTCCGAAGGTGGGCAGGAAGTTACCGGCCACACTAAATATTGAAGAAATTGACCTGTTGATCGGGGCAATTGACCTGAGCAAACCGGAAGGAGAACGTAATAAGGCCATCCTTGAAACACTGTATGGTTGCGGCTTAAGGGTTTCGGAACTAATTAATCTGAAGATATCGAACCTTTTCTTTAACGAGGGGTATATCAGGGTGACCGGGAAAGGAAATAAGGAGAGGTTGGTGCCTATTGGAAATACTGCCCAAAAGCATATTACAATCTACCTTCAAACAGTTCGCAATCTTATGATGCTGAAGAAAGGACATGAAGATGTTCTTTTTTTAAACAGGCGAGGCAGTATGCTGTCCCGTGTAATGATCTTCACAATAATAAAGGATCTGGTCATCAAAACCGGCTTAAAAAAGAATATCAGTCCCCACACTTTCCGACATTCATTTGCAACGCATCTTGTTGAAGGAGGCGCTGATCTGCGCGCTGTTCAGGAAATGCTTGGACATGAATCAATCACAACGACCGAGATTTACACCCACCTCGACCGGTCATATCTGAGGAGTACCATTATTCAGTTTCATCCAAGGTCGTAATCAGGCACGAGGCACCAGCTATTAGTAGAGGTACTATATTTTATTATACCTTGTCACCTTGTCACCTTGTTATTATTATTTCAAAATTTCGAATTACATTTGACCACCTAATAACAAAACAACAGAATCTTTATGACCTTAATACTCAACAAAAATGAAGTCGCTTCTGTACTTGACATGAAAGCGTGTATGAATGCTATGGAAGAGGCATTCAGTGAATTATCGAATGGAACCGCAGTGTTGCCTTTACGCATCGGGATCGCTCCACCTGACGGAATCTCCTTATATATGCCTGCATACCTTAAGCAGATGGGAGCGTTGGCCTGCAAGGTGGTTACTGTTTATAAGAACAATCCGGCAAAACATAACCTGCCTACTACAATAGGTAAGGTTCTTTTACAAGATCCGCTGACAGGAGATGTTCTGTGTATTATGAACGGAGGATATCTCACTGCAGTGAGGACAGGTGCGGCCAGCGGAGTTGCCACCAGGTACCTATCGCGGAAAGATGCAAACCAGGTTGCAGGTATCTTCGGATCGGGTGTCCAGGCAAGAATGCAACTCTGGGCGATTACAGAAGCCCGGCAGATCTCCAAAGCAATCGTCTTTGATATTTCTGATGAAGCAGCCTCAAATTTTATCGCTGATATGGATAAAAAGCTGAACATTGAGATTATTAAGGCAAAATCTCCGGAAGAAGTCCTGGCAGCCGACATTATCTGCACAGCAACATCATCTTCCGCCCCATTGTTTGATGGAAATAAAATCAAAGAAGGAACCCATATCAATGGCATAGGGAGCCATACACCCAATGCAAGGGAATTGGATACCGCTATTGTAAAGCGTTCCAAGTTTATCGGTGATTCGCGTGAAGCCTGCTTTAAAGAAGCCGGTGATATTATCATTCCTGTTGCTGAAGGGGCCATTACTGAATCTCATTTTTATGCAGAATTGGGTGAAATCATTACCGGGAAAAAACCCGCCAGGACGAATGAAAAGGAGATCACCATTTTCAAATCCAACGGACTGGCGATACAGGATGTAGCCGCTGCACACCTTGTGTACCAGCGTGCTATGGCTGCAGGGATCGGGATCAATGTTGAAATATAAACCTGAAATACAAAATCGGTTCGAAATATCCCGGCGAATTGAAAACTGATTTTATTAACTAAAAGACAGGATGAACTTCAAGGGAAAGGTAGTTCTTGTTACCGGCGGTTCCAAAGGGATCGGGAAGTCGATTGCTGTTGCATTTGCAGGTGCGGGTGCATCCGTTGTTATCAATTATAACAGCGATGAGAAAACCGCACAGGAAACTTTACAAACCTTGAATGGAGGAATGCATCTGAAGGTAAAGGCAGATATCAGCAAAATTGATGAGGTTGGAAAAATGGTCGATACCATCATCCGGCAATTTGGCCGGTTGGATATCCTGGTTAACAATGCTGGTATTTTCAAACACCATCTTATCGAGGAAGATCCGGTAGAAGTCTGGCAAAAAGTTTGGAGCAGGACGATCGAGGTCAACCTTACAGGAACTGCAAATGTTTGTTATTATGCTGTAAGACAGATGATTGATCAAGGGGGTGGTAAAATAATCAATATCACTTCCCGAGGAGCTTTTCGCGGTGAACCTGAAAGCCCGGGATATGGCGCCAGCAAAGCCGGAATGAACTCCCTGAGTCAATCATTAGCTGTTGCACTTGCCCCCTATAATATTTTTGTTTTTGCAATAGCACCAGGTTGGGTGGAGACTGACATGACCCGGCAATTTCTTGATGAACCTGAAGGCGAAGCCATCCGGCTTCAATCGCCCCTGAGACGAACAGCCAAACCTGAAGAAATAGCGTATGCAACCCTGATGGTTGCCGGTGATGGTTCTGAGTACATGACCGGTGCAATCATAGATGTGAACGGAGGATCATACTTGCGAAGCTAAATTAAGTGGTACATTGGTTGAGTTTAATAAAAAAGTTGTACGTTTGATAACCAAAACTATTCAGCAGAGAATTCATTAATTATTCAAAAAACGGGAGGTTACATGACAAAATACGGATTTAATACCAAAGCTATTCATGCAGGACATACAGGATTTCAACCTGATTCCATGTCCACACCAATTTATCAATCGGTAGCTTATCCATACCTTGATGCCAAAGAAGCTGCAGAAATCTTTACCGGTGAAAAACCGGGTTTTACTTACGGGAGGTGGGATAATCCCACTGTCCAGGTGTTTGAAAAAAGAATGGCAGCCCTGGAAAATACGGAATCTGCAATTGGAGCAGCTTCAGGAATGGCTGCTATCTTTTTACTGACACATCATCTTTTAAACCCGGGAGACGAGGTAGTATCTTCAAACCGCGTTTATGGCGGAACTTTTGGGTTATTCAATGTAGGATTACCAAAAATGGGAGCAAAAGTCAACTGGGTAACAACTCCAGAATCCATTGACGCATGGGAGGCAGCCATTACCCCAAAAACAAAATTTTTATTTGTTGAATCGCCAAGTAATCCGGGATTGTTTATCGGGAATATTCCTCTTCTTGCAGCACTGGCCAAATCGAAAAATCTTCCCCTTGTTGTTGATAATACATTGACAACCCCTGCTTTACAATTACCCATTAACCTTGGGGCTGATATAGTTGTTCATTCAACAACCAAATATATTTGCGGCAATGCGACAAGCCTCGGGGGTATCATATGCGGAAGCAAGGACCTGGTTGAAGGAATTCGTCAGAACGGAATCCGGTACCTGGGCCCGGCAATGGCACCGTTTAATGCATGGTTAAGCCTGAACGGTCTCGAAACACTAGCTTTACGAATGGAACGTCATTGCCATAATGCAATGGTCATTGCCTCGTATCTTGAAAAGCATCCCAAAGTTAATTTTGTCAACTACCCGGGGCTTGTCTCGAATCCTTTTCATGAGCTGATAGCCCCCCAGATGAAAGGATGTGGTTCGCTGATGTCATTTGAACTGAATGGAAATTATGAAGATGCTACCCGGTTTATCGACGCAGTGAAAATCATCATTCATGCAACACACCTGGGAACATGTAAGACAATCGTTACCCATCCCGCTTCTACCACTCACTCTGCAATGGGTGAAACGGAAATGAGAAAGGCAGGAATTTCCCCCTCCATGATCCGGTTATCAATAGGTATTGAAGATGAAGCAGACCTTCTTGCCGATCTTGAACAAGCATTTGAAAGTGTTGATTCCAAAAAAAAAATAAAGGATGATATGGAATCGAATAAGTTTCCAATGGCTTACTGAGTTATCAGGTGAATGGGGAGTTTGGTTCCTTCGCCATGTGATTATATACCATTTTATCCATTAGTGACGGTAAAAATTTGTTAAGAAGGACGGTTAATTTCCCCATCGTCGTTAAGATTATCCTGTCTTTTCTTTTCACAACCGCGTTTGCAATTTTTTCGGCGACCACTTCAGCAGGCATCAGTTTGCTTTCGTCAAGAGGTGTTTCTTCCTGGGAATTTCCATTTTTAGAAAGTGCAAATTTCCTGATGTTGGAAGTCGTAAACCCGGGACAGGCAATCAGTACATGAAGACCTTTCTTCATATTTTCAATCCGGATGACCTCAAGCAATCCCTGAATTGCAAATTTTGAAGAAGAGTAACCCGTTCTTCCCGGTAATCCTTTGTATCCCGCTACAGATGATACCCCAACCAGGGAACCCTTTGCAGCAATCAGGTAAGGAAGGGCAAATTTTGAACAATATACGGTTCCCCAGAAGTTGGTATTCATCAATTGACGGATTACATCCAGGTTCACCTCCTCAAAAAGCGCACGCATCGAAATTCCTGCATTGCAGATCAGCACATCAATTCTTCCAAAACCGGCGACCGTCCTTTCTATAAGATCTTTACAATCGAATTCCTTTGAAACATCTGTTTTAACTGTTAAAACTTCCGTTCCATTCTGTTTTAAAACCTGGGATATTTCATTTAACTTTTCTTCATTCCTTGCCGACAAAACAATTTTTGCTCCCCTTCCTGCAAATTCGAATGCAAGGGCTTTGCCGATCCCTGATGATGCTCCGGTGATAATTACTACTTTATCTTTCATGTTTCATGGTGTTTCAGGCAAAAATAATCTTTTTAACGCTAATCCTTTACTATCCCTTCAATTTCACTCTTCTATGGGTTGATTGAATTTATCAACATCCGGATAATAAATTATTCGCTAATTTCGAAGAGTAAAAAATGAGCCATGACACAGCGGGAGATATTTTTCCGGCATCTGGGACTACCCTCTTTTAACCCGATCGGACTTGAGATTGAAAAAGCAGAAGGGATATATTTATATGATACCAATGGAAAGGAATATATTGACCTTGTTTCAGGGATATCGGTCAGTAATACAGGACATCGTCATCCTCATGTTATCCTTGCCATTAAAGAGCAACTTGACAAGTATCTCTACCTGAATGTCTATGGTGAGTTCATACAATCTGCCCAGGTTATGCTTGCCGAAAAGCTTGTTTCATTTCTTCCGGAAGGATTATCTTCAGTTTACCTGGTAAATAGCGGAAGTGAAGCTGTGGAGGGTGCGTTGAAACTTGCTAAACGCTTTACGGGTCGAACGGAGATCATCGCTTTTCAAAATGCTTACCATGGCAGTACACAAGGTGCGTTGAGTATCCTGGGAAATGAGTATCTGAAAAATGCCTTCCGCCCATTACTGCCTGATATTAAATTTCTTGAATTCAATAAATTAAATGACCTTCAAAGAATCTCGGCAAGAACAGCATGTGTAGTTGCCGAAACGATCCAGGCCGAAGCCGGGATCATTCTTCCTGAACAAGGGTACCTGGAGGAACTCCGTAAAAGGTGTACTGACATGGGGGCTTTACTTGTTATAGACGATGTTCAGATGGGATTCGGGAGAACAGGCTGCATGTTCAGTTTTGAGCATTATAACTTTATTCCGGATATTCTGATCCTTGCAAAGGCCATGGGAGCTGGAATGCCAATCGGCGCTTTTATCTCCTCAAAGCAGGTTATGGATACGCTGGCCTTCGCCCCTGAACTTGGTCATATCACCACGTTTGGAGGACACCCTGTCAGTTGTGCTGCTTCCCTTGCCGGTATCGAAGTACTTACCTCCGGGAACCTGATAAATGAAGCAGCTTTAAAAGGGAAGGTTCTGCATGATAATATTGTGATCCATCGCTCTGTTGCTGAAATACGGATGAAAGGGCTGGCGATGGGTGTCCAGATCAAGCATCCTGAAAAACGGATTCTTCTGACTGAAAGGATGCTCGACAACGGAATTATCATTGATTGGTTCCTTTTTAAGCCTAACACTTTCCGGATTGCTCCTCCGTTAACGATAACCATGGATGAAATTGAACTTTGCTGTACCCTTATTTTGAAAAGCCTGGATGAAATCTGAATCAAATGCCTGTTTTTGAGCTTACTGAAAAGATAGTATTCCCGGATGTTTCCTATGCAGAAGAGGATGGTTTGCTTGCGGTTGGAGGAGATTTAAGTATTCCGCGTTTGTTGAAGGCATATTCTCTTGGTATCTTTCCATGGTATTCCAAAGGGCAACCTATTCTCTGGTGGTCACCTGATCCCAGATACATCCTGATCCCTGAAAAATTTCATATCTCCGGCAGCATGCAGAGGAGCATCCGGAAAAAGGTTTTTGAGTTGAGAACTGACAAGCAGTTCGGGAAAGTAATAGCAACGTGCAGCTCAGTGAAAAGAACCGGGGAATCAGGAACATGGATAACAGCAGATATGAAGCGTGCCTACACCGACCTTTTTCATGCAGGGTTTGCTCATTCCTTTGAAAGCTATTACAACGGCAACCTTGTCGGAGGTTTATACGGAGTGTCACTCGGGAAGGTATTTTTTGGTGAATCCATGTTCCATACCATGACGGATGCCTCTAAAGCTGCATTATATCATCTCGTAGAAACAGCCAAAGAACTTGACTTTCAATTTATTGATGTACAAATGGAGACAAGTCATTTATCCCGGCTCGGGGCAGAAGCGATCTCAAGGGAAGAATACTTATCATTATTACAAAAAGCCTTGCGGTTCCCTACGTTGAGAGGGAAATGGGAAAATATTATTCAAAAGGATGATCCTGATTAAAATCAGGACGATAATTCCGTGTACTTTCAGGTTCCTGGATCCATCCATTGTACAAGCCAAGTTTTTCCATTTCAGAAGTTACCATCTTATATTCTTCTGAGGTCACTGTCCTCTTCAGTTCAGGGTGACATGAGACACCGGGAGTAGGATAATATTGTGACATCAGAGAAATGTGCAAACGTTGTGATACTTCTTCAGCGATGTAACGCAGAACCCCCAGGCTGTTGGTTACATGACCGGGAAGAACAAGATGGCGGATGATGATACCGGATTCAACCGTTCCTACATCTGAAAGGTGCAAGGCAGCGCCTTTTTGCCGGTACATCTCTTTCAATGCGGATGCAGCAATTCCGGGATAGTCGGCTGCATCAGAATATTCACTGGCGATTTCAGGGTCGGAATACTTGAAATCAGGCAGGTAAACATTGATGAGATTTTCCAAGGACCTTAAGGTTTCCACTTTATCAAACCCATTGGAGTTGTACACCCAAACAGGGCGATATCCAAGCAATTGCACAGCGTGAATGATGGCTTTCACCTGAGGAACAAAGTGTGAAGGAGATACAAATCCAACCCTGTTAATTCCTTTATCCAGTATGTGAATTATCCTTTCCACGACCTGTTCAAAGGTCATTTGAGTATCCTGCCTCTTTACCCTTGTATCACTGATCTGCCAGTTCTGGCAATAGATGCATTGAAGGTTGCAATTCGTAAAAAACACGTTGCATATCCCCTCTTTTCCACTAACCGGTGGTTCCTCGCCACTATGAATGCAAATCGAAGAAATGTTAAATGAAGCATCGCTCTTACAATAACCCGGTTTACAGGAGAACCTGTCAGCATGACAATTCCTGGGGCAGATCGTACAATCTTTAAGTACGTCAAGTTGAGTCAGGGGATTGTCGAAATTCATAACAAGGGTTATATTTTTCAGTACTTTTGAACGTTCCTTTGGATTATATATACTGTATTCCCGGAAGCAAAATTAACGTAATTATTGGCTGTATCTTTTTTTGAGGTGCTACGTATAAGATGGAAAAAGATAAAATGGATATTAAAAATTCCAAATTATTAGTTGCGCCTGAAGAAATACTAGCGAGTTTTGATCTGGTGCAGATAAAAGAAAACAGCAAGCAT
>JAPLDH010000018.1 GCA_026391355.1 Bacteroidota bacterium | reverse complement strand
TGTTGCCAGGCCTGGATATGATATCTCATCTCTTCTTCCAACTTCGATCGGTTTTTCTTTTTCATGGGTTGTAAATTGGAACTACAAATTTACACCAACCAATACCCTCAAGTCAAGATGCATTTTACCAACCCTTTACGGTATTTTCGTACCCGGAGCCGGATGATCAGGTGGAAAGGAATGCGGGAACTCCTGTATAAAGTAAGGAAATCCAAGATTACGAGGTATTATTTCAATTCGCTGCAAGCGGGGTACTAATTCCGAAAGAGATTAGATAATGCAAATTTTGTGCACATGAAAAATAGTTCCATATGATAAACGCATGGAACCCTTGATTCTGCTGTGGGAATTACTGGATTCCCTACCTGCGGCAGGCAGGGAACCAGTTACCCTCTGCTTGTAAAATTTATAATGCAGAACCATATTTCCGATTTTTTTTGTAACCTTTTGGATCATCGGTATCAATTTTTTGAAAAATGACAGCGTTTTACACATCATTTTTTGGTAGTTTTGGATTTTATAACCTTCTTTTTTACAACCGCTCATTCCATCTATTCAAATTTACAATTTTTGTGCTATCAGTTATCTTAGTATTAATCACCTTTGCTTTGATATTTAGATGTCCTAATAGCCTGAAATAACCTCAATGGGGATAAGAAGGTAAGTAGAAACGGTGGCGATTGTATGGCGTGAAACATGAAATATTACATCTAAAAAAAATGATTAAGCGAATCGACTGGTCATCAATATATTCTAATATAATCTGTATTCAAATTTGTGGTTTTAATGAATGGAAGGCATTCAGGAAAAGCATTGGTTTTGGGAAGGTTAGAGCAATTGAGTATCCCAATGGCCGAATTATTGTAAAATGGCTCAATGGATTCATTTGCGCATTTTACAATAGTGAGGTCACTAAAACCCTTTCAGCAGATGCTTGTCAATATGCAATCGAACGCTGGCATCCCAAACATCAGGTCTGATATATGAAATGCAAAATGTAAAACGAAAAATGTGAAATGTAAAGTGCAAAGTAAATCACATTTCGCATTTGAAAATGTGTGACCTTTTTCCCATTTAACCGATTAATAGGAAATTTTATCCTATGAATCAGATGTCACAAGATCACTTCAACGATCAACTCCGGAAAAGAACCCTGAAAATGGCCGCAAGCGTTCGCGACATGTTGGTCAAACAAAAGGTCCATCAAATTGACAGGACACACATCCTTCAACTGTCCCGATCTGCTTCCTCGGTTGCGGCAAATTACAGGTCAGCGACGCGTGGCAGATCAGACGCTGAATATTTCTCCAAGATCTGCATAGTCGTGGAGGAAGCAGATGAAACCTTGTTTTGGTTGGAATATTTGATAGAAATAAACGTAATCAATAAAAATGAAAACCTGGTTTTACTTGATGAGGTAAATCAACTCGTACGTCTTTTTTCGACGATCAAGAGAAAGATGAAGGAGAAAATTGAAAGGAATGTGGTAAAAAAGGGGTGAAGAGTAAAGTCTTAAACCTTAACTGTGAAATGTAAAGTGCGAAGTAAATCACATTTCGCACTTCACATTTCACATTTGTCGTGGTACCCGGGGCGGGAATCGAACCCGCACGCCCTCAACAGGCACAGGATTTTAAGTCCTGCGTGTCTACCAGTTCCACCACCCGGGCGAAGGGGGTGTGAGTGAAGAATGTGTGTGTTTGGGTGTGGTTGAAGTGTGGGTGTGAAAAAAAACCCTCGTGTGAGGGTTTAAATCGTTGAGCGAAAGACGGGATTCGGACCCGCGACCCTAACCTTGGCAAGGTTATGCTCTACCAGCTGAGCTACTTTCGCGACTTGCACTGAGCGGTTGAGTTGCGTTCTTTAGCAACTCAACAAGCCGAAGTGTTTCGGGAGTGCAAATTTATAAAAATTTAAAAATCTCAAACAAAAATATTTACTTTCCCAGCAGTTTTTTTATTTCATTCAGTTTCATCAGCGCTTCCACCGGGGTCAATGTGTTGATATCCGTGTTCAGGATATCTTCCTTTATCTGCTGTAACAGAGGATCATCGAGCTGGATAAAGCTCAGTTGGAGGTTGTCGTGGAATTGTGTAGTCCGATTTTTCAACCGTGTTTTTTTTCCTGATCCGGGTTCCGCACCCCGGGCAGATCCGGAATCCCGTCCGGTTGTACCCAGCTCCTCTGCATTATGCGATTCCTCGAGTTGATGCAGCATCTCATTTGCCCTGTCAATGACCGATCCCGGCATTCCTGCCATCTTTGCCACATGGATCCCGAAACTGTGCTCGCTCCCTCCCGGAATGAGTTTCCTCAGGAAAATTACCCGGTTGTTGATTTCTTTGACCGTAATGTGGAAATTCTTGATCCGTGAAAAAAGATCGGTCATCTCGTTCAGCTCATGGTAATGTGTCGCAAACAAGACCCTGGCCCTGAATAGCGGGTGTTCATGGATAAACTCAGCTATGGCCCAGGCAATGGATATACCATCATAGGTACTGGTCCCCCGGCCGATCTCATCAAGCAGGATCAGGCTCCTGTTGGAGATATTATTCAGGATACTGGCCGTTTCGTTCATCTCTACCATGAATGTCGATTCTCCTGAAGAGATGTTATCCGATGCGCCTACCCTCGTAAAGACCTTATCCGTGATACCGATAACTGCCGATTCGGCAGGAACAAAGCACCCCATCTGGGCCATCAGGACAATCAGTGCGGTTTGCCTTAAAAAAGCGGATTTACCCGACATGTTCGGCCCGGTAATGATGATGATCTGCTGGGAGATATCATCAAGATAAACATCATTTGCAATGTATTGCTCTCCGGTTTTCATCTGCTGCTCAATCACCGGATGACGACCCCCCTTTATGTCCAGGCAATAGGATTCGTTCAATACAGGCCTGACATAGTGATGTTTGCGAGTGATGAGCGCAAACGTCATCAGAACATCAAGGCGGGCGATCAATGTGGCATCCAGTTGGATAACCCCGATAAAATCAGTCAGAAACAACAACAGATCACTGAACAGTTTCAATTCGATCTCAAGAATCTTCTCCTCAGCCCCCAGTATCTTCTCTTCATAGATCTTCAATTCCTCGGTAATATACCGCTCCGAATTTACAAGGGTTTGCTTGCGGCTCCATTCCGCCGGCACCTTCTCCTTATGTACATTCGTCACCTCAAGGTAATATCCGAAAACATTGGTGTACCCGATTTTCAGGGAACTGATACCTGTTTTCTCGATTTCGCGTTGCTGGATATTCACCAGGAAATCTTTCCCTGAGTAGGCAAGCTGACGCAGTTCATCGAGTTCAGGAGATACCCCTTCCCTGATAACGTTCCCTTTATTGGCCAGGGCAGGCGGATCAGGATTGACCTCCTTGTCAATACGCTCCCTGACAAGATTACAAAAGTTCAGTTGCTCACCGATTTTCATAAGACCGGCATCCCCGGATGCTTCACATGATTTTTTTATCGCTTCAATCGAATCGAGAGCTCTCTTCAGATGGATGATCTCTCTTGGGCTCACTTTTCCGACAGATACTTTGGAGATCAGACGTTCAAGATCCCCGATTTTCTGAATATGATGATGCATTTCATCACGGAGATTATGATTTTTCAGGAAATAGTCCACCATATCCAACCGTTCCTCGATCGGCTGCCGGTTCTTCAATGGAAGAATGATCCATCTTTTCAGCAAACGGGAACCCATCGGGGTGACCGTATGATCCATGACATTCAGGAGTGTGGCTGCGCTTTCGTTGACAGAGTGCAAAAGTTCCAGGTTCCTGATCGTAAAACGGTCAAGCCATACATAATGATCCTCTTCAATCCGCGTCAGTTTCGAAATATGCTGTGTTTTGTCGTGCTGTGTCTCATTGAGGTAATGAAGTGCCGCGCCGGCAGCAATAATAGCATAATCCATGTCTTCTACCCCAAACCCTTTCAGGGAGGTTGTTCCAAAATGCTTTAACAGGATATCCCTTGAGAAGTCGGACGAAAATACCCAATCTTCGAAGGTGTTGATGTAAAATTTCTGACCGAAAAGCTCGCAGAAATTCTGGCGTTTGTTCTTTTGTATGATAATCTCAGTGGGATGAAAGCTTTGAATGAGCTTATCAATGTAATCGATAGAGCCTTGTGCTAAATAAAATTCACCGGTGGAAACATCAAGGAATGAGAGACCGGAAGTTTTTGCTTCGAGATGAACGCTGGCAAGAAAATTATTTTCTTTTTGGTCCAGGATCTTATCATTGTACGAAACCCCGGGTGTGACAAGCTCGGTAACTCCCCTTTTTACAATAGTTTTCGTAAGCTTGGGATCCTCAAGCTGATCGCAGATAGCAACCCTGAGTCCCGATTTGACTAACCTGGGAAGGTAGGTATCCAGTGAATGGTGAGGAAACCCTGCAAGTTCTATATAGGTTCCTACTCCATTTGCCCTGCGTGTCAATACAATGCCCAGGATATTTGCAGCTTTTATAGCATCTTCTCCGAAGGTTTCATAAAAATCCCCGACCCTGAACAATAACAATGCATCCGGATACTTTGCCTTGATCGCATTGTATTGGCGCATTAACGGCGTTTCCGCTATTTCCTGATTCTTCTCCTTCGCCATATCCGGACTATTCTCTTACTTTTACATGCTGGAATTGAAATCAACTTACGACTTACGACTTACGACTCATGACTTATGACTAATTCTGCAAATGTAAAAATCTTTTTGGCCTATGCGAAAACTTAAAACCGATGAATTAAACCGTCTTTCTGTCGATCAGTATAAATCCGCCCCAAAACTTCCACTGATCATAGTACTTGATAATATACGCAGCCAGCATAATATAGGTTCGGTATTCCGCACTGCAGATGCGTTCCGGTGTGAAGCAATTTATCTGTGCGGGATCACCGCCACACCACCCAACCGGGAAATCCATAAAACAGCCCTTGGTTCCACTGATTCCGTAACCTGGAAATATTTCCCGTCAACCCTCGATGCGATTGAAGAATTGCGCTCGCAACACTACCAAATATTTGCAATTGAGCAAACTGACAATAGTATTCCGATTGACACCTTCGATGCAGTCCTGGAAACACCCACTGCAGTTATTTTTGGGAATGAGGTTTCAGGCATTGATGAGGCGGTACTGAAATATTCTGATATTTGTCTGGTAATTAGACAGTTCGGGACAAAACATTCATTGAATATATCCGTAGCAGCAGGTATAGTCATATGGTACTTCTTTCAATCTGTAAAGAAAATTTTCTGAAAACGCAACCATTCTGCGAAAGCGACGTAAAATTTGTTTGTATAATTATCTATAATTTTGGTAATTTTATAAAGATTTTATACTTTTACACACTAAAATATCGCAAAAGAAGCATCATACAATAAAATTAAGGGACAATTGTTACTTAAATTTAATCTTAATAAGTACAATCTGAAGAAAAATTTTTATTTTTGTGTGTTGGTTTTCACTATTTATTAAATATATTTGTAAAATCAGTCAATAAATTTTGTAAATTATAACTAAAATTCAGATGTATGGAAAAGTTTTATCGATTACTGTCTAAGGTGTTGATTGTGGTCCTGGTATCAATCATACCTTTCACCCTGTCCGCTCAGACCCAGACGAAAAAGGCCGATCAAACAAAGCAGGAGACGAAAAAAGAAGAAACAACAAAAGTGAAGGATGGGGCTCCTGGGTGGAAGTATTGGTCAGTAACGGCATTTGGCGGGGCCAATCAATTCAACGGTGATCTTTCTGCAAACCTTTTTCTAAATGATAAATGGAAGTTTGGTGCAGGTGCTATGCTTACCAAACAATTTTCCCGCGTTATTGCTTTCCGGGGTAAATTTGGTTGGACTCCTCTTACAGCTACCGTGGAACACAAATTTGTTCCGTTGGGACTGGAGGGCACACAAGGCAGCGAATATATCCATCAGAAATTCACATCATATGTTCTTGAAGCTGATATTCATGCAACCATCAACTTTATAAACTGGATCATGGGTGACAACCCTGAAAGATTTTTCTCTTCATACCTGATCATCGGTGCCGGGATGGATCATACCCAGGGAAGTAAATGGGACCTGAATACCGGAAAAGAGATCGGTTACATTGGATATCCCGGACATAAAGGAAAAGATTGGGGATATGACCCGATCACCCAGGGAATCGGGAACAACAGCGGAATAGGCAAATGGAATCTTGAGTTTACGACTATTGCCGGTTTGGGGTTCGATTTCAATATCAACAGGCATTGGTCCATTAATCCTGAAATCCTCTGGAGATGGCGCGACGGCGATGTCCTCGACCTCACCAAAGGCGGTGCTATGCAGGTCAAAAATGATATGTTCAGCGGAGCCAACCTCGGTCTGACCTATAAGTTTGCCTATGCCGGAGGCAATATCAAAGATATGGCAAAGAAATACAGCCTGGTGAAATACGAAGTTATCCCACCGGTATTGACTGAAAAGGGTGATTCTGTTATGGTAACCATCAAAGGTACCTTCCCGCAGAAATATTTCGGAGCCAGAGTCGGGATGTATTTCCAACCACAGATCCAATATGCAGGAGGATCTTATGATTTGAAACCGATGAACATTATGGGTGAAAAAGTAACCGGAGATGGCCCACAGATAAAATACAAGGAAGGTGGAACATTCACCTACACAACGGTTTTCCCATATAAACCGGAAATGAGTACATCAGAACTCGTCGTTGCTCCGGTCATCTATGATGCAAAAGACAAAAAAGTCCTGAAAAAAGAAGAACTTAAAAATGCAAAGAACATAATCCTTCCTTCAAGGGATCTTGCTCCGGGCGTTATTTATACACCAACCCGTATCCAGGCTGATGCTGCTCCGATGCTTGCCGACCATGGCTATCAGAAAGAAGTGTTCCAGGCAAAAGGAACAATTCTCTATTTTAAAGTCAATGTCTATAAACTGGATCTCAAGTTCGGTATCAATAAAGAACAGGCTTCAGGAGATAACCGTTTGGCCCTGGATAATTTTATTAAACAGGGATGGAAAATAAAAGACATCAATATTAATGGCTGGGCTTCTCCGGAAGGACCGCTGGATCTCAATACAACCCTTTCAGAAAACCGTGCCAAGAGTGGCAATACCTATGTGGTTGGCCAATTCCAGAGCTGGGTAAAGGAAAACGAAAAAGCCAACAAAGACAAGAAAGCAGTGAAAGCAATGGTTGATGCTGCCGGCAAAGATGTCAATTTTGTGGTTGATCATCATGGCCCTGATTGGAATGGTTTCCTGAAAGGTGTTCAGGAAAGCAACCTGAAGGATAAGGATAAGATCCTGAATGTGATCAATTCAGCCGGTGACAATAAAAGGAAAGAAGTTGAAATCAAGAAGATGATCCTCATATATCCTGAACTCGAAAAGCAACTCCTTCCGCCACTCAGAAGAACCGAAATCACAGCTAACCTTTATGAACCAAGGCATACGGACGAAGAATTGAGCAAACTTGCTGTTTCAAATCCGGAACAGTTAAAGGTTGAAGAAATCCTCTACGCAGGAACATTAACAACCGATAAAGATACCAAGGCCACTATTTATGACAATGCTGCACGCCTCTTCCCGACAAACTGGAAGGCTTTGAACAATGCTGCTTTCGCCAATATCCAGAAAGGAAATTATGACAAAGCCGGCAAATACCTGGTCGATGCAGAAAAAATCAATGCCAATTCAAACCTGATCGAAAATAATATCGGCGTTGTCGCTCAGAAAACCGGTGATATGAAAAAAGCAGAAGCACAATTCAAGAAGACACAACAGATGGGTGAAAACGAAAGTTATAACCTTGGTGTGTTGTTAATCCCAAAAGGTGAGTATTCAAAAGCTCTTACCATGATGGCAAATGCAAAATGCACTTATAACCTTGGATTGGGTCAACTGGTTGCTGGGAAAACCAGCGATGCTGTTACCACCCTGGGTTGCGCTCCACAAACACCGGAAACCTTCTACCTGCTGGCTATCTGCGGTGCAAGGAATAAAGACACTAAAATGCTCTATGACAACCTGATGAAAGCAGTTACGAATCCCAAACTGAAAGAAGAAGCCAAAGGCGACAGGGAATTCTACAATTACATGAATACACAGGATTTCAAGAACATTGTAAAATAACAAATCCTCTGGACTACCAAAAAGAAGCCGCCCCAAAAGGACGGCTTTTTTTCTAATGGCTTAATAAAAAAAATTCCACCTTAGTGGCGCAAAGGCGCAAAAAAAATGGATTATTATTGAATTCTTTGCGTCTCCGCGTCTTTGCGGTTATTCTTACTTTAAAGCCTGTAAAGTTTTTAGGACTGCAACGATGAAACCTTGAGGGGATCTTCGCATTCTTTGAGAAGGACATTAATTGTCTTCCCGGAAACAGGATGGATCAAATTAGGTGCAATCTCTGCCAACGGAATCAGGACAAACTTCCGATCCGGGATCAGGGGATGCGGGATCGTCAATCCCTCCGACTTTATGATCTCATCAGCATAAAACAGGATATCAATATCCAGGGTTCGTGATTCGTAACTTTGTTCGTTTCGCTTCCTGCCAAAAATCTCTTCAATGTCCATGATCGTCCGGAGCAGGTTTTCAGGGTTGAGAACCGTTTCAATCCTTATTACCTGGTTCAGGAAAAGATGCTCCGCTGTGAATCCCCAGGGTCCGGTTTCGTAGATTGATGAACAGGTGGCAATCCTGCCCAACCTAAGTTTAATTGCCGTTTTTGCTTCCTCAAGAATCCGGTGCCTGTCGCCAAGGTTGCTTCCAAGTAAAAGATATACTTCCTTTGAATTCATCTGAAAAATATTTCTTCTGCAAAGATATTGAGAAGTAGGAAAGATGGTGAAGTGAAGCAGGGATATATTAATTTTTTACTCATGTAGTCTTTTGGGACGGTTTCTTATTTAAATTTGCTGCATAACTTTAAAACACAATACCATGAAAGGATTCTTTAAATTTATGCTGGCGTCTATGCTTGGGACATTCCTGACGATCGTTATCCTGTTTTTTATTCTGCTCGGGATTGCAGCTTCGATAATATCATTCAGTACAAATGATGAGGTTAAAATTGCTCAGAATTCAGTGCTGCAGATAAACCTGGATAAGCAGGTTTATGACCGGTCGCCCAAATTCCCGTTCTTTTTTGACAACAATAAGCAAATGGGACTCAGCGAAATTCTGAAAAATATCCATAAAGCTAAAAACGATGCGTATATTAAGGCTATATATCTGAATATTAATTATATTCCAACAGGGTTATCGACCATTGATGAGATCAGGAATGCATTGCTGGATTTCAAAAAATCAGGGAAACCGATTTACAGCTATAGTGAATATTATACTCAATCCGCTTATTATCTGGCCACCGTTTCCGATAAGATATTCCTCCATCCGGAAGGGATGATCCTGTTTAAAGGTATTAATGCAGAGATGCTGTTCCTTAAAGGAACACTGGATAAACTGGATATAAAAATGCAGGTAATCCGGCATGGAAAATTCAAGGCTGCCACTGAACCCTTATTCCTTCAGAAAATGAGCCCGGAAAACAGGGAACAGATAACTGCATTGATACATCATTTGTGGGACAAAATGCTGTTAGGAATATCCGCAGCAAGGAATCTGCATATTGAAAGATTAAATGAAATTGCTGACAGTCTTTCAGCCCAGGCTCCTGAAGATGCACTGAAATACAAACTTGTTGATGGCTTGGTTTACAAGGATGAATTCCTGAAAGAAGTCAAACAAATGCTCCGGTTACCTGATAACAAGGAGATCAGCCTTGTGACGATGGAAAAATATTCAAATGTATCTGAGAAAAACAGGAAAAAAGTCATTGAAACGCCCAAGATAGCAGTGATATATGCATCGGGAGACATTGTGAATGGTAACGGTGATGATCAGAACGTGGGATCGGAAAAATTCTCCAAAGCAATAAGAAAAGCAAGGGAGGATAGTAAGATAAAGGCAATTGTATTGCGTGTAAATTCACCGGGAGGAAGTTCACTTGCTTCCGACGTTATTTGGAGAGAGGTGATGCTTGCTTCGAAGGTGAAACCGGTTGTTGCATCCTTTGGAAACGTGGCAGCATCGGGGGGTTATTATATTGCCTGCCCTGCCACCCGGATCATTGCCGACCCGACCTGCATTACAGGATCCATTGGTGTGTTTGCCGTTATTCCTGATCTGAAAGGATTTTTCAACACAAAACTGGGGATGACCTTTGATAATGCAAAAACCAATGCCAATTCAGAATTCATCACAATCAACAGTCCTCTTCCGGGTTATCAGGAATTCATCCTCCAGAAGGAGGTCGAGAAAACATATGCATCATTTGTCTCCAAAGTGGCGGAGGGCCGTCATATGACAAAAGATAAGGTGGACAGTATTGGCCAGGGACGCGTCTGGAGCGCCATTGATGCAAAAAAAATCGGTCTGGTTGATGATTTCGGGGGACTGGAGAAGGCCATTGAGGAAGCAGCCAAATTAGCCAATATCAAGGATTACCGCTCAATTTCCCTTCCTGAGCAGAAAGATCAACTGGAACAGTTAATAGATATGCTCACCGGGAATGATGTTTCCAAGGTACTTGAAAAAGAACTTGGAGAAAATGCCAGGTATCTGAACTACCTGAAACAGATCAGGGATATGAAAGGTGTTCAGGCCCGGTTACCGTATGACCTTATCATCAATTAGGAAAACATTTGCTCTAACCCCTCCCTAAAATAGGGAGGGAAGGGGTGGGTACTGAGGCAGGGTGGGGCTACCTGATGGGATATTTCTTGAAGATCTCTTCCGACTTCATAAGGATATCAACATACTGAGCCCTTTTATAAGCAAAAGGATCTTTTAATTCTTTTTTTGAAAGTTTACCCCTGAAGGCATCAATGGTTCCGTAATTTCTATTGTCCATCCATTGTGCCGTTTCAGTCAGCATTTTTGTGATCTGCTCTGGTCCGTTTTTATAAATGGTGCTGACTACCTGCACACAATCTGAACCTGCCAGCAACATCTTAATAACATCCCTACCCGTTAAGATTCCTGTATTTGTGCAGATTGAACCCCGGATTTCCCCGTAAAGCAAACCGGCATAACGCAATGGCAGCCTGTTATCTTCCTCATTGCTGAGATTGTAAGGATATTGGTGCACTTCTTTTTCAATATCAATATCCGGTTGAAACAACCGGTTAAACAGAACAAATCCATCCACCCCCTCATAATACATCATTTGGATGACATTCAGGACATTTGTATAGAACGGGCTCAGTTTGACACTTACAGGTATCCTGACGTTCTTTTTAACATGATTGATAACATCAAGCTGCTCATTTATGATGGCCTTTGCCTCTTTCTTAAAATCCCCGGGAATATTGTAGAAATTGAGTTCCAGTGCATTGACACCTGTTTGCTCAATGGCTTTTGCATAATCTACCCAGGTATCCTCGAAGACACAATTGAGGCTGGCAATCACCGGAATATGAACATTATCAACGGTTTTTCTCAGATTCTGCAGATGCTCTGTAGGCCCAGCATGTTCAATATCCGGGAAAAGGCTGATCATTTCTGCGTGCCTTTCATTATATTGATTCAGTTCTTCAGAAAGCTGGAGCCGCTCGAGTTCAATCTGTTCTTCAAAGAGGGTTTTATAAACGATCGCTGCGGCACCCGCCTCTTCCAGCTTTTTGATAATGTCCTGTTCTTTTACAAGATTACTTGCCCCTACGATGATGGGATTTTTCAGCTTTAATCCCATGCAATTTGTGGATAGATCTGCCATAATTAACGGTGATTAGAAGTTAAATTCTTTTATTTTGAATAATTCATTTCTGACAATCGCTTATACATCGTCCAACGGCTCTTTGCATTTTCCTCGGCTATTTTGAACAAAATTTCAGCTTCTGCCGGGAACATTTTCTGAAGAGATGTATAACGGATCTCACTGTTCAAAAATTCCTGGAACTTTGGCCATTCCGGTTCTTTGGAATCAAGGATGAACGGGTTTTTCCCCTCTTTTGTAAGTAACGGGTTATAGCGATAGAGTTGCCAGTATCCCGACTTTACAGCGAATTCTTCTTCTTCCTGTGTTTTACCCATCCCAAGGCGAATGCCATGGTTGATACAGGGTGAATAAGCAATAATCAGGGAAGGTCCGGGATAGGCCTCGGCTTCTTTTATTGCCCGGAACAACTGGCTGTTATTAGCGCCCATGGCAACCTGTGCAACGTAAACATAGCCATAAGTTATGGCCATGCCGCCCAGGTCCTTTTTCCCTACTTTTTTACCAGAAGCGGCAAATTTGGCTACCGCACCTGCAGGCGTTGATTTTGACGACTGCCCTCCGGTATTGGAATAAACTTCAGTGTCAAGTACCAGGAGGTTAATATCTTCTCCTGATGCCAGAACATGGTCCAATCCACCATATCCGATATCGTAAGCCCAACCATCGCCGCCAATGACCCATACGGATTTCTTCACAAGGTACTGCTTCAACTTGAACAGCTCTTTTGCAAGGTCATTGTTTTCACTTTCCAGCAACGGTATGAGTTTATCTGCTGCGACCTTTGATTTTTCCGCATCATTCATACCTTCAACCCATTCCCTGAAACCATCCAGGATGGCCACCGACAATTGGTTTTCTTTTATTGCAACGCGCATTTTCTGCGCAATACGTTTTCTCAAAACCGAAACACCTGTCACCATTCCAAAACCATATTCTGCATTGTCCTCAAACAGGGAGTTTGCCCAGGAAGGACCATGACCTTCATGGTTTACTGTATATGGACTATATGGAGCTGTTCCTCCATAAATGGAAGAACAACCTGTTGCATTGGAGATCATCATCCGCTCGCCGAACAACTGCGTGATCAGTTTTATATAAGGTGTTTCTCCACATCCGCCACAGGCCCCGGAAAACTCAAACAATGGTTTTGCAAACTGAGAGTTTTTAAAGGTTTTTGACCGTGGTGCAACATCCGGTTTATATGTTATATGATCGATTACAAAATCCCAGTTGGTTGTTTCGTGCATCTGACTTCCCAACTCTTTCATCTCAAGGGCTTTCACTTTTGCAGGGCATACATCAAGACAGTTCCCGCAACCGGTACAATCAAGAACACTAACCTGGATACGAAATTCAAGACCGGTAAGTTCTTTCCCGATTGCTTTAAGGGTTACCATATCCTGAGGGGCTGCTTTCCTTTCTGCTTCATCCAGCAGGAATGGCCTGATCACTGCGTGAGGGCAAACATAAGCACATTGATTACATTGGATACAGTTTTCAGGTATCCAAACCGGAACTGTAACGGCAATTCCCCTCTTTTCAAGGACCGTAGTACCTGCAGGGAACGTTCCGTCTTCTCTTCCTATGAATGCACTCACGGGAACATCGTCTCCCTTCATTTTGTTCACCGGATCAAAAATAGTTCTGACAAATACCGGCTTCCCTGTATCGTCATCATTTTCTTTCAAACTGATTTTTGCCCATTCAGCAGGGATCTCTACTTTTTCTGCCTCTGCACCCCTGTCGATGGCAAGGTTATTCATAGTAACGATCTCTTCTCCCTTGCGGCCATATGTCTTATAATTGGCACGCTTCATCTCATCAACCACTTTTTCGTAAGGTATCACCTCGGCAAGTTTAAAAAATGCCGATTGCATAATCGTGTTCGTACGGTTACCAAGTCCAATCTCCGTTGCAATCTTGGTAGCATCGATAATATAAAAATTGATCTTATGATCTGCAAGGTATTTTTTAATATGATCAGGTAATCTGCGCTTGGTTTCTTCAGCATCCCAGATACTGTTAAGAAGGAAGGTACCCCCGTCTTTCAGTCCCTTCAGCATATCGTATTTTTCAAGGTATGCAGGAACATGGCAGGCAACAAAATCAGGTGTATTGACAAGGTATGGAGACCGGATCGGTTTATCTCCAAACCTCAGGTGGGAAACGGTGATCCCGCCGGACTTTTTGGAGTCATAGGCAAAGTATGCCTGTGCATATTTATCTGTTGATTCACCAATGATCTTAATAGAATTTTTATTTGCACCTACCGTACCATCAGAGCCGATTCCATAAAATTTTCCGGAAAAGGTTCCTTTGGGATCAATGCTAATCTCTGGCAGTAATGGCAGGGAATGAAAGGTCACATCATCAACGATCCCAACCGTAAAATGATCTTTCGGTTCATTCAGTTTTAAATTATTGAATACCGAGAGCATCATTGCAGGTGTGGTATCTTTTGAACTCAGCCCGTACCGGCCTGCCAGTATCATTGGCCTGGTTGAGCGGTCGTAAAAAATATCCCTGACATCAAGAAATAGCGGGTCGTTAGCTCCAGGTTCCTTTGTTCTGTCAAGTACAGCAATCCTTTTTACCGTTCCAGGCAAGATGTTAAAGAAATATTTTGAAGAGAACGGACGATACAGGTGAACGGATACTAAACCAACCTTCTCTCCCTTCTCCATAAGGTAATCAATGACTTCCTTAATCGTATCCGTAATAGAACCCATTGCGATAATGATGTTTTCAGCATCCGGTGCACCATAATAGGTAAATGGATGATATTCCCTGCCCGTCAGCTTTGTAATCTCCTGCATATATTGATCTACAATATCAGGAACAGGTTCATAGAATCTGTTGGCCGATTCTTTCGCCTGGAAGAAAATATCGGGATTCTGAGCAGTTCCGCGTGTTACCGGATGTTCAGGATTTAATCCTCTTTCACGGAACTCATCCAAAGCCTTATAGTCGATCAGCTTTGCCATATCCTCGTTCTCGAAGACTTCGACTTTTTGGATTTCATGTGAAGAGCGGAATCCATCAAAGAAATGAAGGAATGGAATTCTTGATTTGATAGCGGTTAGATGAGCTACACCGGCAAGGTCCATGATCTCCTGTACACTGCCGCTTGCCAGCATGGCAAAACCCGTTTGACGGGTTGAATAAACATCCGAATGATCACCAAAAATGGACAAAGCATGTGCAGCCACTGTTCGTGCACTGACATGGAATACGCCCGGTAATAATTCACCACTGATCTTATACATATTCGGGATCATCAGCAATAATCCCTGGGAGGCGGTAAAAGTTGTTGTCAATACTCCTGACTGGAGAGATCCATGAACCGCACCGGCTGCGCCTGCCTCCGATTGCATCTCTACGACCTTAACTTCATCATTAAAAATGTTTTTCCGGCCATGAGCAGACCATTCATCAATATTCTCAGCCATGTTCGAAGAAGGAGTGATCGGATAGATCGCAGCTACTTCACTGAACATATAGGCCATGTGGGAGGCGGCCTGGTTGCCATCACAGGTGATAAACTTCTTATTCTTTTTCATGTGTTAAAATTTTGAGGGGGATACTTATAAAGAAAAATCCACAGGTAAGGAACGGTTTTTTGTTTATAAATATCTTATAATACATTGATTATTAGTTATATAACTATTTAACCTGTGAAATTCTTAACAAGCGGCAAAGTTACTGTTTCTTTTAATTACAAGCCAACAATAGATGATTAAGGCTGTATCTTTTTTTGAGGTGCTACGTATAAGATGGAAAAAGATAAAATGGATATTAAAAATTCCAAATTATTAGTTGCGCCTGAAGAAATACTAGCGAGTTTTGATCTGGTGCAGATAAAAGAAAACAGCAAGCAT
>JAPLDH010000013.1 GCA_026391355.1 Bacteroidota bacterium | reverse complement strand
TATACTGAACCTTAGCTAAGAGATAGTTGCAGGATTGAACCAGGAGAGTCGCAAGACAGGGGCAACATCGTCGCAGGAAATTGGGGTTTGGTCGAAGCGGAAAAGTGTGACGCCATCCTTCCCCCGCATGGGAGAAGCCTGGCTGTAATAAAACCTGCAATACCCGGTCACTTGATCACTCGATCACTTGATCACTCGATCACTTGATTTACATTGGTCTTAATTTTCGCTCCAGGGCTTTGATCAATCCTGATAATTGGGCAGTTATTTTCCTTATTTGAGCATGCAAGGATCTGAATTGTTCTTCGCTGAGGAAATGTGAAGCTAAGGCTTGTTTTAAATGGGTCTTACATTCGCTCAGGCTACCTTGTGAAATTATCAGGAATCGAATAAACTCCCTGGTGGATTTTCTTCCGGCACCTTCTGAAATATTTGCGGAAACAGATGCCGCGGATCGTTTTATCTGAGATGACAAGCCATAAATTTCTACTTTTGGAAATTGATTCGCAAGATTATTGATCTCTGAAGAAAACTTCATACTGTCCTTCCAAACGTCCAAATCCTGATGTGATTTCATAAATTTTCTTCATTAATCAGGAAAAAACGAAAAGGTCATACATATTTCAAAAAAAAAGTTAAAAGTGACCGAGTGATCACCCGATCACCCGATCACTCGATCACCCGTTTTAACATTTTTTTTACTTTTTCTTTGGATTTAATAATTTTTTAATATCTTTACCTACGGAAATACACCCCAAAAGCTCTCTTTTTTTGAATGACAAAATGACTGAATAAGCCGTTAAGGGATGGTCTTTCCGTTGTTTTTTCATACGTTTTATTACGTCTGGATAAAGGAATTTTTTCGCTTAATTACCGGATGAAAAATTTAAAACCAACATATATTGTCCCTTTTATATTATAAATGACGAACCAAAAACCTATATTATGAAAAGATTTCTACTTTTTATTTGCACGCTGCTGATCAGCACATTTTCCATTGGTCAAACCACCCTTATCTCTCCCACCGGAGATGGTGGATTCGAAACTGGTGGAACCTTCCTTGCTAATAACTGGACTGTTGTTAACGGAGCTTATAACATGTATTATGTTGGCGCCACACCTATACCATATGCCGGCACAAATTGCGCATATACGGGGAGCAGTGCATCAACCTGGGCAGGCACTGGAAATACAACATATAACCATTTCTACAGGGATATTGTATTCCCCGCAGGAGAAACGGCGATCACTCTTAAATTTTATTATAAGATCAACTCCACAGATGCCGGTTATGACCAACTGAAGGTTTTTCTGGTACCCACTTCAACAACGCCTGTTGCCGGAGTAGCGCTTGCATCTGGTCAGATTGGTGTAACATACGAAACAGCAACTACGTACACCCTCATTACCATCACGATTGCTGCATCCAATGCCGGGACAACCAAAAGATTGGTTTTTTCGTGGAATACAGATGCTGCTGCAAATTATGCTGCACTCGCTATCGATAATATCGAACTTATATCCAGGGCGCCTGTTCCTGCCAACGGAGCACCCACTGATTTTTTACCTTCCCTGGTTACACAAACGAGCATGACTGTTGGCTGGAAAGATGGCTCGACAAACGAAACTGCCTTCCGCGTTTACCGGTCAACAGATAACATAACCTTTACCCAGGTGGGAGCTGATATTCCAAGCACTTCGACTGGAACCACCGGAACCTCTTATTCCCTGGCACAATCACCCTTGTTGCCCGGAGTTCTTTATTATTATCGTATTGCTGCAGTAACTGAATCTGAATCTCCTTATTTATTAGGGAGTCAAAGTACGCTTGCCGCCGGCACATTCGTTTCGGTTACCAGCGGTAACTGGAGTGACAATGCTACATGGGGAACTGGGGTTGGTGTTTTGCCGGGCATTGGAGATGATGTTACAGTTTCAGCCACCCACACGGTTACTATTGCTGCCGCTGCGAGTTGCAACTCGCTGATTATTAACGGCACGCTGCAATATGGAGGTACTGCAATCCTGAACCTTACTATTGCAAATGGTGTTAACATTACCTCAACAGGGGTTTTTACCGTCAATTCCGCTTACACACATACCTTATATATTGGAGGGAGTACAGCCACAGCCCCGGGTACCGGGAGTATCATTGTGGATGGCACGCTCGATTTTTATGTAAGCGCTACTATAAAGGCCAATATCTATTTTTACGGGATACCCAATGTTACGATAACAGGTTCAGGCGCCACATGCGATTTTAATACCATATACCTTAATAAGGGTAGTGTAACTGCCTCATCAACCGTAACGCCTCCCGTTTTGGAATTTCTAAGAACCTTCACCGTTCAGGGTGGAAATACCGTTGGATTGGTAACTACACACACAGCAGGAACGCTGAAGATGGGAGGTAGCTTCACGCTGTCTCAACCCCTCTATGTTACAGCGGCCTATACTGTACCGGCGCTCGGAGGACTCTGGCTGAACAATCCAACCTTCACTGCCACCGCACAAGCCGGCGCCACAACAATTACAGGTCTGCTGAAAGTCAGTAAAGGCACCTTAAATGCCGGGACTCTCGCCACCCATACCATGGGGTTTTCCGCCGGTTCAACCGTTATCATTGAAGGTGGATATGTAAATGCTTCCCAGAGGTTTGGAGTTGCCGCGGCAGCTAATGCAATTACGTACACTCAATCCGGAGGAACCATTACAGTATGTACCGTGGGGAATACTTCAACCACGCTTGGCAGTTTTGACCTGGGAACGTCCCTCACCTCTACTATTAGCATGACCGGTGGGACAATCGTATGTCAGCTTGCAAATACAGCGGCTTCCGGACCGAGAGATTTCCGTAATCAGGCAGGAACCGGCATTTTAGGTGTAACCGGCGGAACATTGCAGCTCGGTAACGCATCTTCAGGTGCGGCCAAAGCTTACACAATCGGCGGTGTTATTCCAAACCTGGTCATTACCAATACTTCCGGCAACCACACCGCAGCCCTCAATACAACCCTGGTGAATTTCAACAACATTTCGCTGGATATCACCATAAATGCCGGCAATACTCTGAATTTAAGCAATCTTGTTTTTCTGTTTTACGGAAATACGCTAACCAATAATGGAATTTTCACCCATACCGGTGCGAGTTCAAGATTTGTTTGGTTCCGTGATGGAGCTAACCAGTTATACACAGGTACAGGTACGGTCACTGCACCGATGACCAGTTTTGAGACACAGAATAATGGTGTAACAATCAGCCCAACCTCTCCTAATATCGTGGTTACCCGTATCATACTTTTCGTAGGAGGCATAACAAATGCCAACAGGCTTACCCTCGGTAATGGTGGTACTACTACCGGAACGGTTCAAATTGGAAACACTACCGACCCGACAAACGCCGGAACGTTCGATGTGCCTATGGTATTCAACCTCGGTACCGGCGGGGAGGTTCTCTCTTACCTGAGAACAACATCATCGAAAACCACAAATGGTGAAATCAATACCGCGCGTACAGTCACCTCTCTTACATACGACGACAATGACGTGACTCATTCTCTCACACTCGCAGGCGGCAACCTGGCTGTTTCGACAACCCTTGCACTTACCAACGGGATCATCAATACAAACTCTTCTAATATCTTAACCGTGTCGAGCACCGCAACCGCAGGAATCACAGGCGGCTCAGCCACAAGTTATGTGAAAGGTCCTTTAATAAGAACATTACCCGTCAGCCTTGTCTCTGGCAGCACCTATACATTCCCGATTGGTAAGAGCGCTTATAACCTGTTTGAACTGGTCAATCCTACCACAGGTTCCGGTGGAACCTGTACCATTCAGGCAGAAGTGTTCGATGCTGATTGCGCCGGGATACCCGGTTTGAATATGACCTCATTGAATACCAACCACTACTGGCAAACCTCCCTTCCTACAGGAGGGACCAATTTTACCAATACCACCATTCGTCTCACTGAACCTGCAATGGGAAGTGGGAATGGTATAGGGGCATCAACTACACTGGGCGGTACATATGATCTGATCAGTTCCGCTGCCCCATCCTCGAATACCATTCTTTCAAATTTAATTACCTCGCTTAATTATTTTGCAATTGGACTGAAAAGCGTCCCGATGTCCTATACATCGAGTACCACTACCCAACCCACTACAGCCATCGTCTCCCCGGGGTCAACAGACCAGCAGATAATCGCTATTCAGATTGTTACTGCAGGAAATGCAAGTCCCTTATATGCATCATCCTTCACGCTGAATACCAATGGTTGTACTACCGTAGCTGATCTGACGAATGCAAAACTATTCTATACAGGAATCTCTCCTACCTTTGCTACAACCACGCCGTTTGGCTCTCCGGTAACAAGTTTTGGTGCTACAGGATCTTCATGGGACATTACAGGTTCACAGGTTCTTGCAGAGGGAACCAATTACTTCTGGCTTGCTTACAGTATCGCCCCCGGCGCCACACAAACGGATTATGTCGATGCTGAATGTACTTCCTTAACTGTCAGTTCTGCTTACACACCTACTGTTACAGCACCGGCAGGAAACCGCCAGGTACTGCAAAGTGTGGTAATCGGTACAGGAACAAGTTACAATCGTTTTCCGATTGACAGATATTATAACTATTCAAGCTGGGAGGCTATCTATACACAGGCTGAACTGGGAATTACAAAGATCATCAGAAGAATTGCATTTAATAAACAAGCCGGAAGTGATCTCAATGCACTTACCCCGGTAACGATTTATATGCAGAATACTTCGTCCTCCACCCTCGCGTCAGGAACCTATAGTCTTACCGGTTATACCTCAGTCTATACAGGTTCATTTCCAAACACCGCAACATCCGGCTGGATGGAGGTAGCGTTAACGACACCCTTCACCTATAATGGAACCGATAACCTCCAAATCCTCATTCTGCACGGTACACAAGCATACATTTCGACTGATCTTTCACCTAAATGGTATTATTCGGTAACCCCTGACACAAAAGAAAGGGAAGCAGCTCAGGACGCGAGTCAACCGACTTCCCTGACCGCCTCTTCGAGCCGTGCAAACGTTACCTTTTCATATAGCGATCCTCCTCCGATGGTATATACATCAAGTACAACCACACAGACCGTCACAGGTACACTGGCTCCCTCAGCGACAAATCAGCAGATCATCGGCGTAGAGGTTGTCATGACAAACAGTTTTGCTCCATTAACCGCTTCCTCCTTTACCTTTAACACCAACGGATGTACATCCCTTTCCGATCTTGTCAATGCAAAACTTTATTATACCGGAACCAGCAGCACTTTTAGCGCCACTGCCCAGTTTGGTTCCGACGTTACCTCTTTCGGTTTATTGGGAGATCCTTTCAACATCACAGGAACACAAACGCTTTCCGCAGGAACCAATTACTTCTGGCTGACTTATGATATAAGTCCATCCGCGACAGGAGGAAATTTTATAGATGCGGAATGTACCTCCCTTACTGTTGGCGGTTCACCTTATGTACCTACCATAACCGCTCCTACAGGGAACAGACAGATTTCAACAGATAAATATCTTTCTTCCCTGACTATTACACAAGCTTCCACAGCGAATGTAACACGAGGGAGCAATGACAATGAAATACTTAAACTCGATTTCAATGTTGCCGGGACTACATCCACGTTGCCACTGAACTCCATAACAGTCACAAATGTGGGGGCTGATGCAAATATTGCCACCGGCGGGGTTAAACTTTACCAAACCGCCACTAATGTATTCAGCACAGGTACTCCGCTGGGAACCGCCCAAAGCTTCTCTTCAGGCCTTGCTGCTTTCATTACTCTCGGATTGGATCTTCTTCCAGGGCACACATATGTATGGGTAACATACGATATAGCCGCAGGCGCAACACCAGGCGCTACTGCCGATGCAAAAATAGCGGCCAATGCAATTAACGTTGTGGGAACAACTTACCCGGCAACAGAGCAAAGCCCAGGGGGTTCAAGACCAATTGTATGCGGTATTACAAATACACCATATAGTGATAACTTCGACAGCTATACCACCCCGGCAACAGGATGCATTACAGTAACCAATAACAATGCTGACACCTATACCTGGCAAACCGCAACCGGTACTGCACATACATCGCCAAACAGCATGTCTATATCTTACAACTGGGACGGAATCACCGCTATGGATGACTGGTTCTTTTCACAGGGGCTGAATCTATTGTCAGGTCATACTTACGTGGTTTCATTTTATTATAGGGTCGCCAGCTCTTCATGGCCGGAAAACCTGGAAGTAAAATGGGGAACGGCTCCGAATGCAGCAGGTATGACCGGCGGTACGATCTGGTCACAGACAAGCATCTCAACCACTACCTATACTCTTGGCACTTGTACTACTTTCTCTCCGGGTTCAAGTGGTGTCTATTACGTTGGCTGGCATGGATTCAGCGCACCCGATATGGACGTACTTTATGTGGATGATATTTCCGTCGTCGATGATCAGAAAACCCTTACCTCCGCTACTGTCACACAGGGTCCTGTTACACAGGTTGCCCCCACCAGCCTCGATAATCCGATCCTGATGATCGATTATCTTGTTGCAGGTTCCTCTGGAACCCTGAACCTGAATTCCATCACAGTGACATCTGCCAATTCTGATTTTACCGATGCAGATATAGCCGCCTCAGGAGTAAAGTTATACACGACTACAGGAGCAACATTTACCTCCCCGACACTGCTCGGTACAGCTCAGAGTTTCATCTCAAATGTTGCGACTTTCGGTACACTTTCTTACAGTCTCGCTACAGGTCACAATTATGTTTGGGTAACCTATGATATTGCAGGAACGGCCATAGCAGGCCATACGGTTGACGCCAAGATCCTTGCCGGGGGCATGGATGTAGGCGGGATTACGCATAATGCCACTACCGACGATCCTTCCGGTTCCCGGACCATCAGCGATGCCAGGTTTATATCTTCCATTTCCGTATCCCAGGCCTCTACTGCGAATGTGACCCAGGCGTCAACAGATCAGGAAATACTGATGCTGGATTTCAATGTTGGTGGAACTACAGGTACGTTACCATTGAATTCCATTGTCGTCACAAACATAGGCGCTGATGCAAATATTGCTGCCGGCGGGGTAAAACTTTACAAGACCGCAACTGCAGTATTCAGCACAGGAACGATGCTTGGAACCGCCCAGAGTTTCTCAGCAGGCACTGCTACTTTCAGCTCTCTGGGAGAGAATCTTCTGGCAGGAAACACTTATATATGGGTAGCTTACGATATATCCGGAACTGCAACACCAGGCGCTCTTGCCGATGCTAAGATTGCAGCCAATGCTATTGACGTTGCCGGAACAACCTATCCTTCAACCGAACAAAGCCCTGGAGGTTCAAGAACAATTGTAACAACACCTGTTACACTTACCTATACAGAGAATTTTGAAACGGGCAGCGCCCCTAAGATGATGCTGACTGCACAAACCTATTCGGCCATATCAATCGATGCAACAGCAGCAAATGCAAGCGCTTTCGGACTTCATTTTACAGGTGGAAGTTCAGCTACGGGTTGGACAGGCTCTTATGGCTCTGTTACGGCAACCAACGCCTGGGTCGACAATGTTTCACACCAGGCATCTTCAATGTTTTACGTCAATGGTACAGGTCATACAAATATTTTGTTGAAATTCGATCTGAAACAGACTTATTCTTCCTACGGGCCTGATTATTCCTGGTTCAGGGTACGGGTGAACGGTGTTCAGATCAGCGATATAGACGGAACTTCCAACTTTAATCCTACCTCTATCTCTTCTGATCCATTCACAACACGGACATTCAATCTTGATGCTTATGCAGGAACAACTTTCTCCGTCGAACTGCAATCTTCATGTAAATATAATACCGGATACTCTTCGCCAGGCGACAATGCATTCGTCGATAACCTTATCGTTTATGAACCGGTTAAAACATTAACATCGGCTACGGTAACACAAGCCTCCACAGCCAATGTGCTTCCGAACAGTTCGGATAACCCGATCCTGATGATCGATTACCTCGTTACGGGTAATATTGGTGTGCTAAACCTTAACTCAATCTATGTGACATCAGCAAACTCTGATGTAACGGATGCCGATATAACTTCTTCCGGAGTGAAGCTCTACCGTACGTCAACTGCTCTATTTTCTACGGCCAATTCGTTGGGCACCGCACAGAGCTTCGTTTCAAATACAGCCTCATTCAGCGCCATCGGCTATGATCTTCCTGAGGGACATACCTATGTTTGGGTAACCTATGATATTGCTGCTACGGCCGTAACGGGTCATACCGCTGATGCGAAAATACTTGCCAATAATATGGATATAGGTGGATCGACCTACAATTCTACCACTGATGATCCCGCCGGAAACCGCTTGATCACTGATGCAAAATTCCTTCAATCACTTACAGTGAGCCAGGCCTCCACGGCGAATGTGATAAAGGGATCGACGGATCAGGAAATCCTGATGCTGGATTTCAATGTCGGTGGAAATACAGGTACATTACCGTTGAATTCCATTATCGTCACCAACATAGGAGCAGATGCTAACATTGCCGCAAGCGGGGTTATACTCTACCGGACAACGACAACATCCTTTTCTACTGCCAATATGCTGGGAACAGCACAAAGCTATACTGCCGGTGTAGCCACCTTCAGTTCGCTGACCTATGACCTTCCAAATGGGCATACGTATGTTTGGGTTGCCTATAATATAGCTTCGGGTGCAACAGCTTATCAAACCGCAGATGCAAAAATTATTGCCAACGCAATCGATGTTGCAGGAACGACATACCCTGCAACAGAGCAGAGTCCTGCATTCTCCAGAACTATCATTCCGTCGCCTTATACGTTACCTTTCTATGAAGATGCGTGGGCCACTGTGCCACCGACCGATTGGAATAAAGTGGGAACCACCTGGTCGAGTTCAGCTACCAGTTATGCCGGCGGAGTAAGCCCTGAATTGAAGTTCTATTATTATAATGGTGTTAATGGCGATAAAATGATCACACCTCCATTAAATACCACAGGACTTTCATCACTCTCCCTCCATTTTAAATATCTGCTGGATGATTATGGAGTCGGATGTACGCTGAAAGTTCAATCCAGCACTGACGGAACAACCTGGACGGATGAAGCATGGTCAAGAGCATCCATAGATAATAATAACTATGGTCCGTTTGATGTTGCGACAACGATTACAAACAATGTCGGAAGCATTACCTATGTTGCCTTTGTAGTTACCGGCTCCATATCCCAAATCGATAACTGGTACATCGACAATGTACTGATTGCCGCTCCGGGATCTGCCCCGACTGTTACTACCTACGACCCAACCGACCTTCATGCTCATTCGATCACCGGTAATGGCGAGGTAACCTCCGACGGTGGTGCATCATTGACCGAACGTGGTTTTGTATGGGGTACAAGCGTAGACCCGACAATTGATCCTCCCAACCATAAGGTAATCGAAGGCGGCACTGCAGTCTCAACATTCAATGCGAGCCTTACAGGCATGAACGCAGGCGTTACCTACCACGTTCGTGCTTTTGCCACCAATGCTATTAATACCAGTTATGGTGTTGATAAAACCTTTACCACTCCAAAGGATATCAATGCTACTGTATTCCTGAGTGGTCCGTATGATATTACAGCAAATTCAATGACCACAATCCTGAATGATGACGGGGTGATCCCGACTAATCAACCCTATTTCGGAGATCCCTGGTATTATACTGGATCCGAGAGTGTTACAACGATCCCGACCGGTGTTGTTGACTGGGTACTTGTAGAACTCCGTGATGCAGATCTCCCGGAAAATGCGGATGCCTCAACCATCAAATGGCAGGGGGCACTCTTCCTGAAGTTAGACGGAACGATCACTGGCCTTGATGGGGTTAACCCTCCGGAAATTGGGAACCCATCAGTTACCAATGGATTATTCGTAGTAGTCCGTCAGCGGAACCATATCGCTGTCATGAGCAATGTGCATATGACCCTTGGCGGTACGGGAACATACAGTTTTGACTTCTCCGATGCCCTGACGAAAGCGTATGGCGCCGACGCCGGTTACAAACAGATCGACGATTCACCTATACGTTACGGGATGGTTGCCGGTGATGCGGATGCCGATGGCTCTGTCTTCGTGAGCGACTTTAACGCATGGGCAGAAGATTTTGGGAATGGTGGTCTCTATGACCAGAATGATATTGACATGGATGATAATGTCTTTGTCAGTGATTTCAACGCATGGGCAGAAGACTTTGAGTCCGCAGTTCCATTTGGATTTATACCAACCAAACCACGGTTCGTTTCCCAAGTTCCGGGTGACAGAAAATAAGTGTTAATTATACGGGAACATGTTGATTCAGACATGTTCCCGTTAATTCAGGAACGAAGATAAACATAACTAAATAAAAAATAAATTGCCATGAAAAAACGGAACTTTCTCTTAATCTTATCAATGTTTTTTTCAATTTCATTGATAGCTGTACCTACACTTACTTTCAGGTTTGTGAACCCGACCATAGTCCGGTCAGGTGGGTTTGATTATCTCCAGTACGATGTCCAGGTAAAAGCCGATATCGCAGGTACTTACTGGTGGGCTATGCAAATCGCCTGCACCTTCAATAATACAACGATCCTGCCAGCCATAGGAAACTGGACCCTCACACCAGGAGCATTGATGTCTGGCACTAATTCTTTAAGCCACAATAAGTATTCTGTGTCAGCAAGCAGCGTTTCGGGTAGTGTAGGAAGTAAATATGTACTATACGCCCTTACCGGAGATGCTGCCGTATTCGGCAACGGACCTAATGCAACTGATTTCAACGAAATGACTACCGCGTACCAGACCATAGCAACCCTGAAGGCCAAGATAAATGATGCCACGTTGAATGGCGGCATTACTTTCAGGGTGGCTAGTATGAATAACCAGGCATTTTATGTTTCAGCACCGAGCGTAGGTACCAGATATACCAATCCCAATTTGTACGATGCCATTGATATCAATGCCACATATGTAGGCCGCCTGTATTCAACTTTATATGGCTGGTCTCAAACAGGCAATACGGTTGATGGACAATGGGTAAGTTGGACAGCAAGTGTCAATACTTCGATCTGGGAAGGCTCAGCCACAATTACCCAATCTGATAATACCCCCATTAACCCTGCAAAGGCCAATAACCTGCGTATAGAGAACGGATCGACATTTACCGTCGCCACGAATAAATACTTCACAGTAGCAACTAACCTGGTAAATACAGGTACAACCGCGAACTTTGTGATCAACTCGGGTGGTTCGGTGATCGTGAATGGAACCGTGACAGGTAACATTTCTCAACAACAAGATATCCCGGCATGGACAAACAATACAGACGGGTGGCATTTCCTCTCTTCGCCGGTTGCGGGTCAGGCCATCAGTCCCAATTTCATCGACCCGACTGCCACCCTTTATGATTTTTACGGATGGGGCGAAGCTACCGATTTGTGGCTCAATTATAAGGCTGGCTCGATCGGATCAAATATGGTTTCCGGGACCGGATACCTTGTTGCCTATGGCGCCGCAGGAACAAAAACCTTCAGCGGGGCGCCGAATATGGCAGACATCACGTTGACCAACCAATCATTCACACCCGCCATGGCACATCACGGCTGGCACCTGATCGGCAATCCTTTCCAGTCATCCGTTACATGGAACGAGGGCGCTTTATGGGCGCTTGCCAATGTCCAGACCAGTGCAGCCAGGCTGAATCCCGGGGGAACCTATAGTGTCCTGAATGCAGGCGATCCCCTGCCCGCTGAAAACGGGTTGATGATCTGGGTAAGCACAGGTACCAATAGTCTGACCATCCCGAAATTATCCAGGCATCATAATGGTGCCGGCTGGTACAAGAATTCGGAATCGGCCTTCCCGAACTACCTGATGCTGATGGCAGCTTCCACAACGGATAACACCTATGTGGAGACGATCGTTGGCTTTAATACCAATTCTTCAGCCGAATATGACCTTGACTATGACTGCTGGTTCCTGTCAGGGTTGGAAGGAGCTCCATGGATGTATTCGACTACACCGGGGAGCAGCTATCTTTCAGCCAACATTATGCCGGCAGGAATCGACAGTAAAGTTGTTCCGGTCGGGTTCAAAAAAGGAAATGCAGGAAGCTATACCATGACGGCAAGCTGGGTTGAATCGTTCGACCCGGGGGTAACCATTACGCTCGAGGACCTGAAAACCCAGAAAACACAAGATATCGTACACAACCCGGTCTATGCTTTCACTTCTGATGATGGTGATGTGCAAAATCGTTTCCTCCTCCATTTCGGTGGCATCTTTGGTATCGATGACCAAAGCAATGATCAGTCAGTTACGGCTTACTCATGGGAACACAGCATTTATGTGTCTAACAATACAGGCAAGCCGCTCCAGGGGATCATCATTTATGATATGCTCGGTAAAGAACTGGTAAGTAAAGGCATAACGGAAGACCAGATAACAAAGATCAACCTTCCCGGTGTTCCGACAGGTAATTACCTTGTCCGGGTACTTACCGACCAGAAACCTTATACGCGCAGCTTGTTCATTCATTGATCGGCGCTGACATTAACACAATCCGAAAACTCAAAAAAAAAATCAAGATATGAAACGAATTATAAAAAAAATCCTGTTGTCACTCACGCTATTGACCTTCCTGTTTATTGGACTTAATGTTATGGCCGACCCACCTGATCCACCTCCAATGCCCGGACAGCACGGAGAAACCACCGACCAGGGTCCCGGCGGACCTGTTGGCGGCCCGATCGACGGTGGCCTGACCATTTTACTTGCCATGGGTGCTATCATGGGAGGGAAGAAGGTTTACTCAGCGCTGAAACACGAGGAGTAATATAAGAAGGCACAGAGGTACTGGTAACAAAGTGACAGAGTGATCAAGTGATCAAGTGACCGAGTGACCGAGTGACCTGGTCCTGAAAAACCGCAAGGACATAGCCCTGCTTATTGCAGGGGTTGTGGCTTTGCGGTTATTTTTATTTCGGGAAATGGGACATGGGACATGGGACGTGGGACTTGGGACTTGGGACTTGGGACATGGGACATGGGACGGTAAATTATGAAAAAAGATTCACAGAAATTGTATGACCTTTTTGTTTTTTTCCGATTAAGGAGAAAAGAAAATGACACACAAAGATTTAAATGTTTGGAAAGACAGCATAAAATTGGTTGTCGACCTTTATAGAATTACCCGGAAATTTCCAAAAGATGAGATAATTGGAATAACAAACCAGATAAAGCGTGCGGCAGTCTCTATTCCTGCCAATATTAGCGAAGGTTCCGGGAGAGATCATTCAAAAGAATACGTCAGATTTCTGGGGATTTCTCGTGGCAGTGCATCTGAATTGGAAACGCTTATCCAGATTTCATACGAGTTGGAATTTCTTAATGAAACAGAATACTATAATTTTTCAGAAAGAGTAACAAAGATCATTGTCCAACTTTCCAGATTGATGCAATCAATTAGAAACAAGTCAGCGAAAGTATAGCTTGCTATTATCAACTTGTCCCATGTCCCATGTCCCACGTCCCATGTCCCAAGTCCCACGTCCCATGTCCCACGTCCCATGTCCCATGTCCCACGTCCCATGTCCCACGTCCCATGTCCCACGTCCCATGTCCCATGTCCCACGTCCCACGTCCCATGTCCCATGTCCCACGTCCCACGTCCCATGTCCCATGTCCCAAGTCCCAAGTCCCAAGTCCCAAGTCCCATGTCCCTTTACAGCAACTCATATCTGTACGAATCCTGCCGGATAAAAATAAACAGAAGCAGTGTGAATGCCCACAGGGAAGACCCTCCATAGCTGAAGAAGGGCAAGGGAATCCCGATTACCGGCAACAGGCCAAGCGCCATGCCGATGTTGATGAAAAAATGAAAGAAAAGGAGTGAAGCCGTCCCATATCCAAAAAGGCGGCTGAATTTGGATCGTTGTCGTTCAGCAACAATGATGATCCTGATAAACAACCACATAAATAGTGCAATTACGACAAAGCTTCCGGCAAACCCCCATTCCTCCCCAATGGTACAAAAAATGAAATCGGTACTTTGTTCCGGAACAAAGTTGTACTTGGTTTGTGTTCCTTTCAGGTATCCTTTACCGAAAATTTCGCCTGATCCTATGGCAATCAGCGATTGGTTCACATTATAGCCTGCCCCTTTAAGGTCGGTGTCATTACCCAGCAAAACATTGATACGGGACCGTTGGTGGGGTTCAAGGATGTGGTTAAAGCCGAAATTAACAGAAAAAACAAAAGCGACGGATGCAAGGTAAAGACCGGCGATTCCGAGAATATTCCGTAACCGGCGGCGGCTGTTGAGGTAGAATAAAACCGCAACCACGAGCAGAACACCTATGATGATATATTTATTGATCACCAGTGAAAGTATGGCAACGAGGGGAACGATCACCAGGATCGTCATAAGTGTTCCTGAGAGCCCTGCACGGTACAATACGAGTACCAGTGAAAGAAACACGATGGCAGAGCCTGTATCATGCTGAAAGATCACCAGGACGGCAGGAAAAAGAATACATGCAGCCATTACAAGTTGGGTCTTCAACTGGCGCATATTCACATCGAGCGCGCTCAGGTATTTGGCAATGGCCAGGCAGACGCCCACCTTCGCGAACTCGACGGGCTGTAAGGCTACACCTGCAATCTGGAACCAGGATTTTGAGCCGGAAATCTCTCTTCCGCTGAAAATCACGGCGATCAGAAGCAGAATGCTGATGCCGTAAAACAGGTAAGCAAACTGAGAGAAAAATTTTCCATCGATCATCAGAACCAATAATGCCAGCGTGAATGCGGCAATGATCCAGATCATCTGTTTCCCGTATTTCTGAGAAAAATCGAAGATCTTTGTATGCGTTTCGTTATAGGATGCCGCATAGATATTGAACCATCCCATGATCACCAGGAGCAGGTAGAGCGCAACCAGCACCCAGTCAATGTTTGTTAATACGAATTTTTGTCCTCTCATTTGGAATGATAAGGTTTGCATTGATCATTGATTCTTCAACATTCTTTCTTTTTACCTCTCTTTTCAGGTATTTTTCGATCATAAGGCTGGCGATGGGAGCTGCCCATGTAGCTCCGAAACCGGCATTCTCGATGACAACGGAAATGGCAATCTTCGGGTCATCTTTTGGTGCAAAGGCAATGAAGATGGAGTGGTTTTTCCCATGCGGGTTCTGTGCAGTTCCTGTTTTTCCGCAAATAGGGACACTGTCCAGCTTTGCAATCATGGCTGTTCCTGCTTCCACAACGTCATGCATGGCATCCACCACCAATTCGAAGTAACCGGGGTTGATGTCGGTTACTTTTTTCTCGCGGAAGTCCTGGATCATGTTGTCTTTTGTCCCCGTTGCTTTTATGATATGCGGGGTGTAAAAGAATCCGCGGTTTGCCATGAGGGCAGACAGGTTTGCGAGTTGAAGGGGGGTTATACCGATCTCTCCCTGCCCGATGGCAAGTGAGATGATCGTAAGCGACCGCCACCGGTTCACTCCGTGGTACTTGTCATAATAGCCCGGACTCGGGATATTCCCGTTCAGCTCACCGGGCAGGTCGATCCCGAACTTTTTCCCGAAACCAAAACTCATTACATGTTTGCGCCAGCTTATATAGCCCTGGCGGGTAGAAGTAAACTCCTTCTTGTCGATTATGGATTTAAAGACCCGGCAGAAATAGGTGTTGCAGGATAACTGGATCGCCTGGTGCAGGTTTAGCGGTGAAAAATGAGAATGGCATGCTACAATTTTCCCATTTCCGATAGAGAATCCTCCCGGGCAACCATAGTGGGTTTCTGCGGTAAGCACACCTTCCTCCTGTCCGATGAGTGCATCCACAAGCTTAAAGGTTGATCCCGGCGGATACATGGCCATCAACGCCCGGTTGAATAAAGGTTCAAAAAGACTGTCGTTGGCAAGCAGGTTATAATTCTTTTTACGGATCCTCCCAACGAGCAGGTTCGGGTCATATGACGGGCTTGATACCAGGCACAGGATCTCCCCTGTTGAAGGTTCAATGGCCACAATACTCCCCTTTTTTGTGGTCATCAGTTTTTCCCCATAGGCTTGGAGATCAGCATCGAGAGTAGAATAAAGATCAATACCGGCAACAGCGCTTGTATCGTACTTCCCTTCCTGGAAACTGCCTTTGGGCCGGTTGAAAACATCTACCACCTGGATCTTCATCCCTTTCCTGCCTTTCAGGACATCTTCGTAAGATTTTTCTATACCGCTGGCCCCGATATAGTCACCTGACCGGTAATACGAATTCTTCAAAATGATTTCCGGTCCTACTTCCCCGATATATCCAAGTGTATGAGATGCAATCGGGTAGGTGTATTTTCTGAGGGTTCTCGGCTGCACAAAGAAACCCGGGAAGAGGAACATCTTCTCCTCCAGGTAACCATAGTTTTCAAGACTGATCTGGGCTTCAAAGATGGAAGAACGGTAGGGGGAATAGATCCTTGCTTTTTTTAACCGGGTGATGAATTCCCGTTTGTCAATTTCCATCAGCCGGCACAATTCAGCCGTATCGACATTTTTAACAAGCGCCGGCGTCACCATTAGGTCGTAGGCTGCTTCATTAAAAACCAGAAGTTTACCATTACGGTCATAGATCAATCCACGGGCAGGATATTGGGTTACATAACGAAGAACATTGTTATTGGCCGAAAGAATATACCTGTCAACAATTACCTGGATGTAAAATAACCGGAGGATAAAAACCAATCCAAAAAATAAAAAAATACCGATAATTAGATATCTCCGGTTAGCATATACCTTCTCCATCCTTACTTTTGCTTTTTCAGGATAATGGGAGGGGTGGAAATTATATTGCTTTTATGGAGCGCCCGGTCAGTAATATAGACATCAAACCGGATGGTATCGTAAGATAATGGAAACAGGGGAATGGTATCGTTAATCGTGCCTTTGATGGCCTTATTGGTTTCAGTGGTCAGTTTCGGAATACGGGAACTTAGCGGCATTGCAGTTGAAACATGTTCAAAAACCCCATTCTTCATTCCGAACAAATCGACGACAAAATTATAGTAATAGGCCCCTGTACTGTCGAATGGAGGGTATGTGTCATCGTCTCCGTATCCCAGGTCACCATCTCCATCGGTGAAATAGATCGTCAGGATACCTTTCTTTGCATAAAATCCGGTATCAAAAAGCGACGAAAAACCACGGAATTCAATATACGGCGTTACCGGAAATGACTCTTTCTTCATGCATCCCGGTTCCATCAGGAGCATGGCGGCCAGTATCCCTGTTAAAAATAGTAACTTCTTCATTAACGCATATAGCTGTTCACTTGCTATGGTCACTTGTCATTGGTCATTGGTCACTAGTTAATAATTAATGTTATCCATTCCTTAATGACCAATTTCTAATGACTAATGACCAATTTTCTTACCTTTGATCAGCGTATAAAATTACTAAATATTCTTATCACTCATTCTTATACCGGGAAATGAACTTCAGGGAGGAGATATTCAGGATTGGCAATGAAGAGGTATTTAACAGGCTTGCAATCGGAATATTCCGGTTCCAGGCGGAACATAATCCGGTCTATCGTGATTTTATCAGGATACTCGGGATAAGATTACAGGATATCACTACATATACGGAGATTCCTTTTTTGCCGATCGGTTTTTTCAAAACACACAAGGTATATTGCGGAGATCACCGGCCGCAAAAAACATTTCTAAGCAGCGGAACTACAGGAATGGAGCGCAGCCGGCATGAAATAGCAGACATCTCATTGTACGAGGAGTCATTGTTGAAAGGTTTCGGGATCTCTTTTGGATCTCCTTCAGGATATACCATTCTTGGACTTATGCCGGCTCCGGAGGGAAATCCGGAATCATCGCTTGTATTTATGACAGATGTGCTTATGAAGCACGGAATAGATCCGGGAAACGGTTTTTTTAGGATGGATTTTCAGGGTCTTGAAGAAGCACTGAATAAGCACAGGGATAACGGCCGGAAGGTGATCCTTATAGGCCTTTCCTATGCACTGCTTGATTTTGCTGCCACGAATACAGTCTCCTTTCCGGAGTTGATCGTGATTGAAACAGGAGGGATGAAAGGCAGAAGGAAAGAGATGGTTAGGGATGAACTTCATGAATGGCTGTCAGCAGGCTTTGGGGTGAGGAAGATCAGGTCGGAATACGGAATGACCGAACTCCTGTCGCAGGCATGGTCGGAAGGAGATGGCCTTTTTCTGACCCCACCCTGGATGAAGGTTCTGGTGCGTGATATCAATGATCCTTTTCAGCTTTTGACTACCGGGGAAACGGGTGGGATCAACATCATCGACCTTTCCAATATTTATTCCTGTTCTTTTATCGCGACACAGGATATAGGAAAAGTTTATGAAGACGGATCATTTGGGGTTATGGGAAGGTTCGACAACAGCGATACCCGTGGATGTAACCTTATGGTATACTGAAACTTAGCAGGTTTGCATAAGCAAACATGCTTAGATTCAGTTATACTGAGTGGTTCAGTATGTCTTTTTTTGCAAACCTGAACGGCCGAAGTATGGGTTAGAATTCCGTTTCACCGGCAGGCTGGAGGATTTCCGATGAATCATTTTTCGGGGAATTGACCAGCCTGGAAACAGGATATGCGCTCATAAGGTCAGCAGGATATGGTTTCAGCAATTCAACCAATTTTTCTTCGCCCGGGGTTCCCAGCCATTTTTGCTCATCTACCTCCTGTAAAATAACCGGCATACGGTCATGGATTTTCTCCATCAGTGAATTTGGTACTGTAGTAATGATGGAAAAGGAATGAATGATCTCTCCATCCGCGCTGATCCATTTATCCCAGATACCTGCCATGGCAAAGGGGAGTCCTTTTTTCACAAGAATGCGATAGGGGATTTTATCACCGTTTTTCTTCCATTCATAAAAGCCATCGCTCAATACAAGGCATCTCCGGTTTTTGAAAGCATTGCGGAAAGAAGGCTTTTCGCGGATGGTTTCGGCTTTTGCATTGATCATCTTATAACCGATGGCAGCATCCTTTGCCCAAAAGGGGATAAGGCCCCACCGGAAAAAGCTGAGGGTATCCGGGGAGTTATTTGAAATCACCGCCAGGTCCTGCGAAGGGGCACAATTATACCTGGCTTTGTAGATGGCGCTTCGCACGGTAACATTAAACCGTTCCCTGATCAGTGCATCTTCAATTGCAAATGAATATCGTCCGCACATTTTAGTAAAATGATCATAAAGATAGCTTTTTTTTCTAATTTTGCCTTCATTCATTTTAATTAGCAGTAATGGCGGATATTACACCAGGCTCCGATTTAACACCAAAACCTTCAGATTCAGGAGATCAAAACGGGAAAGGATTCCCTGATCTTTCCGGAAGAGATCAACGACAATCATCGCGGAGTCACAGGCACTCGAACAGACATCATCACCAAAGGGAACAGAAGTCATTGGAAAGCCATGGCCGATCGGGTTACAGAAGAAGCGAGAACCTTCTTGCACGACGGTTTCTGCCCATTGTGGGGATTATTTTTATCCTTGTTGCAGGTTATCTTTCCATCACATCGATGGAATTCTTTGGATTCTTCAGGCAGATTATAAGTGATGCTACTTCAGTTATTATCGATTTTTTCCATTCTTCAGGAACAAAAGTTCATCGCCAGGTTATTCTGGTCAATACGGGTCCTTCCGGTGCAATGATCGGCACCATCATCTTCTTTATGCTTACCATCCCCTCTCTCATTTATCTTTCAGTCAGAGTACAAAAAATCGGGATACAAACTTTTGCACTCATTGTTTGGATATTATTTGCCCTTTACTGGATACTCCGGGAGATCATGGACTTCAATCTCTTCCTGTTTTATGCTTACATTATTGGTGGTTTTCTGATCCACATGGCTTTTTATCTGGCGAACCTAAACGGCAATTATCTTAAAAGGAGAGTCTGGATACGTCGGTTGGAATTCCTTCTTATCATCGCAAACTCAGGCTTTTATTTTATTTCTGTTTTTTTCATCCTGTGGTGGTCAGGTTACAATTTTATGTATCTTCCCTTAACTCTTTCAATGGCTCTTTTTAACCTTTCTGCCATGTTCATTGTGAGCAAGCGCCAATCGGGGTTCAACAGGATCGCTTACCTTTTTTATATTGCATTTTTGTTATCATGTATCCCCTCTTTGGTCTTTTCCATGAATTATGCTGTCCTGTTTCTGACGACATTTGCGGTATTACTGATGATACTCTCAAAATTCACCGGTGACCAGTCATCCGTTGTCATTTCGCTTTTGGCGCTCACCCTGGCCATTTTTTACCACTTAACGCAATGGATCCTCGGGTATATTCCTGCGGTTTTTACAGAACCCCTTCCCCTCGATATTACCATTTTTTATAAAGCGGTTCTGGCTTCTGCTTTTATGCTGGGCTCCCTTGTTTTTTTGAATAGCACAACAAAAACGCTTCATATCAGCATATCCAAAAAATGGTTTCACCGGAGCAATACCCGTAAGATACTCAAGGGATTGATACTTCTTTTTATCTATCTTTCACTTTTTCTGATATATGATTTTCTGCTCTCAAACCTCTTTGCAAATGATGAAGCACGAATCCTGATCTGGTTCTCTTTCAATTGCCTCTATTTTCTGATTATCATTCCTGTCCTTTCGGGTCAGAATTCCAGTTTCCTTCCGAAAATCCTGGCGGTGGGAATCATCTCATTGATTATATATCCCACCATCGTACATCTTGACATCCTTAAGATCCGCAGCAATTATCTTGAATCCGGTTCAATCTGGTTCCCTGAATTTCTGTTTCACTATCTCATCCTTGCCCTGGTTATTGTACTTCTTTTTCTCATTTATTATTATGTAAGGAGAGTTTATAGTTTCAAAAAGGTACTGATCAAAACATATTGGGTTTATTTCACAGTGATGGCCTTTTTTCTCATCCTTTCTGAGTTTGATCATCTAATGGTGATCATTGGGGACCGGCAAAGATCAGGCGTCATTGAAACCATTTCATGGACGCATAAGCTTCCATATTCTCTTTTTCTTCTATGTGCATCGCTGTTTATTCTGATCCTGGGTTTTATCAAAAAGGCCAGGTTCTTAAGGGTTTTTTCACTGGTCATCCTGATTATGACCATCGTGAAGTTACTGCTGTTTGATATGATGTCATTTACCATTGGAGAAAAAACTGTTCTTCTGCTGATTCTTGGAACCCTGTTCCTGATTATTTCCTATTTTTACAACGCCGTCAAGCATATCTTTATTCCTAAGACTCACGGGCATGGCCATTCCTCAAAAGCTGAAAACCCTCCTGATGAACCGGGTTTGAAATGAAATGTAATCCTCTTGTTTATGAAAAATGTTAAACTTAGAATTTACGGGAAGGTTCACCGGATCGGGTTTCGTTTTTCGGCCATGCAGAAAGCCTATCATATGGGTGTGAATGGCTTTGTTCAGAATGTCGATGACGGTTCGGTGTACATTGAAGCGGAAGGGGAAGAAGAAAACCTCCGGAATTTTATGGATTGGTGCAAGGTTGGACCTCTTGGGGCAAGAATAGATAAAATATTGATGGAAGACGGAATTGTCCGGAATTACACCTCTTTCGATATCCGGACCCGGTAGGTTTTATTTTTTTCCCTGAACCACGATCACGATTTCCCCCCTGACCTCTTTTTCCCCGAAATGAGCTTTCAATTCTGTAAGCGTTCCTCTGCGGTTTTCTTCGTAGATCTTCGTTAATTCCCTCGAAACACAGGCAGTGCGATCCTCTCCGAAATATTCACAGAACTGTTCAAGTGTTTTAAGCAACCGGTGAGGAGATTCATAGAATACCATGGTTGTTTTTTCTTCTGATAACTCCTTCAGCCTGGTTTGCCGGCCTTTCTTATGGGGCAGGAATCCTTCAAACAGGAAACGGTCGCAGGGTATTCCCGAGTTAACCAGTGCAGGGATAAAAGCAGTAGGACCAGGCAAACACTCAACCTTGATTCCGTCTTTCAGGCACTCCCGTAAAAGCAAATACCCCGGATCGGAGATCCCGGGAGTACCTGCATCGCTTACCAGGGCAACCGTTAGGCCGCTCCGTATCTTCCCGACCACTGTTTTCAGCGTTTGGTGTTCATTGAAACTGTGGTGTGAAACGACCTTTTGTTCAATACCGTAATGTTTTAACAGAATAAGTGTCTTCCGGGTATCTTCGGCCAGCACAAGGTCCGCTTCCTTCAATATACGGATTGCACGGAAAGTGATGTCTTCAAGGTTGCCAATCGGGGTTGGTACCAGATATAGCTGTGGCATGGTTTATTATTTATTCATAACCAACTTAAAACCAATACCATGGACATTGATCAGTTCCACACTGGGATCTTCTTTCAGGTATTTCCGTAACTTCACGATGTAAACATCCATACTTCGTGCATTGAAATAACTGTCGTCATTCCAGACCTTGTTGAGGGCTACACTGCGGTCGAGGACCTCATTGGCATTGGTGCATAATAGCTGTAACAACCCAGCCTCCTTGGATGTGAGCTTATGTTCTGTTCCATGAATGGACAATACCTGGCGGTTAAAATCAAACAAATACTGGCCGATCCTGAATATATTGGTATTGTTGACATTTTTAACTTTATATTCCGTTCTCCGGAGAATGGCCTGTATCCTGACCAGCAGTTCCTCCATGCTGAAAGGTTTGGTGATGTAATCATCAGCTCCTACCTCGAATCCCTTTAACTTGTCCTCCTGCATTGATTTAGCGGTCAGAAACAGGATCGGAACTTTTTTATCCTTCGCACGGATCTCCCTGGCAACCTCAAATCCGTCCTTTACCGGCATCATGATATCGAGAATGCAAAAGTCGAACTCTTTCTTTTTGAACAGGTCGATCGCCTCCTGACCATTGACACATAATGAAGTGGTGTACCCTTTGGCATCCAGATAGCTTTTCAGAATGTTCCCGAGATTTCGTTCATCTTCCGCTAAAAGTACTTTGATTTGGTTTTTCTCCATATTGATGTTTTGAATTTATTGTTTTCATCGAGGTCACCGAAAGGTAAAAAGATCCTGAACCTGCTTCCTTTATTGATCTCACTTTCCAGGTTGATCTTTCCTTCATGCTCCTCTACGATTGCTTTTACATAGCTTAAGCCGAGACCAAAACCACGCACTTCATGAATATTTCCTGTAGGGACACGGTAAAGTTTATCAAATATTTTTTTCTGTTCCATTTTGCTGATCCCGATGCCATTATCCTCAATGGTGATGAGGATTCCATTGGATGTGTTTTCCGTATGGACCTGTATCAGGGGTTTGCGGATGGAATATTTGTTTGCATTGTCGAGAAGATTATAGATAAGGTTTGTAAGGTGAACTTTATCTCCTGATATAACGGGCTGGGTAGCGGTAAAATTGCGATTGATCATTCCATCCTTGATCTCCACCTGTATACGGATATTTTTTATAACATCGGAAATGATGTCATGGAGATTGATGTTTTCTCTCTTCATCTTAAGCTGACCCTTATCCAGAACAGCCGTTTGGAGAATCTTTTCAGCCATCCCTGCCAGCCTTTTATTTTCTTCAACGATGATATTGATGTAATTTCTATAGAACTCCCCGTTTTTCAGGACGTCCTTGTCACTTAATGCTTCGCATGCAAGGGAGATCGTAGAGATTGGGGTTTTGAATTCATGGGTCATATTGTTCATGAAATCATTCTTCATTTCGGAAAGTCGCTTTTGCCTGAAAATGGTGGTCACCGTATATGTAAAGGAATATACGATGATGATGATCAGCGTCATCGAGATCAAGATCATACTCCAGAGTTCGGTTAACAGGAATTCTTTCTCATGCGGGAAATAAACCAGCAGGTATTCGGGTGTTGTAAAAATATCGCTCGGAAAAAGCAGGTTGGCATATCCTTTTTCCTTGAGATCTTTCCGGTACCGGCTCGATCTTTCCAAAAGGAATGTCTCTGTTTCGGGTTTATAGATACCAAATTCATATTTTGTATCGATGTTCTTCTGTGATAATTCATAGGAAATCAATGAATCAAGACCCTGAACAGTGATAAATCCCTCATAAGGGAGATGGCGAGTAAAATTCAGCATTCCTTCAAACGGGTTCACTTCAAGGGCTTTCTTTTTTTCCAGCCGCTCTATTTTGGCAATGACCTGCCTGATCACATCATTGGCTGCATTCCGGAAAGAAGACTCCTTTACCGCAGTGGCATTCCTGATCCAGTAGATCTGGATACCCATCAGCCCGATCAGTGCGATCGACATGATGATGATGGCAAAAATGACACTCTTCCGGTTCATGTCTGCAAAAGTAATGTATTTTTAAAAGGCACAGAGGCACAGAGGCACAGAGGCACAAATTTGAAGGGAGAGGTCGCGACCTTTCCCTTCAATATGATTCTTTTTAACGTGTCACTTTGTCACCCTGTCACTTCTTTTTCTTAATTTCGTACCAACAACTAACACTCCAACCATGATCAACATCGACATCAGCAATGCACTGCCCTTCATCAGCAGTAAAGAGCTCAGCGCAATAGAAGAGGAAATCAAAGGGCATCACAAACTCCTCCTGGCAGGAACGGGGAAGGGAAGCGATTTCCTGGGTTGGCTGAGGCTGCCTTCCCTGATTTCAAAAGAACTTATCACCAGGATAACGGAAGATGCTGCAGAGATCCAAAGCCATGCTGATGTTTTTGTTGTCATCGGGATCGGTGGATCTTATCTTGGTGCAAGGGCGGTGATAGAAGCCCTTTCACATAATTTCTCCCTCCTGAACCCCGGAAACCTGAATCCACATATCCTGTATGCCGGGAATAACCTTGGTGAAGAATATCATGCAGATCTTCTCGGGATCCTTGATCAATATTCCTATTCTGTTGCGGTCATTTCAAAATCAGGCACAACCACCGAACCTGCCATTGCTTTCCGCATTGTGAAGGAACATCTGGAGAACAAATACGGCAAACTGAATATTGCGAACAAGATCATTGCCATTACTGATGCCCGGAAAGGAGCATTGAAGCAAATGGCCGACAAGGAAGGGTATAAAGCGTATGTTATTCCCGATAATATAGGAGGACGATATTCTGTATTGACACCGGTAGGGCTTTTGCCGGTCGCTGTCGCAGGTTTTGATATTGAAAAGCTGATTTCCGGAGCGAGAGAGATGCAGGAACGCCTGTTTTCCGATCTCTCCCCGTCAACAAACCCTGCAATGATTTATACTGCCATGAGAAATGTCCTGTACAATAATGGAAAAACCATTGAACTACTGGTCAATTACCGACCCAATTTGTTTTATTTCAGCGAATGGTGGAAGCAGCTCTTCGGGGAGAGTGAAGGGAAAGAGAACAAAGGCATATATCCATCTTCTGCAAGTTTTACCACTGATCTTCACTCGCTGGGTCAATATATCCAGGAAGGGGTCCGTGACATATTTGAAACGGTGCTTTCGGTTGAGAATTCTTCAGGGAATTTGAACATTCCGATGGATGAAAAAGATGCCGACGGATTAAACTATATCGCCGGCAAGAGTATTTCCGAGGTAAATAAAAAGGCCGAAGAGGGAACCACACTGGCTCATGTGGAGGGTGGTGTGCCCAATATTCGAATTACAGTTCCGCAGGTGGATGAGGAAACCCTCGGACAATTGATCTATTTCTTTGAATTTTCGTGTGCTTTAAGCGGATATACACTAGGCGTTAACCCTTTTGATCAGCCGGGAGTGGAAGCATATAAAAAAAAGGTGTTCTCTTTGCTCGGGAAAAAAGGCTACTGATCCTCTTCCTCCGGGTCATGGAGAAGGGCTTCAATTACCACCGGGTAATACTCATGCTCCAGTGCATGTATTTTAGCGGCAAGAGATTCCGGAGTATCCGACGGTTCCACATCACATTGTTCCTGAAAAATGATCTGCCCGTCATCATAGGTTTCATTGACCAGGTGGATGGTGATTCCCGATTTGCTTTGCTTTGAGTTTAGGACAGCCTCATGGACGCGCAGTCCAAACATACCTTTCCCGCCAAATTTGGGCAGAAGTGCAGGGTGAATGTTGATGATCCGGTCGGAATATTCCTCCAGAAGATTCCCGGGTATCAACCATAAAAATCCCGCAAGAACAATGAAATCTATATTCCGTTCTTGCAGAATATCCAGTATTTTGGAACTGTGATAAAATTCATCCCTGGTAAAAACCAGGGTAGGAATATGATAAGGTGTTACCCTTTTCAGCACAAAAGCATCCGGGTTATTGGATAATACGAGGTCGACCTTGACAACGGGATGATCTGCGAAATATTCAATGATGCGCTGGGCATTGGTTCCATTGCCGGAAGCGAATATTGCAATCTTTTTCATCCCGCAAAAGTACAAAAGTCCTGTATGGAAGATGAATGATTTTACAGCTTATTTAGCATTTGATTTCTTTTTATGTGATTTGATTACATAATTATTTTACTTTTACATTAGTAAAATAGTCCTGCCACTTATCTTTTTGTGTTGGGATATAAATCTGATAAACAGAATTATAGAGTGATTAAATGTTAAAAAATCATAAATATTTTTGTTTTTAAACATTAAAATTCATTCCTTTGCAGTCCGTTTAACCAAAAAACAGAAAACATGTCTGACATTGCATCAAAAGTTAAAGCTATCATTGTTGATAAGCTTGGTGTTGACGAGAATGAAGTTACACCAGAAGCAAGTTTCACAAATGATCTCGGTGCTGACTCTTTAGATACTGTTGAATTAATCATGGAATTCGAAAAAGAATTTGACATTGCCATTCCTGACGATCAGGCAGAGAAGATCAGTACTGTAGGAGAAGCTATTACGTATATTGAGAACAATACCAAGTAGTAGGTCGACAATGAAGTAAAAGCTTCATATGCCTGTTGCCTTGTCTCAAAAGATGAAATTCAATCCCTCCGCAGGAAGGATTCCTTGTAAAGCAGTAATCACCAAATAACTTACACGTGGAACTAAAGCGAGTTGTTATTACTGGCTTAGGTGCATTGACTCCTATTGGCAATAACGTTGAGGACTACTGGAGCAATCTGGTCAAGGGGGTTAGTGGAGCCGGTCCCATCACTCATTTTGATGCTTCAAAGTTCAAGACCAGGTTTGCATGTGAATTAAAAGGGTTCAATTCCGAATTGTACTTCGACTGCAAGGAAGTGAGAAAATATGATCCCTACGCTGTTTTCGGGATCGTTGCTGCAGATGAAGCGATTAAGGATGCCGGGTTTGATATGGCAAAGGTAAACCGCGACCGTATCGGCGTTATCTGGGCCTCCGGGATTGGAGGGTTGGATACATTCCAAACGGAGGTAACTGGATTTGCTAAAGGCGACGGCACACCACGCTTCAACCCTTTTTTTATTCCAAAGATGATTGCTGATATTGCAGCAGGCCATATTTCAATAAAATATGGTTTCCGGGGGCCGAACTTTGCAACCGTTTCCGCGTGTGCATCTTCCGCTAACGCCCTGGTGGATGCATTCAATTACATCCGTTTGGGGAAAGCTGATATGTTTATAACCGGAGGATCAGAGGCTGCAATTACCCCCGTCGGTGTCGGAGGATTTAACGGCATGCATGCCATGTCGACCAGAAATGATGATTACGCCACTGCCTCTCGTCCCTTCGACAAGGATCGTGATGGATTCGTAATGGGTGAAGGAGGTGCAGGTTTGGTGCTGGAAGAATTAAACCATGCCCTGTCACGTGGGGCTAAAATCTATGCTGAAGTTGCGGGGGCAGGCCTGTCGGGAGATGCATTTCACATGACCCAGCCACATCCCGATGGACTGGGCGCCATCATTTCCATGCGATGTGCATTGGAAGATGCAGAAATGCAACCAGAGGACATCGATCATGTCAATACCCACGGAACGGCAACCCCATTGGGTGACATCATCGAACCGAAAGCAATACTGGAGGTTTTTAAGGAGTATGCCTATAAGATCAACATTAACTCAACGAAATCCATGACAGGTCACCTGCTGGGTGCCGCCGGATCAATTGAAGCCATCGCCTCAATACTCGCCGTGAAGAATAATATTGTTCCACCGACCATCAATCATTTTACAGATGATCCCGAGATTGACAATAACCTGAATTTTACATTTAACAAAGCCCAGGAAAGGATTGTCAGATCTGCTCTTAGTAACACCTTCGGTTTCGGAGGCCATAATGCTACCATTATTTTCAAAAAATATAATGGATGATTTCTCTTGAGATTCCTGCATTTTAATCCGGTCCGTTATTATTTCTCTGCTGATAAACAACTTTATGGTGCAATAAAAAATATTTTCGGGTTCTACCCCGGGAATATGTTTTTATATAAGCTGGCATTCCTCCACAAATCTGTGAGTGTGGAAGTTTTCCATGGAATGAAGATAAACAATGAACGCCTCGAATTCCTCGGGGATGCCATCCTGGATGCTGTGACAGCGGATTACCTTTTTAAAACCTTTCCCCTGAAGGATGAAGGATTTCTGACTGAAATGCGTTCCAAAATCGTCAGCCGGATACAACTGAATAAACTGGCGCAGAAGCTTGGTTTGAATGACCTTATCCAGTTCGATGCAGCCTCCACCGGGCAACTGCGGTCCTTCCAGGGAGATGCACTGGAAGCTTTCATTGGCGCCCTATATCTTGACAAAGGATATCGCTTTACCAGGAAAATCCTCCTCAACAGGATCATCAAGAATTATTTTAATATCAATGAACTGGTGAACCAGGAGATGAATTTTAAAAGCAAGATCCTCGAATGGTGTCAGAAGCAGCGGAAACCAATCATCTTCGCAGTTGTCGATGAGATTGGGTCAGGGTATAAAAAACAATATATCGTAGAGCTTCAGATCGATGATGTATCCATTGCCCAGGGGCAGGATTATTCAATAAAAGGCGCAGAGCAGCTGGCCTCCGAAAAAGGCTGGACGAAATTACAGGAGGAGCAGCATGGCAAAGAAAGTACTTCTTGATATCCATTCGGAACCAACCTATTACACCCTTATCGGTCTGGCCTGTCATTTACGCGATTACAGACTTTCCTATCACCTTAATAAAAAACTGGAATTCAGTTTTGTCAAGGAACAGGAATTGTGCATTACACTTCCCGGTAAACAGGGATATGCAGGCTTTTCATTTTTTTACTATAAGGATGAAGATCATCAGAATGCTTATTGCCTGATCGCCAATCGGAGCGAATCACTCATTCTGGTCCCCGAAATGAAACAACTCGATTTTGTTTTGCTGGTTGAGGGAGAATTCAAGAAAAACCGGAAAGATGGTTTGATCCGATGCATAAGTACCATTCCGAATGTCCTCACCGCCTTTGAAATAAAGCTCACAGATGTAAAAAATTACGAGAATATTCTGACGGATATTGAGTTACATCTGATTAATGTTATCAAACGGAAGCGGGGTTGACGAAAGGTGTCACGCGTTACGCGTCACGAATATTACTTTGTTACCTCTTTCCTGTATTACCTTTACAGTTCAAAAAGTATTCATTAAAGCTGACATTGTGAAACTGACAAATTTAGGTATGGCGGTAAATGAGATTGGCCGTGCAAGGGAGATCATCGGTATCATAGTCAAATATGGATTCGGTGAATGGATAAGCAAGAATGGAATGGGACGGTATCTGGTTACCAAGAAAAGGTATGCTAAGATAGGGAAATACAATAGGTGGGAACGGATTCGTCTGGCCATAGAGGAGTTGGGGCCAACTTTTATAAAATTCGGACAGATATTGGCCGACAGGATCGATATTATTCCCGACGAGTTACGGGAGGAGTTGAAGAAGCTCCAGGATGAGGCTGATCCCATGCCCGATGACCTGGCAATTGAGGCATTGGAAGTTGAATTGGGCAGGCCGATTTCCGATGTTTTTCGGGAGTTTGACAGGCAGCACCTCGCTTCTGCCTCTGTAGCTCAAACTTACAAGGCAACTTTGCTGAATGGTGAAGAAGTATGTGTCAAGATTCAGCGCCCCGGAATTGATAAAAAAGTCGGGCTTGATTTGCAGCTCATGCATTATTTCGCTATCCGGATGCAGAAAAATAACCCTGAAATGGAAGCGATGAACGTGGTCGGGCTGGTAAAAGAGTTTGGCCAGACGATAACCTACGAATTGAACTTCCGTCATGAAGCAGGTAATGTAATCCGGTTCAGGCATAATTTTGAAAATGATCCGGATGTTTTTGTTCCGAGGGTTTATATGGAGTTTACTACGGATAAACTTCTTGTGGAGGAATTCATCCGTGGTGTCAAGGTCAGTGATCTGGATACCCTGCTGAGAACAGGGAATGATCCGGTGATCCTTGCACGGAGATCGGTACGCCTCGTATTCAGCCAGATATTTGACCATGGCTTTTTTCATGCCGACCCTCATCCGGGAAACCTTTTTGTCCTTGAGGGAAATATCATTGCTTTCATCGATTTCGGGATGATGGGCTCCCTCCGCCAGGAACATCTTCAATTCCTTGGAAAATATGTTATGGGATACATTAAAAGGGATGCGAAGCAGATCACCGAAGCATTGCTTCTTTTTTCAGGGAAACGTAAATTCAACCGTTTCAAGGAACTTGAATTCCAGATAGATGATATGCTGGCGCATTATAAATATCTCTCCGTTGATGAGATGAATTTTGGGAAAGTGATGAACGAATCGGTGGATATCATTGTAAAATTCGGATTAAGGATACCATCGGGGATCTACCTGCTGGTGAAATCCCTGATAACAATCGAAAGAGTTGCGGTAACCCTTTATCCGGAAATCGATTTTGCCAGGGAAATGCAGCCATTTGCGCTGGAATTGCTTAAAAAGCAATACAACCCGAAACGGATTGCCGAGGAAGTCTTCGATGCGTTATCTGAATATTACAAGCTGATCAAGGATTTTCCTTCAGATATTAATGACATCATTTATAAGATAAAGGAAGGGCAATTCAAGACGCAGATCGAGATCAAGGGTTTCGAACCGCTCGTTGAACATATTGACCGGGCAAGCAACCGGGTGGCGATCGCCATTGTTGTCGCTGCGTTGATCATAGGTGCATCCCTGATCTCTCAGTGGGAACATACAAAACTGGTTGGGATGATTGTCTTTATGCTGGCCGGGTTCTTTGGGTTCTGGCTGCTTGTAAAGCTATTCAGGAAGAACAGGTTCTAATGAATATGCGAATGACGAATATGGGAATGACGAATATGGGAATGACGAATGAAATTCCCGGATTCGTTATTCACATATTCGGATTATTTAAATAGCTGACCGGAACTGTTTCAGAAACCGGAGATCATTTTCGAAGAAAAGCCGCAGGTCGCGGATCTGGTATTTCAGCATGGTTGTGCGTTCGATGCCCATTCCGAAGGCAAAGCCGGTATAAATACTGCTGTCGATATGACAGTTTTCCAGCACTGCCGGATCCACCATACCGCAGCCGAGGATCTCCACCCAACCGGTATATTTACAGATGTTGCACCCGGCGCCACCGCAAATATTACAGGATACATCCAACTCACCGGAAGGTTCCGTGAATGGGAAATAGGAGGGACGCAAACGGATCTCTGTTTTGTCGCCAAACATCTCCTTTCCAAAGTAAAGCAGTGTTTGTTTCAGGTCGGCAAAAGAGACATTTTTATCCACGTATAACCCTTCTACCTGGTGGAATATACAGTGTGCCCTGGCCGAAATAACCTCATTACGAAAAACCCGTCCTGGGAAGATCATTCTTATCGGGGGCTTGAATTTCTCCATCGAACGGATCTGTACCGACGAGGTATGTGTCCGGAGGGCAATATCGGGATGCTTTTCAATGAAAAAAGTATCCTGCATATCCCTTGCCGGATGTTCTTCCGGGAAGTTTAATGCAGTGAAATTGTGCCAGTCATCTTCTATCTCGCGGTCTTCCATCACGGTAAACCCGATCCTGGAAAAGATATCAATAATCTGGTTACGAACGATCGACAAAGGATGCCTTGAACCTGCCTGTAGGTGATCAACAGGACGTGTAAGGTCCAATGCTTCATGTTTGGTTTCTGCAGGATCAACAAGAGATGATTTCAGTGCGTTGATCTTCTCCTCAACCTTGTTTTTGAGATCGTTCAGCAGCAATCCTGTTTCTCTCTTACGGTCGTTGGGAACGTCCTTGAAAGAGTTGAACAGTTCCGGCAGAATACCTTTCCTTCCAAGATATTTCAACCGGAACTCTTCGAGTTCAGTGGCCCCGGAGATAGCAAATGACCGGACCTCTTCCAGATATTTCTGAATTTTCTCCTGCATCGTTCGTGTACCATTCCCAATAAAACCGGGGAGGATTATTGAATAATTTTTACCGTCATTTTAACATCCTTCAACGGGCGGTCATTCCTGTCTTTAGGTTGCGCAGCAATTTTATCGATGATATCGAGGCCTTCTGTTATCTGACCGAAAACAGTATAACCCATGTCAAGATGAGGTGTTCCACCAACTGTCTTGTAGGTCTCCTTCTGTGCATCATTATAGGGTGCACCCGGATGATTCGGTAACTGGGTCGGATCAACCTTTTGTCCCTGTACAATATAAAACTGGGAACCGGAGGAAGCTTTTTTTGGATTTTCAGTACGGGCAGCAGCGAGAGCGCCCTTTTTATGGATCAGGTCCGGGTTAAATTCAGCATCGATGGTATAATTCGGACCACCATTGCCAAGCATCTGCCCGGGTTGTGCATTCTTTGAATTCGGATCGCCACCCTGGATCATGAATCCATTGATCACACGGTGAAATAAAGTCCCGTCCAATAACCCATCCTTCACGATCTTGACAAAGTTGTCGCGATGTTTCGGTGTTTCATTGTACAAAAAACCTTTCATGTCGCCGAATTCAGTGTGAATCACAAACCTGACCTGTTTCTCTGTGCTTTTCTTTTGTGCCATTGCTGTTACGTTTAATAGTACGGTAATTACCAATACAAATAATGATATCTTTCTCATGTTAGTTGTGTGTTTAATGTGAAAAACAGGGCAATATTACAAAAAAAAATGATAATAGTTTTCTTTACCGGACATTTTACACACCGGATTCTTTGTTATCTTTATACCTGAAAAATATTTTACATTATAATTAATCGCTTTTATCTGACCTATGATACCGGTAAACAAGAACATTGTCAAGGATGAGATTCAATGGCTGCTGGAAGCCATTGAGGAGCAGTTTGATGCCATTAAAAGTTACGAAGGCAGGATCCCGCAGATTGAATTTGATATCATCATGGAAAATGTGAGGAAGGTGTATGAAAAGCTTCACATGTTGCAGCGGTCAGATGATCCGTATGCCTATTTCGAGGAAAAGATGCGGGACACGCCGGTTATCAAGCCCATGGTCCCGGTAATGGAAGCAAAGGACCCCATTACTGAAGCAGAACAAGATCAACCGGAACCCGGGATTAAAATCAGGATACATTCCTCAAATGAAGAAGACCAGGAAGCAGAAACAACCCTGTTGGAGGAACAGCCGGTTATTGAATCTATAATTGCAGATCCTTCATCTGAAGTAGACCTTTTTACAGGAAGCGGAAACGGTTTTAGTGAAAAGCTTAAAGAAGCAAGAGAAAGAGGGATCGGGGCAAAACTTTCCAGGGAAAAATCGGGCGATCTGAAGTCATCCATTACGATCAATGAGAAATTCCTGATGATCAATGAGCTTTTTGAAGGAAATCTTCGCGACTATAATGAAACGATTGAGACCTTTAATGGTTTCCATGACCTTCGCACAGCCATGGAATTCCTGGACCTGCTCAGGAAGAAGAACCTTTGGGACTCGGGTTCAAAGGTTTTTCTCAGGTTGAAGGAGTTGTTGGAGACCAGGTTTAATTGATGCCCCACCCTAACCCTCCCCACCTGGGGAGGGAAATGTGTCAATGGTCATTCAGCCCCACCCTAACCCTCCCCACCTGGGGAGGGAAATGTGTCAATGGTAAATTCTTTGATGATTTCATTGATCTCAATCTCACTCTGCGCCGTCATTAATCGCATTTTATGTTTCTTGAAATCCGGCAGATCCTTAAAATAGCCGCTGTAGAATTTTCTCATCTCCAGGATTGCGATTCGTTCCCCTTTATTAGCTATTTCATGAAAAAGGTGTTTTTTCAAAATATCCACCCTTTCCTGCAGTGATGGCGGTTCTATTAGAATACCTTCCGTAAGGTATGTTTTTATTTCCCGGAAAATCCAGGGGTTCCCGATGGCTGCCCGGCCGATCATCAATCCATCCACCCCATATATTTCTTTCATCTCTTTGGCGATCAAAGCGTTGGATATATCGCCATTACCGAAAACAGGGATCTTCATCCTGGGATTGTTCTTTACTTCCCCAATTAATGTCCAATCGGCTTTACCTCCATAAAGTTGTGCACGGGTGCGGCCATGTATGCTGATAGCCTGTATTCCAGTGTCCTGTAACATTTCTGCGACTTTCACAATGTTCCGGCTGCTTTCATCCCACCCCAGGCGGGTTTTAACAGTTACAGGAAGTGAAGTTGAACGGACCACCTCCGCTGTAAGACTGATCATTTTGGGGAGATCATTCAGCAGTGCTGCGCCTGCACCTTTCACGACAACTTTTTTTACCGGACACCCAAAATTTATATCGATAAAATCAGGCTTTGCCTGTTCAGCCAACATTGTGGCCTTCCGCATCGAATTGATGTCATTGCCGAAAATCTGGATTCCAAGGGGACGCTCCTCTTCCCCGAAAGTCAGCTTTACCCTGCTTTTGGCTGCATCCCTGATCAATCCTTCCGAGGAGATGAATTCGGTGATCAGAATATCCGCCCCAAAGGATTTGCAGATGGAACGAAATGAAGAATCGGTTACATCCTCCATCGGAGCCAATAACAATGGGAAGTTTCCACATTCTATGTTACCGATACTTATCAAATTGTAGTAATTTAGCTGCAAAATTAGCAAATAGGATGGTGTTTATGAAACATGCTATTCTTGGAGACCTTTCCCCGTTAACAAAACTGGTATTTTTAGTACTTGTGATTATCTCCGGGTTTATAATTTTTTTCATTATTGGCATTCTTCTCGCTATTCCGTTGTTTCACATCAACTTATTGACAAATCTGTCAATCTTATCGGATTATAAGGATCCAAGAATAGTTCCCCTGTTGAAATATTTTCAGATCATCCAGTCCTTCGGTTTTTTTATTATTCCATCCCTGCTGGCAGGGTTATTTTTTGAGGGAAATCCTGTAAGTTATTTGAAAATGAACAGGAAAACCCCGGCTTTTCTCTTGCTGATCACATTGATCATTATGCTGGTCAGCCTGCCTTTAATCAACCTGATGGTATCGGTGAATGAAATGATGAAGTTACCGGAAATACTTAAAGGGATTGAAAACTGGATGAAGGATGCCGAGGATCAGGCAACACAATTAACGGATGCTTTTCTTGGTTCTGAAACAGTAAGCGGGTTGCTGCTCAACTTGTTCATGATTGCAATATTACCTGCTTTCGGTGAAGAGATGTTGTTCAGGGGTGTGCTGCAACGATTATTCTCCGAATGGTTCAGGAACGTCCATGTTGCGATCTTTTTCACAGCATTTATTTTCGGGGCCATCCATCTTCAGTTTTATGGCATCCTGCCAAGGATGTTCCTGGGGCTGATGTTTGGATATTTATATTACTGGTCAGGCTCGCTGTGGCTTCCAATAGTTGCTCATTTTCTGAATAACGGATCTGCTGTGATCGTTTCATTTCTGGCAAACAGGGGAGTAATTCAGGGGCAGTACGAAGATTTCGGTTACACGGAGAATGTCTACCTTATCATCACCAGCTTTATTTTGACCGGATTCCTGTTATTTTGGGTATACAGGCATGGCAGGAGAAAAGAAATAGAAACCACTTAGTTTCTTATTGGTGTAAAAAAAGCTTTACAAAAATTTAGTTAATGAATATGGATACAGAACAAAAACAAATCCCGTCCTCCGGCACCGGCAGACGAATCAGGGCGTATATTGCCCTTTCAGTGGTAATCCTGGCGGTTCTTTTGGGCGCTTGGTTATGGTACAAGCAATATACGGCCTATATCACCACCGATGACGCTTTCATTGATGCCGATAAAGTCGCGGTCAGCTCAAAAATGATGGGCAGGATTGTACAGATCCATGCAAATGAAGGGGATAGTGTTAAAACCGGTTTCCTCCTTGTTGAACTTGACAATACTGACCTGATCGCACAGAAAGTTCAGGCCTATGCTGCCAGGGATCAGGCAGTATCCAACCTTCGCCAGACCGAAGCTCGCCTGGAGCTTGACAAAAAGACCACGGTAGTACAGGAAATAAGTGTTTCCAGGGCAAGGGAAGATCTCGACCGGGCAGAGCTTCAGTTGAAAGGGTCGGTTATTTCCCGTGAGCAGTTTGATCATATAAAAAAGAGTTTTGAATCTGCCCAGGCGCAACTGGATGCTGCACATGCCCAGTTGGAAGTGGGGAAAGCACAGATCGTCAGCGGGGAATCAAGCATAAAGTCAGCCGATGCACAGATAGGAAATATCGAAACCATGCTGAACAATACCAAAATCCATGCACCCTCTACCGGCCGTATTGCTAAAAGATGGCTTTTGCCGGGTGATGTTGTTCAACCGGGACAGGCGGTCATGACAATCATGAAAGATTCTCTTTTCTATGTATCCGCCTTATTCGAGGAAACCAAAATTGCAGGGATACATAATGGCCAGAAAACTGAATTCACCATTGATGCCTTTCCAGGATTGCACTTTTTTGGGAATGTGATTTATATCGGGTCCAATACGGCTGCCCAGTTTTCGCTGATCCCACCCAATAATGCATCCGGGAATTTTACAAAAATCACACAACGTGTACCGGTCAAGATATCCATCGGTGAAATCAGCGGTGACACGGGCAGATACCCAAAACTAAGGCTGGCTGCCGGAATGTCTGTCCTCGTAAAGATCAATAAAAAATAGTCATGCCAAAAATCCCGGGAGTTCATCATTTCTTACAATTTATCCGGTCTCAGAAAGCCACTTTTGATCCCACCAGTCCAACCTACCGCTGGTGGTTACTGGGCAATGTGATGATCGGGACATTTATGGCGGTGCTGGATGCAACCATCGTGAATGTCGGGTTGCCTAAGATCATGGCCTCTTTCGGCGTGGGAATCGATAAGATTGAATGGGTGCTTACTGCCTATATGCTTGCGCTTGCAGTGATGCTGCCCACCGCGGGATGGATGGCCGACAAGTTCGGATATAAGCGGGTCTATTTCCTGGGATTGTTTCTCTTCACCTTAGGATCATTTCTTTGCGGCGTTTCTTCAACGGAGGATATACTTATCTTTTCGCGGGTAATACAAGGGTTGGGAGCCGGTGCGCTGATGCCGGTCGGTATGGCGATCATTACACGTGAATTTCCACCTGAACAAAGAGGAATAGCGCTTGGATTCTGGTCGGTTGCCGCTGCCGCTTCCGTCTCCTTCGGACCTCTCATCGGAGGATATCTTGTCGATACCTTCAACTGGCCATTGATCTTTGATGTCAACGTACCCGTAGGGATCGGAGGCATGCTGGCCACTGCGATCATTCAGAAGGAGTTCAGAAACCCGACCATCAAGTCGTTTGACCTGGTGGGATTCCTCTCAGCAAGTATTTTCCTTCCTGTGCTGCTGTATGCCCTCACCGAAGGCAATGCGAGCACAAATTCTTCAGGTTGGCATGCACCATATATCCTCCTTTGCTTTGCCATATCTATCATTGCCTTTACCGTATTCATGGTGAACGAACTTTTGGTGGAACAACCACTGATCGACCTGCGTTTACTCGGGAACAGGAACTTCGGGATCTCGGTGCTGATTATGTTCATTTTCGGTATGGGCATGTTCGGCAGTACTTTCCTTCTACCGGTGTACCTCCAGAATTCACTTGGTTACACCGCTCTGCAGGCAGGCTCTGTGTTTTTACCGGTCGGGATCATCCAGGGTATTGTTGCGCCCATGGCCGGTTTCGCTTCCGACAAAATAAATCCAAAGATACCCGTGATCATCGGGGCCTTGTTGATGGGATTCAGTTTCTACCTGAACAGTTACCTCTCCTACCTGACGGAACATAGTTTTATCATGACTACCCTCTATATCCGTGGCGTTGGAATGGGAATGATGTTCACTCCGCTTAACACCATCGCATTCCGTGATCTCCCGCGTACCAAAATGGCACAGGCATCAGGGATCACAAATATCGTGCGGCAGGTAGGAGGAAGCTTCGGAGTGGCAATGTTAACAACCGTCCTGACCATCAGGGTTACTTACCACACCCAGATGTTCGGAGGATTGATGCAGGCAAATTCACCGGTATTTCAGTCGGTACAACGGAATATAGGACACTTTATCTCGGCAAATCTTGGGAGTATCGGAACAGTAGCCAGTCAGCAAAGCCAGTACCTGCTTTTCTCGCACCTCAATCTCCAGGCATTTATTCAGGCCATAGATGATGATTTCCTCATCGCTGCCATATTAACTGTCGCAAGTATCCTCCCTATCTTCTTTATTAAACTGAAAAAGAAAAACAAATGAAACTTTTACTTTTTTATTTTGCATTTTGCATTTTGCATTTGTCGATGGAGGGACAAAACAATCCTTCACTTCCGGCAATAAATACCAATGATTCCCTTGAGTTCCGCCAGATCCTGAAACAGGTGCTGGACAACCATCCCCTGGTGCTGAGAGCAAAAGAAGGAATCACAATGGCAGAAGCAGGTATAGGTCTTGCAAAATCGGCCTGGTATCCGAATATTGATGCAGAAGCCGGATATACAAGGATAGGCCCGGTTCCGGCAATTATCATCGAACATCTGGGATCCATTGAAATTGCCCCTACAAATTACTACAACGGATCGCTTTCAGTCGGGCAAACAATCTATGATTTCTCAAAGACGAAAAGAAATATTAAGCTCGAAGAATCCAACAGGGAGATATCGGAGAAGAATGTGGAGTTGGTAAAACAAAAACTGACAATGCTCACTGCTTTGAGTTTTTATTCGCTGATCTACCTTCAGGAAGCCATCAATATTAAGGAGGTTGAATTGAAAACGCTGAAGGAACATCTTGATTTTGTTACCCGTAAAAAAGAGACCGGATCAGCAACCCAATATGAGATACTGACTACCCAGGTCAGGATCTCTTCGGCAGAGAACCAGAAAGTGGATCTCAAAACATCCTGGAAATCCCAGCTTGGAAATCTTAATTCATTGCTGGATTTTCCCATCAATACCTTATTGCATGTAAAAAATTCTTTAATTCCCATTAACCCGGGAACACAAACCGATTCACTGATCAGCTATGCTTTGGCACACAGGTATGAAATGGTGATTGCGAAGCTGAACCACCAGCATGCAGAATTGAAGCTCAACGCTGTTAAAATTCAGAATAACCCTGTATTCCGGGCTTTTGCTTCGGGGGGTGTAAAAAATGGTTATTTTCCGGATCTGAACCAGCCGGTATTGAATTTTGCCGCCGGGGTAGTGATCAAAATGCCCCTATTCGATGCTACACACCGTAAATACAATATGTTACAGGCTTCAACACAGATAAATATTTCCAAAGATGAAACCGATCTGACCAAACGTCAGATTTCCCAGGAGGTTAACGAAAGTGAATGTAATATCACGGCTGCCCTTCAAAAGATAAAACAGAGTGAATTGCTGGTAAAACAAGCAGAAGAGGCACTCTCACTGGCCCGGGTCAATTTCAATGCCGGGGCGATCACCAACCTTGACCTTCTTGATACAGAGACCTCTGTTGCAGAAAGCAAACTGGCGCTGTTAAAAGCAAAGGTGGACTTTGCGGTGAGCATCGTGAAGCTTGAGCTTTCAATGGGGATACAGATAAATTGAACAGAGTCTTTTCCATATTCACAAATAGGGTAAAAATCCGGCGGGTTCTGAAATAGGTATTGGAAACCTACCCGCATTTTTTGAATTTTATGCCTTTACACAGCAAACACATTTTGTTTTCCTCAAACCCAACCCACTTGCCAAAAACAAAAAAGTTTACTTTACCCACAGCACAAATTCATTAATTTAGCAGAAAAAAGAAAGTGATATTATCTGTTGAAAAGATAAGCAAATCATTTGGAGAACGAAAGCTCTTTGAGAATCTTTCATTGAAACTTGATGCAGGGAAAATTTATTCTCTGATGGGTGCCAATGGTTCAGGAAAAACGACTTTGTTTAATATTTTAACCGGCTTTGTGAAAGTGGATAGTGGTAAAATCCTTTTCAATGATGTAAAGATAAACACAAGATCGCCAGAAGAAATAAATAAACTTGGCATTGCCAGAACTTTTCAGGATTTAAGATTAATAAATGGACTTTCGGTAAGAGAAAATGTATTAATGGTAATGGAAAAGAGAATGTTTCATATTGCCACTTCTCAAGAGTTTAATAAAGTTGATAGTATTCTGGGGAGAGTTTCTCTTTCAGGCCATGCAGAACATTTGGGTTGTGACCTTTCATATGGTCAGCAAAAACTACTCACTTTGGGCTGCTGTCTTGCCAATAACCCTAAGCTGTTGCTTTTAGATGAGCCAATTGCTGGTATAGACAAAGATAACAAAGAAAAAATAAAAGAAATTGTGTTAAAACTAAGAGATGAAGGAATAACCATATTGCAAATTGAACACGATTTGGAATACATTGAAAGAACAAGCGATTTTGTCTTTCAATTAGAAGAAAACGGATTAAAAACATTGGAATTGAATAAAAAGTAATAATTTAAATATTCGAAATTTCCATATGCTGGAAGTAAAAAATATATCAACGGGTTATGATAAGAAACAGGTGCTTTTTGATATTTCATTATCAGTGGGTCACAATGAAATTGTTTTGTTAACAGGTGGTAATGGAAGCGGAAAAAGTACAATATTAAAATGTATTTATGGTTTACTTCCTATTTGGAATAAAGAAGGTAAAATTATTTTTGATGGCCGGGATATCACAAAACTCGCCACTTATGAAATGGTTAAGGCAGGCATTGTTTACATCCCTCAAAAAAACAATTACTTTGAATCATTAACTGTACATGAAAACTTTATCGTAAGCGGATCAATATATTCTAATGACGTCATCAAGCAAAGGGAACAAGAAGTTTACAAGCTTACTGATCTTTACAAATATCGAAACCGCACTCCATTTAATTTGAGTGGTGGCGAAAGACAATTACTGGCTTTAGGCAATGCTTTAATGCACAAGCCCAGGTTTATTTTGTTTGATGAACCCTTTTCCGGGTTGGATCAAGCGAAAACCAAAATTATGGTTGATGAGTTATTGCAACTTAAACAGCAACAAATAAGCATGTTAGTTGTAGAGCATAAGAAAATATTCAATACTTTTGCAGATAAGGAGTTTAAATTGGATTTAGGTAAATTAATTTAGCACAAAGATGAACAGAACATTAAAATTCTTTAAGTTTCTTCATTCTCTTTTTGGCAATTTAATGGCTATCATTTTCTTTGCCTGTATAACGTTACTGGTCTTGTTTACCACATTTTTTGCATTAGCACCATCAAGGCATTCAAAATCCACTATCCCTCTTAAGAATATAGTTGACAAATCTTTGGGTATTAATAATAACCCAATGATAAAAAACGATACTATAGTAGCGTATCTTAGTCAAACGGATTCAACAACCAAAGAAGTTAAATTAATAGTAAAGGCCGACAATGGTTTCCATCAAGGAAATATAAATAGTAAAGATGATACGATAAGCAATATTCTTGATGTTACTAACAATACCCTGGCTTATTTCACATTTATTATTGCTTTAATTGCTCTTATAATTGGGTTTGCTTTTTATAGGTTTTATCGAGAATATTTGAATTTAAAAGAACAAGTTAAGAATTCTCAGAACAGTGTGCTTGATGCTGCTCTGACAACAATATCTTCGGTTCCTTTTATAGAAGTAACTCAAATCACCTCATGTGAACATCGGTTAGCTGTTAGAAGTATTGCCGAGATTGCAAGGAATAACTCTGAAGTAGTTCTTCAGCAACCAAAATATTGGCCATTATTATTAACTGAAGCTCTTGACAATTGGTTTAATTCCGAAACAGATTACAAAAAAACCTTAGATTTATTACAAGATGCTTATAAGCAAGCTTATAGGGACTCAAATGGAGGCAATAATCAAAAACAAATAGCGTATCATATTGCCAGAGCATATAAGCAATACGCAATTAATGAAATTAAAGATTTATTATTAGATGAGAGTAAGCCAGAATTAAGTGATAAAGATTTAGATAAATTAGCCGAAGCAGATAAATATTCAGAACTTACATTCCCTGAATATAAGAACGTCATTAAATTCTCTACTTCATTGATCAGATATGACTTCGATAAAAAACATACGCTGGCCGACTCAAAGAAAGTGATTTTGAATCAACTTAGAAATATTTTTCAAATCGATGAAACAATAAAAGAATCAGATGTGATCAAACAAATATTTAAGATTGTTAATGCTGATAATTCTAAAACCCTTGACTCTTTTTCCAAACAATCTGTAATGTCTTCCATTCTCCTTCGAGATGACATCTTTCCTTCGAATGGAATTGACAATAATGAAGTTTTTAACGCTGCAAAAAAATTAAAACTAATACTTGAGGGATCTATAAATGATAAACATGGTTATAACATTAAGACAGCCTGGTATCTTACTATAGGTAGATTACTCAAACTAGAATCTACTAAATGTACAGACGAGCAAAAACCAGCTATAATAGAGAACCTTAAGAACTATGAAATGCTTTGTCAGGTCGCGCATACAAATATTACGGATTCAAAACAAGTTGACAGACTGTTTACTGCAGATTGGTTAATAGAGATACCTTTAGATAAGTTTGAAAAGATAAGGGAAAAACTAACCTTGAAATGAGATGGAAAATACTTTAATTTCAATCAGAAAAGGTAAAGAGATCATTCATTTTGATCCTTTCACCGGGATAATTGCGAATAGCAAAGAAGAGATTGACAACTATATACTAAAGAATAATTTATACAGAACCCTGGATATTCCAGACCCATTAAATGATGATGTACAAGGATTTATATTTGTTTTGACAACGAAATGCAATTTACATTGCAATTATTGCTATTCGATAACTCAAAACAAACCTTTATCCATAGGAATTCAATCTCCTGTTGAAATTATTAAGAAGAGGCTCATTAAAGAAAAAAAATACATCGTTGTGAATTTTTTTGGAGGTGAACCTTCATTGGAAATGGATACAATTAAATCAACTGTCGAATATTTGAGGACCATAAAAGACAAATTGATATATCTGAGGATTTCTACAAATGGAACGCTTAGTAAGGATAATTTAACATTTTTGATAGATAATAATTTTCATATTGCGGTTTCAAGTGATGGTCTGCCGGATGAATCGAGTAATCTTTCAAAGAGAAGAGTTGCTGTTAAGGTTGAAGAAACTATTAAGTTCTTAGTTAAAAAAAATGCGATATTTAGTATCCGGTGCACGATTACAACCGAAAATCTGTTTACTTTGCCAGAAACAGTAAAGTATTGGAAATCTCTGGGTGTCAAACTGGCACATATTGAACCTTATCATCCTACGGGTACTGATACGAATGAAATGATTTTACTGCCAAGTATAAAAGATTATTTAACTTATTTTAAAAAAGCGATTGATGTAGCTGAACAAAATAACTTATTGGTTTCTACAGGGGCATATATGAATCTATTGACTCCTTCAAATTATTTTTGTACTGGAGGAAGTAGCAGATTCAAGGTTTTTAATCCAGATGGATCAATTTCAAGTTGTTACAGAGTTCAAAGCTATGAAAGTCCAAACAAAAATTTCATCATTGGAAATTGGAAAGAGAATACAATTAAGGATGATTTCAATAATCTTCCTGCTTTAAGTGAACATACTATTAATAATATGGAAACTTGTAATTTCTGCAAGTATCGTTTTGTATGTGCCGGAGGTTGCTTAAATAGAAACCTAAATCATGGAGGATCAATTTCAAAACCTGACAAGTGGTTATGTACAGTAAAGCAGGAGTTAATTCATGATGCAATCATTCGATTATGGAAAACCTTAAAAGATGGGAATAAATTAATTATTTTAGGAAGATTTATTTTTGAGGATTTCGTAAGTAGAAATCCTGCATTTGCAAAAAAGAGAGAATGGTTGTTGAATGATAATTTATATTTCCCAAATAATACAGAACGTTCATTATATGATATCTATAAAGAGGTTGGGATTGAGCGGAAATCAGAACATCTTGCTTTCAGTAAGAAAATTGCCAGATCAGAATGTATTTAATTTAATACTCATTGAAAAGTATGAAAAGATTTAACTATCAGTTAGAAATAATAACAGTAATTGTAACTGTTATGTTACTGGAAGGTTGTCATTCATTTGAAAAGAAAAATGTTCAAATTGGATTAATTGCTGATTTATCAGGCACTATGGCAACTTATGGTAAATGGGTGAAAGAAGGTGCAGAATTAGCAGTAGCGGAAATTAACTCAAATTCAACTCAGAAGATAGATTTATCCTTTGAAGACAGCAAAAGTGACCCTAAATCTGCATTAAGTGCTTTGGAAAAATTATACAATATTAATAAAATAAGAATGATAGTTGCTGGCAATAGTAGTAGTTGCGTAATGGCAATGGCACCTGTTGTCAATGATAAAAAAATACTCCTGTTTTCAACACTAGCATCAAGTCCCAATATTACTAATGCAGGGGAATATGTTTTCAGGAATAGAATTAGTGGAACCTTTGAATCACAAAGCATGGCAATAGAAGCAAGTAAATTGGGGATGAAAAGTATTGCCATATTAGCGACAAATAATGATGCAGGAATACCTTATATAAAGGCATTTACTGATAAGTTTAAAGAACAGAAAGGTGAAATAGTAGCATCTATTCTTATAAATCCCGGCCAATCTGATTTTAGGTCTTATGCATTATTAATAAAAACATTAAGGCCAGAAGCAGTATTTCTTGTTACAACTGTAGATCAGGCAGTCAATTTTATTAACCAATCAATCACTATCGGATTTACACCAAAATGGTTAGGAATTTCTTCATTAAAAACTGATCAATTTATTACAAACGGGGGTAAAAATGTGGAAGGTGCCATCATTACTAATGAAGGTATCGATCAGAATGGTAAAAGATATATTGAATTTTCTTCAAAATATTTTAAAAAATTTGGCGAAAATCCCACAATCTATGCAGTTAATGGTTATGATGCGATTCATCTTCTCTATGAATCATACATAAGGACAAATAACATAGAAATGGTGAAATACGAATTACTTAGAAATAGTTTTAGTGGAGCTGCCGGTATAATAAAATTTGATGAAAATGGTGATGTAGTTAAAGATTTAGAATTACTTAAGGTTGAAGGGGGTAAGTTCATTTCAATTAAATAGTAATCGTAACCTTCATGACATTTCTTCAAATCTTAATTAATATTATCTATACCAGTTGTATAGTGATATTATTATCATATTCATTTGCCATCTCCTATTATCCTGTTAAATTTTTTAATATAACATTTGCTGCAATAATTAGTACTGGAGCTTATTTAACTTACCTATTGTTTCGACAACTTAATATTATACTTTGGATTGCTATTCCAATAGCTACTTTTTTATCAGCTTTTATCGGTGTTTTATTCAATATATTCATTTATCGACCTTTAAACAAGAAAAAAGCATCCTCATTACTAATGCTACTTGTATCACTTGGAATTTATATAATTCTTCAAAATTGTATATCCTTGCTTTGGGGCGATGAAATTAGAAGCTTACAAATTGCTAATGTTAAGATAGGGCATGAAATTTTCGGTGCATTTATAACCAATGTTCAGATTATAACAATTTCGGTTAGTTTAACATTATTTATGCTTACAATCTACTTTTTAGAGTACAATAAGATTGGTAAATGTATCCGGGCAGTTTCAACCAACAAAGAATTAGCCAGTATTCAAGGAATAAATTCTGAGAGAGTAATCCTATGGACTATCGGTATTGGTTCCTGCCTGGCAGCTGTTGCGGGCATTTTAGTTGCCACGGAAAATGGGTTGACTCCTACTATGGGTTTTAATCTGCTGTTATCCGGGGTAATTGCAATGATTATCGGTGGAGTGGGCAGTAACTGTGGTCTCATCGGTGGTTCTATACTTTTAGCGTCTGCACAGCAACTTACAGCTTATTACATGGATAGTAAATGGGTGGATGCTGTAGCATACCTCATTCTAATTATGTTTCTAATTTGGAGACCTCTGGGAATTAGTGGTAAACGACTGAAAAAAATAGAGATATAATGGAATACCTGCTGCATCTCCTCATTTTAATAACCATCTATATAATGCTGGCTCAAAGTCTTAGCCTCATAGCCGGTTTTGCAGGAATGATTTCATTAGCACATGCCGGGTTTTTTGGAATTGGAGCTTACACCACAGCAATTTTATCAGTAAATTATCATTTCCCTTTTCTTATAACACTTCCTGTTGGAATGGTTATTTGCGGGATAATAGCTATACTGATTTCTACCATTGCCATTCGTACAGTAGATGATTATTTTATCATCTGTACGATTGGGATTCAAATTGTTATTTTTTCGATAATGAATAACTGGATGAGCTTGACAAATGGACCTTTGGGTATTTCGGGTATTCAACCTATAAATATTTTCGGGTTAAATCTTAGTAATAAACTTCCATTTCTGCTTTTAAGTATTATTTTCACATTGGCAATATACATGTTCCTTCGTTTCATTATCAAATCAGGTTTCGGGAGAGTATTAAAAGCGATTAGTGAAGATGAAATTTATACCCAGTCCATCGGAAAAAATGTTTATTTGTCAAAGGTGACCGCATTTGCAATTAGTGCTATGATTGCTGCTATTCCCGGTGTTTTATATGCTCATTATATTTCCTACATAGATCCAACCAGTTTTACTGTTGATGAATCGATTTTTATTTTATCAATCGTCATCATAGGAGGAATGCGTAATCTTATGGGAATATTAATTGCAGCGGCTTTTTTAGTATTATTACCGGAAGCTCTTCGGTTTATTGGATTACCCAATCTCATAGCTGCGAATCTTCGCCAGATTATTTATGGAATTATTCTGATTGTGGTAATATTCAAATCCGATACTATCGGATTTACAATTGTTACAAAAGAGTAATTTTGTCCACCTCTATGAAGACCGGGGTCGAAAGAAAACAATTGAAATTCAAAATCTTATCAATATTCAAGGATAAGAATAGAATCCGGAAGATCCTGATTTGGATTTTTACCTCTTTTTTCCTTCTGATCCTGCTCACCTTTATCTTCAGAAGCGCCATCGTTTCTTTTTACATTCAGAAGAAGATCACCAGCTTTAACAAAGCATATCAGGCGGAAATTTCTGTTGGCCGGATAAAAATGGTACACCTGAATGGAATCCTCTTCACAGGGATAATTGTTAAACCGGTGATGGGAGATACCCTGCTGACGATCGATTCCCTGAAGGTTGCTGTGAACTTCTGGAAAATCCTCACCGGTCATTTCACGCTTAAAGAAATGGAGATCAGGAATGTCCGCGTAAACCTGCACCAGCATGACAGTACCGACAATTTTTCTTTCCTATTGAAAGGCCATCATCATATAAAAACGGATACGCTGAGCGCTACAGTCAATCTTGCATCACGGGCAAGGATCCTTTTTAAGACAGTTTTTGACAAGATCCCGTCAACACTGAAGAGTAGCAATATTACTGTAACCTATAACAGGAACGGACATGTGGTCTCATTTTTCATGGATCATTGCTTTCCTGAGAATAACATATACAAGTGTGCAATCCGGTTGAGTGAGGATGATCATGAAACAGAATGGGTCATTGAAGGGCAAATTGATAAAGATCAGCGGGTAGCCCTGGTGAAATTGTACTCAGCGGATCGCAGCAAAGTGAAGATCCCCTTTCTGCAACACCGCTGGAATGTAAATATCGGAGTTGACACAGTAGCTTTTAATGTTTCCGAATCGGGAAAGGATGACGATTTAACGGTCATTTCAGGTTCTGTGGCCATCCGGGGATTGAACATCAACCATGAAAAAGTGGCAGCTTCACCTGTATTATTCGATCAGCTTGGGTTCGGTTTTTCCATAAATGTCGGAAAAGATTACATTGAACTCGACAGCAGCACACTGGTCCGCTTTAATAAGATCGATTTTCATCCCTATTTACGGTTCAGGCAAAAACCAACCATGCAGATAACTTTCGGGATCAATAAACCGGATTTCCCCGCCGGCGATCTTTTTGGTTCTATTCCCGAAGGACTTTTTACAAGTTTCTCAGGGATGGCGGTGAAAGGAGATCTTTCTTACCGGTTGAGTTTCTACGTGGATCTCTCGCAACCCGATTCACTGAAATTTGATTCCGAACTGAAACGCAACCATTTCAGTGTGCTTTCATATGGCGCTTGTGACCTGGCAAAGATAAACGAGCCGTTTCCTCATACAGCGTATGAGAGAGGGGACTCTGTCCGTACAATCATTGTCGGACCTGAGAATCCCAATTTCCGGACGCTTGAGCATATCTCTCCCTATTTACAAGCTTCTATTCTCAATTCGGAGGATGGCGGGTTTTACCAGCACCGGGGGTTTTTGCCGGAGGCATTCAGGGATGCCATCATCACGAATATCAAAGAGAAAAAATTTGTGCGGGGAGGAAGTACGATCAGCATGCAACTCGTGAAGAATGTCTTTTTGCAGCGAAACAAAACCATCGGCAGGAAGCTTGAAGAAGTCCTGTTGGTGTGGCTTCTCGAAAACCAGGGGATTTCTACGAAAGATCGCATGTACGAGGTGTACCTGAACATCATTGAATGGGGCCCGATGGTTTATGGCGCCAATGAAGCAGCCCGGTTTTATTTCAACAAGGATGCATCAAAGCTGACCCTGGCTGAATCGATCTTTCTTGCCTCCATCATCCCAAAACCCAAATGGTTCCGGTATTCATTTGATGATGACGGTCATCTCCGGGCATCAAATGCGGGATTTTATAAACTGCTCTCGGAAAAGATGTTACGAAAAGGACAGATCACGGAGGCAGATTTCGAAGAGCTGGTTCCGGATGTGGATCTGAAAGGACCAGCAAAGTTATTGCTCAAACAGAAGGGTCCTTTACCGGCGGATTCGGTGAATTCGGAGGAAGGGTTTGATCTGCTGAACTATTAGGGTCATTATATTTGTTTTGTGAAAAAGGAACGATACCAAAAGATCAGTGCAAAACACTCTTTTGCAAAGGAGTTTCCTGGGAAAATTAGCAGGTTTAAAGGAAAGGGAGTTTCTGATCTGTCAGGACCGGCAATCATCATTCTGCTGGGTTTTTTCATATACCTGAATTCCTTTACCTGTTCTTTTCATTTCGACGATCTTAATTCTATAGTGAATAATACGAAAATCCAGCATTTAGCTAACGTGAAAACATGGATGATCATAAGCCCTACCCGTTGGGTCAGCTATTTGTCATTCGCACTCACGTATCACTATTTTAAACTTGATGTCAGGTACTGGCATATGGTAAACCTGTCAATTCATCTCCTCAACGCGATTCTCGTATGGTGGCTTACCCTTTTAATCTTATCTTCACCTGTGATGAGAACCCGGGATATAGCGAAGCATAAAAGGATTCTTGCCGTTTTCGCGGGGTTACTCTTCGTTTCACACCCATTGGCTACGGAGTCAGTCACCTATATCGTGCAGCGGATGAATTCCCTGGCGGCTATGTTTTATCTTCTTTCACTGGTTTTATTCGTGAAAGGCCGGCTTTTGGAAAAGCGCACCGTGTTTAAATACCTTCTGTTTTGCGGTTCTCTGTTTTCTGCTCTTATCGCTTTTTACACTAAGGAAAATGCGTTCACCCTTCCATTTGCAATTCTCCTTTTTGAAATCTTCTTCCTGTCTGCCCGGAAGATATCCATCAAGTTAACTGATTACAGGGTAGTTTTGATAAGTGCGGGGAGTATTGCATTTATTCTTTTTCTTTTTGGGACGTTCTCAACAAGTATTTTTAAACCCATTCCGACTCAGATAGGACATGCATACTCGATTACCCCCTTTACCTACCTTTTTACCCAGTTTTCGGTTATCATTAAGTATATCCAGCTATTGATACTCCCGATTAATCAGATGATTGACTATGATTTCCCGGTTTCTTATTCCTTTTTTGAATTCAGGACCATGGGAAGCTTTATCATTATTCTGGGACTAATTCTGTTGGCGGTTTTTCAATTTAAAAGGAACCGGCTCATCTCTTTCGGTATATTTTGGTTTTTCCTTACATTATCTGTAGAATCAAGTATTATTCCTATAAATGATGTTGTTTATGAACACCGTACATATCTTCCTTCTTATGGATTTTTTCTGGTTTTTATAACCATAATCTATAGTTTATTATGGAAAAACTACAAGCCCCTGGCAATTGCCTTCTTTTTCTTTTTCATTTTGATAAATTCATTTCTGACCTATGAAAGAAACAAGATTTGGAAAGATGAAATTACCCTGTGGGCTGATAATATTTCAAAAACTCCCAATAAAGCAAGACCATACGTCGAACGAGGATTTGCATACAGTAACAGCGGGCAATGGGATAAAGCAATTATTGATTACACCCGGTCAATCCGGATTAATCCGATTTTTTTGAACTCATATATTAACCGGGGAAGTGCATATGAGAAACTTGGCCGGTGGGTTAATGCAATAGAAGATTTCTCCCAGGCAATCAGAATAGATTCAACATTGGATGTTAAAATGCACTATTACCAACGCGGTTTCGCGTTCAGTAATCTTTACCAGTGGGACAACGCAATGGCAGATTATAACAAGGCGATTGAGATGGATTCCCTGTTTTCAGATGCGTACACCGAGCGAGGCCTGGTATTCTATAATATTAATATGTTTGAAAAAGCGATCAGGGATTTCTCGACAGTGATTAATATAGATCCTGGAAATGCCACTGGATATTTCAATAGAGGACTTGCTTATGAGAAATCAGGTAATTGGGATAACGCGATTGAGGATTATTCCAAGTCGCTCAGGATTAACCCGAAATATCAGGAATCATTGTATCACAGGGGGTTGACATACTGCTTATTGGATAAATTGGATAAAGCAATTAACGACTTTACTTCTACCGTTGAATCTGACCCCGGGTTCGCGAATGGATATTTTAACCGGGGAATTTCTTATGTCAAAGTTGGTCAATTGGAAAAGGCGAAAGATGATTTCACCCGGGTTTTGGAAATAGACCCCAATTATACAACGGCTCGTGTCTATCGTGAAATTATATCTAAGAGGCTGAAAAACAAGAAGTATTAACTGGTAGTGTGACGAATGTCCTGCTTTTTATCTTATTACAAATCAATTGGTATGAACCCCAGGGTAGAGCCCTGAACCCGAATTCCGGGGCAAGCCCCGGGGAATTTACCATGCACCTCATCCCCTGCACCCCTTCTCCTTGGGGAGAAGGGGACGGGGGTTGAGGTGAAAAAAATTAAACCAAAAAAACCTATTATTTATTTTCGTAACATTGATTGTTTATTTCTCCTTTATATGCCCAATCAAAACCCTGAACAAATTGCCAGAGATCATATCGATAATAAACTTGTCGATTGTGGCTGGATTATCCAGGGTATAAAAGAGGTAAATCTCCATGCAGGACCAGGTATTGCCGTTAAAGAATACCTGACGGATGCCGGACCTGTCGATTACCTGTTATTTGTCGATGGAAAACCCTGCGGAGTCCTCGAAGCAAAAAGAGAGGAAGAAGGACATAAATTAAGCACGCATGAAGATCAAACCGAAGGGTATGCAGCCGCAAAGCTCAGACATCTTAAGAATGAGCCATTACCTTACGTTTATCTCAGCACAGGAGAAATAACCCGGTTCACCGACTTTACTGACCCTAAACCACGGGCAAGAGAAGTATTCGCTTTTCACCGGCCCGAGACAATAAGAGAATGGCTCAAAACGGACAGGTCATTGCGTCGTAGACTTAATGATCTCCCTATTCTTCAGCCACAGGGATTGAGAGAGTGCCAGATTAAGGCAATCGAGCACCTGGAGGTTTCTTTTAAAGAAAACAGACCGAGAGCACTGATCCAGATGGCTACAGGCTCAGGGAAAACATTTACTGCGATTACTTTTATCTATCGCCTGCTCAAGTTTGCAAAGGCAAAACGTGTGCTTTTCCTTGTTGATACCAGGAACCTGGGTGAACAGGCCGAACAGGAATTTATGAACTACCTTCCAGTTGACGATAACCGGAAATTTACCGAATTATATACTGTTCAACGGTTAAAATCGAGTTATATCCCCACCAACAGCCAGGTTTGTATCAGCACCATTCAAAGGCTGTACGCGATCCTGAAAGGCACCGAACTGGATGAATCCGCAGAAGAGGAAAACCCTAATGAACGGAAATACCAACCGAAAGAGATCCCTCCGGTAGAATACGATCCTAAAATGCCCATCGAATTTTTCGACTTTATAGTAATCGATGAGTGTCACCGGAGTATCTACAACTTGTGGAAACAGGTTCTTGAATATTACGATGCTTTCGAGATTGGTCTGACTGCAACGCCCGATAAGCGCACCATCGGCTATTTCAATCAGAATATGGTGAGTGAATATACCCATGAAATGGCTGTGGCCGACGGTGTGAACGTGGGCTATGACGTGTTCATCATTGACACCAAAGTAACCACTGACGGCGCCACGCTCTGGAAAGGAGAATACATTGAGCACAGGGAACGGCTGAGCCGCAGGAAAAGAATGGAATTACAGGATGAAGACGAACACTATTCCGCCTTGCAACTGGATAAGGATGTCGTGAATCCGAACCAGATACGCACCATCATCCGCACCTTCCGGGATCATCTTCCAAAAATATTTCCAGACCGATACGATCAGAACGGTATTTTCGAGGTTCCCAAGACCCTGATCTTCGCAAAGACCGACAGCCATGCCGATGATATTATCCAGATCGTTCGTGAAGAATTTGCGGAGGAGAACCGGTTCTGCAAGAAGATCACTTATACTTCCGGTAAAGACAGGACGGATGGGAATGAAACCGTGATTGAGAAGGGAGAGGATCCAAAGAATACCCTGGCGCAGTTCCGCAACAGCTACCACCCGCGAATCGCCGTAACAGTTGACATGATCGCCACAGGTACAGATGTTAAACCCTTGGAGTGCCTGTTGTTCATGAGAGATGTTAAAAGCAGGAATTATTTTGAGCAGATGAAAGGGAGGGGAACCCGCACCATAACCTTGGATGATCTGAGAAAGGTGACGCCAACCGCTCATATTACCAAGGATCATTTTGTGATCGTGGATGCCATCGGGGTAACCAAAAGCCTGAAAACCGACAGCCGGCCATTAGAGAAAAAACCGGGCGTTCCACTGAAAGAACTTTTGCAAGCTATAGCGGTTGGAGCACGCGATGAAGAACTCTTCACATCATTGGCAAACCGGCTTACCCGTCTCGACAAACAGATCACCGGGAAAGAGAAAATGAAATTCGCTGAAAAGGCAAACGGGAAAAGCGTTTCACAGGTTGTAAAAGAACTTCTGAATGCATTTAATCCGGATGTATTTGAAGATCTGCAGGCAAAGGTTGAGAAGGAAATGCCGGGTGCAAGCCCTGATGCAAAACAATCCTCCATTCACAACCTTCATGCTTCCCTGTTGAACGAAGCAGCCAGGGTCTTTACCGGCGAACTGAACGAATACATTGAAAACGTGCGGAAGGCACATGAGCAGCGGATCGACATTGCAAATCCCGATGAATTGCTGAAAGCCGGCTGGGAAAAAGATGATGCACAGAAAGCCGGCGAACTTGTAAAAGACTTTACAGAGTGGATGCAGCAGCACAAAGATGAGCTGATTGCCCTGCAAATCTTTTATAACCAGCCCTTCCGCAGGCGTGAACTCACCTATGCGATGATAAAGGAGGTCCTTGATAACCTCAGGAGTGATAAGCCCCTCATGACCCCGGTAAATGTTTACCGGGCATATGAAGCAATTGAAAAGTGCAACGGCTCTCCCCGTAACGAACTTACCGCCATTGTCTCACTGATCCGGAAAGTGAGCGGTATTGATCATGTTCTGACTGCTTACGACAAAACGGTGGATATAAATTTTCAGAATTGGGTGTTTAAAAAGCAAGCAGGCGTTACCAAGTTCAACGAGGAACAGATGCAATGGCTGCGGATGATCAAGGAGTACGTCGTGAACAGCTTCCATATTGAGAAGGAAGATTTCGACCTGAATCCTTTTAACGCCCAGGGTGGTCTGGGTAGGATGTGGCAGTTGTTCGGGGTGCGGACAGAAGAGATCATCAACGAACTTAATGAAGCACTAGCAGCCTAAAATGGAAAAATTCAATCCAAATATACTTGTTGAACCAGATGGGAATTTTACTCCTAGTGTAAGAGAATGGTCCCTTGAGAAATACAGGCTTGTTGGCAGTTATTGTGATATTTTCACCAGTGGCATGAAGAGCAGGTGGAATCAACTTGTTTATTTAGATTTGTTTGCAGGTGCAGGATATGCTACCATTCAGGAAACCGGCAAAACCTATTTCTCCTCTGCTTTAATTGCAATGTCTATTCCAACTCCCTTTACCAAGTATATCCTTTGCGAATCGGATCCTGATCGTTTTAAGGCTTTAGAGAAAAGAGTCAAAACAAATTTTAGTCATCTCGATGTGACCTTGTTTTATGGTGATAGCAATATAATGATTGAGCAAGTTTTTAAAGCTATACCACCTTATAAAAAGGGAAACACGATGTTGCCCTTCTGTTTCGTTGACCCATATTCACTGAATTTAAATTTTAGAACAATTGAAACATTGGGTGGAAAAATTTTAATGGATTTCCTGATCCTTCAGGCCTTACATATGGATGGGAATAGAAACCTTCTAAAATATCTCAAAGATGAAAATGAAAAGATTGCTCTCTATCTTGGAGATGAAAATTGGCGGGAAGATTTCAATCATGGGAATAAAGAATATTCTGTCAATCTTGTTAAGTTTTTGGCTGATAAATACGTTATGCGCATGAAGTCTCTGGGATATATTCCGGAAAAGAACATGCATCAAATCCGCTCCAGTGATAAAAATTTGCCTCTTTATTATCTGGCATTTTATTCAAAACATCCAAGAGGAATAGATTTTTATAAAAGGATTGAGAAGTATTCAAACCAGCAATTTAAATTGGATATATAGCCATGGCAAGCACAAAGATAGAATGGACCGAAAGCACCTGGAATCCCATAACCGGTTGCACAAAAATCTCTGAAGGTTGCAGTCACTGCTATGCCGAGGTGATGTCGCGGAGGTTGCAGGCCATGGGACAGGAAAAGTACCGGAATGGATTTTCACTAACCCTTCATAAGGAAGTACTGAATGATCCTTACACCTGGAAGAAACCCAAAATGATCTTTGTTAATTCAATGAGCGACCTGTTTCATAAGGATGTTCCTCTGGATTTTATTCAAAGGATTTTTAGGGTGATAAAAGAGAACCCGCAACATGTTTTCCAGGCCCTGACCAAACGGGCTGATATTTTGAGATATTATGATAGTGAAGGTTGGCTTGAATGGCCCCACAACCTTTGGATGGGCGTTACTGTAGAAAATAGCAATCTTACCAACCGCATTGATTTACTAAGGGAAACTGGTGCCAGGGTCAAATTTTTATCCTGTGAACCTCTCTTAAGTTCGTTATCGTATTTGAATTTACATGGAATTGACTGGGTTATCGTCGGTGGTGAAAGTGGACGAACTCCTCGGCCGATCAAGGAAGAATGGGTAGTAGATTTAAAGGAACAATGCCATAACGCGAATGTGGCCTTTTATTTTAAGCAATGGGGCGGGACCAATAAAAAGAAAGCAGGGAAAATGCTTGAAGGGAAGATTTACAAGGAAATTCCTCAAATTATTATCGAATTTAATGAATCATTAGCGAAATAATGAACGATTGGAGAAGTTTAAAAATTAGTGAGTTTGCGAATACTCAATCAGGTGGGACACCCTCCACAACAAGAAATGACTATTGGGATGGAAATATACCATGGATTAATTCTGGTGAACTTAAAGATTGTACAATTACTAAAGCATCAAAATACATTACAGAACTTGGATTAGCAAATAGTTCTGCAAGATTATTTCCTAAAAACTCAGTTGTTATTGCCTTAACAGGGGCAACAACTGCAAAACTTGGAATTTTAGGTTTAGAAACAAGCACTAACCAATCTGTAACAGGGATTATTCCAAATAAAGATTTCGATTCAAAATTTCTTTTTTACCAGTTATTTTCTTTAAGAGAAGAAATATTGTCAAAGTCTTTAGGGACTGCTCAACCTCATATTAATAAAAGAATAGTTGATGAATTAGTTGTTAAACTTCCTCCCATTAAAGAACAACTCGCCATCGTCTCCAAATTAGAAGAACTCCTCAGCGACCTGGAAAACGGAAAGCAGCAACTGCAAACCGCACAGCAACAATTAAAGATTTACCGACAAAGTTTGTTGAAATGGGCGTTTGAGGGGAGATTGACCAATACGTCTGTTAAAGATGGGCAATTGCCGGAGGGGTGGGAACTTTTAAAATTGAAAGATATAACACTTGATAAGGAAGGATTGCGAAGAGGACCATTTGGAAGCGCAATTAAAAAGGAGTTCTTTGTTGCAGAGGGTTACAAAGTCTATGAACAAGGAAATGCTATTAATAATGATCCATATCGAGGAAAATATTTTATCAATGAGCAAAAATATCAGGATTTAATAAACTTTAAGGTTATACCGTCAGATTTAATTGTCAGTTGTTCTGGCGTTACACTTGGAAGAATTTGTGAATTACCTTTTGATGCAAAACCAGGAGTTATTAATCAAGCATTGTTGAGGATTAGATTAAAAAAGGATGTTATCCTTAATCAATATTTTGTATTTCAATTTCGAGGGGCATTTTTCCAGAAGAAAATTTTTGATCAATCTCAAGGAACCGCAATGCAAAATTTAGTTGGAATAAAAGATTTTAAAGAAATCGAAATGCTAATTCCTCCAATTGAAGAACAAATATTAATTATTCAAACATTAGAAAGCAAACTCACCGTTTGCTACAAAATAGAAGGAACCATCACCCAAAGTTTGTTACAAGCAGAAACATTGAAGCAGAGTATTTTGAAAAGTGCATTTGAGGGGAGGCTTGTCTAAAATCACTAACACTAAACAAACCCCAGCAATATAGATGACGAAGAAGAAATTGAAAATAATGGTTTCCTCTACGGTTTATCATTTCAAAACCGAAATCGAACAGTTATGTTCAACATTGCACGGTTATGGATACCTTGTATTAAATTCACATATCGGCACTGTATATAATATCCCCGGGAAATCCCCTCTGGAATCTTGTTTGGCGGCTGTAGAAGAATGTGATTTTTTCTTTGGAATTATTTTACCATTTTATGGATCTGGCATTACACATACTGAAATTCAAAAAGCTATTATAATTAATAAACCGAGAGGTTTCTTAGTACATCATGACGTTGCTTTTGCAAGACAGCTTTTGCATAAGTTTATGGTTGATTCGAAAGGTAAAAGAAATGAGGTTGTAAATGAAGTTATAAATGATGCTGCAACGAATATGATAAAATTACGGCTGATTGAAATTTTACGTTTTATCAATGCCAATAAGGGAACAAAGGTCTCTGATCTTATAACTCGTTTTAATGTGTCGGAAAGAACAATAAGAGATAACATTAAAATATTAATCGATTTTAACTTAGTCAACTATATTGGCAGTAAAAAAGCCGGTGCGTATGAATTAAGCAATAAGATGCAGGATAAACTGCGGGATAAACTGCATAATTGATTGCAGGATAAGTTGCAGTAAAAACTGCAGGATAAAGTGCAGTATAAGTTGCATGATTTATTGCAGGATAACCCACATGATAACTTAAAAGATTAATTGATGAGCAATAACACTTCCAGCATTGTCAGCAAAGTCTGGTCCTTCTGCAATCCTCTACGGGATGTCGGCGTCGGCTACGGCGATTACCTTGAACAACTCACCTACCTGTTGTTCCTGAAAATGGCCGATGAATACAGCAAGCCACCCTATAACCGCAAACTCGGTATCCCCAATGATTACAACTGGGAAAGCCTTACCTCCAGGAAAGGCGCAGAGCTGGAAATCCACTATGTTGCCTTGCTCCGGGAGTTAAGCACCCAGAAAGGGATATTGGGCCAGATATTCACCAAGAGCCAGAACAAGATCCAGGACCCGGCCATGCTGGCAAAAGTGATCGACATGATCGACAGCGAAAACTGGCTCGTGATGGGCGCCGATGTGAAAGGCGATATCTATGAAGGATTGCTTGAGAAGAATGCCGAGGATGTAAAAAGCGGGGCAGGACAATACTTTACCCCACGGGCGCTGATCAAAGCAATGGTTCAGTGCGTTCAGCCCCGGCTCATGAAGACCATCGCCGACCCGGCATGTGGTACCGGTGGCTTTTTCCTGGCGGCCTATGATTACCTGGTTTCAAACAACAAACTCGACAAAGACCAGAACAAGTTCCTGAAACTGCAAACCTTTTTCGGGAACGAGATCGTGGCAGGAACGCGTCGACTGGCACTGATGAACCTCTTCCTGCACAACATCGGTGACATCGACAGCGATAATTTCATTTCACCGGCCGATGCCCTTATTGCAGCGTCACCCGTAACCTACGACTATGTGCTGGCCAATCCCCCTTTCGGTAAGAAGAGCAGCCAGACATTCACCAATGATGAAGGTGAACAGGAAAAAGAAGATCTGACTTACAACCGCCAGGATTTCTGGGCAACCACCAGCAATAAGCAACTTAACTTTGTACAGCATATACGTTCGATGCTGAAGACCATCGGTCTCGCAGCCGTCGTTGTTCCCGACAATGTTCTGTTTGAAGGCGGAGCAGGAGAAACCGTCCGTAAAAAGTTGTTGGAGACAACCGACCTGCATACCATCCTTCGCCTGCCAACCGGAATTTTCTATGCACAGGGAGTAAAGGCAAACGTCATCTTTTTCGATAACAAACCCGCAAGCAAGGATCCATGGACAAAGGAGATCTGGGTATATGACTACCGGACAAATATCCATCACACACTAAAGAAAAATCCCTTAAAACTTGATGATTTAAAAGATTTCATTACTTGTTACAACGCAATCAACCGGTTTAAGCGCCAGGAAACTTTTAATTCAGAATCAAACCCGGAAGGTCGCTGGAGGAAGTTCACCTATGAAGAGATCATCAGCCGTGACAAAACGAGTTTGGATATCACATGGCTGAAGGATAAGTCCCTGGCCGATTTAGATAACCTTCCGGACCCGGATGTTATAGCCAGTGAAATCGTAGAAAATCTTGAAGCCGGGTTATTGAATTTTAAGCAGATTATAGAGAAGTTGAACCGATAGAAGAAACATAGAGGATTTTTAATATTTCAATTTATTGTTTTGTGGAGATAAAAATTTATAACACATTGATTATATGGATAATTTCGTCAAAAAAGAAAAACAAAATGATCCTAAGTCAGAGCCTGACAAAGACCAGGGCAATATTTATAATAGCCCCCCCAGAGCACCATTAGTCCTCAGGATTGGTGTTACAGGTCACAGGCCTGAACCAGATATTCTACCCCCAAATGTTAAACGAAAACGGGATAAACCTGATATTCCGGCAATTCGTGCAACCATTAAGGAAGTATTGGAAATCATCCAGTTCTCATTTAAAGGGGTTCCCGATGCAAATGGTCATTTATTTGTCTTACAAAATAACCAGGAATACCTGAAAAATTGAGTGAAGTATATTAGATGACACCTGCCACATGAATATAAAACTGAAGAAACCCAATCATGACATTTTTATCAGTTACCGCCGGGATGGCGGAACAGAACTGGCTATGCTGGTTAAAAATGCTTTGCAGGCAAAAAGGTATGCAACATTTATGGATATTGAAAGCCTGCGCAGTGGTAAATTTAATGAGGCATTGTATGCAAAAATTCAAAATTCAAAGGATTTCATTATTATCCTAACCCCTGGTTCACTTGAGCGATGTAAAAATGAAAATGACTGGGTCAGGAAAGAAGTTAAGCATGCAATAGAATGTAACTGCAATATTGTTCCTGTTTTAGGCCGTGATTTCATTATGCCCGATAAAGGGACTCTTCCGGAAGAAATATCATCTTTACCGGATTACCATGGCATTGCGCCATCCAATGAACTATGGGATGCAAGCATCAACAAACTAATTCTACTTCTGAAAAGTAAACCATGCAATAGATGGGAAAAAAGATCTCTCTATTTCGTATCATCTTTGATATTTATTTGTTTTCTTGTAATGGCAATTTATAAGCTTTCGACAATATCTGGCGATTTTAACATGACAGTTTTTACGAATGAATCAAGAAAGCTCCAGGGTATGACATTTCCTGGTGGAACTGTTTCGTTGTATTTGAAGGACAAGATTGAAAAACTGAGTATTGTTGATGAAGCCATATTTAAAAAAATCCCCCGAGGTTTTAAGGGTGAGAAGGGGCGAGTCATCTTCGAATCAAAAGGTTATTGTAAGGTCGATACGTTGATCGTTCTTGATGAAAGTGTCACACTTCCAATCTGCCGGGATAACAGTCTTGGCCTACTTTTCGGAATTGTGAAAGATGAGAACAACCTCCCTGTTGCAGGTGCCTCGGTCAGCGTAAAAGATATCTATGCTAAAACGGATTCCTCAGGAAGATTCAAAATCGTTATCCCTTTTGAAAAGCAATCCATCAAGCAGAAACTGTGCGTATATAAACAAAGGTATAAACTCTGGGAACTCACCTTTCCCGTGATCTGCGGAGAAGAAGCAAAAATCATATTAAAAAATCAATGAAGATGAAATCGTTTTTTCCACTCGTAATGCTGATGGCAATTATTTTTCCAGCCCATTCACAAACGACGCAGTTCGGGATTGTCCTTGAACAAAATTCCGGATTGAAACCCATTGCAGGTGCGCAAATTAAAGTATTGAGTTCCGTACCAACAGACAGTGACCTGGAAGGAAAATTCAAACTTGCTTTTGCTGACAAAAAGCCAGGTGATAAAATCGTCGTTATTGAAATCTATAAAAAGGGTTATGAACTCATCAACAGAAAGGAGGTTTTTGACAATTGGATTGTTTCCGGTGATCCGGAGGATCGTTTCAAAATTGTTTTTTCACGTGAAGGAGCTCTGGCCAAAAATATGGATGAATATTATGGAATAGGCCTAAAAGCAATAACCAGGAGTTACCAGCAGAATCTCGATAAGCTGCAGCATGAACTGAACCTGAAAAAAATCAGCGAGGAGGCATTTAAGTCCAAAGCTGTTTCGTTGGACGATCAGTATAAGAAAGCAAAGGAACAGCTTGAAAGCCTTTCAGAACGATTTGCCAGGACCAATTTTGATGATGTAATACCCAGCATGAAAGAGGCTTTTACTTTTTTTAAAGCTGGGGATGTAGAGAAATCAATTGCCGTTCTGGAGAATTCAAAAGTAAAAGAGAATTTCAGAAATATCCTTGAAGAGAAGAAAAAACTCGAAAACGAAAAAAAAGAGATTGCGAAGAAAGAGACTATCCTTAACAACATAAAGAAGAACTACACCTTGGCCATTCTTTACCTTGCAGCAAATTATGAGTTTTCAGGCAAAATTGACTCTGCCGAAATCTGCTACCATGATGTTGCCATGAGCGATACCTCTAATTTTAACAATTTATTTTACTATGCTACTTTTTTGCAAAATCAAAACAAATTTGAAAAAGCAAACCTCTGGTTAAAAACAGCAATGAACCATATAAACAATGAGAATCAAAGGGCAGATGTTTTAAGCAGGTTAGCCAAAGTCCAACAGGCTAAGAATGATTTTAACCTTGCCAACTCTTCCATGAGTGAGGCTTTGAAAATCAGGCGTTCGCTTGCAAAAACAGATCCGGGCAATTATTCGCAGGACCTTGCCATGGATTTGAACAACATCGCCCTTATCCAGGAAGATCAATTGTATCTTAAAGAAGCGCTGGCATCTTTCCTGGAAGCATTGAGAATCCTGGGAAATTTATCTGTTACCGATCCCAATAAATACTTACCTGATCTGGCAACTTTATATAACAACCTTGCAAATCTATATCAGACGCAAAACAATTTTTCACCTGCGGTTGACTATTATAATAAATCATTAAAAATAAAGAAGGGCCTTGCGACACCTAATCCCAACCAGTATCTGCCAGAGATAGCCGTTACCCTTCATAACCTCGCCGCATTGCAGAAACTTCAGAACCAGTTAAGTGAATCATTAAAAAACTTTTCGGAAGCACTTTCAATCTACCAGAAGCTCATGCTTGGCAACCGTGATCTGTACCTGCCTGATGTCGCAACGACATTAAATAGTTTGGCTGCATTGCAACAGCTTATGAACGATTATCCTGCATCCAGGTCAAACTTTAACGAAGCTCTCAGGATCAATCGTTCACTGGCAAGAGAAAATCCTGGTGTTTATCTGCCGAATGTTGCCATAACACTGAACAACCTCGGTAATATGCTGAAAAATGAGAATGTTGATTCTGCGTTCGTGTTTTACCAGGAGGCTCTGGGTATTTACCGGAAACTGGCTGCGGAAAACAGCCGTGTTTATTCGCCGGATATTGCAGTTACTTTAAATAATCTTGGCAACCTGCAAGTGATACGCAATGATAATTCCAATGCAGAGAGATCCTTTCAGGAGGCCTTGGGTATCTATAGAAATCTTGCCAGGGAAAATGCAAAGACATTTTTACCAAAGGTTTCAACAACCCTGTCTAATTTAGCTTCTTTGCAAATGAATAAGAAAGACTATTCTTCGGCTTCGGCTAACTTCACCGAATCACTCAATATTTTATTGCAACTTTCTACGGAAGATCAAAAAGCATATTTGCCTGATGTGGCAAAAACACGATATAGCCTGGCTATGTTACAAACTGCACAAAAAAACACAAAGGATGCCTTTGGGAACTACACGGAAAGTTTGAGAATCTTCACTGAATTATCTAAGGAAAGCCCGGAAGTATATTTACCTGAAATTGCCAGTATTCAATGCGAAATTGGTAGGATTCAGATTGTTAATCAGGACTTTCAGAATGCCGCGAATAGTTATAGTGAAGCATTAGCGATTTATCGATCCTTAAATTTGAAAAACCCGAATTCATACCGTCCTGGACTTTCAAATGTGCTTCTCAATATTGCTATGCTTAAGGAATCTGGAAATGATCTTTCGGGAGCAGTTTTACTCATGCAGGAATCAGTTGAAATCAGGAAAAAGCTGGCAGATGAAAATCCCGGCATGTATACTCCTGAGTTGACCTCAACACTTGACCACCTTGCAAAACTGCAGTTTATGATGAAAAATTTTCAATCATCAATGGCAAACTTCAAATCACTTGAATCAATCAGCAAAAAACTCAACCAGGATCATCCGGATGAAGGTGTTCAATACCTGGCTGGAACCCTAGCCTACATGGCATTTATCCAGACACTTCAAAATGACACCCTGTCTGCCCGTAACAATCTCCGGGAAACATTTAAAATCATCAATGGGATATCCCGGAATTTCGATGTTAAAACCCTTAGTGAAACAGCATTTGCTTTGGTTAACCTCGCTGACTTACAAGAGTCCAGGAAACAATATAGTCATGCTTTGGAATCTTACTCCAATGCTTTGAAAATTTATACGATTTGTGTGAAAGATAAGCCAGGATTGTCTGAGGAGATCAACAAGACAAATTATAACATAACGTTGATGTATAATAAATTAGGAGACTCATTTAAAGAAAAAAATGATTATAAGAATGCATCTTCAGCTTACTTAAAAGCGCTGGAGGTTGCGAGCACCTTGGTCAATAATAAGCAATCAAATTATGATTTGCTGAAATGTATGTTACTATTTAAAATTTGCCTGCTAAATAAGCAACAATATGAAATGACGCAGGAATCCATCATTATAGATCAATCACTTAAATACATGACGGAAATAGAATCAATTGCAAGCAAATACCCGAATGACCCTGAAGCTAAACAATATAAAGACAACATCCGTCAGTTAAAACCCTGGTTTCTCTCCAAACAAGTAAAATAACAAACCGTTTCCCAATGCTGCTTTTTATATCTTCCTACCTGATTTCGATATTTTTCTGGCTATGGATCATTCTGAAGTATGACAAGTTTGAACGGGAACCATTGAAATCCATCTTATTTGTATTCATCGTTGGTGGTTTAATAAGTTCTTTGCCGGCAGGGTTGCTAAACCTTGCTTTCAGATCGCTGTTGGATCAATACATGATGAACGGATTTATAGAAAGTACCAACATTAAAAAAGCATCATTGTTCTATGCTTTTGTTGGCATTAATGAAGAAACGCTCAAAGCAATCGCAACTATCCTACTGATCAGAAAAATGAAGGCTTTTAATGAGCCGGCAGACGCACTGGTATATTCCATGACTACTGCATTCGGATTTTCGGTATTTGAAAACATCGATTATATCATAAAATTTGGCTTTTTTACTTTTTTTTTCCGCCAGTTCAACGCGGTTCCTTTACACATCGGGTTGGCTGCCATCTGGGGTATAGGAATTGCCAAAGCAAAATTTTTACACCAGGGGAAGTACTTTCGTACCGTGATCCCTTACCTGTTGGTTGCTATGTTGATACATTCAGTCTACAACAGCGCCACAATTTTTTTTACCCCTCTTTTTACAATATTTATTCTTTCTGCCATTGGACTCTTTCTGGTCAGGTTTGCTATCAGGAAGGTAATAAGGTACTCCGAGGATGGACCGTTTTCAAACCGCTTGTTTTGCCATTCCTGTAATACTGTTAATTTTCCGGATGCACGAATCTGTAAAAAATGTGGACAAAAATTCAATTTGGAATTTTACAGACTATGCCCCAAATGCAATGCTAAGGTAAGTAAAATTGCAGCTACTTGCCCAAGATGCGAAGCAGGGTTATACGCAGACTAACATCGCAGGTTTGATAGTTCAAATGATTTTTAAATTTCAACTTAGTGAGCAGTATTATTAGGAATTTTTATAAAAGTCTTGCCGGATATTTCCAAAGCAAGCCACTATATCTGGACGAACCCACCCAAAAGAAACCCAACACCCGCAAACTCGTTGAGCAGTATTGTCAGCAAACGAAAACGGAAATGTGGGATGAGGTAATGATGATTAATCTCCGGCGGGTCTTGCAGACGACACCGGGTTTAAAAACAGCCTTAAGCCCGTCGGTTTGCGCAACACCCGTGATAGTGTAAAAATCGCTTTGCATTGTATTTTTTCTGTTTTTACTTTATTATTGCCTTGTATTTCTGTAATTTTTGTTGTAATATTGCCTTGCATTTATAACATCTCATCATGTATATTCCCAGAAAAGCAGATAAGGAACTGGAAAAGTGGAAAGCTGATAGTAAGCACAAACCACTCCTGATCAGGGGTGCCAGGCAGGTCGGAAAAACGGAGACAGTCAGGGAGTTCGGAAAAAAGTTTGATCATTTTATCGAAATAAATTTTGAAGAAACCCCTCGTTTAAAAGAGCTGTTTTCGGGGGAATTAAACCCGGCATCCATTTGTGAAAATATCGCAGCCATCTTCAGGACCTCGATTTTGCCAGGAAAAACACTGCTTTTCCTGGATGAAGTGCAGGAATGCCAGGAAGCAATAGCATCGCTTCGATTCTTTTACGAAAAGATGCCCGGATTGCATGTCATAGCTGCAGGATCTTTACTGGAATTTGCATTATCGGAAATGCCAACCTTTGGGGTTGGCAGGATCCGGTCAATGTTTATGCATTCACTGAGTTTTTCCGAGTTCCTGTCAGGCGCCGGCGAAAATCAATTGCTCGATAAAGTCAGGGGAGCATCTCCAGCGAAACCAATGAATGAAGTACTTCATTTCAGGCTGCTTGAACTCATTCAAAAGTTCATGTGTTTAGGGGGTATGCCTGAAGTAATTGCGACCTATCTTGAAACCAGGGATTTGCGTCAATGTCAGCAATTACTCGACGACTTGATAATTTCAGTCCAGGCTGATTTTACAAAGTACAAGAAGAAAACGCCGGTTTCCCGCCTGAATGAAGTTTTTCAGTCTGCTGTATTACAGGCAGGACAAAAGTTTGTCTATTCGAGGGTGTGCACCCGGGCCACCAATAACCAGGTTAAGGAAGCTTTGCAACTGTTGATAACGGCAGGTCTCATTATTCCTGTAACGCATAGTTCCTCAAATGGCTTGCCCCTCGGTGCCGGGGCAAATCCACAGAAACAAAAAATGCTCGTATATGATACTGGTATATTCCAACGTATTTTGGGTCTTGATCTGACTGATTTTCTTCTGTCAAAGAAATTTGAAGCCATTAATAAAGGCAATATAGCAGAGCAGTTCGTCGGGTTGGAATTGATCAGGTCAGCTTCCTGCTATCAGAATCCATCGCTGAATTACTGGCACAGGGAGTCGCGCAGCAGCAATGCGGAAGTTGACTACGTCATCACTGTTTCACAGGAAATAGTGCCGGTTGAAGTCAAAGCAGGAACAAAAGGATCAATGCAAAGTCTGTTTTTGTTTTTGAAGGAAAAAAACCTTCACAAGGGAATCCGGATATCAAATGAGAATTTTTCGGTTTATGATGCGATCGACGTTTATCCGTTATATTCAGTCGAAAATATAAAAACACAATGAAAAAACCGGAGAATTATTCAAAGTATTCTGTTACTCTTGCTTCCTACTTCCAAAGCAAACCACTTTATCTGGACGAACCCACCCAGAAGAAACCCAACACCCGCAAACTCATTGAGCAGCCCTGGCAGCAAACGAAGGCTGAGATGTGGGATGAGGTAACAGATACTCTTCGTAACCTTGATTTCATACAGGCGAAAGCAGTTGCAAAGATGACCTATGAACTGGTGGATGATTTTAATTCTGTTTTGCAGGTTATTCCTGATAACCAGGAAAATATTAAAAAAGAGAAAGAACGGCAGGCACGGATGGATAAATATACTAGAGATCTTATTGCTTGTGCCAAAGGAGAAATAAAAATAAATGAACTTGACATACCCGATAGTATTACCCCTTGGACAGAAGAACAAATTGATACTGAAATTGAAAGGATAAAAAACAATCCTGCACGATTGGACATACTGAAAGATTTTTTAAACTTCCTGGGACAGGAAGCAGGGAATCTGCAGAAATATGCACACGAATTACCGGGTATGGCAACACAACAGGCTTGGAACTTTGAAGCCGACGGACCTGTTGGAAGTAAAGCTACTGAAACTCGAAAAGAAATATTGAACAAATTGTTTCTGCGGAACCCACCCACCCGCCCTTTGCAAAATCCCATTCCCGCAGCCTTGAAAACTTTATCTGAACATACTTCCGATGTTCAGTCTGTAGCTGTCACACCCGATGGAAAAATGGCAATTTCGGCTTCTTCTGACAAAACCTGTATTTTATGGGACCTCGAAAGTGGCAAAGCCCTGAAAACTTTATCCGGCCATACTAAAAGTGTTTGGTCAGTAGATATCACACCTGATGGTAAAATAGCAGTTTCGGGGTCATTGGACAAAACTTGTATTTTATGGGACCTCGAAAGCGGTAAAGCACTGAAAACTTTATCTGGACATACTGACCTGGTTGTTTCAGTATCTATTACTCCGGATGGAAAAAAGGCGATCTCTGGGTCCTCTGACAAAACCTGTATTTTATGGGACCTCGAAAGCGGTAAAGCACTGAAAACTTTATACGGGCATACTAACAAGGTTGAGTCTGTAGCAATCACACCTGATGGAAAAATGGCAGTTTCGGCCTCTGGATATAATTGTATTTTATGGGACCTCAAAGACGGTAATGCCTTGAAAACTATATCCGGACATACTTCATGGGTTCATTCCGTAGCTATCACCCCTGATGGGAAAATGGCAGTTTCGGCTTCCTGGGACAAGAGCTGTATTTTATGGGACCTCAAAAACGGTAAAGCCCTGAAATTTTTTTATGGGCATACTCACCCTGTTAGATTCATAGCTATCACCCCTGATGGGAAGATAGCAGTTTCAGTTTCCATGGACAAAACCTGTATTTTATGGGACCTCGAAAATGGTAAAATACTGCGAACTTTATACGGGCATGCTTCCTGGGTTAATTCCATAGCTGTCACCCCTGATGGGAAAATGGTAGTTTCGGCTTCAGATGACCATACCTGTATTTTATGGGACATAGTAAGCGGTAAGAACCTGAAAATTATTTCGAGGCATACTTCCTTAGTTAATTCCATAGCTGTTACCCCTGATGGGAAAATGGCAGTTTCAGCTTCCTCTGACGAGACTTGTGTTTTATGGGACCTCGAAAGTGGTAAAAAGCTGAAAATTCTATATGGGCATACTTCAGATATTCAGTCTGTAGCTGTCACCCCAGATGGCAAAAGGGCTCTCTCAGCCTCCCGTGACTACACCTGCATCCTCTGGGATCTGGAAAGCGGTAAGGCCCTAAAAATTTTATCTGGACTTATTTCTGGTCAAGATAATTTCATAGCTGTATCACCTGATGGGAAAATGGCAATTTCGAATTCAGGCTATGACTGCATTTTATGGGACATAGAAAGCGGTAAAATCCTGAAAACTTTATCTGGGCATACTAAATCTGTTAATTCTATAGCTGTAACACCTGATGGAAAAATAGCAATTACGGCTTCCTTTGATCATACCTGTATTTTATGGAACCTTGAAAGCGGTAAAGCCCTTAAAACTTTATCCGGGCATACTGACTCTGTTCTTTCCGTAGTTGTCACCCCTGATGGGAAAATGGCAGTTTCGGCTTCCCATGACAAGACCTGTATTTTATGGGACCTCTTAAGCGGTAAAGTCCTGAAAACTTTATCTGAACATTCTTCTGATGTTTGTTCCGTTGCTGTCACCTCTGATGGGAAAATGGCCGTTTCGGCATCTTGGGACAGAACCTGTATTTTATGGGACCTCGAAAACGGGGCCCCTATTTCTCATTTTTATGCAAATCAGGGATTAATCAGTAGTACATGCTGGAATAACTATGTTGTTTTAGGTGGTTTTAGTGGTGGAATATTTTTTTTAAAATATTGTTTATATTTTAATATCAAGCAAAAAATAGCCAATACCCGGAGAATTTGGGATTCCACCCAGAGAAAGTTACAAATGCCAACAGCAGATTGCCCATTATGCGGGCACCGCTTTGCATCACCAGTTTCGGTATTAGATACAATTAAAAAAATTACAAAAGAAGCAGGATTAAAACCAGAACAATCCCCTTGTTTGGATTTGCCGGATGAAGCTTGGGAAGATCCGGGCTTGCTTAGCACATGCCCAAAATGCGGAGAAAAATTGAAGTTTAATCCGTTTATTGCAGGAGGTGAATAATGACCGTGCCCAAAATGGAAACTGCTCAAAATAAATATCACTTCAACCTTGCTGGATATTTCCAAAGCAAACCGCTCTATTTGGATGAACCCACCCAAAAGAAACCCAACACCCGCAAACTCGTTGAGCAACCTTGGCAGCAAACTAAGGGGGAAATGTGGGATGAGAAAATATAACACCGGCGGGTCTTTCAGACCCCGTCGGGTTGAATTGAAAACCCCTCGGTGTGCGAAGCACCCGAGGGTGTTTAAAGATTAAAAACCATGAACCACAAATACTACATTTTACTTTCAAGGTACTTCTCAAGCAAGCCACTATATTTGGATAAACCCACCGATAAGAACCCCAACACCCGCAAACTCGTTGAGCAGCCGTGGCAGCAGACCAAAGCAGAGAGGTAGAACTAGGAGTGCTAAACCACTGGAGACTAGTATGGATGAAGTTTCAGAATCCGACATTTTCATCGGAATAATTGGTATGAGATATGGCAGTATTGACAAAGAGACAAATAAGTCATTTACTCAAAGGGAGTATGAACTGGCTGTTGAAAATGGAAAGGATATATGGATTTATTTATTTGTAGCCCCGGTAGGAATCGAACCTACATTTAAAGTTTAGGAAACTTCCGTTCTATCCATTGAACTACGGGGCCGGAATTTTTTGGTGGGCAAAGATAATGTTTTTAAGAAGATTATTTTCTGGTCTTAAGGGATTGAATTTTATAAAGATTTGATAACTATATTTGTTCTATTGTAAGAATTTCCGGAGATGATAAGATTTACAAGATATGTAATTAAAATTTTATTTATGAAAAAACCATACTCACATAAAGTAATCCATCTTCACTGCCTGTCCTAAAAACGGGGTACATTATATAGTTACATGGCTTTCAGCGCTTTATCCTGGCTCAATGATTTTAAAAGAAATGTGACCTGGAAAGAATTAATATTATCCTTTATCCACGGATCATTCATACACACCTCCCATGCAGCCTCCTTGATAAAAGAGCCATTTTCAGCACATAAGTAAGCTAACAGGAGATATATACGGTCACGGTTCCTATTCTTCTCCTCAATGTCACTATCCTTTAGCCCTGAACCCGCTTTTAACCACACAAACGCAAGTTTGGTTTTCGTCCTTTCCAGAACCTGTGAATAATCCTGTGATGCCAGATCACTGAACTCGATTTTTGTAAATTGTTCGTCTTTATAAAAATATGTTCCCCTTTGATTTATTGCTCCGTTTTTAAAGGAAAATATACACCTGTCTCCACAAGGAAAGGTAAAAGTAAAATCACCATCAGCACACCCCATATTATAATTTCCTTCAGTTGTTTCTCCGTTTTTGTAAGTGAATTTTGAAATCCCATTTCGCACTCCTTTGGTAAATATTCCTTCAATGCTATTCCCATTAGCATAGGTCAAATTTCCACTACCTGAATATTCATAACCATAAAAACCCCCATTATATTTTTCACCGTTTTTTTTGACCATATCACCTTTGATGAGGATATCATTTTCCCATGTCCCAACAATTCTTTCAAATTCAATTCCTTCTGGGTTGTAAAAAATAATTTTGCCTGGTCCCGTTTTGTAGGAATTGACAAATTCTCCCTCAAAACTGGCAGAATTTCCCTTGGCATCTGTGTATGTGAGCTTTCTGGGTCCTGTAAAGTATTTGACAAAGCTGAAGTCATTGACCTACTTTCCTTATTCACATTGGTTCTTTGAGTACCATTTGCAGCAGCCTTCAATTCCTGCATTTTTGATGCTATCTGATCCTCAATGCCAACTATTCTGATTAAGAATTTCTTATCAGGGTTAAAAACTATTAGACCATCATTAAAGAACCGGAGAATTCCTCCGAATTGATCAGTAATTATTACCTTACTTGTATCTTTTAAGGCATATACCATACTGTTGGTTGAAAAGTATATACTGTTGCTTGCAGTATCCACAGCTATTGATTCTATTTCTTTATCCTTGGGCAAAGCAGCAAGCGCTTTCAACTCTTTACTTTTTAAATTAATTGAAAATAATTTATTCTCTGTTGCAAATAGGAGTGTTTCATTCCTTTCTAACACAGATGTTATTGAAGTAGGAATCGCAAACAATTCAATATATTTGTGTCCCTTAGCTAAAATATAAAGTGCATGGTTTTTTTGTTCCTTGTTTCGGTCATAGATATACATTACATTCTTGCCTGCTGTTATTCCCATGTCTTTACTTGGTAATTCATACAGGGTAGTAATTTTACTTTCCGCCCCTAATCGTCTATCCAGGCGTCCCTGGTTGTCACGAGCAGAAATCTAATATTAATTTTTTCACCTCAACCCCTGCAGGGGATGAGGTGCATGGTAAATTCCCCGTCCCGAGTATTCGGGGCCTTGGGGTTCATACCAATTGATTATTTTTCACAAGTCCGAATTATCTTACAGGTTTTTATTTTTTCCGTCACTCTTTTCATTAGTTTTGATGTATCAATCCTTAAATTCAGATACAATGAATAAATTCTACATTTTTGTTTTCATCTCATGGTTTTGCAGTTTACCTGCGGTTTACTCCCAAACCGAGATCAATTCGTTTAATGCGATTGGTGGTGGTTATTCTACTACTTTCCTGGCCGACTATCAGTGCCTGGGCATCAACCCGGCAAACCTTGGCTGGGTGAACGATAAACATCATCTTACACTTGGGTTTCTTGAAACGGGTGTCAGTCTTTATACCAATGCTTTGTCGAAATCACAGGTGACAAACGACCTGTTCAATAACAATATTAGTCTGACCTTGTCGCAGAAACTTGATGCTGCCCAGCGGTTTACAAACACCAAATTGTGGGGCCAGGTTGGGGTTACCTGGCTGGGAGTCTCCTATTATAATGAACAAGCCGGAGGATTTGCCGTCAGTGTCAGGGACCGTATATTATGGAATACCACGATGGATGCTGAGGCAGCCCAGTTCCTTTTCCTTGGGTATCATGCAGCCTATTTCGACAGCCTTGTAGTGAAAGGTATTGATACCACGGGTTATACCACAAATCCGAAACCTATATCGCTCGTTTATGGTGGGACAAAACTGCAGTTCATATGGTACCGGGAATATAATTTCGGGTATGGACGTAAGATCATTGATAATGATATATTATCCATTTATGCAGGGATTGGGTTGAAGTACCTCGAAGGGTATGGTAGTTTTAATTTCGTTCTCGATAACAATCAACTCACCGCTTTCAGCTCATTGGGTCCTGAATTCAATATTAATTACAGCGCACCCACCCCCTCTCAGATATCGGGAAATGGCGTTAAAAAAGTAGGATCCGGCTTTGGGTTGGATATCGGGTTAACTTTTCGCATCCTGAAAAAGATAAAAATCGGCTTGGCAATAAATGACATCGGATACATAAACTGGAACGGAAATGTTTACCAGGCAAATGATATCGCGGTTTTTAAAATTAAAACACCCGGGATAAATAATTATAACATCTTCAATGCGGGTCAGCTCATCAAGATAGATGGGTTACCCAGTGACTCCAATGCATGGAAGGGATTAAGCTCAAAAAGGGTCAATTTGCCCATACAATTAAGGGGTGGAGCAAGTTACAGGATCATTCCCCAACTTGAAGTCGGAGTCGATGCCATTGTCCCCTTTCAGACAAAAGTACCAGGGGCAATTGATAAAGGAATTTTTGGAATTGGGCTCAGAATTGAACCCATAAAATGGGTTGAAATTTCTGCAGGTTTGGTGACCGGGGCAGATGTTGGAGTAAATATTCCTTTCGGACTTACTCTTTACCCGGTGAGAAATGAAAAATCCACCTGGGAGATCGGGGTTGCAACCCGTGATTTTCCCATCATTTTCAAAAGAGAGGACATTATGGCTTCTCTTGCATTTGGATTTCTTCGGGTAAGTTTCTGATTGGCAGACTGCTGATCTCTTTTGCAGGATTCAATAATTTCACGTAGGTTTGTAGAGTAAATCACAACCAATAAACAATTATATGAAAAGTAAATTTATGCGTTTAGCATTAGCGCTGGCATTTATCCTGACAAGCGCTGCAGGATTGTTGGCCCAAAAGTATGATCTGAATACCATGCCCCCGTTGGATCCAAAGGTCAGGACCGGGGTGCTCGATAATGGTATGCATTATTACATCAGTTCGAACAAGCTTCCTGAAAAACGGGGTGAGTTTTATATTGCACATAATGTTGGAGCGATCCTGGAAGATGATGATCAGAATGGACTGGCGCACTTTACAGAACATATGGCATTCAATGGCACGGAGAATTTTCCGAAAAAAGGCATCCTCGATTACCTGGCGACCATCGGCGTAAAATTCGGCACAAATGTAAATGCAGGTACCGGTGTTGAGCAAACGGTTTATAATTTATCAAATGTCCCGCTGACCAGGGAAGGGATCATTGATAGTGCACTTCTGATCCTGCATGACTGGTCGAACTATATATCCTTTGAACCGGTAGAGATCGACCTTGAGAGAGGTGTGATCCGGGAAGAGTGGAGGATGTATGGCACGGCTGATGAACGTATGCAAAATAAGCTTGCCCCGGTCATCTACAAGGGTTCAAAATATGCAAAAAGGGATGTTATCGGAGATACCGCAGTCATCAACCATTTTAAATATCAAACCATTAAGAACTTCTATAAAAAATGGTACAGGCCGGATCTACAGGCCATTATTGTAGTTGGTGATTTTGATGTCAATGTAATCGAAAGTAAGATCAGGAAACTTTTCAGTTCCATCCCGAAATCACAGAATCCGGCGCCAAAAGGAGAATTCCCGTTGCCGGATAATATTACCCCGTTGATAGGAACTGCCACAGACAAGGAGGCAACTGAAACATCCGTTGATGTCAGTTTTAAGCACGATGCCATAAAAGATAATAATAAGAATTTGGGCTATATGCGGTTACAACTGATTCGCAACCTCATTAATACGATGTTCTCAGAAAGGATGAATGAAATTTCACGAAAGGAAAATCCTCCCTTTATTTCCGCTTATAGTTATTATGGAAATTATGTACGTGCAAAGGATGCTTTTTCGGGAACTGCCCAGGCAGCCAATAATGAATCGGTTAAAGCGTTGAAAGCCTTACTGACAGAAATGCAGCGAATGAACAAATATGGCTTTACAACTACCGAGTTTGAGCGGGCCAAAGCAAACATGCTGCGAAATTATGAATCAAGATACATGGAAAGGGACAAAAGGAAGAACCGGGAACTCGTTTATGCGAATGTCATGAATTTCCTCATCAACAACCCTAATCCCGGAATCGAATATGAGTACCAGTTTGCCAATGAAATGGTTCCAAACATTACACTTGACGAAGTGAACGCCGAAGCGAAAAAATATGTTACGGATAACAATATGATAGTTACGGTTACAGGTCCTGATAAACCCGGCGTTACCTTGCCAACGGTTCAGAATATCCAAAATGTTCTGGCGAACTATAAGACCCAGAAAATAGATCCTTATGTTGACCTCACGGCCAATAAAAAGCTTCTTGAAAAGGAACCGGTTCCAGGTTCAATAAAGAAGTCGGCAACAAACAATGATCCTGGCTTCTATGAAGCGGTATTGTCGAATGGCATGAGAGTGATCATCAAATCCACCGATTTCAAGGAAGACGAACTGCTCATCCGTGGTTATAGCCCGGGAGGTACTTCCTTGCTGAAAACCGAAGAATTACATACTGCCGATATTCTCAGTGATGCAGTCAACCAGATGGGAGTGAGTGACTTTTCACGGACTGATCTTACAAAAATGCTTGCAGGGAAGAAGGTGAATGTTTCACTTAACCTGAGTTCAGACCGGGATGAAATTTCAGCCAGAACATCTCCCAAAGACTTGGAAACCACGCTTCAGCTCATCTATCTCTATTTTACAAACCCGCGTTGGAATGAGGCTGATTTCAAGACCTGGATGAGTAAAATGAAAGCCTATTATATCAATGCTGAATCAGAACCCCGCAAAGCCTTTAGCGATAGTATCCAGGTGATGATCAATAACCATAACAAGCGGACGGTTCCGATGACTTACAAATTTCTTGATGAGATAACCCTTACAAAGCTGCAGTCGATTTACAAAGACCGTTATTCAGACCCTGGAAATTTTATATTCCAGTTCATTGGGAAAATCAACCCTGATTCCGTTAAACCGTTGCTGGAAAAATACCTGGCCTCCATACCGACGGTAAGTCGTAATGAGGTGTATAAAGACAATGGGGTTCGACCGCCGCAAGGAAAAGTCAAAAATGATTTCCTGCATGAAACAAAAACTCCCCGAACTTCTGTTTTTGTCAATTTTAACGGGAGCTGTGAATACAATGCAGAGAATAAATTACTGGGAGATGCTTTGCGGCACGTTCTTGAGTTGCGGTATATTGAATCGATCCGTGAAGAGGAGGGTGGCGCCTATAGTATCCGGGTCATGTTCAATGTTTCAAAGGTACCTGAACCCAATTTCAGGATGAATGTGATGTTTGAGACGGATCCTTTGAAAGCTGACAAGTTGGTCGGGATTGTGGAAAGGGAAGCAGCAAAAATGATGGGAGAAGGTCCTACGGATGCTGAACTCCAGAAAGCCACGGAATATTTCCTGAAACAACGACAGGAGGATTTGAAAGAAAACAATTGGTGGAACAATACACTAATTGATTTTTCATTCTATGGACTTAACTATCTCACCGGTTATGAAAATAATGTCAGGGCATTAAAGGTTGCTGATATTAAAGACTTTGCAAAGAAAGTATTAGGTCAGGATAATCGCATCGAAATCATTATGCGACCTAAATAGAGGATATACTTTTATTTTATCTGACGCGTTATTACAATCACGCGTCAGATAAAATAATGAAAGACAGGCATTCTAAAAGGTCCTGGACAACCTTCTCCCACATTCTTTTTCTCTTCGTAATAGCCACAATACTGTGCGGACATTCCTATGCACAGAAGATTGTTGATTTCAAACAAATTGGTATCAATGAGATCCGCAAAGGGCAGTTTATTGAAGCGCTTGGAGATATTAATATGGCCATCCAGAAAGAGCCATACAATGCTGACCTTTACTACCTGAGGGGCATTGCAAAATCAAATCTGGAAGATTTTATCGGGGCAGATGAGGATTATTCCAGGTCGCTGGAACTTTCGCCGCTGCAGCCTGATGTGTTGATCAACCGGGCGATCGTTAGGAGCCAGAAACATAATTTCTCAGGTGCGCTATCGGATCTGGAAGAAGCGCTCAAGCTGGATACAGCTAATGCAGAGATCTATTTTGATCTGGCCAGGATCAAATTCTATCTGAAAAAGTATTATGCATGCATCAGTGATTGCAAGAGAGCTATCGCGTTGAAGTATCCTGCCGAGTACGTCTACATCATAAAAGGAAGTTCAGAGCTTGAATTGGTCCGGTACAGTGAAGCCATTGAAGATCTCAACAAGGCAATTTCAATCAACCCGGCCAATACCTACAGTTATATCCAGCTTGGGTCCGTATGGATGGAACAGACTCAACCGGATTCAGCTATCATTGCTTTCAACCGCGCGATCAGGATCGATTCCAACAGTGTATATGCCCTTTTTAACCGGGCCCTTGCCCTTATCAAAAAAACTGATCACAAAGGGGCCATGGCCGACCTTACAAAGGTCATCCGTCTGTCGCCTTATAATTCCTATGCCTATTTCGATCGTGCTATCGTTTTCCAGGATATGAATGATAAGAAAAGCGCCATCCGGGATTATGATGTGGTAATAAAGCTGAACCCCAAAAACATCATGAGTTATTTTTATCGTGGTATGCTGAAGGCAGAATTGAATGATCCGGTGGGAGCGCTCGAAGACCTGGATAAAACGATCGAACTGTATCCTGATTTCGCTTATGCACTTTATGAACGTTACCAGATCAGGCTTAAAGTCAATGATCATCACGGTGCACAGGAAGACTATGAAAAAGCGATCGAACTTGGGAAAAAGAGCAATCTTTCCGCCGATAGTCTGAGGTGGAAACAGGAGAAGTACCTGCAAAGCCTGGTAAAATTAAGCGGTGATTTTGAAGAGATGAACACAATGAACAGTAAACTTCAGAATCAATTTGTCGATATACAGTTAATACCCCTCTATTACCTGATGATCGGAAAAGCCGGGTTTGACAAGCTCAGCCTGTATGATGCATACCAGAAACCGCATTATTTCTCCGATATCATCACCCTTACAAACCAGCCCGATATCATCAGGGATTCAACCTATCAGAAAGAAGTGGCGGCAGACTCAAGACGATTGGATTCACTGAAGAATATCACGGAATGGCTGGTTAAAAGAGCGGTCTCCCTGACCGGTCTTCAAAAATTTGATGCTGCATTCTGTGATTATGATTCACTTTTCAGAAGGGACACAACATCTGTTCTGGCCTGGTTTTGCAGGGCAACATCACGTTTTGCCTTTATCCGGTATATGCAGAAAGTAAATGATTACCGTGATCAGATCACCATTGCAAATACCGCAGGAAAATCACAGAAACCGGTCCCTCCAAGGGACCCCGAGCACACTTTCGAAGCTGTTGTTCATGATCTTGATCAAGCCATACGGCTGGACCCGGATTTCATCTTTGCATATTACAACAGGGGATATATAAAATGCCTGATGGGTAATTACCCGGGGGCTATCAGGGATTTCACCGGCGTAATTGAGCGGAAACCCAATTTTGCCGAAGCTTTATATAACCGCGGGTTACTATATATTCTGCTGAATGATATAACACCGGGTTGTACTGATCTGAGCCGTGCCGGTGAACTTGGGATACAGGATGCCTACAAGGTAATGAAACGGTACTGTCATGATTAATAAATCCGATTCGGGTCCATGGCTTGCCCCGGGGTTCATACCCGTGATTAAAATTTTGTCTGAATAAATATTGTTTTATGGATCGATCGTTTGTATCTTGCATACTTCAACCATATAAAGATTAATCTCCTGATTGCCGTGTAAATTTTACTATTGCATAACCATATTCAGAAATGCCATGAAAAGACAAATTGTCGTAATTTGTTCATTGATTGTGGTACTGGTGCTCCTGGCAGGAGTGACCGGTTGTAAGAATAAAAATGGGACGGTGATTTTTAGTCTGACATCTCTGACAACAGGCGCCATTGACCTGAATACCGCAACACCCCCCTCAAACGTGCCGGCCAATCCCCAGATCCTTGCAACGTTCTCAGCAGGTGTCAGCATACCCACAGCTAACAATACAACCATCAGAATGACCGAGAGTTATGATACAATTAATATTCCGTTGACCATTACCGTTGCCGGATCAAGTATCACGATCGTTCCGACGAATGGATTGGGAAATGGGGCATTTTACACCCTGAGTTTTAAAACAGGGATCATGTCGGTTGAAGGTCAGTTATTGCCGGAATATGACAAGACATTCACCACAACAGGTACCTTCGTTCCCGGAGGAACTGTTGCATATTGGAATTTTAACGATACAGTTAAGGACCAGGTTGGCACCTTCAATCCTCCTGATACAGGTATCGTGGACCTGCTTTATGCCGCTTCATTCAATTCAGCAGCAGGCCAGGCAGGTGTTTTCAACGGGACTACGACCATTGTAGAAATTCCCAACGGGGATGCACTGGAGAATACGCATGATTTCACGTTGTCATTTTATGTTAAGGCCATCTCTGCAGGGCAGATTGATTCAGCCGGAAATCCAAGAGACCAGTGTGTTATTGGGCTTGGTGCATCCTTTGGTTTCCAGTTTCAGATTTCCGGTGATTACTCCGCCTGCAAGTTGTCAGCTTCCTATAATGTTGGCGACACATCCTGCATTTCAGAAGATCTTTGGTTTGCCGGGGATGGTAACCTGGATTGGCAGGGGTGGACCTATTGCAGGGATCTTACCGGTTCCGGCGGGGTTCAGGCCCTGCTGAAAGATAAATGGGCTTTCATTACCTGTGTTTACAACAGTACTACGAAAATTGGCACGCTGTACATCAATGGTGATAAGATGAAATCACAGGACTTCAATTTATGGCCGGCAGGTGATCCAAGAAGGTATGTTGTTGGCTTAAAATACCATGGCACTGCACCGGAAGAAGCGAATGTTCTTTCTTTTGGGTTCATCAAATCGAGGGCAAGCACCCTATGGAATAACCAGTCAGAGTGGAATTATGACAATCCGTACGCCAACCATTTTGGTGGCTTGCTGGATGAGGTAAGGATCTTTCACAGGGCATTGACTGCAAATGAGATCAGTTGGATGTACAACTCATTGAAGCCGGAAAAATAACCCAAAGCAACTTCCCTGTACAATTCCTTTGAACGGTAGCGGTTGGGTATGGACGTGCGTGGAGAAACTTAATTTTTGGATTCCACCCGGCTCTGAACTCCGTGGATCACTTTTAACGGAGCATCGGTTATTACCATGTTATAAAGCCATGCCGGAACGAATCCACCCGGATCAACAAATCCTTCAAGGGTAACATGAACCAGGTTGTTGCCGAGCGGTTCGACGGTCCATTTCTGCCAGTATTTTTTAATACGTATTTTATCTGGTTTTTCAGGGACAGTATTCAGGAGTGGTTGTGCAAAGATTATCCTGATCCCCGTTACAGGGTCAGTAGTGATCCTGGATTCGACACAAAGATCACGATCCTCAAGAGGCCATGGAACATGGTAAACCAGGTAGTATCGGATCAGCTTGTCTTTATCATATGCAAGAACTTTCAGATCCTTCACATTCTCATCCCACCAGGAGGTATTTGTTACATTCCCGAGAAGTTCAAAGACCTTGGCGGTTTGTGTATGAAGGGTGGCTTCACCTTTGAAAGATTTCAGTGAAGAATTTGCTTCCGGGCGAGTATAGATCCTGATCCCGTCCTTTTCTTTGATGAATTCCCATGACTGGGCATAAAGTGTGTGACCGGGTAAATATATAATCAGCAGAATTATCAGAAATGGGCTTATTCTCTTCTTCACCGGTGTTTTTATTTTTTGCAAAGTAAAGGGATTTTCCCTTGCAATGACCATTGAAATTGGGTTACACTTTTTTTTTTGGTATTCTTTCGTTAGATTCCATACCTGAATATTAAAACTCAACTTTATAACTGATCAGGGGTATGATCCCCAGTGCCCTTTGCTGTTCAACGGAAGCATTGAAATTATCGTAGACATACCCGGTACAGGGCTTCTGGTTGAGAAGGTTCTTTACCTGGACAGCCCAGATACCGGAAAATTTCCGGTGATTGGTGCGGTAGGTGAGGGTCAGGTCGAAGTAGAAAAACGCAGGCAATTGCTGTGAATATGCATTCTTTTCATCCAGTATTTCCCGCTGTTGCTGAATGGATTGTTGCAGGTCGACCGGTACATAGAATTCCCCGCCGGTCAGTGATGCCTTAAGGTTCAGCCCGAAAATATTCTTTTTGCGGATGGTCCATTCTTTACCTCCAAGCATATTGATGACAAAATGGGAATTGAACCGTGTATTCCTGAGGATACCATCGCCCCCTCTGTATTTTGATTCGATCAGGGAAACCGTGATCAGCGTATAATACTGGTGGGTAAGAAATTTCTCAAAAGTCATATCGATCCCTTCATTCCTTCCTGTACCTGAATTGACAAGGGTGTCGTTCGAATAATCACCGGTGCTGTTGATGAGTGAAAAATAGCTGCCGGGTTTGACCGGGATGTCATAGAGGTACTGGTAATAGGTTTCAATTTTGAGCCGGATATCGCTTCTGATAAGATAATCATAACCCAGTACGAAATGATGGGCATGACTGAAGTTAAGGTTTTTATTGGGTTGAACCATGGTTATACCATCGGTTGAAGCCTGTGAAAGGTAAAGACCGATATCTTCTGATTGTGAATGCATACCATAACCAGCACTCAGCGCATGCCTGCCGGATATCTGCCATCGAATGCCCAGCCTGGGTTCCAGAGAATAATGTCCGTTCAGAAGCAGGTACTGAAAACAGAGACCTGGATTTAAGGAAAGGTTATTGGTAATGTCGATCTTTGATTCGGAGAATGCCTGGATGAGCCCGGTATTTCCGCTGCCCTTATTCACCTGCTGAAAAATCCCGGTAAAAGGGTTCCTGGATTTTATCATGAGGTTGTAAAACATACGGTTATAAGTAATACCGCTGAGAAGGGAGTAATGGGATCCAAATTTATTATGGATAGAAACCGAACCACTGGCACGGATATTCTGATGAATGATACTATCCTCCGGTTGCAGTTTATAACCGGAGATCATATGGCTGTCGTCGGCAGAAATATCGTTGTAGGTGTTTGACAGGCAGGATCGGAGATAGGTATGGCGTGACAGATAGATCACGTGGGTCAGGGCGATTGCCCCCATTTTATTCTTCAGTGAAGACCGGGAGCGGTCATCCAGATTCTTCCATTTCGTTGAATCCTGCACCGGGGTGTCTTTTATCCAGGAGATCCCACCGATACCGATCAACGCAAATGTTCCGGATTTCCTTGTCGGCAGGTTGATCTTAAAGGACACATCCTGAAATTCAGGGATCTCGTTTTTCATTGAGGGATCAATGTATTGGAGGAAAGCGAGGATAGAATACCGGTAGTTGACCAGGTATGAAGATGTGTTTTTTTTGCTGAACGGTCCTTCTGCTGCGAAATCGATTCCCTGAACGCCCAATTGAAATGCATACTCGTAGCGGGCATTGTTCCCGTTCCGGAAGCGCATATCGAAAACACCTGAAAGAGCGTTGCCGAACTGGGCAGGGAAAGCGGCGGTATAGAAATCGGAATTACTCAGTACCTGGCTGCTGAAAATAGTAAAACCTCCACCCGAGGTTCCTACAAAAGAGAAATGGTTAGGATTGGGTATGTCCATTCCTTCCACCCGCCAGAGTAAGCCCTTGGGAGAGTTCCCCCGGATCATGATCTGATTTGAGTTGATTCCGTTGTTACCAACGACACCGGCAAAATTCGAAACTGCCCGCATGGGGTCATCTACAGAACCTGCATATCTCCTTGATTCTTCAACATTGAATGACCGGGAACTGATAATGGCCATGGGGTTAACAGGTTTGTCCTTGTCCATGCTTGCTTTGACCTCCACTTCGCCGGTGTTGACCACAAACGCTTCCAATTCCACATTAAGGATAACCTCCTTGCCGGATGTGACCAGGATCTCAGGCATTGATGAAGGTTTATAACCCATAAAGCGTATCTGGATGGTATGCCGTCCAACAGGTACGCTTCCGATACTGAAAGTGCCGTCAGCATTGGAAGAGGTGCCCAGCAACGGGTCAGAATCAAGGATCACAATATTGGCTCCGGGCAAGCCTGCCTTGGTATCCGCATCGGTAACCCTGCCCCGGACTATCTGTACGGGCGTTTGAGCATGGACGAGGAAGATGTTCCAGACAAATAAAAAAGAGATCAGGAAATATCTCATCATAACACTTAATGCTTGAATGCAGAATTCCTAAAAAGCGGAATATCTTGTCACCATGTTCCGGTGGTTCCGTGGTTCCGTGTAACCACTTTCTCCATAATGTAAAGATAATATTTTTATAAATCCCTTAATGTTACTTTGATCCTCTGAATTAAACTCAAGTATGAAACTGAATTTTGATATTTAATAAACTGCATATAATATTTTTAGTAAATTTGTCTCGTATTTATAAGAGAACATTTCCTAACAATTAAAATACGTTAACATGAAATATGCTTTTTACTTACTTGTTTTCATTACAGGTTTTACTATTCTGTCCTGCAGTAAATCGAAGTCAACGCCTTCAGATAACGGGAGCGAATTCAAGTTTGTGAGCCTGGTTCCGAATGATACCGTTCTGCCGGTTAACGGGATCACAACCATAAAAGCGACTGCAACAGGAAGCGGACTGACCTATCATTGGACCGCCAGTTATGGTACCTTCGTCGGGAATGGTTCACAGGTACAGTGGACAGTTTGTCATTCCGATAAATTCACCGTCACCTGCCAGGTTACTGATAACAACGGACATGCGGATGCAAAAGAAGTTAAGATCAATGTCCATAATTAAACGAACCTTTTTACTCCCTTTTTTCTTTTGCCTCTTTTTTACTGAACAAGCCATTTCACAATGCTGTTCAACCGGAAGTCCTGTGGGGGCCTCCGTCTATATTGGAATACTCGGAAAAAACACACTCCGGCTCATTACGTATTACCGGAGGAGTTACTCAGATACCTATTATGAGGGAACTTCAAAGGTTACGGAGAACAACCAGCTGAAATCGTCCAATTACAATTTCCTTGGGGCATTGGTTGGCTATGGCCTGACGAAAAGACTGACCATTGAAGCCGATTTCGGATACTTTATCAATAAAACGCAGATCTTTAAAACGATTGACTTCCAGGAAAAGGGGTATGGATTATCCAATGGGGGAGTCACAGTGAAATATGGAATGTTTGTCAAACCGGTGCAGCAGATCGAACTTACTGCCGGTGCAGGATTTCGTTATCCCTTCAACCGGACACCCCAGGAAAAGGATCACGTTCAGCTTTCCCGCGATGTACAACCCTCTACAAATGCATTCGCCTGTTCCGGGATCTTGTTTTTCAGCAAGGGATTTCCGGATGTAACCATGCGCGTTTTCTCCATGAACCGTTTTGACCACAACTTCGCTGACACTTCAAAATATAAATACGGCGATATGTTGCTCAACTCACTCTTTGTCACAAAAAAGATCGTTAAGTATTTTCTCGGGATCCTGCAGGTAAGAAGTGAATATCGCCTGCAGGATGAAGATGATCACCAGATCCGACCGAATACCGGAAACTGGCTTATCCTGCTTTCACCGCAACTCAGTTATTCCATTGCAGGTAAGTGGAATATCTCCATACTCTGCGATATTCCTGTCTATAAAGACTACAAAGGGAAGCAACTTACACCAAATCATTCTGTTGCAATTAGTCTTACACGTGATTTCGACCTTGCTGGGTCACCGAAAGCCACGAAAGATATCAAAGTGATCCGTTAATATGAGATATTTAACCGGGACTGCCATAATTTTACTGGTGCTTATCCTGTCCTTCACGGGATGTAAAAAGAATAATACCAGCCCTCCATCACAAGAGGCACTGCTGACAGTCAATTTTACAGATCAGTTCATACCTGACCAGCTTTCAGCCATCATTTTCATTTCTGATGCTGATGGTAATATCCTGGCTGATACAACCTGCAGCAAGAACGGAACGTATTCAATTTATTCGGAAGTCAACCGGAATATTCCTTCAAGGATCACCGTCACCATTGTCAATTATGAGATCATTATGCATTTTCTGGAGGTCCATCTGAATACATATACCCAGGTAAAACCTCACTCTGAATGGACATTGAAAGGTATTAAACCTGATTCTGCCGGTCATGCTACGGTTTCACTAACCCATCTGCCTGCCCTTACCGGTCCCATCCTTTTTTCAAACTCCGGATATAATAATTTGACATTCAGGTTTTTAAATTGTACTGAAATGTTGTATCAGTCACCTGATGATATTTATATCAAGATCCAGACAGCCCAGGGAGATAAATACAAATGGGTTTCCGGTATTACAAAAGGCGGGAATTATGAGATCGATATGTCTGATGCCATTCCCCCTGACCACCATACGATCACATTCCCTATGAGTGCGCTGGATTATGAAGTTTCCGTGGCAGGTTACAGAGGTGGAGATTTTGATACACCACTGACGCTGCGGACAGACAGGATCCTCAGTGATGGCAATAGTATGAATGCTGTGGATGTTGCCTTCCCACCCTCCCTGTTTTCCGGGTTCATTACCGAGGTGATGCTGCATGAAAATTATCAGTCGGATGTTCAGTGGTTTTATCACTCACTGGGTGATATCCCTGATCAGTTCAGGAAGATCGATGCAGGAATTACTTCCGTTGAAATTACCGGCAACCGGGTCAGGAGAAATACCACAGGAACATACCGGAGTTGGAATGCCAACTGGCAATTTTTAAGCGCCAACCAGGAGAATTTTGACTGGAATATTTTCGGACCGGATTCGACACAAACCTTACTACTTCCCCAAATTGCCCCAGCAGTAGTAAGACTTTTTAACTCCCTGAGTCTTGACTCGTTGCATTACCAGTACATCCAGTTGGATGACTTCCCGAACCTGAATTCATACGATGAAATTCTTCAGAAGATGTTTGTTTCCTCCGCTTCAAAGGTTGCCGCTGATTTTGAAATGAGTTCCGTGAGGAAAAATTCAGGTGCTTATTAATGGAATAATGATATTTTCGGCACCAGCACCCCAACACGTTTTTTATATTCAAGGTAATCATCCCGATCGCCCCATTTTTTATCGGCACTCTTTTCCAGGATTGGTATTCCACTCACAAAGATCAGGAGAAGTGCGATAAAAACAGGGCCTGTCAGCCCGATCCATGCATGGACAGTGCTTAATCCCGGTAAAACAAACAGGTACACCCCTGTCCAGACCATGATCTCGCCAAGGTAATTGGGATGACGGGAAAATTTCCAGAGGCCGGTCTCAATCCACTTTCCCCGGTCTGAAAGATTGGTGCTGAACCTATATTTCTGCAGATCAGCGATGGTTTCCGCTAAAAGACCGGCAAGCCATATCAGGAAACCGGGAAGGGAAAGAAATGAAAGGGTTGTAGAGGGAGCTGTAAAGAAAAAAATGGCGGGTATCAGGATGACCCAAACGGTAATCCCCTGCAGGAGCCAGAAACGGCCAAACAGCCAGAAGTTCTCACGCATACCGTCAAACCGCTTGTCCCTGCCAATCTTACGGATACGGCTGAACAGGAAAACACCCAGCCGTCCTGCCCACAAAAGGATCATGAGATAAAGCATTACAGAAGGCAGCGTGGAAGTGTTTTTGACGAACCCGAAAAAAGCCAGACCAATAAAAGTGAGGGCATACGAAATGTCAGTCAAATGATCTGTTTTGAAACGATAGGCAGGAATAAACAGGACAAGGTTAAAACCTACGGAGATGATCAGTGTTAACAGGATTTGGTTCATAATATAATTTTTTACTTGTTGACTTGTTGACTTTGTCCCACGATCCCTATAACTTCTTCCACCTCCTGTGTGACCAAAGCCACAGATCAGGAGCGTGTTTGATTGCAGATTCCAGATGGTGGGCGTAGTTTTCGATGACATTTGAGGATCCGGGAATAGTGGTTTTACCGGAGTTTTGTGAAGTGTTCATCAGGAAATCGGTTTACCGTATCAGTTTCCCCTTTTCTACAACATGCTGATCCCTGTCGGTCACATTGTAGAGGAGGATCTCCCTGGAGCGTGTGTTTCCCGGGTTTACTTTCATGATCCTGGAGGTAACTTTTGCCGACTTTATGCACCTTCCATAAATATCTATTACCTTCAATGAAAGTGACGACCAGTTTTTACATAAGGTGAAATCGAAGATACACATTCCGCTGGCATCCGTAAATGCCCTGATTGGATATGCAGGGATGCGTTCCATCTCCCTGACCAGGGTTGAGGCTTTCCACAGGTTGTAAAGGATCTGGAGTGAATCGATGGGGTCTTTCGGGAAGATCCCGGTGGTTCCTGCCGGATAAGCCATCCAGAGATCGAGATAGAGAGAATCAGCCGGGTCTGTTATTTTTGCAACACGCAGGAACGAGGACTCCGACGATGTACCATGAACGGCACAGCGTGTATCAGCACCGATAACTTTGGCTCCCTGGAGGGCGGCCATCAGACGGTCGGCAAGCGTTCCCGTGGTATTCAGAAACCGGGTTTGCATCGAATCGAGGATCTGCTGTCCCATCAGGATGTTCCCCTGAATGGAATAATTGAGATTCGCCGTATCGTTCTTATAGTTGCTGCAGTTCATCCCGGTGTAAGCGGCACTGCGGGGATGACCCCCGTTGTAATCCACGATCCCGTATTGGCGGGTTGTTGGGTTGCCGCCGGCATCGTGGGCTACGAGCGAGTCAATGATCTGTTGGGGAGGAAGTCCCATCATCATCCAGTCGTGTGCATTAGACTGGTTTGCCGGGTCCCATGCAGCCTGGGTGTGGATTGCACCGATGCCGGGGATCACATCGCTGAGGATCTGTGCCCCGTGAGGATAGCTTGAACTGGAACTTACGCAGGAAGCGCCTGCACTCCCGATCTCCCCGGTGAGGGAGTCGATTGCGACAATGGAAAATGTGTCCTGGGCTACAGCTATCCTGCAGCATAGGAATAATGTTGCAAGCATTATTACCAAAAGCAATGATGAATTTTTTGAAGTCATAATCTGAAGGTTAATGGATTAACCCTTTCAGGGTTTTATTGAGTGCAAGATACAAAATTATTTAATTGGGTGACAAGGTGACAGGGTGACAAATGTACTGCAGGAACAGGTTTGGACAAATCCCAAATCTTCCTGAATTTCCCCGGTCTTCAGACCGGGGTTCAGGGCATCAATAATCCCGGGCTTTAGCCCGAAACATTTTGCCTTTATTTTGGGCTAAAGCCCAGGTTTTTATTGTGCGTGTTTAACCCCGCGCTAAAGCACGGGGTAATTGACAACAAAATAATTAAGGCAATGATATATAAATTTACACTAACTCCCACCCGAATTTTTTAAACACATTTAGACTTTTGAATATTTTCAAAGAACTTCCCTAAAGGTTCTTTTCTCTTTTAATCTCAACTAATTTTTTTTATTCTAAATCGTCATAAAAGACGGCGGCAAAAATAATTGTCGCAAAAACACTACCTGTTAACCATCTATCCCAAGTCATTTTATCTCCTTTTTGCCAATAGTGCCAAACCATAGGCGCAAAAAAAACCAAAGTTCCTATAAATATAAGTACCCTTTTTAAGGTTATCCTTTTTATAAACTTAATTTTCAATGTTTAACAATTTAAAATCAATACATTATGAAAACAAACAAAAAACTAAAAACTTTTAAAGATGGTGAAGTTCTTGATACGCCATTCTACACCCTAACATTTCATAGGAATAAGAAGCTTGGCAAACACGCAGAAGTTTCAATCCTTGATAAGACAGGTATTGAAAATAAATTGTGTACGGGGTTGACTAATCTGTGATGTCCAGGTATTACCAATTTTAACTCCCATAAATATTTGATACTGTATGGGTTTAAGAGTTAACTCCTTTGTTTGTAAGAAATCCTTTTCATTAAAAACAAGGTTTGAAACATTAATAATAGGATTGTTTGATTTATCAAACAATATGAGTTTAAGTGTATTATTGAATCGTTCAATATGAATTACATCATTAAACTGATCCCTATTCTCAACCATTACTTCAAACGCTTTTTCTTGATAAACAATTAAAGGCGATGGAGTTGATAAGTTAACATAAAATGTTAAATAAATTCTAAATGGTTCATTCCTTACCGGAAGACCTGTAAGAAATTCAAGCTCTTTTGCTTGATTCATATATTGATTCAATATATCTAATAAATCAATAAATGTTTCCTTTGGTGAATCTTGTTCCATATCACTTGTTTTTCAAGCAATAATACAAAGTAAAACAATAAAAAGCAAGCATTTAACTACATAATTTCAAGAAACGTTATAATTAGTTTCTATGCCCTAATAATCCCTCTATCAGTTTTAATCTGATTGTTGCCAACATAGATTGGGGTATCAATATTAATGCTTCAAGTAATAACAATGCCATCATAATTAATGGCAATACCAATCTTGTAACAAATGGCCATAAGGTGTAACAAATACCAACTACTAAAGTAGGTAGCCCGATTATAATAAAGAAAATCATTGAAAGCGTGCTGTCAAATTTGAATGATAAATAACTTGCCACTATCCCAATTATAAAGGAAATTAACGGAAGGAAAAATTTTGGGTAAGAAAATAAAGTTCTATAATCAAGTGTCATTTCCCTAAATTCAAATTTAGGATGATTAATTTCTTGATCTATTATTTTATCTGGAATCTCCATTTATTCTTTGTTTTCCGGTGGAACATTTAACATTCCCTTGAGTTGTTGGTCAAAAGAGTTTAGATTTTTTTTTTCAGTTGGCATATATTTTACTTCCCGAATCTCTGTGTCTGTAACGTCTTGTGCCGGTGTTAATTTTCTAACAGTATGATAAAATTCTTTTCTCATTTTATCATATTTCTCATATTCTTTATTGGCTTTCAATTCCGCAGTGGCCCTGCTAACATGACCATAATCTTGGAGGATAGGTTTTTCGTTGAATATAAAGAATTGTTGAGTTTTATTGATCCAATCTCCCATATACATGGGTTTTCGTTCCACGCTTTGTAATTCAGCATAAGATAAATATTGGTCAACTAATAAATTCAACCTTTTTAATTCTCCTTGAGTAAGATAATTTTTCGCAACAAATACATCTGATCTTGTAATGTGATCACCCTTGAAACTTGTTAATCCCATATTTGCTTGTGAAGCGTCTGCTCTTTCGGAAATTAATTCCGGTGCGGTATGTCCATGTATGGCATAATGAAACATATTTTGAATTTGTTTATAAAACAGAATTGCAACCTCTGCTCTTGGGTCATAGTCAATACTTGTTGTAAAAATATCTTTTACTTTTTCCCAAAAGTTTTTTTCAGAAATCCTTATCTGTCTTACCCTTTCCTGTAATTCATCAAAGTATTTCTTCTTTGTTCCCTGTAATGCTTTATCATCAAGAACAAACCCTTTTACGAGATACTCCTTGATTGTTTGCATTGCCCAAATTCTGAATTGTATACCCCTGATGGAATTAACCCTAAAACCAACAGAAATGATAACGTCAAGATTAAAGAAATCAACATTTCTGGTTACTTCACGCTTACCCTCTTTCTGAACTACCGAATTTTTTTCGGTAGTTCCTAATGGTTGAAGTTCACCATTTTCGTATATATTTTTGATATGAACCCCTATTGTATCCGAATCCTTTTGGAATAATTGAGCCATTTGGCGTTGGGTCAACCAAACTGTTTCGTCTTTAAGTTGTACTTCTATCTGAATTTCATCATCTTGAGACTTATATAGCAATATTTCTCCTTTGGTGTTTTCCATAGTCTAACTTATTAAATCCTTATACGTTAATCTTCCAATAACATTACCCAAAATTAAATCAAATCTTTGATTTGTACTATCTTTTCTCGTGTTGAATCTCAAAGAAAATTCATCTGCATAGCTATCTAAATGCTTTGTGCTTACCCAATGATAGATGCCGTCAATACCATGTTTTAAATGAGACCAGAAGCATTCCAGATCGTTTGTATGTGCCATTCCGTTTACATATTCCTTTGCGCTGTGGTTTACAATAAGATGTTCGTACTTTTTGGAAAGGCCATTATAAGCGTTCCATTCGTCCGTTGAAATGGTTGAATCTGCCTGTACGTTGTCAAAAATGATAGTTTGCAGGGTTTCCCGTTTGGTATCTGGTACGACCTGGGTAATAATATTTCCTCCACGTTCCATAAGTCCGAAAACCGGAGTTTTATCTTTCAAACTCCTGCCTTGGGTTCCTGCCTGTTTCTTATCCTTATGTTTGTTTTTTCCTTCACCACCTATATACGTTTCATCAGCTTCAACATGGCCTGTTAATTCCTTCTTAAAATTGGGATGGTCAAAAGCATAACGCAACCTGTGAAGCATAAACCATGCTGTCTTTTGAGTTGTTCCTATATCCTTTGCAAGTTGATGGGATGAAATACCTTTTTTGTGAGATGAAAAGATATACAATGCCATAAACCATTTCCGTAATGGGATCTTCGTGTCTTCAAAAATAGTCCTCGTTTTTACATTGAAATATTGACCAGTGTTTTTACACTTGTATTTATTACCTTTGCATTTATAGACTTGTGATGTAGGATCGTAGGGAGATATAACTTTACCATCCCAGCGGAGTGCCTCTAAATGATTGATGCAAGTTTGTTCGTCCGTAAACTCTTGGAGTAACTCAAAGATTGTTGCAAATTCTGTCATGTCAAATGTTCTATTAAAACAACACTGCAAATATAATACTTTATTTACACAAAGTCAAGTTTTTTAGTGTAAATTTATATATCATTGCCATAATTAATATACTGACGTTTGACTATTTTTACTATAGTTTTTCATAACTTGCATCAAAAAACTCCCCTATGAACAAAGTTATCTTCTCCCTGTTCATTCTCGTTGCCACATCCCTTCAGTCCCAGAATTATGAGAACATCTGTTCTCTGGGAACGACTTATTACCACGATTATCTCCAGAATCTTAAAGCATTCAGGAAAGACTCTGTCAATATCCCTGTGAGCGGTGACACCATCTTCACCTCTTATCGGGCGATCCATGATACCTCGAATGGTTTGGCTTGTGATGATACAACAAACGGTTCCGTTCTCGGAAGGAAGGTATATAAGAAATCCAATGGCTGGTTTTTCTTTTTCAACAGGATGAGCGATACGGTAAAAATTAATACACAGGCATTGCTCAATGAAAATTGGAAGTTTTATTTGCTACCGTCAGGATCCTATATCCAGGCCACTGTCGCCTCTATCGTCACCAAGGATGTTCTCGGTACTCCTGACCTGGTGAAGATCGTGAGTTTACAGGCGAAGAACAGCAGCAATGTCAATATTTCCCATATTCTGAATGGCAGAACGCTCGAAATGAGCCAGCATTACGGTCTGACAAAGATCCTCGATGTTTATTATATTCCCGGAGATACAACCACCTATTTTCTTGCCGGTAAAACAAATCCTTCCATAGGGCTTCAGCCGATAGGAGCGAAGGAGATCTACAATTTCGATATTGGTGATGAGTTCCATTATTTTTATCAATGGTCCTGGATAGAAGAGGGGTACCAGTCCCATACCATTCATAAGATTTTGGCTAAAACTGTTTATGGGAATTATGACTCCATTGGATATTCGGTACAAAATTGCTTGCACTGGGAATCATACTTTCCCCATCAATGGGGGAATACATTTGATACAGTGACGATTACATATAATCTTCAGCAGTTGTTGCTCAACCCGATATATTCAAAACTACCCGATGAACTGGTCAGCAGAAGAAAGGGAATTATCGATGAAACCCGTTTAGCACCCTGGCTTTATGAAACCACAAACACTTTCAATCAACGGCTGAAAAAAGGCGGGGAATATGATCTATACTTTAAAAATTATTCCACGTGTTGGGAAACGAGGGAATATCTTTATTATCTCGATTCCATTGTTGAATATGCCAACGGAATAGGACAGACCTATTCCCTGTTCCCTGCATTTGAGGGACCGGTGCCCCAGCGAACCCTGGTCTACTTTAAAAAGGGCACGGAAACCTGGGGAACGCCTGTGGGCAGCGATTGTAATTCACTTGTGGGTATAGAAAATGAAGATCAACACGCTGACTTTGCAGTACAGATCTTTCCGAACCCGGTGAAATCACAAGCCACCATTTTATTCCAGGAATATTCAGGTTCCAAAAAGCTCGACCTTATTCTCTATTCTGTTTATGGAACCCGGGTTTTCAGTGGAACTGCCACCTCCGATCGTTTTATTCTCAACAGGAATGGGATTCCGGCAGGATGCTATTTTATGATAGTTATGGATAAGGATGGAGTGCTAAAAGGACGGGCAAAAGTTATCTTTGAGTAAGTGCTCCGCACGCCTGAAAGCGCACACCAACAGAGCTACCTGGTTCCGTGGTTCAATGGAACCTTTTCCCCGAAACAAAAAAACTGGAAACTGGGAACTGGGAACTGGGACCTGGGAACTGGGACCTGGGACCTGGAAACTGGAAACTGTAAACTGCAAACTGGAAAATGGAAACTTTTCCCTAACTTGCATAAGATTACAGGCAACCATTTGACGGTTCCGTGTTACTTTGTTATTAAACGGTATAATGACACAATCTCCACACGATAAAATTCAGAATAATGGGGATTTAGATCTGTTGTATGACCGCTATTCGTCTCGGTTCCTGAGCATTTCTATGCGGTATTGCGGAAACATTGAAGATGCCGAAGATGTACTGCACGACGCTTTCATGAAGATCATTCGTCATCGTCATACTTTTAAATCAAGGTTTGACAGCGCATTTGAAAACTGGATGAAACGGATCGTCATCAATACCGCACTTAACTATGTTCGCGATCATCTGAAGGAAAAAAGGTTCCTCGACATTGACAAAGTTCAATACTATGAAAAGGATGGAGAAGATGAAGAAACTTTATTTGATAGCATCAGGGAGAAAGTTAATCCTGACCAGGTAATGGAGATACTCACACACCTGCCTGCCGGGTACAGAACAGTTTTTAACCTGTATGTTTTTGAAAAATATACGCATAAAGAGATTGCAAAGCTTTTGGATTGTTCCGAAAATACGTCAAAGTCGCAATTGTCAAAGGCACGGGCGATGCTGCGTAAAAAGATCATGGAAGTAGTTTCCCAGGCAGGGCAGGGCCCGGTGGGGAAAAGAATGCTATCGAAAATATTGAATCATGAAAAATAAAACACATTCCCTCGACGACTTTTTCCTCGATGTCCTGGGGGATCATGCGATCACACCTTCAGGCAAGGCCAGGGAGCTATTCCTGAAGGATGTAGCATCGCTGGATTTCAAACTCCCGGTTTATCGAAGATGGTACTTCTTTCCAATGATTATCCTGCTGATTCTGATGGGGATCATGGGAATCTGGTTCGGCACTGGCATGAATAAACCAGGAGCAGTAAAGACTTCCGCAGCAATTATTCAACCCGGAAACGGAATAGCCGTTCCTTCACCTATTACATCCGGCAATCATCCTCAGAAAAGCAGCGCTCCCGCTAAGGAATATGCCCAAATCTCTCCTGTCCGGGAACCTTCTCACCAGTTGGTCCCTGTGAAACCGGAGGAGCAGTTGATCGCAATGAACAGCAAACCAGGCAATCTTCTGCCAAATGAAAACATCAACACATCCTCCCTTAATATACCAGCGGAGAATCCAATAAAACCTGTAACCGGCCCCCTTGTTGTAACAGGGGAAAAAGCAGATTCTGCACCGCGCTACAAAGTAGTCAGTCATTTATTGGATTGGCCAATAGAGTGCAGAAATTCCTCTGACTGGTCTTCTGGCCGGTGGTACTTTGCAACAGGAGTATCCTATACCGCCGAATGGATGTTCAATATCCTGGAGGCAAATAAATCCATGAGGGCCGATAACCTGGGACTGGAAGAATCCTTTCATTTCGGACCCTTTTCTGTCGGTACAGGGATCGGTCTGTCAATTACCAAGGGCACCAATGAGATGGTGATCGGTTATAATGATTACCTTGGAACCTACAGGGGGCTTGATTCCATTGTATTTAAGTGGGATATCAGCCATACGCACATTATCCCGATCTACTATTATACCGACAAGGAAGTGTATGACAGTCTTTTAAGACTTAATTATTCATATTATGAGAAAAGATATATCTACCTTCAGATTCCCCTTAAATTAGGATATGATCTCATCCGTAACAACAATTTCTCCCTGGGCGTCAGGATTGGTCCTACCTTATCGGTACTGCTTCAATCGAGGGCAAAAAGTGCCAGTTATAATCTGGGCAAGGACAGGATTGTCAGGTTGAATGATGTAACTCCTGACCGGGTTGCAACCAACTGGCAATTCAGTGCCGGGATCAATGCCTGGTTCCGGATGAACCGCCGTTTCGGACTGGAAGTTGAACCGGATTTCAGGCACTATTTCAATTCGGTCTATGAAAAACCCGATAACACCAAAAAGCCCTGGTCAGCAGGGTTCAGGATTGCGCTGATAATCAGGAATTAGTAATTATTGAAAACATTTCAAGCAACCATTTCAAGGGGTTGTGTTTAAGAATTACATTATCAACAAGAAGAAAAGAATCAAAAACGAATATCACCAAATAATAAAAGTTATGAAAACCTTTACCAAAATTCACCGCATCCTTTTACTGACAGTATTGATCGTATTTGTAGCAGCATCCAATACCAAAGCCCAAACGACACTCTTCACCGAGGACTGGGAATCTGCTTCTATAGGACAAACACCACCAACGGGTTGGGGAGTTGACCTTGTTACCGGAAGTAATTACACTTTCTTTGAGCAAACAGGTTATGATCCCGGCTGCTTTCCATTCAGTGGTAACAGGATGGTTGAATTTCATTCGGATGTTGCCACCAACGGCACTTCGAACAGGCTGAAGCGGACAACTGCCGTTTCAACGTCAGGCTATCCTTACGTTACCATCGATTTCGAATGGTATGTTGATACAGCTTATTATGATGCTCCGACTGAAGGGGTATATGTTCAATGGTCGACCAACGGAACAACCTGGACGACTGCCGGAACCATTTTCCAGCGATCAAGCATGCCTGCCCAGTGGGTACTTGAGACCCAGAACCTTCCCGCCGGGGCTGCAAACCAGGCGACACTTTACATTGCACTTTTGTTTAATTCCAACCAGGTACGCAACTGCCATCTCGATCTTGTGCATATCAAGGGATATACCTCAACACCTCCTGCACCCACTGTCACTACCAACAATGCAACAGGCATCGGCGCGAGCCAGGCAGTCCTGCATGGAACGGTAAATGCAAACGGGTATTCCACTACAGCCTCATTCCAGTACGGCTTAACCACATCATACGGAAGTAATGCCAATGCGGGGACTGTGACCGGGAGTACTGTCACCAGTATATCTGCTTCAACCGGGTATCTTGCTGCAAGTACGCTTTACCATTACAGGGCTGTCGGAAACAGCGCCGGTGGAACTTCCTATGGCCCGGACTCTGTTTTCACCACAACGGGCTATCCTCCATATGTTTACACCGACAACCCGACCAACATAACCTCCACCAGTGCCACGTTAAACGGGGTAGTCGATGCCTACGGATCTTCAACTACGGTTACATTTCAATACGGGTTGACGACCTCATATGGAAGCACTGTTTCAGGAGGAATTGTCACCGGGAATATCAATGTGTCTGTAAGTGCCCCCATTTCAGGTCTGACCCCGTCCACTTCATATCATTACAGGGTTGTGGGTACAAATGCAAACGGAACCTCTTACGGAGCAGATAAATCTTTTACAACCCTCGGTTCAGGCTCCCCTCCGACAGTGACCACCAACCATGCAACAAATATTACGGCTACCAGTGCCAGACTGAACGGGCATGTCAACCCCAATGGCTATTCAACCAATGTATCTTTTGAGTATGGGTTTACCACATCTTACGGAAGTTCATACTCCGTCGGGACGATCAATGGAAGTACAAACCAACTTGTATATGCCGACATTTATTGGCTTTCTCCTGCCACCAACTACCATTTCAGGGCAGTTGCCTCGAATGCTTATGGTACAACATACGGGAATGATTCGGTTTTCACCACCCTGAATGCTGCTCCTGATGTAATTCTTGCCTATGCCACAAACATCACCACTACCTCGGCAACACTCAACGACAGCACCAGGGCCAATGGGCTGGCAACGACGACCAGCTTTGAATACGGACTCACTGCGTCCTACGGATCGACCATCGGTGGAACACCGGGTACAGTATATGGGAACACCTACCAATTTGTCACTGCAAACATAACCGGGCTGACCCCGGCAACTACATACCATTTAAGGGGAAAGGGTGTGAATTCCATGGGTACGGGATATGACTATGATACTACCTTTACGACGCTTGGTACGGGTCCTGTACCCACCGTTGTAACAATGACAGCATCGGGTATCACTGCTAACAGTGCAACCCTCAACGGTCATGTGAATGCCAACGGGTATTCCACCACAACCTCCTTCCAGTATGGTCTAACCACAGCGTATGGTAATTCTGTTGCAGCACAGACTGTAACCGGGAATACCATGACCCCGATCAATGCTTCAATTTACGGGCTTTCCCCGGCAACGACCTACCATTTCCGGGCTGCAGGAACGAATGCCAATGGCACGGCCTATGGTAACGATTCCGTGTTCACCACGTTGGCTGCTGCACCTTCAGTCGTTACACAACCGGCTACAAACATCAACCAGACCATTGCAACACTGAATGGTACGGTCAACGCAAACGGAGCTACTACAACTGTAAGCTTTGACTATGGGCTTACTCCTTCCTATGGATCAACTATTGCCGCAACACCTAATACCGTTACAGGGAATACCGTTCAATCAGTGACCGCTGCACTTGTAGGACTCGTTGCTGGAACCACATACCATTTCAGGATCAAAGGCGTGAATTCATACGGAACATCTTACGGCAGTGATTACACATTCACGACGTTGTCAGCAGGTGCAACACCTCCTACAGTAATTACATACGGCGCCGATATGATTACCCATTTTTATGCCCGGATGATAGCCCATATCAACGCCAACGGATCACTGACAACTGCCAGCTTTCAGTACGGAACAACAACTGCTTATGGCTCTTCGGTTTCAGCAGGAACCGTATCGGGAAACAACTTTCAGATTGTAAGTGCCATTGCCTATGGTTTATCACCTGGGACGCTTTATCACTACCGTGGGGTTGGCTCAAATGCCGGGGGAACAGCGTATGGTGCGGATTCGACATTTTATACGAATGATACGATAGCAACTGTGGTAACCCTTGCGGCAACATCCATAGGAGGAACCACTGCGACACTCAACGGTTCTGTCAATCCCAACGGAGATCCGACGACAGCTGCCTTTGAATATGGATTGTCGACTGCCTATGGAAATACAATCAACGCTACTCCTGCGACAGTTTACGGCAATACATCGCAGGCAATCTCAACTGGCCTTACGGGGCTCCTGCCAAACCACACCTATCATTACCGGGCAAAAGGTGTGAACAGTTTTGGAACTGCATATGGTGTCGATATGACATTCACAACAACCTCTGGTTCCGATTGCCAGGCCATTATGTCATATACCAATGCAGGTTCCCTTACGATCCAGTTCCATGATATTTCGACAGGTGAACCTTATACCCGGTACTGGCATTTCGGAGATGGAGCCACCTCAAGCCAATCGGACCCGCTTCATGTGTATCCGGCAGCAGGCAATTATACCGTGCGACTTTATATCTATAACACCAGTACATATTGCCATGACTCGGCTATACAGATCATACAAGTTTCCGATTCAACCGTTAGCTGCCAGGCACAATTTACCTGGGCTGCTACTGCTGATCCGAATACCCTCCAGTTCACAGATCTCTCAACGGGTACGATTGACCATTGGCTCTGGAACTTCGACGATGATTCATCTTCAGTAGTTCAGAATCCTTCCCATATCTTCCCTGGTCCCGGGAACTATTATGTATGTCTTGCCATTGAAGGCCCCGACTGTCTTAACACTTCCTGCCAGGAGATCACTGTTGGAAATGTTACCAGTTGTGTGAGCTATTTTACATACATTAAGTCAGGGCTCGATGTAACCCTTTATGGACATATGGTCAATGGATTGGCTGCGAATTATAACTGGAGTTTCGGTGATGGCCAGGTAGGCATAGGTCAATCCGTCCTGCACACCTTTCCATCTACTGGGGTCTATTATGTTACCTTAACAACCATCGATTCCACACTTTGCACTTATTCCTCAGGCCAGACTATTCTGGTTGGCGACAGCGCCCAGTTCCTGCAGCTATACGGGCAGGTGTTTGCCGGAGAATTCCCCGCCCAAACAGGCATGGTGGCCTTATTCTCAGTCGATACAATCCCTCCTTATGTACCCTACATCAATATCAGCAATATTGATTCGGATGGGGTCTATTATTTCCCGATGGTTCCCCAGGGCGACTTCTATATCTATGCAATACCATTTACACCTGAAGGATTTCTGCCGACCTATTATGGTGGTACAGTTTATTGGGAGGATGCAACCATCATCCATCTCGGGGTACCCGTAAATCCTTATAACATCAACCTGCTGGCGGCCTCTGATATGATGTCAGGTAACGGGTCCATTCATGGACAGATCAATCTGAATGGTTTGAAATCCTCCGGATTGCTCGGTAAAATTGTAATACTGCTCATGAACAGCGAGGGTAAAACGATCTCCTATCTCAAGCTGAATGACCAGGGAACTTTTGCATTTCCTTCCCTTGCATATGGCACGTATTACCTTAAGGCCGAAATTGCCGGAGTGAAAAGCGATGTGATCATGGTGGTACTATCTCCTGATAATCCGCAAGGGAATGTCGTTATGACCTTCACCGGGAATACGATTATCGGAATACCTCTTGGCATATCGGCTTTAAATTCGAGTGTGATCTATCCCAACCCGGTATCCAATGAAGCCAATATTGAGCTTCAGCTTACAAAGATGACAGGATTAATCATCGAACTCAGGGATGTTACAGGAAGGGAAGTTCTGCAGGTCAGTAAAAAACTGAATTCTGGTAAATCCAGGCTCAGTATCCCAACAACGAATTTGCCGGTTGGATTTTACTCCATGAGGATCAATTTCGATGATGGAACCAATATAGTAAGGAAGTTTATTAAAAATTAATGAAAGGATCAGGAGACAACCTTTTTTATATATATTTGTCTTTATTATATATTTAATTAACACAGCCCCGGTGGGGAAGAGTTTTATAGGTCAATCTTCATTTATCCCAGATTTAAAAAGACATAAAAGTATGAAGGGTTTACCATTTTACCTGAGAATGATGAAGCGAATTATTTTCTTAGTATTCTTGTTTTTGCTGATCTTCAGCAATGCCTGTAAAAAAGATAAAAAGACTTCTGATAATATAAATCATTCAATGCTGGAAAAGGTTTTGATCCATGAAAGTGCTGATACAAATTACAGAGTTATTTTTGAAATATATAAAGAAGGAGATTCTTTTATTACAAGGCTTAAATATGTTCACGATCACCTTCTGTGTGATTGTGGTCAGGAACTTTTAAAAGACGGAAATTCAGGTGATATTTTATTATTCAATCTGAATGATGTCATATCCGGACAAAACAATTGGGGCGATACAATAACCTCCAATAGCTTTAGTCTGAAAAATTTCAGAGGGAAGGGGAATAAATTTATTGGATTTAGAAATGAATATTTTCCCGATGGACATTTGAGATATTATTATGGCTGGTTTCAAATAGTTAACAGCCCAAATAATGATACACTGAGAATTATCGATATGGCAGTTAACCAAACGGAGGGAAACTCTATTAAGGCCGGGCAGAAGGAGTAATGAGATAATGATGTAATTATTAATTATTTATTACTTCATTATCTCATTACCTCATTAATATTTGAATAGCTTGGTCACAAACACAGATTTGTCGCAATTCAATCTAACCAAATAAGTTCCCCCAGGAAGATCGGAAATATCAATTTGCGTTTTAGGTCCGGTTATTTGTCGGCTCATGATTTCCTGGCCATAAATATTCATAATAGCCAGATGTAATCCTGAAGTTAACCCTGCAAATTTAGTGGTAATCTTATCCGTTGCAGGATTTGGGTAGATGGATATACTTGTGTCACCTGGTTCATTTATCCCAACATAAACGGAATCATATCTCATAACCGATGCTTTCATGGAATCATCATTATCCTGATAGGCAACATAGGCCTGACCATTGGATGGATTGAAGACAAGACTGTTGAATTCCGCCCAATCACCCGTGAAGCCTTCAATTCCGACATAATCCCAGAAAGTTCCGTTAAATTTCATCAACGTTGCTTTACGGTCAAACCCAAAATCCTCATACGCGATACAGGGTTGACCGGATGGATTGAAGGCAAGGCTGATCCATTCAGCCCAACCGGCTGAAAAACCCGGATTTCCCACATATACCCAGTCGGTTCCGTCAAATTTCTTTACAGAAGCCCTGGAATAATTTGCAGAGTCCATATAGGCAACATAGGGCTGACCAGAGGGATGGATGGCGAGGGTAATGTAATCGGCCACTCCTGCCAACAAACCAGCTGACCCGACAACCACCCATGTTGTCCCGTCAAATTTCATCACCGTTGCTCCTTTGGCTGCCGTCCAGTCCTTAAAAGCCACAAAAGGCTGGCCGGATGGGCTGAATGCAAGGCTGGTTTCCAGTGCAACCCCGGCTGAGAATCCCGTATTTCCGACATTCACCCAATTGGTTCCGTCAAATTTCATCACTGTGATCTTATCATGGTTCCCATCATCCTGGTAAGCAACGTACGGGTTTCCATCTGTTGGGTTGAAAGCAAGGCAGGTACTCTGCGCTGCTCCTGCCGAGAATCCGGGGGTACCAACATTCACCCAGTTTGTTCCGTCAAATTTCATAACTGTCGCACCGTAACCAATCGCAGCGTCACAATAAGCAATGTAAGGTTGGCCGACGGGGCTGAAGGCGAGGCTTGTAAACATTGACCATTCTCCTGAAGACATGGCATTCCCTATATTCACCCAGTTGACTCCGTCATATTTTTTTACCATTGCTTTCATGGTATCTCCATAATCCATATAAGCTACATAAGGAAAGTGATCAGTAGGGCTGAAGGCGAGGCTGAGGAAATCCGCCTGTCCGCTTGAGAAACCCTGATTACCAACATACTTCCACATATAACCCAATGGGGAAGATTTGTACAGATCGTTTTGAGCACCAGCAAAAACCGGAAGCAAAAACAAAAAAAAGTAGAATAATTTTCTCATCCTGTGCATTTTATGATGTGTTAGATGGACTTTCAGTATCAGAAACACTTCAAATCTAATGAAAAGAAAAACAGGTTGCAAGAAAATAAGACTTATTATTAATTATTCATTATTTCATTGACTCATTCTAAAACCAGACTGGTGGCTCTCGGACGAGCCAAAAAGGAAGACAGAGGGCTCGTTGTTCATAACTATTTTGTCAGAAATATCAAAATCAGTCGTACCTTGTAAAAATACTGTAGATTTTATAATCTGAAATTGAAACAAAGAATGAAAAAGGACACGCTGGAGAACAGGATGAGTATGGCAAATCATCGGTTTAAAATCCCCGATGCAAAATTATTAACGGGGTCAGTGACAGGAAAATTTCCCATAGTACTTGACGGAGGCAGAACGGTTATCTTTATTTCCGATAAGAGCAAGGAGTCAGAAACAAGATTAAAATATGAATTGCGCAGGGGTAATGGTGTTATGCCCCATTCTGAGAAAAAATAAGTAAACTTTTTCATGGGTTAAATTGCAAAGGACATTCAGGAAACTACTGTTTCTCAATCGTTACATGTCCATTGACGGTTAAGGTTACGCCCGGATTAATATTCAATTCTGCCCCGGGCTTGATTGTGAGGTTTTTGCAAGCCATCCCCTGTACCTTAACTTCCGGCATGATAGAGGGTGTCGCTGGGATGACTACATCATCCTGCGCAACCGGTACACCGGCAGGACACCAATTGCCTGAAACATTCCATTTTTCATCGACCGCCCCGCTCCAGGTTTTAATTTTTACATTTCCGTGTGTTCCTCCCTGGTAGCCACCAGTGGGAAAAGGTTGCTGGGCTTCGCTGCTCAAAGTCAATGCGAATGCAGCCAGTAAAAAAGCTTTTACTACTAAACCGTTGGTGTACATGGTTAACTTTTTTTTATCTCCTGGATCCTTTTACAGTTAACGTTTATTTCTGTTCTTGAACCAGCCTGCTTTGTTCCTGTTGCAAATTCACACGTTCTGCTTCCAACCCTGACACCATGCCCCCGATTCTGACATCTATAAACCTGTTTGCAAGCTCTTCCTGCAGCAACTGCACCCTGACATTTTCAACATCCTGATAGTTTTCACCTATTTTGGCTTCTGCCCAAGCATTGGCTGCTCCCTGTATCTTACTTAACTGGTTGTAGATTTCACCATACAAGCTTTCCCGGGTCTTTGCCTCCTGGCCACTAATGGTTTGGTCTTTTTCAATACTACTGCTGAAATTCTTGAGTATCTCAGCCACTTCCTTTATTTTATCCGCTATTTTGAACCACTTATTGAACGATTTTACTCCGGCGGATGCATAATCGATCAAAGAGGTTTCCTCGTTAAGTTTGTTCTGTTGCCAGGCAATATCCCGTTGCTTTTGATGGATTATTATTCTTTGGTTTCTGAGTTTGTCAATCAATGCTCCCAGATCGTCTATTTTTTTCTGCAGATTCTGTAGTTTCATCTTATATTCAAGTTCTTCCTTCTCTTTTTGCTTCCTCTCCGCGTCGAGACGGTCAAGATAAGCCTGGACCTGTGCATGAATGATCCTTGGGTCAACATTGGGTACGGGGATGAATTTATAATTGTAACCGATAAGCCGGGCTGTTTTTTGCTCGGGTGTTTCATCCGGTAAGATAAAATCGACAAACATCACCGGAGGCTTTACTTCCGGAATGACAATATCATTTGGCTTTCCTGCTCTCGCCGTCATCTCGGCAGCAATTGTTCCGCAAAGCAACCGGACGCTGGGTGGAATAACAATATCATCAGGTGCTTTGTTATGATTTGACCACTGATAACCCATCGTTCCGCAGATTAACCCTTTTGCTAATGCATCAGCCGCAGGATCCGTTACGGAGACCGGAGTCGATGTGGTTGAGGTGCTTATTATGTAATAGACAGGAGTTTCAACGGTCATGGTTCCGGGGTCATAAATTACCTTGCCCTTATCCTTAATTTTATAGTTTGTCGGGTTTAAAATATCTCCCGTGACAGGATCATATTTCAATGAACCTGATTGGTACAACTGAACATCCTGGTCCCAAACCATTCCCCTGAATTTGATCTCATTGTTCACCCACATTCCTTGCATATCTATAACATTGCCAAAAGCATCATATCCGGCACTGGCGTAAAAAGTGGTATCCAACCCCAGGATCTTAACAGCCTGGCCTGTTGAAGAACCCTCTCCATTGTAAACGTATGTACCATACATAGGTCCATGTTGGATACCTATTCCCTGATTATAACTTGCCAGCATGTAAACAGTGGTACCGGAGACCATATATTCTTCCAGCGGGTCAGGGCTGCCATGCATTATATATTTCATCGATCCGTAGCTGGTCTTTGCAAGTTGTTTTCCATTCGGATCATAGAAAAATGCATTGGTGTCATAGGGTCTGGCCACAATGGTCAGCCTCTTTTCAGGGTCATATGCGTAACTCGTTGAATCACCGGTAACCGTGTCTTTCTTCAGTACCCGGCTACCGTTTTTATTATACCCAAACTTCACCGGTCCTGCCGAAATTACCCTATTTTCATCATTGTAGGTGTATGATGTTATACTGCCGTTGAAATTTTTTGTCAGACGATTACCTGCTGAATCATAGGTATATAGGGTGCTGTCATCTTTAAAGAGGTTTTTCTCCCTGATCAGTCTGCCTGTATTATCCCATGTGAATAATAGTGAATCGCCGTCCTCGTGTATTTCTATCGTTTTTTGTCCGGTTTGATTATAAGTATAATGGATTGCCTGTAAGGTATCACCAACAGGTGTTTTCATCAGATAATCCTCTACCTGGTTATTTGCATAATAACTTATGGAACCCTCCATTCCATCATTAAAAAGTACCTGGGTTCTCCTCCCGACAAGGTCATAGGTATATTGCGTCAGGCTGGTATCCTGGCCAGTTACGGTCAAAACCTGGTTGTTTGCATTATAGGTCTTCTGAATCGTACCTGCAGCGCCGCTTTTGGTTAATTCATTACCAACATTGTCAAAGGTATAACTCACTGTTTTTGAAAACGGACCAAAATTCACAGTTGTGGAAATGCACCTGTTCAGATCATTATAAGCATGAGTAGTAGTATCTCCTATCCCTCCTGAGTTCGTAACCTGGATAGGATTGCCTGCCCGGTCATATTGGGTATTGATAACGATGTTTGATTCTGTCATAGATTCGGATACTCCTGGATAGGTTGCAGATACCTCTCGGTTGTCGGCATCATACGAATAGTCAGTGACCTGGCCGTCAGGATCCGTGCGCTTTATTACATTGCCAAACGGGTCATACACATATATGGTCTGGTTTCCCAGGGATGTGGTGATGGTTAACACACGGTTCATTGCATCGTATGTATAATTTGTGGTATTTCCGTTTGGATCCTTAACCAATGATATATTTCCAACAGAATCATATCCATAGGTTTCTACTTGTGTTAGTGCATCTGTTTTACTGATCAGCCTGTTCAGGGCGTCATAGGAATAGATTGTGGAATTACCCAGATCATCTTTTTCTTCGATCTTGTTACCGGAAGAATCATAGACAATTACTGTAATTTCACCCTGTGGGTAAACAATGGTATCAGGCCGGTTCAGGGGATCGTATGAATGATAAGTCGTATTCCCGAGGGGATCTGTTTCTGATGTCTGATTACCATGGTCATCGTAGGTGATCGTGGTTATCGCCCCCAATGGGTCAGTCGTTGAAATCAACCGGTTTAATACATTGTACACATAGGTAGTTGTGTATCCATTCTTATCCGATATTTCCGTAAGGTTACCATTGGGATCATGCGTATTGGATTCTGAATTGCCCAATGGATCAGTGGTATTGATCAGTCTTTCACCGTCATAATTATAAGTAGTGGTGTTACCATTCTTGTCGGTATAACCTGTCATGTTGCCTGTCGGGTTGTATTCATAGGATTCGGTATAACCCATCGGGTCGGTGGTCAATGTATCACGGTTCAGGCAGTCATAAACTTTAGTGGTTGTATTGCCATTTTTATCAGTGAAAGTTGTCAGATTATTCATCGCGTCGTATCCGTATTCTTCTGAATTACCGATCGGATCTGTTAACAGTATCATTCGGTTCAGTGCGTCATACACATAACTGGTAGTATGCCCGTTTTTATCCGTAATCCCTGTTTTATTTCCAATCGGATCGTAACTGGTTGATTCCGTAAAACCCATAGCATCAGTTGTACCGGTTAACCGGTTAAGACTGTTAAAAATGTATATGCTGGTATTCCCGTTTTTATCAGTATAGCCGGTCCAGTTTCCTGCAGGGTCATATACATAGGATTCAGTAAATCCAAGAGGGTTGGCAGTGCCAACCAGACGGTTCAGGCTATTAAATGTATAGGTAATTGTATTCCCGTTTTTATCTGTGAACCCGGTTCTGTTTCCAACAGGGTCAAAATCATATGTTTCGGATTTACCAAGCGGATCGATTACTGATACCAGCTGTGACAGGCAATCATAAGTATAATTCGTCAGGAAACCATTCCTTGACTTTGACCCAACCCTGTTGCCCAGGACATCGTAAATGGTGGAATCCTTATTCCCGAAAGGGTCTGTTGAACGAACTACCCTTCCCAGGCAATCATAAAGAAATAAGGTGGTTTGACCGTTCTTATCAGTTGTTGTGAGCCTGTTACCTGAGGGATCAAACGTGTACGATTCCGTGTTTCCAAGGCAATCAGTGACTCCCGTCAGCCGGTTCCGTCCATCATAGGCATAGAATGTTGTGTATCCGAGGGTATTGGTCTCTGAGATTTTATTTCCTGTTTCATCATACGCATACCCTGTCACTCCCGACAGCGCATTCGTTTTAGTGATTAACCTGTTCAGCGGATCATATGACCATGTAGTGGTAAATGAACCCGGATTCGTTTCGCTGACAAGATCTCCGTTTGCGTCATAGAGGTAGCTGTACACGTAAGAAAGCGGATCAGTCTTGTTCAGGAGCCGGTTCAGGAGATCATAGGCATAGGTCATGGAATAGCCACGTTTATCGGTAGAAACCAGCAGGTTCCCCGCCTGATCATAGGTGTAGGTTTCTGAATATCCCAGTGGATCGGTCTTTCCTGCCAGATCCCCGTAAACATCATAAGAAAAGGCAGTCGTGAACCCATTTTTATCCTCCATGGTTATCCTCTCTCCGTGTACATTATAGGTGTATGCCTCCTGGTTATTCTTACAATCGGTCATCCCTGTCCGGTTTCCTTTATCATCGTAATAATAGGATGTTATGTTACCATTTTTATCCCTGAACCGGGTAATATTATTGAAGCTGCCTTCATAGGTGGTGGTATCGGTATTTCCAAGACAATCCGTCTCTGTCAGCAGGTTTGCCCTGGTATCATAGGTAAAGGAGGTTTGACTGCCCTTCTCATCGGTAAAAGTGGTGATGTTATTGTAAGCATCCCAGGCATAGCTGATAGAATCTCCGCCCGGAAATTTCTTGCTGATCATCCTGCCCGGCTGGTCAAACCTGTAAACAATCTGCCGGTTAACAGAAGATACGACCTGGCTCACCGTCGTTGTATTATTACATATATCATACTGGAATAATTTATTGTAATTCACAACAGGGCAGCTTATGCCGCCGACGGCTTGGTTCACATCATATGAAATGGTCACGGTAGTGGAACGCGGATCGGTGATGGAAGTCATACACCCGGAAATATCATATCCGTATTGACAGACATTGGTCAAAGGCCTTGTAACCTGGATTGTATTCCATGAAACATCGTATTGAAAGGTAATGACCCGGTTGGGTGATGTATTGGGGTCGGTGATCTGCGACAGATGGTTACTCACCCAACTGAGTGTAAGCGCCCGGCCGGATGGGTCGGTAATGGTGGTGAGATTGCCACCGGTAAAGGACAAACTGATGGTATTGCCGTTTCTGTCAACGATCCTGGTAAGCATCTTAAGTGTGGCGTTCTCAAAATAGTATTTGATGCCATATTTTGTGGTGAGCAGGTATTTACCGGGTTCGTATTCGGTGAGCACATCATATACTCCCACCGGGGAGATAAATGCAGAGCCTGACCAGGTAAATTCATCCTCCCGTCCGTCTTCCCGGCCTATGGTCACTGTATTTTCAACCCTGTTGTACCACATCCCGAAAAAGAAGGACCATCCTTTGCCATATCCATTATCCTGCTGATTTTTCAGACTGTTGTAAGTAAAGGTGATGTCCAGCGGAATGTCTCCCCGGACCGGTATCAGGAGATCAGTCCGCTGGTAAAACAAATTTCCCGTAAAGGTATTTACCTGGATGTCAGACCGGGGACCGGGTTCGTTGGGCCTGGTCAGGTCGGATGCTGAAACCGGGTTTTGGAGACACATGAATAAGAACAGGAGTGCAAGAGTCTTACATGTTTTACCGGTGAGCAATACTATCCCGGGTTTTATTTTCTTTATTATTAAAACAGCCGGAATGATGGTTTTAAAAATATGTACATCGGCTTTCATGATTATTGATTTTAGGAATGATTCGATAAGCAGAAATGAGCCATACAAGGACAGGAAGTAATTTGCGGCAGGATAGTCTTTTACGAAAAATTCAAGCAATAAATATACGACAATTAATTGTGGTTTGCAAGAGAAAAAGCAAAAGCAACCAGTGGCTACCAAAACGGGAAAAGGTAATATCCATCATTCTTCATTCCTCATTTTATCTTGCTATAAACCTGCTTTTTAAATTTTTTCTATAAGAAAGTAAAGAAAATTGTCACTGATAGAATGTTTTGTTATACCTTTGCATTAATTTAGTCTAAATAAAAATATTATTAATTAATTAACAAACAAATATGAAGTTATGAAAAAGACACATATCCTTTTTCTATTATTCATAAACCTGACTATTACACTTTTCGGCCAGGTGGTCATTACCGATGGTTCAAATAATGCTCCGGTAAGTACGAATTCTATGCTGGAAGTGAGGGCACAAAATCATGACAAAGGAGTACTTTTTACGCGTGTTACAACGACCCAACGCATGGCAATGACTCCAGACCCTGCTCATGACAATGGTCTTCTGGTTTACGATACAGATACTCAGAGTTTCTGGTATTACACCACAAAATGGGAAAAGATCGACAATTCTGAAAATGTATGGAAAGTCATGGGAAATGCCGGAACAGACTCAGTAATAAATTTTTTCGGTACTACCGATAGTCAACCTGTACGGCTTGGAACAAACGGACAAGAGCGGATAAGGCTTGGTTCAAACGGTGGCGTGAAAGTGAATGGATATTTTGAAGCAGACAGTGCTAAAATCAATGGTCCGCTGATCGTTTCAAGTGATAGTGGCTCCTTTGGCTTTTTCGGAAATACACTTTTCCCATGTTCACCGGGACTGACTACAGATCTCATGAAAGTAACCACAAAATATTTTACCATTAAGGGTGCCACCAATACTTGGGCAACCGCTCCATTAAAGGGCATGGGTGTGAACTGGCAATGCCCAATCACTGGCAATATGCTTGATGTGTACGATGGAGCTGTTAATGTGTTCTCCCCCTCTAACTTTGCTGTCGGCTACAAGATTGGTAACCAATATGTCTTACGGCATAAAGGCAATTCAAGCAATATTTTTGCCGGGGTTAATGCCGGGTTAAACCTGGCTGGCACTTCCGGTAACGACAATACCATCATGGGATTCGATGCTGTTAGTGTGAACAGTATTATAGGCGGTCAGAATACCATCATGGGAAGCGGAGCCGGAAAAAATCTGACTGCACCTCCAGGGGCGAACGACAATACTTTTATGGGATTCCAGTCAGGATTTAACGCTACGAATGGTAAGGAATGCACCTTTTTAGGCTCCCTGACAGGATTCTCGGAAACCACCGGTGGTGAACATGTTTATATCGGTTTAAAATCCGGGTTCAACAGTAACAAAAGTTTCCACAATACATTTGTGGGAAGTTACAGCGGCTTTAATACGACGTCAGGTTCCAGCAATACTTTCCTGGGATATACCAGTGGTTTGTCAAATTCTACCGGACAAAACAATGTCGCTGTTGGTTTTGGTTCGGGCCCGTTTTCGAGCAACCTTCAAAATTCCATTGCTATAGGAACTAATTCCCTGGTGACAAATTCCAACCAGATGATTCTTGGCGACAATAATGTAAATGTCGGAATTGGTCTGAGTGCCGATCCTTTCGGCCCATTGAATAAATTGGAAATAAGCACCGGTATTGCTAATACATCAGGTTTGAAATTCAGGGATTTAAATAGCCTTTCACCTACAAATCCTACCCCTACCGGAGTTTTAAGCCTGGATGTAAATGGCAATGTAATTTATGTTGCTGCGCCTTCAGGAGGAGGGGTAAATATTTGTACAGTACCGGGACCCCTCACGGATAATGTTACAAAATTTACAACAGGTAATTCCATTTGCCGGACAAATATTACAGATTTGTTTCCTTCATTTCCATATGTGGGAATAAATACAACCACTCCAATTAATGCACTGGATGTTGATCTTGGCGACATCAATGTTGTTTCGCCTTTAAATGCTTACAAATTAGGAAATAAAGCAATATTATGGCACAAAGGGAACACCAGCGACCTTTATGTCGGAGTCAATGCAGGAATGAATACTGCCAGTGGTAATAATAATACAATCATGGGCTTTAGCGCTGCCAGTGTGGCAACCGCATTAGGAGATAAAAACACCATTGTTGGGAGTGAAGCAGCTTTTAATTTTAATGCAGGAGGATTTGGATCCACACACAATACAATTATGGGATACCAGGCCGGCTATAATTATGCCTTTGGTGGGAATAATTCGACGTTTATCGGATCCCAGGCAGGATTTAATGAAGGCTCGGATGAGGATGTTTATGTAGGCTGGCATGCAGGGTTTAACAGCACCGGCAGTTTACACTGTGTATTCATTGGAAATGGCGCCGGTGGTGCCACTACTGGAGGATATCAGTGTGTTTTCATCGGTATTGGGAGTGGCACAGCAAACCAAACCGGGTCTAACAATGTTGCCCTTGGTGGTGGTTCAGGTCCGGGGCTTCCAAATATACAAAATGCCATTGCTATCGGTGATGCTGCCTCCGTGATGGGAAGTAACCATATGATCCTCGGCAACAACAATGTAAATGTTGGAATTGGGTTAAGCGGTAATGCCCTCGGTCCTCAAAACAAATTGGAAATCAGTACGGGTTCTCCGAATACTTCAGGTCTGAAATTCAGAAATCTAAATAGTCTTTCACCTACAAATCCGACACCTCCGGGTGTTTTAAGTCTGGATGCAAATGGCAATGTAATTTATGTTACAGCGCCAACAACCAGTGGTGGTAGCTTGGGAAACATTTGTACGCTTCCTCAGAACCCATTAACCGCAAGTTATGAAATACCACTAAATACGTTTGATTTTAATTTTTCCGGCGACGGTACAAACAATAACAAGGTGAACATTGGATTTCCCTGTGGGAGTAGTCCTTTGCCGGGAAAATTAAATGTTACGACCGCTTTTCAAAGTGATCCGGTTTCAGCAAGCGGTGATAGTTATTCTATTTATGCAACAGATACGCACAGCAGTCTTTTTTCAAATAATACCGGTGTTTATGGCGAAGCAACCTCTACAGGTACAGGAACGCATGAGACAGGTGTGTGGGGTGTTGCAAATGGAGACAGGCAGGCAATCGGAGTTCATGGCCAGGCAGGTTCTGTCAGTACATTTGGGCCGGCATTCGGTGGTTACTTCGAATCAGTAACAGCAGGAAATATTATCAATTATGGTGTACAGGCATCGGCTGGTAATGCCAATGATAATATTGGGGTGTATTCAGTAGCCTCCGGAGGTATAAATAATAATTTTGGAGTTTATTCACCCACGTACGGCGGAGCAAATACAACTGGCGGATACTTTCAGGCATTTGGCGGAACGACTACAAACATTGGTGTAAGTGGCATGGCTTATCCAACTACTTTCATTTCAAATCCACCCACTGTTCCAACAGGGATTAATGTTGGTGTTTATGGAAATGCACCCTGGAATGCCTCTTCTCCTCCATGGGATTATGCTGGATTTTTTGATGGCGATGTCTGGATCAATGGTCCGTTATCCGGAACAGGAATTGTTATCACTTCTGATCAGATGTTTAAAACAAATGTAGATACCATAGATAATGCACTGGATATAATTAAACAGTTGAAACCAAAAACATTTTACTATGATAAAGCAAACAAGTACGGGATGCATTTCAGCGATAAAAAGCAATATGGTGTAATTGCACAGGATGTTGAAAAAGTTTTACCCGAATTGGTCATCGATAATAAAAAGCCTGCAATGGTTGATTCTGCCGGAAAGATCATCACTGAAGGAGTCTCTTTTAAATCGGTCAATTATGAGGCATTTACTGGCATTTTAATAAGGGCTGTGCAGCAATTACAAAGTCAGAATGAGAAACAGGATAGTTTGATCAGGCTTCTGACTGCTGCTCTTAATGTAAAATTGAATAAACCTGACGGTTCTGTAAACAGCAATGATAAGATGATCAATCAATCTGATGTTACCTTGACAGATGAAGATGTAATTGTCCTGAACCAGAATGTGCCAAATCCATTTGCGGAGCAAACTTCCATCACATACAATATTCCTGGACGAATAGGCGTTGCCCGGATTTTGTTTTATAATGACAAGGGACAAATTATTAAAGTCGTTGATATCAATACCCGTGGCGAAGGAAAGTTAAAGGTATATTCCAATGATTTATCCACCGGAATGTATTCTTATTCATTGGTAGCCGACGGGAAAGTTGTGGAAACGAAAAAAATGATGAAACAACAATAAATAGCACAATAACAAATTCTTTTTGCATTTTGCATTTTGAATTTGTTCAGTAATCAGTAAGCCTTTACAACAATCGTCTCTTTTCTTAATTCTACCTCCCCGGTATTGCTCATTCCCCTGAGCAGGATGTCATACTTTCCCGGTGTGCCGGGGGCCGGGAATGAGATACTTGCAGTGCCATCATTATGTGTCTGAACAGCCGGGTTCCAGTAAACAGTGTTGCGGGAATCGGGAATATTTATCGAAGAAGGACCCGACGAAATGTTTTCAGCACACTTTTCCAGGAAGCTGTAATTGACAAATGTTCCTGATTTTGAAAGGTTGATGCCTGCAAAGTCGTTTTTTTTCGACACAAAGCTGATAATTCCTCCGTATGTTGTATTTCCTTTGATATAAAGGGAATTCACGAGTTCAATCCGGTCGATGTTACGCGGCGGCATAGCCACGATCTTTTCAATATCATCAACGGCAACCCAATCCACAAGTACAAGCGGATCATATATTGACATCTCAGCCTGAGTTGAGTAAAACCGTAGTTGATATCTGTCCTGGACCTTTTTCAAACTCACTCCAAACGACAGTTCGGTGAAATATTCCCCGACTGTCGGCAGGTCGATGTATTTGTCCATGACAAGCACCCCCGAAGGCTCTCCGTAAAAAGATACAGTATTTTCTTCTCCCTGGGAGTCACCAGCCAGGGTATCCTTCCTGAAAATGGAAGTAATCCTGGAATTAACGGCCAGCTTATAGGCAGCCTTCATCTCTTCATTATTCAGCGTGAACAGGGGTGAAGGAAGATTTACCGGTCTCGAACAGAAATCATTGTCGATGAGGATTTCAGGTGAGAAATTCGGCAATTCACCGGCGCAAAGGAAGATGTCCCTGTGACCATGATAATCCGGTAATGTGAAACAGAACCTTCCGGTTGAACCGGTGCGGACCACCTGAATATCCTTGTCTCCGATGATGGATAAATTTACTTTGGCATCCGGGACCGGTTTCCCTGATTCCTTTTCAAGTAAATGACCAGACAGTGAAATACCACGGGTTTCAGGAAGATATCCGCCACTTTTAGCAGTATCCGGTTTTTTCTTATACGGGTAAAATATACCGTTAAAGGTGAATTCAGGGATTACTGACAGGCATAACTTAGTATGTGACCCCGTAACGGTATTCCTCCTGATGTTAAAACGGATCTCCTCCCCGGGGGAGAAGGTCTTTTTGCCGGATGCAATAACCAGGGACTGATCACCCGCAGGTACTTCCCTGTAATTCCCTGCCGGATCTGCACTGTCAATTACATCCTTTCCTGAAAGTACTTCTGTTTTAAAAGGATTGATGATCTTCAGCATGATGTATTTATATCCATCCGTACCGATATTTCTCATGAACCGGGTATAAAACCTCAGGAAATAAATACCCGAGATGGTTTCTTCGGGAATGGTAAGACATCCCTGCCCGGAAGAATTTTGCAGTAGATATTTCCCACCGGTGATCTTTTTCCCGGCAGGTGTGATCAGTTCACAGTAAAAAATCCGGCTGAATTCTTCCGGAAAAAGATCCTTTTCATTAAAAATAACCGCAGAAAAAAGCACTTTCTCGCCAGAAACATACATTGTCCTGTCGGTGCAAGCCTGGATCCTTTCCCCTTCCGCATTGACAAAAAAGTCCTGCGACCTCAGCCCTGAACAGACCGGTAAGAGTGTTATCAACATAAGATAATATAGCGAAAGAAATCTTTTCATGCTATTTTGGCCAGAAATCAGGTTTTACAATGGTACCGCCCAACAGACGACAGTCAACACATTCATTGGACAGTATTTTCAGCACCTCAAGTTTATAATAAAAGTAAACCGGATAGTCCCACGGGTTAACATTTTTCCAACCACCCATACCCAATTCTTCTTCAATGCAACCGTTATTGAAATCCAGTTCAATACCTTCAATATCATGGTAAAAATATCTTCTCGACGACACCGATGCTGCGTAGAAATAGCCCAGCACTTCTCTTTCAGGGTGACTCACATTCAGCAGGTTGCCTTTAATGGCAAGGGGTTGTTTTTCATACAGCCCACCTTGTTCATTGCTATTGATGCGCAACTGCTCCCAGTAATTGTATGCACCCTCACTCAGGGCATACTGGAAGACCAATATGCTGTACAGGTACGCCAGACGTGAAGTGTGTCCGTCAATAACATGTAACGGGTATTGATTGTAAGTATTCTGAGAAAGACTTTTCGTAGAAAGGGTAAAGACATTCTTCACCGGATTTGTGTCCCAGCACACCACCTTGGAATAATCAGGGGGTGAGACACGATGAACGGTGCCGTCATAGTAATATTGGATCCGATGGGCGGCATGGTACTCCCAGGTCTCGACAACCTCCCATTTGTAATATTGACTGTAGTTACCCTGTGCCTTCAGGTCTATATAAAATTGCATCACCCTCAGGTTAATTTCAGGATCCGGTGTCGGAATATCCTTAATGAGATAATAGACAGAATCCAGCACCGGACCGGTTGGCATTTTATCAAATCCGGAAGCCAGTTCCTCTCCGCCCGATGTTGTAACCCTGACCTTGTATGAAGTGCCCGGTAAAAGATATTCCTGACCTATCCATACATGGTAATGCCCCGGCTTGTATTCTTCCAGTGAAAAAACATTACCCTTATCATCCAGGATCCTGACCTGGCAATCCGGTACCGGAATATACTCCGGCGATTCAATGGGAGAAGAGAGAGAAACTTCAACCTCCTGCCAGCCTTCTGTACCGGTGATCCGTCCCGATACAACATACTTTTTCTCTGCTTTGGCATCAATATTCGGGTTATAGATCTTGATGCAGGAGAATAGCAGCAATAAGACGAATATGACTGAGATATTTTTAATCCGACGCATAATTCCCGAGTTTAAACAGCCATGTGATCGTGAAAATGGGCACACCAATGACTGAATATTGATAACTTGTAATTTTTCCATTGACCAGTTTGAAGTAAACCGCATATGGATTATCCCGTCCGGTCACATTGTATAAGCTGAATGATATTGAATTATGAAGAAACTTATTTCTTTTGAGATTTCCCTCGATGGTCATTGAAAGGTCAAGTCTGAAATAGTCAGGGATACGATATTCATTGCGATTGGAATAATCCACATATGGGATGCCGTTGATATAGTAGATCGAGATGGGGTATGTAACCGGACTCCCGGTTTTGTAAGTAATGACGCCCGAGGCAGTCACCCTGCGGCTGATATGGTAGTTGATCACGGTATTCAGCACATGCGGGATGTCATAGTTTGCCGGGTAGGCAACTCCGTTGTTGATTCGTTTCCAGGGCTGATCACCGTCAACCTTAACGATAGAGTGCGAAAAGGTATAGGAGAGCCATCCTTCCAGCTTACGGCCGCTGCGGCGGAGCATGAATTCTATCCCGTAAGCGTTCTGTTTACCGGGCAAAACCGAAGTTTCCACGAGCGGGTTGCCGAGAAAATCCGCCCCGTCGATAAATTCAGGATAATTGATTATTCGCTTGTAATAGAGTTCGAGAGAGGTTTCCCATCCGGGCTTTGGAAATGTGCGGAAAACCCCGGCAGAGATCTGGTTGCAAAGGGCCGGGGGAATATGGTAATCAGCCATTTTCCACTGGTAATTTGGCGACAGGGCAATGGTGTTATTCAGCATGAACAGGTTCTGGTGCATCTGGTTGAAGGCGACCTTCATGGTTCCGTCTTCATCGGTACGCATGTTCACTGCAACCCGGATATCCGGCTCGAAATACCATTTGATGGCCTGCCCGTTGCCAAAATGCAGGGTATCGTTAATGTAACGCGGGTCTTTAGGGGAATCGGGATAATAGGTGTAAACCGTCCTGGGTCCAAGTGGGTTAAAAAGCGTGAGCCTGAATTCAGCGGAAATGTTCATCCAGGAAAGGATATCATGGGCATCGGAAAGATAGAGGGCACTCTCAATACCAAGATCCTGGCCAAGTCCGACCGGCAATCGTATTGATTTTTCCCCATAGGGCATGACCGTTCCCCTGTCGAGTTTGTAAAAGGTAATTCCTGTCCCGTATTGAAGGGTATTCCTGGAAGAAAGTTCATGTGTAAAATCGGCATTAACCCTGTAATCGCCGATAAGATAAGAATGTGTATATGCCTGGGGCGGTTCCTGTTGATCAATGGTGTTGAAACCGTACTGTGCGCCTGTCAGGGAAAAGTCAGCCCGCATTGAGGTACTGAAATAATGGCTTAGATTGATTGAAGCGCCATTGTTGGAATACTTATAGTAATTGATATCGGAGAGTCTGAACTCATCCTGGCTATGGTACACAAAGAGGGATAACTGGCTTTTACGGAAATCGTAGTTCCAGGAGGCCGAGAGGTCGTTGAACCCGGCTTTGCTGGTGCGGACCACCGGGTCATTGATCTGGCGGAGGATCCAGTCGGAGTATAAATAGCGGCCACTGATCAGGAATGAACTGGTATCTTTTTTTAACGGACCTTCCACGGAAAGAGTGGCGGTAACAGGGCTTATACTGCCATGGGCAGTGAAACGTTTGCGGTTCCCCTGCCTGCCGGTGATGTTAAATACAGAGCTTAGCCGGCCACCGTATCGGGCAGGAATATGCCCTTTGTAAATGGAGAAATCCTTTACGATATCGGCATTAAAGACAGGAAAGAATCCAAAGAGGTGGGAGGTGTTGTAAATTGGTATCCTGTTGATATAGAAAGCGTTCTGGTCGTAGTTTCCACCCCTGACGCTAAGCCCTGCCGAGCCTTCACCAACCGTGACAATTCCTGGCAACATCTCCGAGACTTTCAGGATATCGCGTTCACCCATCAACATTGGTATTTCCTTGATCGTTTTAACAGAGATCTTTTCAAGGCCGGGGTCCTTGAACCGGATACTCATCTGCCGGTCACCAAAGACCACCACCTCCTTTATCTGTATGGCCGACTTCTTCATCTCGACAGTGAACTCACCGTCGGAAAGAACTTCGAGGAAATATTTCTTTGGTTCCATTCCAATGAATGAAAAAACTGCGGTATAATGTCCGGGTCTCAGCACAAAACTCAAATTGCCGTTCAGGTCGGTGGCCTTGCCTGTTCTGGTCTCCTCGAGGTACATCGTAGCGCCGATCAGAACCTCCCCGGTCTGTTGTTCGGTGATCCGGCCCCGGATGGTTACCCTGGAAGCGCTCCCGGAAAGTCCTTTCCTGCCCACCCTCAGGGTTTGCAATACATCTGCCTTTCTCCCTGTGAGATACCGTTCCTCGCTCTCGGTGAGTGCCCTGGCAGAGGGAGCAGAACTATCGGATGGCGACTGCTGTATCTTAAAACGGGGCAACCCCGCAGGGAGTTTTTCACCCGGCATTACCACCAGGTCATCATTCCAGGCAGATACTTCGAGACCGGTACCTTTCAGGGCCATCTCAGTTGCCAGCTTTACGCTGATATTGTCTGTATCAATGGTCACCCTGATCCCTTGTACCCAGGATATCTGATAATAGATCCTTACCCCTGATTCATGGTAAATAGAATCGCAGAATTCCATGAATGGCAATTCCCTGAAGTGACAGGAAACCAGCGTATCGGGGCCTTTATCCCGGACGGGATTGCTAAAAAACAGCAGATGTATGATCAGCAGTAATTTCATCCCGTTATAAGATTTTGCCGATATAGGTGATCAACTCGACAATAGTCTGGTCGGCGGCTTTTTTCACATTGATTTTATTTTTCCGCAGGTAACTTTTTATCTGCGCCCTGTGAACAGGGTCAAAAAGCCGGACCAGGCCCCGGTTGTTCCTGAATGGTCTGAGTTGTCCATGCATGAAAAGATAAGAATCCTTCTGGGCGGGTGTAAATGTATAAACAGAAGAACCATACACAACGTCAAGAACCAGGGTTTTCGTCCAGTAATAAAGGATCTGTACCCGGCTTTCACCCAGCACCTGGTAGTAACGCGGACCCTGTTCCAGGTTCAGGTATTCAAAATTCAGGCTGCCCAGGCTGAAGCGTTTTATCCATGCTTTTGATACTTCGATGATATTCAGCGCGCCCATTTCATCATTATACTTCAGCAAAAGTTGCTGGTTGAAGATATCATAATTCAGGGTGAGACCCAGGTAGCATTTTCCCCTGAGGGTCAAACTGCCGGCAAGGTAATCCTGTGAAAAGAGGTATTGATCTCCTTTGACCCCCGTGGGAAGGAAATAGCTGTATTTTTTTCCATTGTATAGTGTTTGGTCCGGGCCATGGACCCGGTCCGGAACCTTCACGGTATCCTGGGATAAAAGTGTTCCTGAAACAGAGACAAGGATAAAAAGTAGTAAGGAGTGTGTTATGGTTTTCACCAGGGATCTCTTTATGTGTATGGAAAAGGACGATCTAAAGGTAAACATTATTTCTTAATGCAAAATTCAAAATCATTTACCATTTTGCATCTTGCCATTTTACCATTTTATCATTGGTCTGCCAGCACTGCGATAAAATCCCTGTCGGGCATAAAATGCTGCTTTCTCCAGGAATATTTTATCCAATCCCCGGAAACAGAGGCTCTGTCCGGATCGTATGAAAAGGAATTGATTTTTCTTGATTTCCTTAATTCAAACGTGTAGAGTGCTTCCACGAGTGGTTTACCCCAGTATCGGGTGGTGGTCAGAATATATCGGACACTATCTTTTATGTCTTTTTGCCGGTAGAAAATATTCAGTTTTAGTGTGTCCCTGGATGGTACCTGCAAATTAAAGTTGACGCCGTTTTTCCCCTTGGAGAATTCTAGGAATTTTCCTGCTGAATTGTCGAATATGAAAACCGAATCAATAGCTGAAACGGCAACCGGGAATGGATAAAATATGTTGGTTGAGGATGCCGCGTTCGCATTGTTTACAAACACATAGAGACCATTCACAGTAAATTCAGATCCGTCAAGACGGAATTCAATATACTCTTCAACAAAAGAAACGGTTTGTTTGTCGTGTACCTGGGGAAAGCCCAATAATAGAAGTACACTGAGATACAGCATCATTTCCCCTGGCTCACGATAAAGCGACGGGTCCCCTGCAATTTATTACCGGATTTGAGCGTCACCAGGTAGAGTCCGTCGGGCAGGTTTACAGGCAGGTTGATCACCCCCTGGCGATTCATCAATGGTTTATGGATGACAATTTTTCCGGTGGCATCATAGATGAACAACTCAGGATCATCGACGGTCGATGTCAGATCGGTCGTATAGGAGATGGTGATCATGTTTTTCACCGGGTTTGGGAAAACGGATAAAACAGGAGATGGATTCCTGGTACCGGGATCAATCCCCACGAGTAAATCTTCGAGCAAATTAATGTTCCGGGTTATCAGGGAATCCGGTTTCATTGAATATGTATAGGGGGTTAGTGCAATTGACGCATAATGTCCGGGCCACTTTTCATAGTAAATTCTTGTCCAGGTGAATATCCTGGAGAATAACCGGGTTGAATAATGGCCGGTGGCATCGGTAGTAAAATAGTTGTCTATTTTAAATGATTGATTGGGAACAGGCTGACCATTTAAGTCATATACAATTCCACTCACCGTTCCAAAGGTTCCGCTGGTATCATTTGGTAGTCCTAAGGTAGGGTTGTCAGATAATGTGACTACGCTTTGGGTAAAAAATGTCTCAATGGACTGGGATGCAGTTGGGGCATACACATGAGGATTAGTGACATTCCCGTATCTTAACTCAAAGCTGTTGGTAAACATGGAATTCCCGCCCCAGGTAAAATATATGGTTACCGTGAAAATATCACCGTTTTCATTGGCTAAAATTGAATGATCGAGATCTGAATCGGAAAATGAAAATCCAAAGAAGCCGTAATCGGGAATAAAAGAAACTGCATTCACTCTTGCAAATCCTGCGTTGTTCTGAACTTTAACGCTGTCGAGCCAGAAGTAGTCCTCGGTGTCGAGAAGAACTTCCATCGTCCAATGACCTCCGGTAAAAACCTGGAACTCATTGATATAAGGCGACGGAAGAACGATTGGATTGGAATACAAACCCTGGATAAGGAGCAAAGTCATTCCAAAAAGTAAAATTTTTTTCATAGGTGAGAATATTGAAAAAATACCGAAATATAATAATGTATCAAAAATATGAAATATTTGGAAAAATCCTTTCGGAAAATTCAAAATCCAATATGCAAAGAGCAAAATCCAAAATGAGAAATCATAATACATCCTGAAAACATTACAGATGAAAAAACTATTCTGCATTTTATTAAAATATTACTTATTTTTGTCCTTGAAAATTAAAAGATGATATTTTAAAATTCAAGGAGATGGTTCAAAGGAAGAAACTTCGGGAAAAGATCGAAAAAGCAATCAAAAGGTCTGTAATTACTACCATTCTTGGTCCGAGACAATGCGGAAAAACAACGATCAGCAGGATGATTGGTGCAAACCACCATGCCACTTTTTTTGACCTTGAAGATCCTGTCTCGTTCCAGGCCTTGAAGAGCAGTCCTGAACAGCTCCTGTCGGAGCAGAAAGGTCTCATTGTTCTTGATGAGATCCAGCGGATGCCTGAATTATTCCCGATCTTAAGGGTGCTATCGGATCGTACGGATAGTTCTGCCCGTTTTTTATTACTGGGAAGCTCTTCGCCTTTTCTGATGAAGCATGTTTCGGAATCACTTGCATTTTGACCCTGATCTAAACTGCTACCAGCAAACGGTACAAATTGATACCACCCCGGGGAGAAGGCGACCACGTTATGGGTCTAGTAGATATCATTAAGGCAAGTATCAGGGAGCATTTCGATGTTTCATTTTGAGAGGT
>JAPLDH010000049.1 GCA_026391355.1 Bacteroidota bacterium | reverse complement strand
TGCTGGCTGGCGTCAAATCTTGAGTTCGGCACCACAATCCCCGAAACGCAGAACCAACGCGACAATTGCATCGCAGAGAAATACTCGCGTTACGCGTCACCCGTCACGCGTTACGATTTTTACCAGTGGGATGAACTCATGCAATACGACGAAACTCTTTCCACTCAAGGATTCTGCCCACCAGCATGGCATGTTCCTACAGAAGCAGATTGGAATATATTATTTGGCAGTTTTATTAGCAATGCATTTGCAGCCTGGCCACTTCTATCTACGGGTTATTCTGGATTCAATGCAACATTGTCGGGTGTAAGGCATATGAATACAACATGGGACTGGAACGGGTTTGCAACTTTTTTCTGGTCATCAACGTCGCATGGGCCTAATAAAGCCTGGGCACATGGGATGAACGGGACGGACCCGTCAATTTCACTTTATCCGGCATTCAGGTCGAATGCTGTTTCCGTTCGATGTTTGAAGGATAATTAGAACAATCGAATAATAGAACAACTAGTTCTGAATTCAGATCTGATTTCAATATTCGTTGTTCGATTGTTCGAGTATTCAAGTTTTTAAGGAGGTTATTATGCGAAACATATATACAGAAATCGAACTTTCAAATCCACGGCTTCCACTTTTAGCAAAGATGAAAGTCAGGTCAATGGTCGATACAGGGGCTTTGATGCTTTGTATTCCCGATCATGTTCGGGTTCAGCTTCAATTGGAGGAAGTTGAAAAACGTGAGGTAACAATCGCCAATGGCCAAAAACAACTCGTATCTTATGTCGGACCGATTCAGGTCAGATTTGAGAATCGCAGTTGTTTTGTCGGCGCACTTGTTCTGGGAGATGACGTATTATTGGGAGCAGTTCCCATCGAAGATATGGATCTTATAGTCATACCTTCTGCCCGCAAAATAACGGTAAATCCGCAAAGTCCTAATTTCCCTCACGCTATGGTTAAATAGGTTTTTGCTACGGAATTTACTTTCACACTTTTATTATATCTTTGTATCCAAACAAAGAAAATATGAAGAAAATCGTATTGGAATTTCTTGGAGAGCTGATCACAAATAACAACCGGGAATGGTTCCAGGCGCATAAAGCGATTTATGACGAAGCAAAAAATGAGTTTGAATCAGTGATAAATGCTTTGATTCCGGGTATCGCCAAGTTTGATGAGTCGGTGAAATTTATCACAGGGAAAGATTGTGTTTTCCGGTTCTACAGGGATATCAGGTTTTCAAATGATAAAACTCCCTACAAAACGAATTTTGGCGGGTTTATCACAAAAGGAGGGAAGAAGAGCCATGGACCGGGGTATTATCTGCATGTCAGCCCGGAAGAATGTTTTCTTTCAGGAGGTATCTGGATGCCGGCTCCCGACATCATGAAAAAGATCCGGCAGGAGATATATTTTAACATCAATGAATTCAAGGGTATTATCTCAAATAAGGCGTTTACAAAATATTTCACTGATATAGATGACTGGGATCGTCAGAAGACAGCTCCCCGTGAATTCCCAAAAGATTTCCCGGATCTGGATCTGCTGAAGAACCGATCCTTCACGCTTTCTAAAGGACTTGATAAAAAAGTCCTTGAAAGCGACGATCTCCTCGACCATGCTTTACAGGTTTACAAGGCCATGTATCCTTATAATGAATTCCTAAGAAGGGCAACTGAGGCTTGATTAACCGAGGTAACCAATAATCGTTTGCTTTCCTGTGACCAACTGGTTCAGGGAAATATCCAGTTTTGTATCCAAAGGCAATAACAAATCAACACGGGAACCAAATTTGATAAATCCCAATTCGTCGCCCTGCTCTTCAGGAAACCCGACTTTCGGATAAGTTACAATTCTCCGTGCCACAGCGCCGGCGATCTGACGTATCAGGATCTCTTTCCCGCGATCGGTTTGAATGACGGTGGTTGCACGTTCGTTTTCAAGGGAGGATTTCGGATCGAATGCTACCATATGCTTTCCCTCATGGTAATAGAAATATTTGATCATTCCTGACACAGGAAACCAATTGACATGGACATTGCGTGCCGACATAAAGATTGAAACCTGGATCCGCTGGTCTTTAAAATACTCCGGTTCATAGGTTTTTTCAATGACCACCACTTTACCATCAGCAGGACAGGAAATGATATTTTCACCTCCGTTCAATCCCCGTTTGGGATTCCGGAAAAACCGTATGATCATGATAAAGAACCATAATCCTACAGCATAGAAGATGATATGGAACCATGTCTGATCTGGGAAAATATGGTTAAACGTAAGCAGAATGACCGCTACAAAAAGAAAAGCGATAAAGATCGTAAGGTGTCCTTCTTTATGAATGAGCATGGCTACGAAAAAGATAAACGAACAATATAAAATATAAAGACAAAAGGGGCAGATAGAAATACGGAATCAAAACGATCAAGGATACCACCATGACCCGGCAGGATAGAACCTGAATCCTTGATGTTCAGACTACGTTTGATCAGCGACTCGAAGAGGTCGCCTGCTGTTCCGAAAATAATGATGATCCCTGTAAGGATGAACCAGTCGGTGAGAGAAATTTCTGTAATCAGGTATGACAACCCGATGGCCGTCAGGATTGCAACGGCAATCCCTGCGATGATTCCTTCCCAGGTTTTCTTAGGGGAGACCCGTTCAAAAAATTTGTGTTTACCAAATCTTGATCCATAAAGGTAAGCGCTGGTATCATAAAACCATACAAGGATAAAATAGCCCAACAGGAAAGCAGGGATGCCATGGAATTCAGGTGAAATTTTATTCACCGGAACGATAAGGCATGCTATTGAGAATGGAATATACAACAATCCGAACCAGGTATAAGCCACATTCATAACCGGGTTTGACTGTTTCCTGAAGATTTCAAATACCGGTACAAGGAATAAGAGGATTACCGGAAGAAACAACATCAGAAACCCTGCACCGGAATGGAAAAAATTGAGAAAACTGTTTGGTGTTATGGAAATTATTGCATAAGAAGAGAACCAGATAGCTCCGGCAATGATCCCGAAGTATTTTTGCGGTTTTACCTGTTCCGTTGTAACCAGGTTATAGAATTCATTCAGCCCGAGCACAACCACCACCAAAAATGCTCCTGCCAGAGCCCATCTGCTGAGGATAAGACAAATAATAACAGTAAAGGCCAGGGATAATCCCGTAATGGTTCGCGCTGTAAAGTTATTCACTATTCAGAGATTGATTAATAATAAGTTTGGCATTCAGGATGTCTTCACGTTTAACATGAAGTTCTATTTCTCCGATCATAATATATGCTGAGGACTGCTTGTTGATAATCACAGAAGGGATTCCTTCCTCTTCCAGTAGCGATTTCAGTATTTCCACACGATAAAGCTGGGGAGTACTGAATACCATTTCCCAATGGTCATCGATCTCTTCGTGGCTATCGTTATGTAGTATCATCTATTAGAAAAACATATAATTCACGTGGTCCATGAGCTCCCATCACCAGCGTTTTCTCAATATCGGCAGTACGGCTTGGTCCAGTGATAAGCGAGACCATGGAGGGAAATTCCTCCTCGTATTTATTTTTAATTTGCGAAAATGCCTGTTTCAGATCAGGAACAAGTTGTGATGTATAACCTACGATAAGATGTATTTCAGGAAAAACATTGATCCTTCGACCAGGGGCAGATTTGGAAGAAACCATGATGGTTCCTGTACGGGCAATCAGGAATTCACAACGGGTTATTCCCAGTTTTGCTTCATCAAAGGCAGACCAGGAAGATTCGAAAGGAATTCCGTTCTTTTTTAGTAATTCTCCCAAAACCGGATCATAGCAAAACAATACAGGCCAGTTTTTCTCTAAAATAAAGGATTCCAGCGTTGCAATGAATTCATCTTCACTTTCACTGAATACAAATTTCCCTGCAACGTTGATCAGTGCCTCGGCAAAAGCAACATCGAGGGGCTCGGGTATTTCATTATATACGGAAGATTCCTGATCGATGACAGGATAGGGGATTTCACTTTTTTCAATTAAAGCATTCCTTACTTTTTTCAGGATTTTTTCTCTGGATGTGCTTTCTTCCATAGGATCAATAAAGAACAAAGTTAGGTTAACCTTTATTTACAGGATTGGTGTCTGCCGAAGGATTTTCCGGAACTTTCAACTGGACTTTTTCCGGAACATCTGCAGGAATTTTGTTTTCCTGATGTACATGATCCACCATTCTGACTTTTTCTTCTACTTCGAACGGGCGTTTTCCAAAGATATGTTCAAGGTCCTCATGGAAAATAACCTCCTTTTCCATCAGAACATTTGCCAACAGTTCCAGTTTTTCCCTGTTGTCATTGAGCAGTGTTTTGGCCCTGGTATATGATGATTCAACAATGTTACTGATCTCCTTATCGATAATTTCAGCAGTTTTTTCACTGAACGGTTTCTGGAAAGAGTATTCCGATTGTCCTGATGAATCATAGAAACTGATGTTACCTATTGTTTTATTCAGCCCGAAATAAACAACCATGGCATAGGCCTGCTTGGTTACTTTTTCAAGGTCATTAAGCGCTCCGGTCGAAACCTTTCCAAAATTCACCTCTTCAGAAGCTCTTCCACCCAGGGCAGCAGTAATCTCGTCAAACATCTGCTCGTAGGTAGTGATTTGTCTCTCTTCGGGCAGGTACCAGGCTGCGCCCAGTGCTTTTCCACGGGGAACAATGGTCACTTTTACGAGTGGATGAGCATATTCAAGAAGCCAGCTAACTGTGGCATGACCTGCTTCATGGAAAGCAATCACCTTTTTCTCATGGGGAGAGATGATCTTATTCCGTTTTTCCAGGCCTCCGATGATCCTGTCGATGGCATCCATAAAATCCTGCTTGTCGATGATCACCTTGTTTTTACGTGCAGCGATCAAAGCAGATTCATTACAAACATTAGCAATATCGGCGCCGGAAAAGCCGGGGGTTTGTTTGGAAAGGAATTCAACATTCACCGTATCGTCCAGTTTCAGGGGTTTCAGGTGAACTTTAAAGATGGCTTTGCGTTCTTCAAGATCGGGTAACTCAACATGGATCTGGCGATCAAAGCGACCGGCGCGCATCAGGGCACGATCAAGTATATCAGCCCTGTTTGTGGCCGCAAGTATGATCACACCGGCATTGGTAGCAAACCCGTCCATCTCTGTAAGTAACTGGTTCAGGGTATTTTCCCTCTCATCATTGGCGCCGGTGATGGCATTTCTTCCACGTGCTCTGCCAATGGCATCAATTTCGTCAATGAAGATGATGCAAGGTGCTTTTTCTTTTGCCTGCCTGAAAAGGTCACGCACACGCGATGCTCCTACACCGACGAACATTTCAACGAAATCTGAACCTGAAATAGAGAAAAAGGGAACCTTGGCCTCGCCTGCAACAGCTTTTGCCAGTAATGTCTTACCGGTACCCGGGGGACCAACCAGCAGAGCCCCTTTCGGGATCTTACCGCCAAGCAGCATGTACTTTGTCGGGTTTTTAAGGAAATCAACGATCTCCATTACTTCCACCTTGGCTTCTTCCAAGCCGGCTACATCATTGAATGTAACACTAACACTGGTATCCTTATCAAACAATTGTGCTTTTGACTTACCAATATTAAAAATCTGGGCACCTCCACCTCCTCCCCGGTTCATAAGCCGCATTATAAAAAACCAAAGGAGAACAAGTAACCCGATCGGGATAATCCATCCCAGTAAATCCCCGAAAATATCTTTTTTGGTATTGTACACCGGGGGCATAGGATACTGTTTGTTAAATGCTTCAATATCATTCCCCGTTTTTTGTTGCCTCATCATTTGAACAACTATACTGTCGCGGGTATTTTCGAGCCAATCATTGAAACTTGCATCCGGGCCGATCTGGATTAAAAATTGAGGATTGGAACCAAAAGAAGAACCAATGCCCTTTTTGATAAAATCTTTATAGGAAGTATCCGATGGAAGTTTCTCTTTTTTAATATAAATTTCCGCCCTCTCCTTGTTTATAACCACGATCTTTTCAACATCCTGCTTGTAAAGCATATCCGTAAACTTCGGCCAGGTGGTCTCTTTGGTTGGATTTGAATAATTGAAATACTGTATGGCAATAAAAGCCAACGCAAGAATTCCATAAATCCAATAAAAACTGAATTTAGGTTTATTCTTCTTAGCGGGATTAATATTTGGGGGATTTGTATTTTTACTCTCTTTTTCTGTCATTCTGTCTGATTCCTGGAAAAACTCAACTGCTATTCTTTTAACGTAATTCTTGAAATTTCTGCATCTGCCCATAACTGTTCAATATTATAGAAGGATCTCTGTTTGTCCTGAAAGATATGAACAATGATGTCGCTATAGTCAATCAAAATCCATTCCGCATTTTCGAATCCCTCTTTATGCCAGGGATTCGCCCCGGTTTTTTTCTTTACCTCACTGACCACCCCGTCGGCAATTGCTTCTACCTGGGTTCTCGATGTTCCATGACAAATGATGAAGGAATCGCAAATTGAGCTGTTCAGCTTTGTAAAATCCATGATTACCGGGTCTTTCGCTTTTTTATCAAGCATTGCATCTATGATCGTATTGATCAGTATCTCTTTTTCGCTCTTTTTCTTTGGTCTCGGCATCCGGCTTTTACAAATAAAAAAACAAAGTTACAACTATTTGGGCTGTGATCAACTGGTATTGAATCATCAGAAATTGGGTTTAAGGGCATAATTGCGATAGAATTCATTGATATGCGCTACAGCTTCCTCAGCAGTATCAACCAATTTAAATATATTCAGATCTTCAGGACTGATACTTTGTTGCGGAAGAACTACATTGTTAAGCCAGGAGATAAGACCTTCCCAGTATTCGCGCACCACAAGAACAATCGGGAATTGGCCGAGTTTACGGGTCTGGATCAGGGTAATGGCTTCCGTCAGTTCATCCAGTGTTCCAAACCCTCCAGGCATAGCGATGAACCCCATCGAATATTTCATGAACATGGTTTTACGGACAAAAAAGTACTCGAATGTCAATAGTTTATTAGTGTCAATGAAAGGATTCGGTTTTTGTTCAAAGGGAAGTTCAATATTCAGTCCAACTGATTTACCACCTGCAAAATGAGCACCTTTATTAGCAGCCTCCATAATGCCATGCCCTCCTCCCGTGATGATTCCGAACCCTGACTTTGTAAGCAGATAAGCGATCTCCTCTGTCAACTTATAGTATCTTTCATCCTCCCTCGTACGTGCCGAACCGAATATCGAAACGCAGGGACCGATCCGTGTAAGTTTATGGAATCCTTCCACCATTTCGGACATCACCTTAAAGATCTCCCATGTATCATAGCTGATTGTCTCCGACCATGTCTTCGGTTGGAACCCTTTTTCGGGCGATTTCAGATCATCTATATCCATAGCAGAAATTGAATTTTAAAAGATTTGTAAATGTATGAATTTAGTTTGAAACAATCATTTGTTTAAGATATATAGAGGTGTACCCTGTGGGGTTAAGGATGATTGCTTCGGGAGAACCTTCACAAATGATTTCACCGCCCCGTTCACCACCTTCAGGACCAAGATCGATGATATGGTCAGCCACCTTGATCACCTCCATGTTATGCTCGATAACAAGCACTGTATTCCCTTTATCCACCAGTTTGTTCAATACGTTTAGCAATACTTTCACATCATCAAAATGAAGACCTGTTGTCGGTTCATCCAGTATATACAAGGTATTTCCGGTATCAGTTTTGGATAGTTCAGAGGCCAGTTTTACGCGTTGTGCTTCTCCGCCTGACAATGTAGTGGATCGCTGACCCAGTGTGATATACCCTAACCCGACATCATGTAAAGTCTTGATCTTGTGAAGGATCATGTGTACATTTTCGAAGAACTCCACTGCCTGGTCGATGGTCATGTTCAAGACATCGTTGATACTTTTTCCCTTGAAACGGACTTCCAGTGTTTCCCGGTTATATCTTTTCCCGTTACAGGTTTCGCACGGAACATAAACATCCGGGAGAAAATTCATTTCGATTACACGTAAGCCGGCTCCTTTGCAGGTTTCACACCTCCCTCCTTTTACATTGAAAGAAAAACGCCCGGGGAGATAACCCCTTATCTTTGACTCTGGTAATCCGGCAAAAAGCTTCCGGATCTCATCAAAAACTTTCGTGTAAGTGGCAGGGTTTGACCTTGGTGTTCTTCCGATCGGCGACTGGTTGATCTCAATCACCTTATCTATGTTCTTAATACCATCCAGCGAAACATAGGGTAGCGGTTTTTTTTCAGATTTATAAAAATGCCTGCTGAGGATCGGGTATAAAGTTTCATTGATCAGGGATGATTTACCGCTTCCTGACATGCCTGTGATGCATATGAATTTTCCGAGGGGGACTTTCAGATCAATATTTCTGAGATTATTTCCACTGGCGCCAAGAAGGGTAAGTTGTTTGCCGTTTCCTTTTCTTCTCTTTGCCGGAACAGGAATAAATTTTTTTCCGCTGAGGTAGTCACCTGTCATGTTATCTGATTTCATGATTTGTTCAGGTGTTCCAGTAGTAACAATCCTTCCTCCGTGAATTCCTGCACCAGGTCCGATATCGATTACAAAATCGGCTGCAAGGATGGTTTCCTTGTCGTGTTCGACAACGATGACAGAATTCCCGGTATCACGCAAGTCCTGAAGCGCCTTGATCAGACGCATGTTGTCGTGTTGGTGAAGTCCTATACTCGGTTCATCCAGAATGTAGAGAACTCCAACCAGTTGTGACCCTATCTGGGTGGCCAGGCGGATCCTCTGTGATTCGCCCCCCGACAGGCTTCGGGCAGTCCGGTTCAGTGTCAGGTAACCAATCCCCACATCCAGGAGAAACTTTATCCTTGTCTGTATTTCACGGACGATCTCAAAAGCAATCTTTGATTTTCTTTTATCAAGTTGTGCATCAACGGTAGAAAACCATTCTGCAAGATTGATCAAATCAAAATTCGATAACTCAGCAATGTTCATCCCGTTTATCCTGAAGAATAAGGAGTCCTTCTTTAACCTGCTTCCGTTGCATTCGGGGCAAACCGTAGTATTCATAAAACCCGATATCCATTTCATGATACCTGCAGGAGAGGCCTCCGCATTCTGAGCATTGAGAAAAGCGACAATCCCTTCAAAATTCAGGGCATAAGAGGAGGTCACCCCAAGGTAATCATTTTTTATCCTGAACATCTCATCTGATCCATACAGAATAATATTGATAGCATGTTCAGTGATGTCAGAGAGGGGAGTGTTCAGGTCAAAACCGTACTTCTCACCGATGGCTTCAATCTGCTTGAATATCCAGCTATTCTTATACTCGCCGATGGGAACGATACCTCCCTTACGGATACTTTTTGAATAGTCGGGAATAATCTTGTTTATATCGACTTCGGTCATGGTTCCCAATCCATTGCATTTCTGACAAGCGCCATAAGGTGAATTGAACGAAAAAGTATTGGGTTCAGGTTCTTCATAGGAGATTCCTGAAGTTGGGCACATAAGGAGACGGCTGAAATGCCTCACTACTGAAGTTGTGGAGTCCATGACCATCAAAACGCCTTTCCCATGCCGCATGGCAAGACCAACAGAGCCTGATAACCGGAAAAGATTCTCAGGCTTGATAAGGATCTGGTCGATCACGATTTCAATATCATGGATCTTATACCTGTCAAGTTGCAGTCCATGGCTGATCTCCACGATCTCACCATCGATCCTGACCTTGAGAAATCCCTGTTTCCGGATTTGCTCGAACACCTCCCTGTAGTGGCCTTTTCTTCCCTTAATCACAGGAGCAAGAACCAGGATCGGTTTATCCGTATAGTTAGTTAAGATCAGCTCTTCGATCTGGGCTTCCGTATAACGAACCATTTTTTCGCCGGTTACATAGGAATATGCATCTGCGACACGGGCATATAAAAGTCGCATGAAGTCATAGATCTCGGTGATCGTTCCCACCGTTGAGCGTGGATTACGGCTGGTTGTTTTCTGCTCGATGGAGATGACCGGGCTAAGGCCATTGATCTTGTCAACGTCAGGCCGTTCAAGATTCCCGATAAACTGACGGGCATATGCGGAGAAGGTTTCCATATACCTCCGCTGTCCCTCTGCATAGATGGTGTCAAAGGCCAGCGTCGACTTCCCGCTTCCACTCAGGCCGGTAAAAACTACCAGCTTATTCCTTGGAATAGTAATATCAATATTTTTCAGGTTATGAACCCGTGCACCAAAAATTTCCAGATTATCTTCCACTGCGGTCCCCAAAAAGAAAGTTAAGGTTAATTAACCTCGTTTATTTGTATAGTATCATGAAAGAACGTCTTGCTGTCCGGCATATTTTTTATCAGGAGATTATAATTCAGACTCCCTTCCTTAGGCAGAATGAAAGTATAGGATTTACCGGTCTTGTTCGGGAGGGAATAGCGATGAATCCATGGATTGAATTCCCTTAAAATGTGGTAATTTATTTTAAACCGGATGGCAAATCCAGAGAGATCATTGATTCCGGTATCAATTGTGACTGTATAGGTCGGGATGGGAGGATTAAAATCCTTTTCAAGGAGATACAACCCGTATTTTACCGGATAAATATAAATCTGTTTGAGGGCAAGAATTCGGAAAACATACCTGGCTGCTTCATCCACCAGGTAAAGATCATAGTAATTATTTACTTTCTGTTGTTCAAGTGCCGTCTCAACTCCTTCGAAACCACGGTTGTATGAGGCTGCTACCAGTGTCCAGTTTTTAAAATGGTCGTAACCCTCCAGGAAATATTGGCAGGCAGCCTCTGTAGATTTTATTAAATTATATCTTTCATCGACTTCATCATTGATCTCCAGGTCATATTTCTTCCCGGTGGCTTTAAGGAATTGCCAATAACCCTCAGCGCCCGAAGGGGAGACATTATTTACCAGGTTGCTCTCAGCAAGGGCAAGATATTTAAAATCATCCGGAATGTTGTATTTTTTCAGGATCGGTTCAATCACCGGGAACCACCGGTAGGCGCGTTTAAACATCATGATCGTGGAGGAGTGCATGAATGTATTGGCGGTGATCTCCCTTTCCAGGCTTTCCCTGATATAGAACAGATTCAAAGGAACTTTTTCCCCTGCAAAATACATTTCAGAAGGAATTTCCGGGGTGAGGATCCTGTAATTCCGGGCAAAAAGAGCTCTGTAATCCCCGGTAGTATTTTTCTTCTCAATAACCGCAAAAATAAAAGCGCCGGCAAAAACCAACAGCAAAACAATAACAACAATATATCTGACTTTGACTTTCATTATTTATTTTTTAGCGTTTTAGCGGTGAAAAAGAACTTTTATTCACCTCCTGGCATCTCAATGTATTTCAAAATGGACTTACAAACTCCCGGAACCTCATTGCCAGCTTATCTTTCTCTGAAATGACAGGATCATTTACACCCCATTCAACATTCAGATCAGGATCATTCCACAGGATACTTCTTTCCGATTCTTTATTATAGACGTTTGTACATTTATAGAAAAATACGGTATCATCCTCGAGTGTGACGAATCCATGTGCAAATCCTGGAGGGATCCAGAGCATCTGCTTATTTTCGCGGGAAAGTGTTGCTCCTGTCCATTTCCCAAAAGTATGAGAGTGCTTTCTAAGGTCTACTGCTACATCCAGGGCAGCGCCCCACATCACCCTGACCAGTTTTCCCTGCTCATACGGAGGAACCTGGAAATGCAAGCCCCGCAAGACATTCTTCCTCGATTTTGATTCATTGTCCTGGACGAATATCGAAGTCAATCCATCAGAATAATATTTCTCTTCATTATAGGATTCAAAGAAATAGCCCCGTTCATCTGCAAAGACTTCAGGCTTGATGATCAGAACACCGTCGAGGTTGGTTTTAATTATCTCCATATTGCTGATTTATAAATGAATGCACTCATCATAGGCCTGGGCAACAGCTTCCATAATGGCCTCTGACATAGTTGGATGAGGATGAATAGCTTCTATGATCTCTTTGCCGGTGGTTTCCAGCTTACGTGCTACTACGACTTCTGCGATCATTTCCGTAACGTTGTCACCGATCAGATGAGCGCCAAGCCATTCACCGTATTTTTTATCAAAGATGACTTTCACAAACCCATCGCGTGCGCCTGCAGCCATTGCTTTTCCCGATGCCGTGTAGGGAAATTTTCCCACCAGGAGCTCATATCCGGCTTCCCTTGCTGCTTTTTCTGTCATTCCCACAGAGGCGATCTCCGGGTGAGTATAGGTACATGAGGGAATATTGCCGTAATCGAGTGGCGCAACCTCTTTCCCGGCAATCTTTTCCACACAGATGATCCCTTCATGTGATGCCACATGTGCCAGGGCAGGTCCATGAACGATATCACCGATCGCATAATAGCCGGGAACATTTGTCTGGTAAAAATCGTCAACAACCACTTTGTTTTTTTCTGTTGCTATTCCCGCTTCTTCAAGGCCGATTCCTTCAATATTTGTCGCTATCCCAATTGCAGACAGAACGATATCAGCCTCGATTATTTCTTCTCCTTTTTTTGTTTTAACCGTCACATTGCAGGTATCCCCGCTTATGTCCACGGATTCGACAGTTGACCCCGTTATCACCTTCATCCCGGTTTTTTTAAAGGAGCGTTCCAGCGCTTTGGAGACCTCTTCATCTTCGAAGGGAACAACATTGGGAAGCATTTCAATCAGTGTCACTTTCGTGCCAAGGGTATGATAGAAGTAAGCGAATTCAGCGCCGATCGCACCTGAGCCAACAACTACCATTGACTTCGGTTGTTCAGGGAGGTTCATGGCTTCGCGGTACCCAATGATCTTTTTCCCGTCCTGCTTAAGGTTCGGTAATTCCCTGGAACGGGCTCCGGTAGCAATAATAATATGATTTGCAGAATATTCCGTGATTTGTCCCGATGGATCCGTTACTTCAACAATTTTTCCCGGTTTTACTTTACCGACACCCTGGATCAGTTCTATTTGGTTCTTTTTGAACAGGAACTGAATGCCCTTGCTCATGCTTTCCGCTGTATCCCTGCTTCTTTTGATGATGGCAGCAAAATCAGGCTTTACTTCACCCGCAATGATCCCAAAATTTGAAGCATGCTGAAAATAGCTGAAAACAGAAGCGCTTTTCAGCAGGGCTTTGGTGGGAATGCAACCCCAATTCAGACAAATCCCCCCCAGTTCAGCTTTTTCCACAACCCCTACCTTGAATCCCAGTTGCGATGCCCTGATCGCCGCAACATATCCGCCCGGACCGCTGCCAATAACAATGATATCATGACCCATGATGTTCGGATTTTTACAATCTGCGAAGATAGAAAATTATCTGATGGGATTAAACGATCACTCAAAGGGAAATTATGTAACGGAGGGGTGTCTGAATCAATGAAAATTTCCCGGCCACGAGAAAAACATGATCACCCCGAACTGCAACATTCCCTGTACAAATGTTGTGGTACCATGATCCGGGTTGTCGGACTCAGGGATCGATACGATACCTACTCCCTCATCATGGTAATGAGATACTTCAATATGCCCGTAGGTTGTGGTATGGATCAATTTGGCCCGGATGGATAAACCGGTGAAAAAATCGAATCCCATATGAAACCCTTTGCAGAACCTGATGGTCGCCCTTTTTCCTATCAGCAGGTTCGTTCCGATGCAATCCGTAGTCATTGATCTTAAGTCAAAGGCATTGAGGCTGGTTTCGCTGTTGATAATTCCCCAGGAGTAAACGATCTTATCGGCTGTCATAAGTTTATAAAAAAGTTCCGGGGAAATGTAAACCGTTTTTTTCTTATTTATATAGTACCTGTAGCCGAGTGAAATGTAGTACCAGTTGGCCGTGTTCCGGTAACACCAGCCGGTGGTTTTCTGACCCAGGTTGATGATGGTGGCATCGGTGAAGTACCTTGTTGCGGGTTTGTACCCCATTTCTATTTTGAAGCCATGTGAGGGTGTTAATCTGTATTCATAGGATAACCGGTAATCGAGAAAAGGTATTTCCGAGAGATTGCCTCCGATGAAATTCCGGTGGTAGTACCGTTCGTCCTGTGCAATGACCGAAGAAACGATCAAGTAACAGATCAGTAGAGCCGTGATCTTTATGTAAATCTTTTTCATATTGAGAAATTTTCAGGGGATAAAACTTTCATCAGTGATCTCAAGGGTGTACTCATGCTTGTACTTATCCGGTTCGGAATAGACCCAGTATTTCCTCAGCCGATAGTTCTTGGTAACCGGTACCGTATCATTTTTACAGATCGTCAGCACATGAATTCCCTGCAGCGTATCCAGGTGTTCCGGTTCTGACCGCCAGTATCCCACATCATAAACGACCAACAGGTTCCTCTCTTCGCCGGCATTAAAGTAAATTGTCGAATCACTTGTATTTTTAAAGTAATATTTATGATCCCAGAAATCATAGGCCACTATTTTGATCCTGTATCCGGAGTGGTTCAGGAGACGGTAATAAAGTACACCGTCATCTGCACCACTGAATTTTATACAGGAAGAGGAGGTCAGGAGAATGAAAAACAAGAAGAGACAATGGATCTTAAGGAGAGAGCGTTTCATGGCAAATGATTTAATTCATCTGCTTAAAATACACAGGAAGTCATTATGTCCCTGACATATTTTGTAAAATAGTTTACAAAACCGTTCCTGCCTTGATCAAAATCAAAGCTTTACTTTGACCAGTTTCCATTTCTCATTTTCTCCTGCCCCTTTAGTAAGAAAATATGCATCACCTTTATATATTTCAATTTTTTCAGGAAACGGTAAAGGTAACACGGTCGCTTTCCCTAATTTCCCGGTTTCGAGATCAATCCGTTGGATTTTTACCATCCCGTTTTTTAGAAATATTGCATAAATATCATGGAAATAATCATCTGTCAGAATTTTACTTCCCCATCGCCAGCCGGCATTTGATAAATTAATGGAATTGGTTGATTCCTTGTGAAAAGTGATCGGGACAGTGTGAATGATTTTGCCATTTTCATTCATCAATTCTATCAGATCACTGGAAAAATTAAAAAATACAATGTTATTTTCTCCTGTTTTTATAACCGGGTAAATCATGTTATAAAATTCAAATTGATGGGCTCTTGATTCATATTCATCTAAATATTGACCTCTCTTAAAGTTTTTAAAAGGCGTAGAATTAGTGCTTGCTATAAAGTCGTTCCACTTTTCATAGAATATCTGATCATCTTTATATTCAGCTAATTTTTTTTCATTTAAGCACTGTTTGATATATTTTTTAACATGTCCATTCTCGAAGTATCCGATCGCTGTTCCAAATCCATTCGCAAGAGATACCTGAAAATATAAACGACCAGACATTTTGAATAAAAATGGTTTGACTAGAGTTTGTATTGAATCGACGGTTGTTTTATATAAAAATTCAATACCACTGTTTTTTTCATTAAAAAAGCATTGATAAGAATTATTCGCCTTGGAGAAGTAATGAACATTTGAAAGGAAGTCCTTAAAAAGTAACGCAGGTGGTACTTCCGGTAATTTTGAAATTGCCAGTGTATCACCAATTCTATTAAGTAAAACAAGTTCAGACCGTTTTAACTGGTACCGGAAAATAAGCAAAAGGACATTATCACCCATCAATTCATAATCAAGAACAGAGTAATCCTTATCTTTAAACAGAAAGGAATATTTATTGGAAGAAATATCAACTTGCTGGAGATTATAAGACTTTGCGCTTAATAAAAACTCAATCGGGATTTTAGAAATGTCTGTGATATCATAATATGCATCCTCGTAACCTACGCATGTAATGACAAGAGTTGCGGGGATTTTGTTTAATCTTAATAAAAAGCTACCTTTTTTATCAGTGGAAGTTCCTGTTGTTGTTCCATATACTTTTATATTAACCTCCTGAATTGGTTTTGAGGTAAGTTCATCTTTAACAATTCCTTTCACAAGAATTGTCTGGGAAAAGATAAAAGTGTGAACAAAGAGAAGGAAGATTGTGAGAAAGATAAACTTCACAAGACCAGAGTGGTTAACATGTTTTGACATAGGATCGAATATATTACCTGTTTTAACTGGTTTTATATTTGCTTTTCGTCATCATTTCTATTAATACACTTCTCAAATTTAGTATAATTAGATTTACAAATAATCAGGGAGTATTATTTATTCCCCCTCCCACTTGGGCTAGGTGGTTAAGGGGGGGGCTGGGGTGAGGAGGGATTCAGCAGGTACAAAACAAGTGTCTGTCACCAAAGGCATCATCAATTCTTGTGACGGTTGGCCAGTATTTGTCTTCCTTTGACCACGGCATCGGAAAAGCAGCTTTTTGACGTGAGTATGGGAGAATCCATTCATCAGCAGTGACCATTTCAACAGTATGCGGCGCTTTCATGATCACATTGTTCAGCTTATCTGCCTTTCCTTCTGCGATTTCATCAATTTCCTGCTTAATGGCAACCATGGCGCTTACCAAACGGTTCAGTTCGTAATAAGGTTCACTTTCTGTTGGCTCTACCATCAAAGTACCGTGAACAGGAAAAGCAACAGTCGGTGCATGGAACCCATAGTCCATAAGGCGTTTTGCGATATCGATCGCACCAATTCCTGTTGCTTTGGTAATGGGATTGCAATCGAGTATAAATTCATGAGCAACCCGGTTCTTCGTTCCGGAATAGAGGATTGGATAATAAGGTTCAAGTGCAACTTTCAGGTAATTGGCGTTAAGGATAGCAAATTCGGTGGCACATTTCAGACCGGTTCCCCCCATCATTTTGATATATCCGTATGAGATCGGAAGGATAAATGCGCTGCCAAACGGGGCAGAAGAGACAGCAGTGATTCCCTTTTCACCTCCTGTGCCGACAAAAGCATGTTTTGGAAGGAATGGAACAAGGTGTTCAGCGACTCCGATCGGGCCTTCACCAGGACCACCGCCACCGTGAGGAATGGCAAAGGTTTTATGAAGGTTTAAATGGCAAACATCTGCCCCGATGACGCCCGGGTTTGTCAGGCCTACCTGTGCATTCATATTCGCGCCATCCATGTAGACCTGTCCGCCATTCTCATGAATGATCCTGCAGATTTCAATAATGTCTTCTTCAAATACACCATGAGTGGAAGGGTAGGTAACCATAAGTGCTGCAAGAGTGTCTTTATTCAGTATTGTCTGTTCCTTCAGGTCCGGCATATCGATGTTGCCTTTTTCGTCAGTTTTAATAACAACTACCTTCATTCCGGCCATGATTGAACTGGCTGGATTTGTGCCGTGTGCCGAAGCCGGGATCAGGCAGATGTCACGGTGTCCTTCCCCTTTATCGATCAGGTATTGCCTGATAACCATCAACCCTGCATATTCTCCTGCTGCTCCTGAATTTGGCATAAACGAAATCGCGTTGAATCCTGTGATTTCGCAAAGGTCTTTTTCCAGTTCACGGATCAGGTAATAATAACCTTCTGCCTGGTCTTTAGGTACGAAAGGATGTAATGCGCCAAATTCCGGCCAGCTTAGGTGAAATAGTTCTGCGGCTGCATTGAGCTTCATTGTGCAGGAACCAAGAGGGATCATTGACCGGTTCAGGGAAAGATCCTTGATTTCCAGTTTCTTGATGTATCTCATCATTTCCGTTTCGGAATGATAGGAATTAAAGACCTTGTGTGTAAGATATGTGCTTTTCCTGACCAGGGATTCTTGGAACGTACTGATCTTTTCACATTCTTTCGGATCACATACAAAAGCAGAAAAAGGCTTTATGTTGGCATTTGCAAATATGGAGATGATCAGGTTGATATCTTCGAGTGATGTTGTTTCATCAATACTGATCCCAACGGTTTTGGCATCGATATACCGGAAGTTCAGCTTGTTTTTTATTGCGGGTTGCTTGATATTTTTGATCGACACTCCTTCCGGAAGACGTATCGTTAATGTATCGAAGAAATTCGAATTCAACTGGCGGTAACCGTATTTCTGGATTTCATTCGAAAGGACACCTGCAAGAATATTGATGTGCCGGGCAATCTGACGGATACCCTTTGGTCCGTGCCATATTGCAAACATCCCTGCCATCACAGCGAGAAGCACTTGTGAAGTGCAGATATTGGAAGTTGCCCTTTCCCTCTTGATATGCTGCTCACGTGTTTGAAGCGCCATACGGAGTGCCCTGTTTCCTCTTACATCAACAGATACCCCGATGATCCTTCCCGGCATCTGGCGTTTAAAATCCTCTTTGGTCGCGAAATATGCTGCATGAGGCCCGCCAAATCCCATCGGAATACCGAATCGCTGTGTTGAGCCAAAAACAACATCTGCCCCCCATTCTCCCGGAGGTGTCAACAGGGCAAGACTCAGGAAATCTGCAGCTACAGCAACTGCAGCACCCGATTGATGGGCTTTCGCGGTAAATTCGCTGTATTCGTGAATAGCTCCGAACTGGTTTGGATATTGCACCACAGCTCCAAAAACCTTTTCATTAAAAGTAAACTCATCATGCTTACAGAAAATAAGCTCAATTCCCAATGGGAGTGAACGGGTCCTGATCACATCAATTGTTTGAGGGAAAAGGTCAATCGAAACAAAAAACTGATTAGCCCCTTTTTTTACTGCATCCCTTGATCTGGCATTATAAAGCATGATCATCGCTTCAGCCGCAGCAGTTCCTTCATCAAGAAGTGAAGCATTGGCGATCGGCATTCCAGTCAGATCACAGACCACTGTCTGGAAATTCAGCAAAGCCTCAAGACGACCCTGGGAAATCTCTGCCTGATAAGGTGTATAGGCAGTATACCATCCCGGATTTTCCAGGATGTTCCTGGTGATCACCCCAGGTGTGATCGTGTTGTAATAGCCCAACCCGATGAATGTTTTAAAAATCTTGTTTTTGGAGCCAATAACTTTGAGGTGGTTGAGATATTGGTATTCATTTAATCCATCTGGCAAGTTTAGCGGCCGTGTTAGGCGGATGCTTTTAGGAACAGTTTGATCGATAAGGGTATCCAGTGAGTCAACGCCGATTTTGGAGAGCATTTCTTTTACTTCTTCCCCGAATGGTCCATTATGTCGTCTTGCAAAATTGTTGGTAATCATGCTGTTATGGTTAGATGGTTTGTTAATTTGTATCTCATGAGCAAAGGAAATGATCTTTCACTTCCTGATCCGCATTTTATAGAATGATCTGTAAACAAAATAAAGTGCAATTACGAAGAAAACAATCCCAATGTAAGGCGCCATGGAGTAGAAATTGGGTGAAATTGCTATTTCCATTGCCAACAAACCGAACAGGGTAGTGAACTTGATGATCGGGTTCATTGCCACAGATGATGTATCTTTAAACGGGTCTCCAACTGTATCTCCAACAATAGTAGCATCGTGAAGCGCTGTTCCTTTTTCTTTCAGATCCACTTCCACCACTTTCTTTGCATTATCCCATGCCCCTCCGGCATTGGCCATAAAAACTGCCTGGAACAATCCGAAAAATGCAATGGAGATAAGATAACTTACAAAGAAGGCTGCAGCCGGGTACCGTAAAGGATTATGCAAGTCACTGATATTGGTATCCTGGTATCCTGAAAAAAAAGCGATGGCAAGGGCAAAAGAAAAGATGGCGATGAAAATGTTGAACATCCCTGTTTGTGCATATTGTGTACAAATTTTCACCACTTCCTTGGAAGTTTCGATCGATGCTTTCTTTTCTGAATTTTCATCGAGGTGGATGTTTTTCTTGATATACTCAACAGCGCGGTAAGCGCCTGTCGTAACAGCCTGGATCGAAGCGCCTGTAAACCAATATATCACAGCGCCGCCCATCAGGAATCCAAGGATTGTAAAGGGATTGAGAATATTTAAGATGTCCTGAGGGTTGATCCCGAATTGTTTTTTGATAACAAGGATCAAGGAGAAAATCATTGTAGTCGCACCTACCACGGCTGTTCCGATTAACACGGGTTTGGCTGTTGCCTTAAAGGTGTTTCCGGCGCCATCATTTGCTTCGAGATAATGCTTTGCTTTTTCGAAATCAGGCTTAAATCCGAAATCTTTCTGGATTTCAATGGAAACCTGTTCCTTGTTTTCTTCAATCAGCGAAAGTTCATAAACAGATTGTGCATTATCGGTGACGGGTCCATAGCTGTCAACTGCAATAGTAACAGGTCCCATGCCCAGAAACCCGAAAGCAACCAGCCCGAAGGCAAAGATGGACGGATAACCCATAAAGGCATCCAGGCCATGCTTACTTGCCATATAGGCAACGAACATCAAGGTGAGGAAAACGATTCCCTGCCAGAAAGCGCTGAAGTTACCGGCTACGAGGCCGGAAAGGATGTTCAGGGAAGCACCGCCTTCTTTGGAGGCCGTCACCACTTCATTTACATGTTTCGATTTTGGACTGGTAAATATCTTGGTAAATTCCGGTATTAAAGCTGCACCAAGCGTACCGCAACTGATGATGATGGAAAGTACCAGCCAGAGATTGTTGCTCAGGCTGCCTATCATAGCATAACTTGCGATAAAGGTTACGATGATAGATAAAATAGAGGTGATCCAGACAAGGTTGGTCAGGGGACGTTCAAAATCAATATCATCCTGTTTACTGTAAAGAAAATGGCTTAGAATCTTGTTAATATAGAATGCAGAGATGGAAGTAATAACCATGAGGATACGCATCACGAAGATCCAGGTAAGCAACTGCCTTTGGGTCTCAACACTTGATACTGCCAACACGATAAAAGAGATCAGTGCAACACCGGTTACCCCGTAAGTTTCGAATCCGTCAGCAGTCGGGCCAACACTATCACCTGCATTGTCACCGGTACAGTCGGCAATAACCCCTGGATTTCTGGGATCATCTTCCTTGATCTTGAAAACAACTTTCATCAGGTCAGAACCGATATCGGCAATCTTGGTGAAAATACCTCCTGCAATACGCAAAGCGGAAGCGCCAAGGGATTCCCCAATGGCAAAACCGATAAAACTGGCCCCGGCTAATTCCCTTGGGACGAACAACAGGATGATCAGCATCATGATCAGTTCAACACAGATCAGCATAACGCCAATACTCATACCTGAATCCAGTGGAATATTCAATAATTTGATGGGTTTTCTTTCAAGCGAAGCAAATGCCATACGGCTGTTGGCTAATGTATTCATCCGGATCCCGAACCATGCAACACCGTATGATCCAAGGATACCGACGATCGTCCAGCTAAGGATCAGTAAAACAGCTCCAAATGATTTCTCCTGCAGGCCACCGAAATAGAAAGCAATGCAAAGTCCGATGAAAAGAAATAAAATCACCAGAAATTTCCCTTGCTGGATAAGGTAGGTCTTACAAGTCTCAAAGATGATCTTCGAAACATCCGACATCGATTTATGCGCCTGCAATGCCTTTACCTTCCTGAATTGATAATACCCGAACAAAATACCCAGAAAACAGATCAGAAAGCCGAAATAAAGGAGTGAATTCTGGTTGGAATTAAGTGAAGGGATCTTTAAATCTGCCTCACTGGCAAATGTTAAAAAAGGCAGCATCAGCGCTGCCAGAAGAATACTCGTTTTTTTCATAAGTTGTATTTGATTAATTTAGAACCGTTCCAAATTTAAAAATGATTTTTCAAAGATAAAGAGTTTTTTTTCAATCCAACTTTGAAAGATTGAGAAAAATCACGTAGGTTTGTAATTGGGAAAGGGAAATTTAGAATGGAAAAGTTAAGACTTGACATTATCGGTATGTCATACAGCCAGTCTCAGAGTGGGGCATATGCGCTGATTTTGGGCGAACGCAACGGGAAAAGAAGGTTACCGATAATCATTGGGGGCTTTGAAGCACAGGCGATTGCAATTGAACTTGAAAAGATCAAAACGCCACGTCCATTGACACATGACCTGTTTAAATCTTTTGCTGAGTCCTTTAATATTAGTATAAGTGAGGTCATAATTAATAAATTCAGTGAAGGCGTTTTTTATGCGATCTTGATTTGCAGTAATGGAGATGAGGAAATAGAGATTGATTCCCGGACTTCTGATGCCATCGCTCTCTCACTCCGTTTTAATTGTCCGGTATTTACCTATGAGGATATCATGGGGGCTGCAGGCATTATCATGGATGAGGAAAACGAAAGCAATAAACCTCCAAAGGAAGCTAAAAAACGCATAAACCTGGAGGAAACAACCGGCTATGCCGGGTATTCTCTGCCTGAACTGGAAGAATTGCTGATGACGGCCGTGGAGAATGAAGATTATGAGAAAGCCTCCCGGATTAGAGATGAAATAAAGAAACGCTAGTTTATTCCATCTTATGAAGCAATATCTTGACCTGTTGGATCATGTTCTGAAAAACGGATACCATAAAACGGACCGCACCGGTACAGGGGCACTCAGCGTATTTGGCTACCAAATGAGATTTCAATTGAATGAAGGCTTTCCCTTACTGACAACCAAAAAACTCCATCTGAAATCGATCATTCATGAACTGCTCTGGTTTTTGAAAGGAAGCACAAATGTTAAATATCTTCAGGATAATGGGGTTAAAATATGGAATGAATGGGCAGATGAAGAAGGGGAATTGGGTCCCATCTACGGATACCAATGGCGATCATGGCCGGTTGCCGTCGGTGATAAGATTGACCAGATAGCAAATGTGGTGAAATCCATCAGGGAAAATCCCGATTCCAGACGACATATCGTGAGTGCATGGAATGTTGGCCAACTCAATGAAATGGCATTGCCTCCATGTCACCTGCTCTTTCAGTTCTATGTAGCAGGTAATAACCTGTCATGCCAGATGTACCAGCGAAGCTGTGACATTTTCATAGGAGTACCATTCAATATTGCTTCTTATGCCCTTTTGACAATGATGATGGCACGCGCGACCGGTCTTGAACCGGGTGAATTCGTTCATACCCTCGGAGATGCCCATATTTACCTGAATCATCTGGATCAGGTTAATCTGCAATTGACACGAACTCCTTTTCCTCTACCTGCATTAATTATCAATCCTGAAATTACAAGGATCGATGATTTCACTTATACGGATTTTGAATTGCAGAACTACCAGGCACATCCTCATATAAAAGGAGACATTGCAGTTTAAAGTTATAATCATCCATGAACTCGATCATTGTTGCCATTGCCCAGAATAATGCAATAGGAAAAGATAACAAACTCCTGTGTCACATACCGGAAGACCTGAAATGGTTTAAAAAACTAACCACAGGCCATACCATAATCATGGGTAAGCGTACGTATGAATCATTGCCCTTAAAACCATTGCCTAATCGCAGGAGCATCGTAATAACCGACGATCCCCTGGATTGTTTTGAAGGTTGTCTCATGGTTACCTCTATCCTCGATGCACTTAAATGCTGTAATCCTGATGAGGAGAATTTTATTATTGGCGGGGCTTCTATTTATAAGCAGTTTATGCCTCTTACCGACCGGTTATATGTCACAAGGATACACGCGGATTTTGAAGGGGATGTTTTTTTCCCTGATTTTTCTTTAAATGAATGGAAACTCATTTCCTCGGAAAATCAACGGATAGATTCCTTAAATGGCTTTCCTTATTCATTCCAAATTTATGAGAAGATCAGGTAGTTCAAGAATTTTTATTTACCTTTGTTTAATGGTTAACAAAAGTTCATGAAAAGAATTTCTACCTTATTCTTTATTTGTTCACTTTTTGCAATTTTTATCAGTTGCACCAAGAATAAGAATAGTGAAACAGACCTTCGTGCAAATCTGAATGTGGCCAATGAAATTGTATGGTCCCAGAGTGAGTTCAGGTTCATCTTTAATATGATTATAAGGTCTCAGAATGACTCTCTGTTACAAGCTTCCCACTTGGCTGTTATCGACTCTGCACTGGTTGGTTACAAACCATCACAACATAAGTATTCATTCTGCTTTACCGGTTCCATGTGCTCTGACAGCATTCACAGGTTTGGAAGATTTGAGGCAGTGTCTGATACCTGTTTTCTTGTTCCCGGGTCTGTGACCACCGTTAATTTTATTGATTATTATGACGAATGCGGGGAGTTTCTTGGTTTCACTGACAGTATTATTTTTACAGGTACAAATGAATCAAATAATCTGGTATTTATTCAGCGTATAAAAAATGGGATGCTCCTAAAATATCTTTCTGACAGCGTAAGTAGTATTGTCAACCTGAATTCTGAAACCGAGTTGAAAATATCTTCAGCGGGTTTCAATAATACGGAAGTTGCATCTTTCTTGATGAAGGGTATATGCTCCGGTACATCATCAAGGGGACATTCTTTCCAAGCATATTTCGATACATTGGAAAATAATGTGATGTGTCCATGGTTTACAAAAGGGATCATTCATTTTTCCATAAAGAACGCTGCCATTCCAACCGGCATAATCAGCTTTATTTCATCGGATGGATGCAACAACCGAATAAATTATGATTTTGAAGGAAATGATTACCACTGGACCAACAACCCCGGTCATTTAAGGAATTAAACCGTAATGTCAGGTTTTTCTTTTCTCTTTTTTTGCAGCAGGAAATAAAACATTGTTCAGGATAAGCCTGTAACCGGGTGAATTCGGATGAAGATTCAGATCAGTCGGAGGATCTCCAACGAAATGCTGATAATCTTCCGGATCATGTCCTCCATAGAATGTCCAGGTACCATTTCCAAATTCCCCATGTATGTATCTTGCTTCGCCAAATGCCTTATTTTCACCCATTACCAGGGTTGAAGGTTTCAGGTATTTTTCATTAAATGCTGTTGTTTGCCCCATAAAACCTTTGATAACCTTTTCATGATCCTGGCAAAGCATGGTGGGAACAGGATCCCATTTTGCAGAAAAGTCAAACAAAGTAAAGAAATCATTTGTCTGGTTGATGCTTCTGGGCCGGGTATCTGTTACATCAATGTTTGATTTCCTGTACTCATAAGGATTCATACTGATCAAAAAGTTCTGGAAAGCAAAGCATTTGCTGAAATCCAGCTTTGCTTGTGCATTGGGATCAGGAGGGTCCCCATCGAACATAACATCACAGATATCTACACCCTCTGCTCCCAGGGCAATATCAAAACTATCTGGAGCAGAGCACATCGAAAACATATACCCTCCTCCGGCAACAAAATCCCGGATATTTTTTGCTACAGCAAGCTTTAACTGGGATACTTTTGTAAAACCGAACTTATGTGCCATTTCTTCACTTATCCGCTGATCTTCCTGATACCATGCATAGGTTTTATAGGCTGCCCAGAATTTTCCATATTGTCCTGTAAAATCTTCATGGTGCAAATGGAGCCAATCGTAAGTTGGTAGTATGCCATTCATAATCTCTGCATCATAGATTATATCATATGGAATTTCTGCATATGTCAATACCAATGTTACTGCATCATCCCATGGTAGTTTGTTTTTGGGTGAATAAACGGCGATCCTCGGAGCTTTATGAAGTTTTATCCGCTCTTCGTTGATCTGCGGATCGGCGATTTCTTCAAGAATTGCGTTTACCTGTGCGTCTGCTATCACTTGGAAGGATACCCCGCGAATAGCACATTCATCTTCTAAAGGTTTTGAATAGGAAAACAAAAAACTACCACCCTTATAGTTTAAAAGCCAGTCAACCTCCAGGTCGTGCTTCAAAACCCAATATGCTATTCCATAAGCTTTCAGGTGATTTTTTTGATTCTCATCCATGGGAATCAGAATTGATGCCGGCCGGACCTGAAGCGCCAAAAAGAAAAAAAGAAGGAATAATAATTTTTTCGGAAATTTAAAACGCAGGTTCATTCTTGTCATCATCATCCATTTTTGACATCACCGTCTTTACTCTTTTCGGAGTCTCAAACGTTTCACTGGGTGAAAAAGTATCTGACGATTTGAAATTTACCTCGAGGTCGACAAACTTGGCATACTTAGCAATAAACTTAAGCTTTAGGTCTTTTGTCGCTCCATTTCGGTTCTTGGCAATACTGATTTCGGCTATTCCTTCGGTTGAACCACCATAAGCATCATCATCAACTTTATAATATTCCGGACGGTAGATAAAAAGAACCATATCAGCATCCTGTTCAATGGATCCCGATTCACGAAGATCAGACAAAATGGGTTTCTTCACAATTCGCTTTTCAACTTCACGGCTTAACTGGGAAAGGGCAATTATTGGGATATCAAGTTCTTTGGCAAGACTTTTCAGGGACCTTGAAATATTGCTGATTTCCTGTTCCCGGTTACCTTTATGCTCGGGAGCACCTTGCATCAGTTGAAGGTAATCAAGAATAATCAGACTGACATTATGCTGGGCTTTTAACCTCCTGCTTTTGGCACGAAGTTCAAAAACGGTCAATGCCGGGGTGTCATCGATAAAAAGCGGTGCATCTATAAGTGAGGAGATCCTCGTATTCAGTTGTTCCCATTCATAATCTTCAAGGTTTCCTCTTTTCAGCTTTTCTGCCGCAATTTCAGTCTCACTGGCGATTAACCTCATAACCAGTTGAATGGCAGACATTTCAAGAGAAAAAACAGCAACCGGTTGTTTAAAGTCAACAGCTACATTTCGTGCCATGGTCAGGGCAAAGGCAGTCTTTCCCATACCTGGACGGGAGGCAAGGATGATCAGGTCAGATTTTTGCCAACCGGCGGTAATCCTGTCAACTTCTGTAAAACCTGAACCAACCCCTTTCAGCGTTCCTTCATGCTTCCGTCCTGCAGCAATTTCATCAATCGCTTCTTTAACAAGAGATTGCATTGATCTGACATTTCTTCTGAGGCTGGTTTCACTGACAGAAAACAAATGACTCTCTGCTTTATCAAGGAGATCAAATACATCCGTTGTATCTTCGTATGCATCCTTGATCACATCTGATGAAATCCGGATCAATTCACGCTGAATATGTTTTTGTAGTAATATTCTTGCATGAAATTCTATGTTTGCAGATGATGCAACACGGTTGGTAAGCATTGCAATGTAATAGGGTCCTCCGACTACTTCAAGATCCCCGCTTTGTCTTAGTTCATCTGTAACTGTAAGTATGTCAACTGGTTTCACATTTCCAAATAATCGCTGTATGGCAGCAAATATGAGCTGATGCTCGGTTTTGTAAAATACTTCAGGTTGAAGAAGTTCAATCACCGCCGATAACTTGTCTTTTTCAAGCATCATCGCCCCGAGCACAGCTTCCTCAAGGTCCAGTGCCTGCGGTTGTAATTTCCCATGATCCTGTAATATCTGATTCACTCCCGGTTTAAGTAAACGTTTTTTTGCATTTCTCTGTAATTCATTATTATCTTCCCTGTTCAGCGGCATAATTTATTCTCCTTATTAAGTATGATGTTCAATTCTTCAAAAATATAACTAATTCGCCTGAGACAGACGCCCGGACCATGATTTATTTTTCAACAATTAAAGGCAGAAGGCCAGGTTCATATGTACCCATTTATGCCACCAGCCATTATGAAATTCAGGGCTTAGCACAAATTGTTCGATGGAATAGGAGAACCCGCCAAAGGTAAATTTGACACTGGCAGATGATTGAAAAACAAGACGAGAGACGGAACCGGAAGAGATCATGTATGCGCTGTTCCTGTTAAATACACCTCCTTCAAGGGTTGCATCGTATCCGACCATTTTTCCGGTTGTTTTCAGGGATAGAAATAGTTGTGTATGCCGGTATGATTTTCCTTCAGAAAATAATTGTCTGGAAATTCCAAGATTATTAAAATAAGGATTGAAAAATCCTGTTCTTATCATAAATCCTGCACCGATATTAGTATACAATGTTCCAATAGCTCCATTCGCATTGATAACCCCTTCAAAATTTCTCAGGGAAAGAACACCCTTTTCCAGGTTAATATTGTAATTGACCACAACATCATTTTTGATTTGGTATTCCCAACCCAATGGTTCTGAATTCGTTGGAACATTGTTATGAAAAGTTTTCTGTACGAAATCGCCCATGGAATAAGGACCGATGATACCCAGATCCAGTTCACTGGTCTGGCGGAACTTCTTCAGTTCATCATTTGTGATCTTGAAATTACCAACGAAAAGATATGCAGCATAAGGCCTGTCACCGTATAGTATCCCCCCCAGCTTGGTCGTAGAGGGTGTATACATGTCCTGAACCAGGGATATACCATAATAATTCATCCCCTTACCCCAATATGGCACCATTAACCTGCTCAGGGGATATTGCTGCATTAAAGGACTGATAAAATCGAAGCGGATCCCATTAGTAAAAAACCTGTCGGTGTTGTCAAGAATATCGTTATCAAAGTTTATTTGTAAAAACCGTTCCCGGCTCAGGGTGATCATCGATGGAAAATTGCCGTTTTCAATTGTAGAAAATAAATATTCACGGCTTATTGGTTCATTTATATCAATTTCAATTTTCTCTCTCCGGAGGTACTGCATTTTGTTGAAAAATAAAGAATCATTACCTGACTGCTGGTTTTTCGGTGGAATTGATACAGGAAGGTGTTCAGGTATTTTCTTTGCAATCTTGGGAATCTTTTTACCGGTATTTTTTACTTCTTTTCTTTTGGAGTCAATTTTTAGCCGGTTATCAGGATTGATTTGATGGGGAGTTATGGAGAACTTTTTTACTGCCAGTGATTGCTCCTTTTCAGTTGGCTCATTATTATGCTCTGAGCACTGTGGAAAAATAAGGAACATAAAAAAGAGGGTAATGATTTTTCTCATAGGCCATGCAAAAGTACTCAAATCCATGATTCACAATGGAGGTGTTTCCCGGTTGTCTATTCATGCGGGAGTCAGGATTTAAGCCAGGCCATTGATGGATTTACTGATCAGGAAAGGTCATCTGATTTTACTCTGTTTCTGGCGATGAAATCAAAAATATCCTTGTTGAAATCGGATCTGTCCTTTTCGTGAAAATCGATCTCAATCGGCAGATAATAAACGGGCAGGTCTTTTAATAAGGAATTTAATTCAGAAGATCTGAGCCGCATGATATCCTTCTCGGTAGTAAAGATTACTTTTTTCTGTGTCGGCAGGTCCTCAAAGGTTCTTTTAATACTCTCGATATCTTTAACACTAAACTGGTGATGGTCGGGAAATTTGAGGGTTGAGATATTTGAACAGTATTGATTGAGTTGCTCTTTTAAGGGGTAATCATTTGCAATTCCTGTAAACAGTAGAAGGAATGAGATTTTCGGCGGGAAACAAAAAGAAGATTCCTCAAAGGCTGCAGTTGGCACACCATATTTTATGTACGAGAAATATACCTTCTGATGGGGTCGGGGATGGAGCTCCTCAATAATCCTTCGCCTTGTAATGGGTGAAAAAACCTTCGGTGTTTTCGTCACGATGATAATATCTGCCCGCCTTGCACCACAGGTAAATTCCCTCAGTGTACCCGATGGAAATACAAAGTCATCATGATATAAAGAGTGATAATCAGTGAGGAGAATTGATAATCCGGGGGATACAGACCGGTGCTGAAATGCATCATCCAGTAATATCAGATCAAGGTCAGGGAATTTATCAATCAGTGTCCGGATACCCCTCACACGTTTTTCATCGACTGCAACCAGGATATCTTCGAATTTTCTGATGAATTGTAATGGTTCATCGCCTATGTCTGTTGCTTTCGAACTTTTCCCGGCCATAACGAAACCATCACTCTTCCGGCCATAACCGCGACTTAATGTAGAAATACATAATGAATTCTGTAATAGACGTATCAGATACTCAATATGAGGTGTTTTCCCTGTGCCGCCCATGGACAGGTTTCCAACAGAGATTACCGGAATCTGGAACCTTACCGTTGTCAGGATGCCCATATCAAAAAGCAAATTCCTGATCCAGGTAATGATCCCAAAACATATAGAAACAGGTAATAAGATGAAATGGATAAACCTCATAGACAATTAAAAATGCTAAGTTAATAAAAAAATAAATTCATAATATTTACCAGGATTAAAAAAAAGATACCCTAACATTTTATCGGATTTGAGCAAGCAACAAATTTTATAAATTTGACATTGAATTTAAGAGGAAAAGAATTTATGAAAATCAGGGAATTTTCGGGATATCTTGAACGGCTTGCTCCGCTGGCATTACAGGAAGATTATGATAACAGCGGACTGATACTGGGGGATCAGGAGATGGAGGTTTCAGGTATTCTGATAACCTTGGATGTCACTGAAGAAGTAATATCTGAGGCATATGAAAACAATTGTAACCTGGTCATTTCTCATCATCCGGTTATTTTTAAAGGATTGAAAAAGCTGACGGGTGCACATTTTACTGAACGTATTGCCATTACCGCGATCCGGTATAATATTGCACTGTATTGTGCCCATACCAACCTGGATAATATCTATGGAGGATTGAATCTTTCTCTGATTCGGAAACTTGGGGTTAATCAACCAGTAATACTTAAACCAGTACAAGGATTTCTCAATAAACTCGTTACTTTTTGTCCTATAGAATATGCTGACAGGGTCCGCCAGGCATTGTTTGATGCCGGGGCCGGTTTTATCGGAAACTATGATTGCTGCAGTTACAATGTTCAGGGGAAGGGTACGTTCAGAGCACTGGAAGGAGCCCATCCATTTACCGGTGAAAGAGATCTTCTGCATTTTGAGGATGAGGTCCGTATTGAAGTTATCTATCCTTCATTCATCGAAAAAAAGCTGGTAAAAGCATTACTATCATCACATCCTTATGAAGAAGTGGCGTATGACCTTTATCCCTTGACCAACCATTATAATAAAGCTGGCGCTGGTATGATCGGTGATCTTGAAGTGGAAGAGGATGAAAAGACCTTTCTGCAGAAGGTCAAGGAGGTATTGCAAATTCCGGTAATCCGTCATTCCGGATGGCTGAATAAAAAAATAAAAAAAATTGCCGTTTGCGGAGGTTCAGGAAGTTTCCTTTTGCAGGATGCAAAACAGAAAGGAGCCGATATATTTCTTACCGGGGATATCCGCTATCATGATTTCTTTGAGCCTCAATTGGAGATTATTCTTGCTGATATTGGTCACTATGAAAGCGAACATGTTGCGAAAGAATTGTTTTATTCCCTACTAATTGAAAAATTTCCTAATTTTGCAATCCTGATTTCTAAAACGAATATAAATCCGGTAAATTACCTTTAATATCAATGATATATGGCAAAAACGACCCGGCAACCCATTGCTACTTCAAAACCAGCGAAACTGGCCAATAAAGCCCCGGCACCCACAGTGAAGGAAGTAAAGAAAGCAATACCGAAAACCACTTCTGAAAAGGTGAGCAAACAGGAAAAACATGCCCCCGAAGAGGTTGTGAAAAAGCAGAAGATCGAAAATACTGATGATAAAGCTGAAGTTAGTATTGAAAAAAAGCTGATTGCATTATACAATCTTCAACAGATTGACTCGCAAGTCGATAAAATCCGGATTATCAGGGGAGAACTTCCATTGGAAGTTCAGGACCTGGAAGATGAGATTGCTGGACTGGAAACCCGTATCGATAATTTCCTGCAAGAGACTATGGCGCTCGACAAATCAATGGCAGAAAAGAAAAATGCAATTAAAGATAGCCAGCAACTGATAAAAAGATACGAGGAACAGCAAATGAATGTCAGGAACAACAGGGAATATGATTCACTGACAAAAGAGATCGAATTTCAGAACCTCGAAATCCAACTTTCAGAAAAACGGATCCGTGAGGTTCAGCAAACTTTGGAAAACAAAAAGGAGGAAGTAGAACAGTACCAGAAACTTCTGTCAGACCGTAAGAATGACCTGGACGTTAAGAAAAATGAACTGGATGATATTGTCGCTGAGACGGAAAAAGAAGAAAACGATCTGATCAAAAAATCGGAGGATAACAGGAAATTTATTGAAGAACGGCTTATCATTGCTTATACAAGAATCCGTAAAAACGCAAGGAACGGGTTGGCTGTTGTTCAGATTGAGCGCGATGCATGCGGTGGATGTTTCAATAAGATTCCACCCCAGCATCAGTTGGATATAAGGATGCATAAAAAAATCATTGTTTGCGAATATTGTGGAAGAATCCTGGTCGACGACCAGATTGTCGACCTGGTTCATTAATGACCAGGTATATTCCAGGTAAAATCAATAATGCACTCAGGCAAGGAAGATTCCTTCTACTGGGTGCTTTTTTGTTTTTCCCAATGATCACAAAAGCCCAGTTCGTTTTCGACAATAACTGTAAAAATGCTTATCAATATATCTTCTCCTGCCGTTTTAAGGAAGCAAGACAATTGATCGAAGCAGAAAAGAAACTTCTTCCGTCAAACCATATTCCGGTTTTACTTGAAAACTATATTGATTTTCTGATCCTTTTTACGAATGAAGATCCAGAGGATTTTTCCCGGTTAAGTAAAAATGAAACAGCCCGGCTCACTTCACTTGAAGATGCCAATAAGAACTCACCATACTACCGGTTCACCTTAGCCCAGGTTCAACTGCAATGGGCTTTTGCCAGGGTGAAATTCGGGGAATTTATATCTGCAGTTATTGAGATCAGGGGCGCGAAATCCCTGCTGGAAGAAAACAAACAGTTGTATCCAGGTTTCATGTTAAATAATTGCGGTTTAGGTTTGATCCATACCATGGCCGGAATCGTTCCCGATCAGTATAAATGGCTTGCAAATCTTCTCGGATTTCAGGGTTCTGTAGAACAAGGAACCAAAGAGTTGAACATGATCGCCACCTATGCCGGGAAAGATGAGATCATCAACCTTTTTAAACCGGAGGTTTTCTTTTATCTTTCCTTTATTGAATCAAATCTGAGAAAAGATAAGGCTGGAGCCTTACAGGTTCTGAACCTGACCCACTTGTTTGAACGGGATGGAGAACTGGCGGATAGCCCGCTGATAACTTTTTCAAAAACCAGTATCCTCATGAAGACTGGTAGAAATGATGAAGCAATAAAAATTCTTTCCCGTTATTCCAACCTGTCAGATCAATACAAAATCCATTACCTGACCTACTTATTGGGTCTGGCAAAACTGAACCGTCTTGATCCTGATGCGGATCATTATTTTCTGCAATTTCTCCAGGAATATCATGGGCTCAATTATATCAAATCTGCATACCAGAAACTTGCCTGGTGCTGTTTAATAAAGAGGAATAAAGGAGGCTATCTGAATTATTTAATAATGGCAAGGGAAAAAGGGGTTTCTGTGGTAGATGAAGATAAGCAGGCATTGATTGAGGCCAGAAAAAAGACCATCCCGAACCTTATTTTATTCCGGGCAAGATTACTATTTGACGGGGGGTATTATAACCAGGCATTGCAGGAATTGACCTCAAAAGGGAATAAAGAGGTCATTGCATCGGGAAGGGATTTTCTGGAATATACATATCGTTTAGGCCGGATTTATCACGAGATCGGAAATATTTCTATAGCGAAGCAATATTATGAACAAACCATAAAGATGGGATCAGATCAGCGCTATTATTATACAGCTAATGCAGCCCTTTACCTTGGTTTGATCAGCGAAAGCGAACAGAATTATCAGGAAGCAAACCGATACTACCAACTTTGCCTGTCTCTACATTACGATGAATATAAAAACAGCATAAGTCAGAAAGCCAAAGCCGGATTAGAAAGAGTTCAGCATCAAAATCCTTAAAACCGGATTCCGAAAGTTGCTGAGATGTTATGGTTGGTGAGCGTATTATGGGATGGGTTTACCAATATTGGATCATAAAAATAATAATCCTCCTTTGTCTGGTACCAGGAATAAGCCAGGTCAACGAAATAATGCTTTCCCCTGTAACCTAAACCTCCGGAAATTACCATCATTTCACCTTTGTTTATGCCTGCTTTGTATGGACTTCCATAATAACCGAAACCGCCCCTGATCCTGAAATTCTGAATTCTCCATTCCGTCCCTAATCTGACATTAACCGGAGAGATGAATGAATTCTTGATTTGTCTATTGACACTTGTATCACTCGATCCGTCTTCATGGAATCTTGCCTGTCCATAATTTACATATTCATACTCCCCGCTGATCAGTCCAAAATCACCAATGGTAAATGCCAAACCTCCGATAGCCCGGAAAGGAGTTGTAAGTTTGTATTCATAATAACCATCGGGCGATGTAACAGATTGGTTCCACTGGGCAGAATCAAATTCTGAAGAAAATGAACTATGCCAGCTATCCTTCATATTTCCATAATAGGTAGGAGTATGGATGGCGGCCCCCATTCGCAACCAATAAACCGGACGGTAAATAAGACCCACTTTCAGATTAATTCCAAAACCCGTGGTATTGAGGTATTGGTCGTAAATGAGTTGTCTGAATTCGTGGACCTTTGCTGTATCACTCCGGATTTCACTGTACTGTGTCTTTTCAGTGAAATTGATAGAGGGAAGGCCGATGGTAGCGCCAAAATACAATTTATCATTGAAGTTTCCACCCAGCGATATATCAAATTCGTTGATAGAACCACTCGTGTTTACGCTCTCTTTCTGGAACACTCCGCCGTGGGGTGCATCACACCAGTATTTCCCTGAAGCTGAATCGTAAACAATCAGATTAGCGTCATATGCAGGTCCGATATCAAAGGGATAGGTGTCGCTGATCATACCCGGGGTAATTCCTCCAGGAAAGGTATTCAGCTCATTTACAAAATTTGTCATCAGGGAACTTGAATTATTCTGACCTCCCATAAATACATGGGAAGAAAAATTATTCTGGTGATTGAAACCGATGCCCAGGTTGAAATTTTGTATTCCATCAGAATTACTTTTCTCATGTGGTTTAATCGCAAAAATAATTCCGACATTCCCAATGTTGACATTTGCATTGTTATCGGTACTGTTTGTATTGTTATACAGGGACGTTGCGTGGTTGATCCATAAAGAAGGAGTCAGGGTTACTTCGGTGCTGCGAAATAGGCCGATACCGGCCGGGTTGGTAACCAGAACCGAGAAATCTCCGCCTACTGCGCCAAAAGCACCTGCCATTCCCTGATATCTTGCTGTCCCGCTATAAAAAATCCTGGAATAACGTAATGCATCAGAAGCATTTTGAGCAAGCACAATCTGGGAGAAACACAACAATACAATTCCCCATGAAATAATCTTTTTCATATCCCGTGTTATTTTAGGTTAATAAGGGTTGTTTGGTTATTTTCTTCTTCCACTACTCCCACTGCTACCTGAATTATTGCCTCCACTGCTGTTACCTCCCGATCTTGAAGGTGATGAATAGCTGTTATTTGAAGGCGAAGGGGCAGAATAATGCGCAGGCGCAGAACTGGAAGGTGTATAGCTCCGGGAGGGAGCATTATAATTGCTCCTGTTCATATTTGATGGAGTTGAATAAGTTCTTGTGTTTTGTGCTGGTGCAATTCTTCTGTCATTGCCTGATGGTCCAGAATAGGTTCGGGTGGTATTGGTATTTCCACGTTCACTATTGTTCTGAACAGCCTGGTTTCTTGGGCTCAGGTATTCCTGGCTGGATTTGGGCTGACGATAAGCTGGTGAGGAATAGGTCTGTGCCTGACCCTGCCGCGTAACCGGATTATTTTCCGGTCGTACGTAACGAGGAGCAGGATTGGCAGCCGGTGCTGAATTTGTAACGGTATTTCTCTGGTAAGGGGTTTGTTTTGGATTGGCAGAACGTGTATACTGGTAACGTTTCTGATCAGCCGGTGTGCGTTTGATTACCGGATTTGGATTTGTTCCCCTCCTGTTATAAGTGGTTGATTTTCCAGTTTCAGAATTATTACCTGTTGCAGATCTTGTTGAAATTGAGGACGGGGAGCTTTGAACATTGCCTTCTGACCTCTTGCTTACCCCGGGAGTATTTGGATTTACGGTTCTTGTTTGAGAATTTCCGGTTGGAGGAATCACATTTCCTGTCCGGATTCCACGGGTTCCATCATGGGAGAAAAGGGATCTTCTGTGGCCATAATAATGGTTTCCATTATCCCACCAGGGATTGTACCATTCAGAATTACCGGTATAATATCCGTTCCAGTAACCGTCCCAGTAACCATAGTAATAACTTCCAGGCCAGCCGAAATAAGAGTAAGGGGAATACCAGGAATAAGGATAATACCATGAGTAAGGATAATTCCATCCCCATCCTCCGTAACAACCGCCATAACCCCAACCATAACCTGTTCCAAAGGAGAGACCTGAACCCCATCCGTAAGGATCATAACCGGATCCGACATAAACATTTACACTTGTATTGTCTTGTGTACTGTCGGTGCTTCCCGTATTGGTATAGGAGTTGTCGAAATACCCCTTGTTACTTGCAGGATCATGAAAACGTTTAAACCTGGCTGAATAGTCAGTGTTATCAGGGTCGGTAGTAACAGAGGCTGGAGTTTTTGATGATGAAGTGTCGTGGGCAGTAATTTTTTTCGGACTGGAAAGATCGGGTGAAGTAACCGTTTCTTTCTGAACAGATGTTACATCATTTGATTTCCTGTAATAAACATCGTCATTTCCGGAATTTGTTGCCGTTTGTTGGGTTTTGCAACCGGCCAGGAAGATCCCGAAAACGATAATACCAAAGATAATTTTTTTCATGGTATGCCTCCTTTGGAGTGGTTTGAATGTGTTTTAAAATCTGAAGAATGTGGATTATTTTATTACTTTTGTAATCGATAAAACGAAGGTGAATCCCTGCAAATACTATACCACAATTAAGAAATGGCAAAAGATTTTCCAACACGGGAAGAAAATTACTCCCAATGGTACAACGATCTGGTAATCAAGGCAGACCTTGCTGAAAATTCTGCAGTAAGGGGTTGTATGATAATAAAGCCATATGGCTATGCCATCTGGGAAAAAATACAATCTGCTCTGGATAAGATGTTCAAAGACACTGGGCATTCGAATGCCTATTTTCCGTTGTTCATTCCAAAATCTTTTTTTAGTAAGGAAGCAAGCCATGTTGAAGGTTTCGCCAAAGAATGTGCGGTTGTTACCCATTACAGGCTAAAAAATTCACCCGATGGGAAAGGGGTCATTGTTGATGAAGATGCAAAACTGGAAGAAGAATTGATCATCAGGCCTACATCTGAAACCATCATTTGGGATGCCTATAAAAACTGGATAAAGTCATACAGGGATCTTCCAATCCTGATTAACCAATGGGCAAATGTCGTTAGGTGGGAAATGCGCACACGGTTGTTTCTTCGCACCACCGAATTTTTATGGCAGGAGGGCCATACTGCTCATGCTACACGAGATGAAGCTTTGAAGGAAGCGGAAACTATGCTGAATGTTTATGCTGATTTTGCTGAAAACTGGATGGCTTTACCTGTTCTGAAAGGTACCAAGAGTCCTGCTGAACGGTTTGCAGGTGCACTTGAAACCTATGCAATTGAATCATTAATGCAGGATGGGAAAGCCTTACAAACCGGAACATCCCACTTCCTGGGGCAGAATTTTGCAAAAGCTTTTGATGTAAAGTTCCTGAATAAGGAGAATCAACTGGATTATGTATGGGCTACTTCGTGGGGCGTTTCCACCAGGTTGATGGGAGCCTTGATCATGGCTCATTCAGATGATAACGGATTAGTGCTTCCTCCCAAACTTGCCCCGATCCAGGTGGTAATCGTACCGGTATTTAAATCAGAAGAACAACGTTCCATGATTACTAAAAAAGTTCAACCCCTGATTAAAGGATTACAGAAATTAGGGATCAGTGTGAAATATGATGACAGGGATACACACAAACCCGGATGGAAGTTTTCCGAATATGAGTTCAAGGGAGTTCCGGTAAGGATAACGATTGGTCCCAGGGATATTGAGCAAGGAACCGTAGAAGTTGCAAGAAGGGACACACTCGAGAAAGAAACATTCCAACTTACAGATATCGAAAATAAGATTGCACATTTACTCGATCAGATCCAAAAGAATTTATATGTTAAAGCCATCTCTTTCAGGGAAAATAATACCACCAATGTAGATTCCTATGATGAGTTCAAAAGAATCCTGGATGAAAAGGGTGGTTTTCTATATGCACATTGGGATGGAACTCCTGAGTCTGAAGAAAGAATAAAAGAAGAAACCAAAGCTACCATCCGGGTGATCCCGTTAAATAGTACGCAGGAAAAGGGCAAATGTATCTATACAGGAAGGCCATCAAATCAGCGGGTGGTATTTGCGAGGGCATACTAATCAGAATCTGATCAGCTTACCTGATCCTGTGATCTTTGTTTCCAGGGAATCAGCAATACCTGTGTAATATATATTTCCAATTGATTTCAGGGTCACATCGAGATAATGATCAGAACTTACATAACAATCATTTGAACCATTATTGGTGACATAGTTGTATCTCGTTCTCAGATCTTTACATTGAAAAAATCCAAAGTCACCTGCGTAGATCGAACAGAACGGACATCTCCCATGTAATTCCACATCCGCGGTACCCATATGCTCTATGAAATAACCTTCCCAGATGGCAACTTTAAGATTGATATTTCCGCATCCACCCCAGATATCGATCTTTAAATAACTGGAGCGCAATGTGTCAGAATTTGTAATATTGCCTGAAGACAGGTAATAAATCTTGGAAAAATTTTTTGCATATATATATACATTTAAGGGTTTGCTGTAGCTCCGTAACCAGTTACAATTTAATGTATTGTCGATGTAAAGCGTATTGTTGCGGACTTCAGTGGTGATCCCGCTTATGATGTTTTTACCTGCTTCTGTTACAACCTTGTTCACCGAATCCTGTATCAGGATCAGATTCACATAATTCCTGACATCAATGCTGTCGAAATCACCCACTCTTCTCTCTTCCTTAATGATCTCCCCGGTATTTGAGAAACAATCCCCCGACTTTTTACAAGAGCAAATGGATAGAACTCCCGCTGTTATAACAACGAATAAGCAAATTGACCAGTAACCAGGGTTATTTAACTGTTTTAGCTGTTTTTTTTCCATAAAATGTTAAAAATCGGTAACCCAATCCCCACCCAATATAATCGGCTCTTCCGAAATGAACTTTCAACATGACACTGGCAAAAAAGTTCTCTGCAAAATTATATTGAACGGATACTTTTTCATATAAGGGTCCATTGCTTTTTTCTTTCCCGCCAAGATAATACCCCAGGTTCAGGAGAAATCCCAACCTTCCCATTGAAAGCTGGTAAGCTGCGTTCATGCCTGGTCGGAGAATTGACAACTTGTTGGTTATTATAAAGTTATTTACCTCCAGAATTTTTAGCATTGATTCATCGTAAGAAAGATCTACACCAAGTCCTACGAGACTTTTCCTGCTTATTGGTATAAAAGTATTTTCATAAAAATGGTAAACAAAGAAATTCTCCCCATAAACAGACTGCATATTTTTATAACCGAAGGCAACTCCGAAGTTAAATTCGATGTTATGACGTATGATTGCAGAGTATGGCTCGACAGGAGGGTAGATATGATCACTGAGAAATTTGTTTTCCCTTGCCAGTCTGTAGGCTAATCCGATGTTCACCAGGGGAATATTCAATCCATAATTCGGGAGTTTTAATGATCCGTTAGAAAAATGCTGGAAGTTTATTCCTCCGGAAAGGATGAACCTGCTGTTGATCTTATAACGGGCCTCAGCCATCAGGCTTAACGCAGCATTGAAATGTGAGCCGATTGCCAGATTCTTATAATTTTCAATCCGGTCGAATTTTTTTGTGAGGTAACCAATCCCTAATCCGATGCGAAAGTTAAATGTCAGGTTTTTATGCTTGAAGATCGGATAATCAAGATATGGAAAGAGAGCGTAAACCGAACCGAGATATGGAGATTTTCCCAGGGTCGAGTACCACATGCTGACCCCGATCAAAGGATAACCAAAGGCAATTTCCCATTTATGTTTGCCGTAGGTTTCCTGCTGAAGATTAATCTCAAAAGCAGTGATATGGCTGTTGAATAATTCCAGTTCGAGGTGATGGGCATAAAAGAAGCCATAATTCAACCTGGCTTCAACCAGCATATTGGAGGTAAATAGTTTATGTTCGAATTGGGACCGGGTCGACAGGGGGATTATTCCAAATATCAATAAAACGATGTGAAACCGTAGCTTTAATAATATCAGATGTGGTAGAGGTATATTCAAACAAATGATGGTTTAATCTTTCCTGTCAACAAAATTATAATGATTTATTGTTCACACCTTAATCCATAGGGACAGGAAGATTCAATAAGTAAACGTCAAAAAGGATAAATACGTATTTTTGTAAAAAAAATGGGCATGGAAGAAAAAGTAGCAGCATTTCGCCGGCTTCTTGAGATCATGGATGAATTGAGGGCGAAATGTCCGTGGGATCAGAAACAAACATTGGAAACCATTCGTTATCTCACCATTGAAGAGACATATGAGCTTTCTGATGCGATCCTTGAGAAAGATATGGAGGGGATCAAGAAGGAATTGGGAGATCTGATGCTTCACCTGGTTTTTTATTCCAAGATTGCCTCTGAAACCAATGCATTCGATATACTTGATGTGTTGAACAACATAATCAATAAGTTAATTCACAGACATCCCCATATTTTTGGGGATGTAATAGTTGCCGATGCAAAGGAGGTCAGGGATAACTGGGAGAAGATTAAGCTGAAGGAGAAAGGGAATGATTCTGTCCTGGCCGGGGTTCCTTTATCCTTACCGGCTGTTGTCAAGGCTTATCGGATCCAGGAGAAAGCAAGTGGTGTTGGGTTTGATTGGGAGAAACCCGAACAGGTTTGGGAAAAAGTCAAGGAGGAGTTGTCTGAGTTGCATGAAGTCGCTAATAATGGCGCTGATCATGACAAAATGGAGGATGAGCTTGGGGACCTGTTATTTGCAATTATCAATTATGCAAGGTTCATTGATGTTAACCCTGAAGATGCCTTGGAACGTACCAATAAAAAATTTATCAAACGATTTCAGTTTGTAGAAGAAAATGCCAAAAAGCTTCACAAACCATTAAAGGATATGACCCTGAAAGAAATGGATGTTTTTTGGAATAATGCCAAGAAACTGGATTAAATAAACCATGAGGAAAAGAACAGTTGAATTTCTTCTTTTTCCCTTATTCCTGATCATACTGAACTTTATCCTGAAGATCATTTGGTTGGACAGCCGTGATATCGCTATGGATGAACCATTCAGTATTTTTTATGCCCAGGTTGGGTTTTCTGACTTATTTGATATGCTGAAAACAGAAAATAACCCACCCTTACATTTTATATTTTTACATTATTGGATCAGATTTTTTGGAATTTCAGCCTTTGCAGTAAGGGTTCCTTCCGTATTATTCAGCATCGCTTCTGCATTTACTATTTATCAGATTGGCCGGAAATTTTTCTCTTTCAGATCGGGAGTTATTGCCTCACTGCTTTTTACATTTTCCAACTATCACCAGCTTTTTGCACATGAAGCAAGAGTATATCCGCTCTTTGCACTCTTATCAACTTTATCCATGTTTCTCTTTTTATCAATGATAAGGGATTCTTTTAATAAGCGATATTTCTTTCTCCTGATCCTGGTTAATATCCTCCTGATTTATTCGCATTTCTTTGGATTCTTTATCCTATTGATACAATTTGTTTGCTGTATCTGGATTACTATGGTAAGAAAGGGAATTTTGAAAAAATATTGCTGGCATTTGGTTGCATTATTTATTCTTTATCTGCCTTATATGTCATTTTTATTGTCCCGGTTTTGGGTATCTGCTTCATATGGCACCTGGGTTTCTATGCCCTTGATCAGTGATCTGTACACCATGGTCTGGCGGTTCAGTAATACACCTGTTGCAACCGTGGTATTTCTTGGTATTCTAATGCTTTCTCTGGTCAGATTTATCGTTGAGAAAAGAAAAACAAATAGTTATGATGTCAATACGAAAGTATTGGTAACCTGGTTCTTTCTTCCCTATTTGTTGATGTTTCTTATTTCATTTAAAGTTCCGGTTTTTTTCGACAGGTACGTCATTTTTATTTCCCTTGGATATTACCTGTTAATCGGAGTGGCCATAAGTTATTTATGTCCTTCAAAAAAATTGTTCATACCTGTTGCTTTTATTGCAGTCTGTATCATGTTGATGACTTTCCATCCCAATATTGACAATAAAAGAAGAATTAAAGATGCTGTAGAAAAAGTAAAGGAATTAAAGGGTAACGACGGTGTGGTATATATTTGTCCTGCCTGGCTGGATCTTGGATTTACCTATTATTATAACAGGGTTTACTTTGAACAGTTCCGGGAATACAGGGAAAAGCTGAAATCGGACAACATCTTTCCTGTTAATGATGTTAGGCAGGTCGATACAACACTTATTAGATCTGCCGGAAAGGTTGTTTATTTTGAGGAATGGGCGACTGTTGTGGATAAAGAGAACCGGATTTGCAGGATGTTTGAGGAACGGTTCAGGAATCACAGGGTATATAGAATTTATGAGAGTTTCAGGGTTCATGAGTTTACGCGGTAGAAATAAAAAAAAGGACGCCTTCCGGACGTCCTTTTTTTCTGTAGCAATCGATTATGCAAGATTTGCCAAATATTCTGCTACGCCTGTTGCATTGGCCTTCATTGCTTTATCTCCTTTGTGCCAGTCGGCCGGGCAAACTTCACCATTTTCCTCAAAGAACTGAAGTGCATCAACCATTCGTAAAGCTTCATCAATGCTTCTGCCCAGGGGAAGATCATTTACAACCTGGTGGCGGACAATTCCCTGTTTATCGATCAGGAATAACCCCCGGTAAGCAACAGGAGCCCCGTCAAAATCGATGGAGCCATCTTCATTATATATATAATCTCCTGCCAGGACATCATAGTTTGTGGCGATTGTTTTGGAAAGATCTGCAACGATAGGGAAGGTGACACCTTTGATCCCGCCATTTTTCCGTTCAGTTCCCAACCATGCCCAATGTGAAAATTTCGAGTCGGTTGAACAGCCGACCACCATCACATCCCTTTTCTCAAATTCTTCCAGTTTTTCCTGGAAAGCAATAAGTTCCGTCGGGCAAACAAATGTAAAATCCATCGGATAAAAGAAAAATACTACATGTTTCTTTCCGATATATTGTTCAAGAGAGAATTTTTCAACGAAATCCTTGCCGTTCACAACGGCATCTGCTTCGAATAATGGGGCTTTTTTTCCAACAAGTACTGCCATAATTTTATTATTTAAGTGAATGAATATTTTGATGCAAAGTTAAAAATTATTTAGAAACATTTTAGATAATAACAACGAATTTTTTATTTCAGGGAATTAAAATCAAATTGAATTGGTTTATTGGTACGAAAATCAAACAAAGTTTGCTGACGTAACCGGAAATAACTGGCCCAATAAGTTTGTAAAGCAGTGAAGAATGAAAGTTTGGCGTTATCAGCTTTGGTCTGGTCGTTATTCAATTGAAGCAGCGTAATACTTTTTCCGATCATATACCTTGCCTGGGTGATACCGTATGTTTTTTTTGCAACTGTATCGGACCGTGCAGCAATTCTTAACTGTTTTTTCTGCATGTTAAACTGAGCAACCTGCTTATAGACATCCCGTTGAAAGTCAATGATGTCCTGTTCCACAGAGTTTTTTTCTATTTCTTGCTTGGATTGTGCGATTTTTATTTTTCCACGTGCAACGCCCCAATCAAGGATCGGGATCGTAAAACCCAATGAAACCTGCTGCTGATCAAGTGGATTTTTGTATGCTTCCTTCAAGGTTCCCGCAGTTTGAGTGAATCCGAAAACAGCATTCAGATTTGCATCAAAACGGCCATCCATTTTTGCCTGGTTCACAATGCTGGCTGCTTCCAGCAATCTCTTCTGAAATTCAAGCGACCGGGAGGAATTTTTGGTTGCAAGGTCGATGGCTTGAACCGGATCAACATAGAAAGTGTCGACCACAATGGGGGGGATCAATTCAAGGGGTATTGTATCTTTTATCCTGAGGTAAGACCTGAACTTAAAGAGAGCATTGTCCAGGTCCAGCTTTGCCTGTTCAACTGCGGTTTGTGATTCAAGAAAACTCAATTCAAAACCATAAAGTTCATTTTCATCGATGGTACCAACCTCATTACGACCCTTTGCTATCTGGAACAAGGCATCATAATTGGAAAGATTAACCTGGGTAATTTTTTTCTGGATTTGCGCACTCAGGAGGTTAAAAAAATAGGTAGTGGTATTGATTTTAATTTGTTCCTGGTTTTCGAGGTAGATCCTTTTAGCCTGCTGGTATTTAAGTGGTTCTATTTTTCTTTGCCATTTGAAGGGGTTATATTTAAACAGTGGCTGAGAATAACCAATATTTATCGGATTACTTGCATATTGGGTTTTTGTAGTAGAGTCCAAGAAATTATCGAGACGATGAAGTCCGGAGGAGAGGTAGATAAATCCACCGGTAAAGCCAATTTGCTGATTTAAGAGGAGATTGGCCTGGTTGTCGATGTATTGCTGGTGAACGAATACCTGACTGCCATCGGGTAATGGATAGGAACTGATGGATCTTTCAAGATCAGGTAGAGTACCATTTAGTGAAAGCTGGGGCAGGTACGAATCACGGAATGTCCGGTATTCAAGGTAGCTTTCTTTAAATTGCTGTCGGAAGTTGAGTGCATCCGGTGAGTTTGTAAGGGCGATCTCCATGGCATTGTCGAGGGTAATTTTCCGGCTGATATTCTGGGCATACAGGAATTGAGACAAGACAATAAAAAAGAATGTAGTCGCAAAGGGAAGCAGGATTTTTTGCATAGCTATCGGTGATTTGTTCATTATTCATAACGGAGTGATGCAACCGGATCATGCTCTGATGCTCGCTTTGCGGGCATATATCCAAAGATGATCCCAACAGACACAGAAACACCAAAGGAAACAAGTATGGATAATGGTGAGATAATTGTGGTGATATCTGTTAGTTGCATTATCAGTTTTGAAATGATTATTCCTAGAATGATTCCGATAAAACCTCCGGTCAAACTCAGGAAAGTGGCTTCAGACAGGAATTGTAGAACAATATCTTTTTTCCTGGCGCCGATTGCCTGCCTGATGCCGATCTCTTTTACTCTTTCCATAACAGATGCCAGCATGATGTTCATGATCCCGATCCCGCCGATAAGCAAGGAGATGCTGGCAATTGCGGCAAGAACGAAATTGAATATTTCTTTTGTCCGCTGCTGGGTTTTAAGTAGAAGTTCTGGAACTGAAATTTCAAAATCTTCAACGCCACCATGTCTTCTTAGCATCATTTTTTTCAAAATGGCTTGTGTGGGTTTGATCATTTCGCTTTCCTTAACCTGAACAACAATTTTATCAACCTGGTTCATGGAACGTGAACCGCCGGCGGGTCTCATACCTTGTTCATCACCCTGGTCTTCATTATCAGCACCCTCCTGTAATGAAGCATTTGTGATCAGTGACCGGTCTTTGTACCTTCTCAGCAAAGTCTGAACCGGGGTATAAATGGAATTGTTATAATCCGAGATTCCCAGATCGTTGATGGTAGAAGAACCAAGTTCGCGGGAACGTAATATCCCGATGACCTTTAGCCATAAATGTCCGCACTTGATCTCTTTATCAATGGGATCTTCCTTGGGAAAGAACCTTGATTTCAGGGAGGAGCCAATGATACAAACCGATTTACCCTGTATCAGTTGTTCATCATTGAACATTTGACCTTCAGAAAGTTCAAGATTAAAGACCTTAAAAAAATCGGGTGTCATCCCGGTAATTTTAATGGTAGATTTCCTTCCGTCCTTGAAGATCTCAGACTCAAAGATGACTTCGGGGCTGACCCGATCGACAGAAGCAATATATTGTTTAATGGTTTGCGCATCCGTCAAAGTGAGACCCGGAGAGTATCTGTCAGTTTGGTTGCTTTCTGATTTCGTGGTATTGTTATTATCAGAACCTGAGGATGCTTTTTTTTCAATAGTCTTAGCGTTTTGTTGTTTTGCGGAAATGATGATGTTGTTGACTCCTACAAGTTTCATCTGGTCGAGGATCTCTTTCTGAGCTCCTTTGCCGATAGCCATCATGGCGATAACAGCGGCAACACCGAAGATAATCCCCAGTGCGGTGAGCATGGAACGGAATTTATTCAGAAAGACCGCTTCCAGCGCGATATTGAAAATGTATTTATATCTTTCAAACACCGGAAGATTATTTATTTATTTTTTGTTTTGTATTTTTTGGTGATTCCTGACCGGATGAAGTGTTGACACGTTCTTTTCCTTGTTCCTCATCAGGATGTGTTTTATATTTGGCAAGAATGTTAGGTGAAAGGGTATGAAGTTTCATTTTATCATTCTGCTCAGGTTCAAGAAGAGTCACCTCTTCACCTTCAATCAAACCCTCCTTTATTATGATCTCATTTTCATTGGTCTGACCAACAACCACCTGTTGTTTGGAAAACGAGCCCCCATCTTTTTTATAAACAAAACTGATGCTGTCATTTCCGAATACTGCTTCAATAGGTATAGAAAAAACGTTATTGATCATGGCGGTTCCGATGGTATTTTTCGTAGTCATTCCCGGCCTCAGAATGATCGTATCGGTTTCATTGATACGGATCAGTACTTCAAAAACCTTTGCATTCGAATTGGGTTGCTGCTGACCGATGTTAGCAACTTCAGCTACAAATCCGGTAAATTTTTTATCGGGGAAGGCATCAATGCTTACTTTTACAGATTGTCCTTTGCGGATCTTACTTATATCAATTTCATTGATATAGGTTCGGGAGTTCATTTTGGAAAGATCGGGGAGTTCTGCAACTACATTATCCCAAAGATTGACGGTTGAATTGACTCCTATCTTTTGTCCATTGTAGTCTCTTTTATAGATGAGCATTCCCGATTTCGGAGCGGTGATGGTCAATTGTTTCAGTACATCCTGCATTCGTTCGAGCCTGTTTTTAGCCTGTACATAATTGGCTTTTGCAGCTTCCACTGTGGCAACATTCATTTTACGTACCAACTGATAATTTTTTACCTCCTGTTCATAGGTTCGCTGGGATTTTTCAAGGTCGATTGCTACCTGTCGCTGTGTAGCAGGTGTTTCATATTTTGATTGATCCATAGCGATCTGTCTTTCTTCCAGTGCATATTTCAGGGTAACGAGATTGTCCCTGGCTTTCTGCAATTGAAGGGCAGTATCCAATTTTGCCCTTGTCAACTCAGTTTCAAATTTTGTAGCATTTGTTTCCTCATCCTTCATCCGGTTTGAGATCTCGGTGCGATCGAGTGTAGCCACATAATCACCAGAATCGACATGGGTTCCTTCGGGACGGATGTCCTGAATTTTGATCTGGTAGATCCAGAGTTGCCTTAATGCAGCGGGGGCCCCGATCTTCTCAGAACTTTTTGCCAGAAGTTCACCGGTTGTGGTAACCTCTATCGGGAAGTTCCCTTTCTTAACCTTTGCAAAGATCTGCTGGGTTCGTTGAGGTTTGGAAAAGATAAAATAAGCTACAATTGCAAGGGCAGCGATCCCGGCAATAATAAAAAAGTATCGTTTTCGTTTCATGGAAATATTATACTTGAAGATACAAATTTATACATCTATGTTAGCATATTTAGCATTTTTTTCAATAAATTCTCTTCTGGGGGGTACATCATCTCCCATCAGCATTGAGAAAATACGATCCGCTTCGGTACCGTTTTCAATCATCACCTGGCGCAGGGTCCGTGTTTCCGGATTCATTGTAGTACTCCATAACTGTTCAGCATTCATTTCACCCAAACCTTTGTACCGTTGAATGTGAACACCTGATTCTTTCCCTGATTCGGAATAATCCTTAATGATCTGCAACCTTTCTTCTTCCGTCCAGCAATATTTCTCAGAACTCCCTTTTTTAATAAGGTACAGGGGAGGAGTGGCAATATACACATGACCGTTTTCGATCAACTCTTTCATGCAACGGAAGAAGAATGTGAGGATCAGGGTCGAGATATGACTACCATCAACGTCTGCATCTGTCATTATAATGATTTTATAGTAACGCAATTTATCGAGGTTTAGTGCTTTACTGTCTTCTTCTGTCCCAATGGTAACGCCAAGCGCTGTGTAAATATTTTTAATTTCCTCGCTGTCAAATATTTTATATTGCATGGCTTTTTCCACGTTCAGTATTTTTCCTCGCAAAGGAAGAATAGCCTGTGTGTGCCTGTCGCGGCCCTGTTTGGCAGTTCCTCCTGCAGAATCACCTTCAACGAGATAAATTTCGCATAATGAGGCATCTTTCTCCGAACAGTCGGCCAGTTTCCCGGGCAATCCCGATCCGCCAAGCACACCTTTTCGTTGAACAAGTTCCCTTGCCTTTCGTGCAGCATGCCGGGCTGTTGCAGCAAGGATCACCTTATTTACAATGGTTCTTGCTTCTTTGGGATGTTCTTCCAAATAGTACGAAAGAAGTTCACTGACCAGTTGATCAACAACGCCCATAACTTCATTATTGCCGAGCTTGGTTTTTGTCTGACCTTCGAATTGCGGTTCCTGCACCTTTACCGAGATAATGGCGGTAAGCCCTTCCCTGAAGTCATCACCATTTATATCAAACTTCAGTTTCGACAGCATCCCGGTTTTATCAGCGTAGCTCTTTAATGTACGGGTGAGTGCACGGCGGAATCCAGAAAGGTGAGTTCCGCCTTCATGGGTATTGATGTTATTTACATAGGAATGAATATTTTCGGAAAAGGAGGTATTATATTGCATGGCAATCTCGATCGGGATATTGTTCTTTTCACCTTCGATAGAGATTGGTTCTGGCATAAGCTTTTCACGGTTGGCATCCAGGTAGTCGATAAAGTCCTTAAGTCCGTCTTTTGAGAAAAAAGTATCTGAATTATTGAGTCCTTGCTCATTTTTTTCCCGTTCATCGATGATTGTCAGGGTAATCCCTTTATTCAGGTAGGCAAGTTCCCTGAGGCGGGAAGCAAGTATCTCGTAATCATAATGTTCGGTAATAAAAATGGTATTATCGGGTTTAAAGGTCACCTGAGTACCATTACGATCGGTTGTACCGACTTCCTTAATAGGATATAATGGTTTTCCGAAGGCATATTCCTGTTGAAAGATTTTCCCTCCACGGTAAACGGTCACTTTAAGTTCTGCTGAAAGGGCATTCACAACGGATACCCCTACACCATGTAAACCACCAGAGACTTTATAAGAGTCTTTATCAAATTTACCGCCTGCATGAAGCACTGTCATAACTACTTCAAGGGCTGACCTTTGCTCTTTTTCATGAAAATCGGTTGGTATTCCCCGCCCGTTATCAACTACTGTAATCGAATTATCAGGATGAATAACTACATCTATTTTGTTGCAATATCCCGCCAATGCTTCATCAATGGAATTATCAATAACTTCATATACCAGATGATGCAATCCCCTGATATTCACATCGCCAATGTACATTGCAGGCCGTTTTCTGACTGCTTCCAGACCTTCCAGAACCTGGATGTTATCCGCGGTATAATTCTGACTTGCAATGTCTTTTTCTATATCATTCATAATCAATAAGTTAAAAATTTAAATAATACAACAAATTTACGAAAAAAAGTTGAATCCGAAGGCAATATAATATCAGGAATATCAACTATTTTATTAACAAATTTTAGTGAAAAGTTTGATGGAGGTTACAAGGAAGAAAAAGATGTGTAAATGTTATGGTATTTATGGATATTCTCCAGAAAGTGACTCGTGACATGTGACTTGGGACATGTCACTTGAACTTTGTTATCAACAATTCGCGGATCACTTGATCACCCGATCACTTGATCACTCGATCACTTGATCACTCGATCACTCGAATAAAAAAACAACAGTTCCGTAAGCAGGATTCTGTTCTATTCTATCATTTATCTAAGCCGGCAGTCACCTGCAGGCTTTATCGACCTACCCCCCGACATTGGGCGAGCAGCCCTTAACAGTCAGTGTACATGGTCTTTCAACCCATAAGGTTTACCCTTCATGGCAGTTGCCTGCCATAACCGTGAGCTCTTACCTCGCGTTTTCACCCTTATCCCGGTGTGAAACCGGGACGGTAATTTTCTGTGGCACTTTCTATCCCCCGGGCCTTTATATCCCGAAAGCCTTCCCGTTAGGAAGTATGGCGCTCTGTGTTGTCCCGACTTTCCTCTCCGGTCTCCGGAAAATCCGTAACCGCAGCGATAGATCGAACTGTTGTTTGTGCAAAATTACAAAAAATATTGAAAGGATTTGTATGACCTTTTCAAAGTAAACCCGATAAAGCAACATCAGTAAATCAAAATGCAAAATGTAAAATGTAAAAATCAAAATAAGAAGGAAATGACTATGAACACTTTTTATGATTTGATGTCAGATCGGTTTATGATCCTTGTGGTAAATATAATAAACATTGAGAAACAGCTATTCAAAACCTATTCCTGCCGGCATGTTTACAGTCAGCTATTTAGGGCCGGCACTTCTGTCGGGGCAAATTATGAAGAAGCGAGAGCAGGAGAAAGCAGGGCAGATTTTATTCATAAAATGCAGATCGTAGTGAAGGAACTCCGGGAATGTAATTATTGGGTTAAGGTTATCATTAATGCAAAAATGATTTCCCCCAACGATGAAGCAATAAGGTTTCTTTTCAATGAATCAAAAGAACTGCTTAACATCTCAGCAAAATCTGTAGTTACAGCAAAATCAAAGACAAAATAACACCATCTCAAGGTAGGAAACTTATGGGCATTTCAAATCAATTTGATTTTTGCATTTTGATTTACTAAGGTCAGACCAACGAGTCCATGATCTTGCTCAATTTCTCCGTTAAGGCTTTTCTCGAATAAGCTTCAATATTAGTACTTTCAGAAAACAGGGTTCCGGCTTTGAATTTTGAATAATAGACCTGTATGATTTCTTTCACCCTTTGAGCGTTTGAGAATCCCGCGATCATGCCTGAATTCGTTTCAGCAAGAATTTTTGATGCATCACCGTCAATGGGTCCGATGCATAGGATTGGTCTCCGGGCTGCCATGTATTCAAAGAACTTACCGGTGAGTATCATCTTTGCATTCGGTGTATCATTGATGATGAGCAGTAGAACCTGCGTTTGACGCTGAATCTTAATGACGTCCCTGTGTGGTAAGTAATCTACCTTTTCAACATAACCGGTTAACCCGGATTGATTGATAGAATCCATAACTGAATAATCAGTTTTCCCTACCAACCTGATCAGCAGGTCGTCGCGAAAATCCTTGTTCTCATTTACCAACGACTGAATGGCTGTCCAGAAAGAAACCGGGTTTCGTGAACTGACCATGGTTCCGATATATGAGATGGAGAATTTTCGGTCAGGTGCAGGGGTTTCGTTCTGTGATATATCATCTCCGTCATATCCATTGGTTATCACATCATATTTCCGGGTAAACAATTTATTGAAATCTTCTGCCATGGAATCGCCGATACATGTGACTGCAGATGCGCGGGAAAGTACCTGTAATTCCATCTTCCGGTGACGATGATCAGCCAAACAGGTCAGTCTCAGTTCCTTATAGAAATCGATGTTTGTCCAGGGATCACGGAAATCAGCGATCCACGGGAGGTTGAGAACCTTGCTGATGTTCATCCCGATGATGTGCATGCTGTGGGGGGGACCTGTCGAAATAATAATATCAACCGGATTCTCTTCTAAGTAGCTGAGTAAGAACCTTACTGAGGGCCGGATCCAGAACATCCTTGCATCAGGAATAAAGAAATTGCCTCTTATCCATACTGAAATATTTTCAAGCAGAGGATTTCTTTTTTTCTCTGAAAGGAAACTTGGATTTATCCTTTCCTCTTTTTTCTGTCCGATCAGACGTTTATAAGCGTTATAAGGTTCCCGGATCGGCGTTTTAATAACCGTAATATTATCAGGAATATCGTTATAAAGGGAGTTATCAATCTCAGGAAATTCAGGATTCTCGGGGGTATAGACAATGGGTTCCCAACCGAATCCACGAAGGTATTTAACGAATTTCAGCCATCGTTGAACACCGGCACCACCACTCGGAGGCCAGTAATAGGTAATGATCAGCGCTTTTTTCATGCTTTTGGTTTCATTGCCATGCGGATCTCAAAACCTCCGAAAAGAACAATGAAAACAATCAATACGAGGGAACTCGCCAGGGAGATCTTTTCTCCGACATAATAAACTTTTGGATGAAAGTTGAATACCACTTTATGTTCCCCGGCAGGGAGCACCATTGCCCGTAATACATAATTAACCCTGAATATGGGAGCTGGTTTACTATCTATTGTAGCTTCCCATCCTTTCGGGTAATAGATCTCAGAAAAGACTGCAAGACCGTTGCTTTTTGTTTTGTAAGAATAAGCAAGGTTATTTGGCTCATAGCTGTCGAGTTTAATAAAATCTGCTGAATCTCTGCCTGGGGAATAATCTTTCAACGCTGCCGAAAAGGTCTTATCAATAATTGCCGTATCCTTCGCATTGAATTTCGTTAGCGCATTGATCTCTGCATCCGGATTTTCCACCAGTTTGTATCCTTTCACAAACCAGGCGTTCCCGAGTGCATCGGGATTTTGTTGTGCAAGAGGGTTTTTGTTTGCATCCGGTACGATAACATATTTAGTATTCAGCATATTTAGTACCTGCATATTATTTTTTCCTATCTGGTAATCGATCAGTTCCTGGTAGCGGCGCAGCTTAGCCCCGTGATAGCCTCCCAGCGACTTATGGAAATATGAAGTTCCTGCATCCATGGTGGGGTCAATGGTAGCGTTATAAACCCTGTAATCCAAAGAATTATCCTGGAGAATTTGCTGGTCAGCCTGAGTTGGTTCAAAAGGTTTTTCAACTTTCGCTTTTGTGGTAAAGCTGTCGTTGTTCAAATATCTTTTATCGACCATGAACAAATCGATGAGAATCAATCCAATCAGAACAGGAAACGCATATGCCAATTTAAATTTCTTATAAAGAACTGCCCAGAGCAAACCAGCGGTCAAGGTAATAAGTGCAAATGAACGGAAAGCATCGGAAACAAGGAGATTTTTTCTGTCAATAATAAGTGCATTCATCATAAAATCGGGTAAACCTTGTGATTTATCACTTGCTCCGACAAAATTGAAAAACATTCCGGGGAGCAGGGCAAAAATGAGGCATGTACCACCGGTAATAAAAAATGCGATCTGCAGTGCCTTGAATAATTTTTTCCGATCATTTTCAGGGTTAAAAATTTCCTTAATGGCCAGTATTCCCAGAATCGGCATTGAAATTTCCGCGATGACAAGGGTCATAGTCACTGCCCTGAATTTATTATATCCAGGGACATAATTGAGGAAAAAGTCGGTCAGTGTCATGAAGTTATGGCCCCAGGCCAGCATTATGGATAATATTGTACCGGCAAGCAGCCACCATTTTAAAGGTCCTTTAACAACAAATAATCCCAGGACAAACAGAAAGACAATGATCGCCCCGACATAAACAGGACCGGAGGTAAACGGCTGGGAACCCCAGTACATTGGCCATTGTTGTTCTTTCATGATTTCCCGTGGAGGATAATTATTTTGTTCCAGGGCTTTGGCAATTTCCGAATTCATCGAAAGCTTCTGATAGGTACCTCCATAAACATTTGGGATAAGCAGCGTCATTGTCTCGGCGATCCCATAGCTCCAGTGTGTCACATAGTCTTTATCAAGACCTGATGTCCGGTTTTCCTTTTCAGTGGTCAGTTCGGATTTTCCGCGAATAGTATATTTCCCGTATTCATAGGTGGCCCAAAGGCTTGTAATGTTTGTCAGGAAAGCGAACAGAACAGCCACCATAATAATGCCAATGGATTTCAGGTAGGGAAGGAAGGTCTTTGTTTTAATCGCCCCTATTAATTCAAAGATGCCGTAAAGAACAGCAAGTATCACCATATAATAGGCGATCTGGGGATGGTTTGCATTCAGTTCAAGGGAAAGAAAAACAGCAGTAACAATGCCCCCGATAAGATATTTTTTCCTGAGTGTAAGTATGATACCGGCAAGAACGAAACCGATATAGCCAATGGCATGTGCCTGGGAGTTATGGCCGGCTTCAATTACGATGAGGAAAAAGGATGAGAGGCCGAATCCGATCGATCCTGCTATTGCAAGCCATGGATTTACCCCTAAAACAAGCATTAAAACGAAGAAACCAAGGAAATAGAGAAAGAGATAGTTTGCGGGATTGGGCAACCACAGTGTAAATACTTTATCCAGGTACCCGATCAGGTTGGATGTATATCTTACAGAGATCTGGTAAGCAGGCATTCCCCCGAACATCGAATTTGTCCAGAGTGCTTCATGGCCTGTTTTGTCACGATAATCGGATATTTCTTTAGAGACACCCTGATGGTGAACAATGTCACTTTGAAGGAGTCGTTTTCCTTCAAGCAACGGGCTGAAATAAACCAAAGTGATGACCAGGAATAGCAGGATAGCTGTCAGGTAGGGAACTATCATTTTAAAGGAGAGGTTTTTCATAAGGCTGGTATCAAAGGATTTTAAACAAATAAAAAAAGAAGATAAATGTAAGATTATCTTCTTTTATTGCAGAAAAATTAAAATATTTTTGTCTTCAAGACATGAAGAATTATTTTGAGCCTAATTTTTCATCTGAAACCGTTAATTTTTTTCTACCTTTTGCTCTTCTTGAGGCCAGCACTTTACGACCGTTCGCCGATGACATTCTTTCCCGGAAGCCATGTTTATTTTTCCTCTTTACGTTTGACGGCTGAAATGTTCTCTTAGTCATGTTTGTTAATTTGGGAGTGCAAAAATACGATTTTATTTCTTACTTCCAAGAGATAATTAACCACAATAGACACAATAGGGCACATTAGAAAGACACATTAGATCTATTGTGCTCATCTACTGTGATCTATTGTGCCTATTGTGGTGAAAAAAAATCACAGAAAAATATTAATACCTTTGACCCCGTTATCAACAAGGATCAACGCTATGTCATTAAAATTAACTCTTATAAGAAAAGGAAAGGCAAATTTTATCCGGTTCAGGTTACATAAAATCATCGAACCATTCACCGGTCTTATGCTGAATCTTTCCTTCCTCTCAAAGATTTCAAAATTCATCAGTAAGAACCGGAACCTTAAATTCAATGATTTCTATTCCGGCAAATGGGATTATAATAAGAGATATAAGTTGTATGAATTTATCCTGAATGAAAAGAACCTGCAACATGAAAAGATGACCTATCTTGAGTTTGGGGTTTATGGGGGATATTCCTTTGAATGGTGGGTAAAGAACAATGATCACCCCTCCTCATCCTTTATCGGGTTTGATACATTTGAAGGATTACCTGAAGATTGGGGGATCTTTAAGAAAGGCGACATGAGTGCAGGTCTGAAACTGCCGGCGATTGAGGATCCGCGTGTAACCTTTGCGAAGGGACTTTTCCAGGATACGCTGCCCGGTATTTTAAAAACGCTTGACAAAGGAAAAAAGAAAGTGATCCTGATGGATGCGGATCTGTATACTTCAACATTATATGCACTTACCAGTCTCGCACCTTATTTAGCCAAAGGGGATATCATTCTTTTCGACCAGTTCAATGTTCCCCGACATGAATTTCTGGCTTTCACGAATTTTACGGAAAGCTATTACATGAAATTCGAACTGATAGGAGCCGCGAATAACTATTATTTCTGTGCTTTCGAGAAGGTTTAAGGAACGTTCTTCAGTGTTTCCACGAGGAAATCCCAGAATTTCTGTACGGTTGCGATGTTCACTTTCTCATCCGGGGAATGTGGGTAACGGATCGTCGGGCCGAATGAGATCATGTCCCAGTTCGGGTAAACTCCTCCCAAAAGACCACATTCAAGACCCGCATGAATGGCTTTTATTTCCGGAACATTCCCGTATTTTTTCTTGTAGATGTCCTGCATTGCTTTCAGGATTGGGGAGTCGGGATTTGGTTTCCAGCCCGGATATTGGCCGTCGAAATTAATTTCAGCACCGGCAAGAACGAATACACTTTCCATCATATGTTCGAGGTCATGCTTGGCAGAATCGACAGAGCTGCGGAGCAGGCACATCACCCTGATAATCCCGTTTTCCGATTTTACAATGGCAAGATTGTTTGAGGTTTCAACCAGTCCGGCCATCTCATTGCTCATTCGCATCACGCCGTTCGGGCAGGCATAAACTGCATAAAGAAGGCCTTTCTGTGTTTTTTCATCGATGAGGAATTTTGGAAGGTCACAGGCAACGGCCTCAACTTTCATATCCGGCTCAACCGATGCAAGTTCTTTCTTCACTTTCACTGAGAATTCAGCTAAGCATTTCAGAAGGTCATCTTTTATATTGACAGGAACAGTCACGATGGCAAAGGATTCCCGTGGGATAGCATTGCGAAGGCTGCCACCGTCGATGGAGGCCAAACGCAGACCATATTTTTTAGCAGCATGCCAGAGAAACCGGTTGAGGATCTTGTTTGAATTTCCCCTACCAAGATGAATGTCAACACCACTGTGGCCTCCCTTGAGTCCGGTGGCACTTATCTTCAGTGCGGTCACGTCGGAAGGTACTGCTACCTCCTGGTAGGAGAATTTAGCATTCCCATTGGTACCGCCTGCACAACCGATGTAAAGTTCGCCTTCGTCCTCCGAATCGAGGTTCATCAGGATATCCCCCTTGAACAAACCTGCCTTTAATCCGAAAGCGCCGGTCATCCCCGTTTCCTCATCGATGGTGAAAAGCGCTTCGATGAGGCCGAGGTTTAGATCTTTCGATTCGAGGATGGCCATTGCAGCAGCTACTCCCATCCCGTTATCAGCTCCAAGCGTCGTTCCCCGTGCTTTAACCCACTCTCCATCGACATACGCATCGATCGGATCTTTCTCAAAGTCATGAACTTTGTCGCTGTTCTTTTGCGGGACCATGTCAAGGTGTCCCTGCAGGACGACCCCTTTACGGTTTTCCATGCCGGGTGCAGCAGGTTTCCTGATGATGACATTGCCAACTTCATCAATGATTGTTTCCAGCCCAAGTTTCTTTCCAAAGTTTACCACATAATCTCTTGCCAGTGCCTCAAATTTTGAAGGCCGGGGGATTTGTGTGAGGTTGTAAAAATTTGCCCATAATGATTTTGGTTCCAGGTTTAAAATGTCTTTACCCATGTTGTTTTTCCTCCTTGTATATTGAATGATTGATTTGTTGATTTGTTCTTTAAATTCTATTTCAAAGATAGAAACTATCCCAATGTCATGAAGATTTTTTATCAAGGATTTGCAAAAAAGAAATATATCTCTGTTGATAAAGCAAAGAAAGAAATTGGGTTACCCGTTTGATGGTTTCATCATGTGTAGTGAGTTTTTCAGTATAGGACTCCTCTAAATCACAGACAATCCGGGTAACAGTCGAATTTCCATCGATCAATTTCCAGATTGCAGATCCCAGAGTATCAAGTTTAATATGAATATGATCGCCTTTTTTCACTGGTTGGAGTAGGTTCCGGGATACTTTATTTTTAAACCTGGGAAGAAGTATGTCAACGTAGCCGTTTTCGCGAAATATGTATTCCATCATTCTTACAGGTGTAAGGTCGAGGTAATTGGCCTGTTTCAGGATTTTCCTGCGTTGAAGGAAGTTCATATTATAAATACCCACCCCTTTGCCCCTCCCTGAAACAGGGAGGGGTAAGGTATGTGGTAAGTAGTGTTTTGTTACATTCCTGAAGCAGGTGGAGCCGGTTCATCCGGTTTACCTGCATTCTTCAATGGTATCTGTATCAACGCATAGGCGATGATTGCGAGGATGACGAAACTGACATAGAATGTAGGGTTATCAAAGAAGTGAAAATAATTATAGAGGAAAATATTGAATACCGCAAAAATAGCGATCGCTAATCCCATTAATGCTTCCCCGGCAATCAATCCGGAAGCGATTAACACCCCTGTATTTTCAACCCTTACTTTCTGAGCATCATTGAATTTTTTCTTTGCAGTGAACATATCTACGACGCCTTTGATCAATCCACCAACGAAAATGGCAAAAGTAGTTTCGATCGGAAGATACATTCCGACACTGACCAGCATAGGACTTTTCACCTGCATAAGGATAAATGCGGTTCCCATGAGCATACCTGCAATGATCAGCGGCCATGCCATTTGACCCTGGACAATCCCGCGTGAAAGAATAGCCATTAAACTTGCCTGAGGCGCCGGAAGGTTTTTACTCCCAAATCCACCGGTGTAACCGAGGTTTTTCCCACTGGCAATATCTCCATCATTCAAAAATGCAAGTACTGCAAACATTACAGCGCCTGCCAGTATTACACCCAAAATATCTCCAACCTGCATTCTCCACGGAGTACCACCAAGGATATGTCCGGCCTTCAGGTCCTGGAGCATTTCTCCGGCTACAGCCGCTGAAACACAAACAATGGCTGCAACCCCTAAAACGGTGGCAACTCCTTCATTTCCCGAAACACCCAAGGCTACAAGTATCAAAGCTGTTACGACCAATGCGGTCAATGTTAAACCACTGATCGGGTTGTTTGAGGATCCCATGATGCCGACAAGATAGCCCGAAACCGAAGCAAAGAAAAAGGCGAGGATGATCATGACGGTGGAGGCCACAATTGCAATGAGGTAGTTTGTTTCAAAAATAAATTTTGTGATACCGAAAGTCAGGAGTGCTACGGCGGCAATACCTATCATGATCCAGCCAAAGCTGATGTCTTTTTCATTTCGTGGAACATGAGAATCAATACCACTTGCCGCTTTTTGCACATCTTTAACAGAACGTGCAATTCCGGTCGAAAGACTTTTTCTCATACGGAATAATGTAAATCCAGCGCTAACGAGCATTCCTCCGATTGCAATCGGACGAATAATGAATTTCCATATCTGGAAAATCTGATAACTGGGGTCTGAAACTTTTTTCATAGCTGAGGCTGCCGTCATGGTAGCATCGTGACTCATCAGGAAAGCCGCCCAATCATTCAGATTGATACTTGGCATAAGAAAATACATAATCATTGGAGCCATCAATCCCCAGGCAAGAAGTCCTCCGCTGAAGTTAAGGGCGCCGAGTTTCGGACCAATGATATAACCGACCCCCATGTAAGCCGGACTTATGCCGGGTGAACTAAGAAGCATTCCCCCATTGCCCTGGAATACAGTTCCTGCGATGGTTTGTTTTCCAAAAACAACGAATTTTTCCCACAAGTACTGGAATAATTTCAATTCTCCAAGAATTTTAATCAAACCACCAAGGCCCATGGCAGCAAAAAGGAATTTTGACCCACCGGCGCCTGATTGACCTGCTTTGTGAATCTCAGAAGCTGCAACTGATTCAGGAAAAGGTAATTCTGCATCTTCAACCATGACCCTGCGAAGAAGGGCAACAAACATAATACCCAGGATACCACCGGCGATCAATATTAATGTAGAGGTAATATAATGTCCAGGGGTAAAAAACTGAGACCAGATGCCGGAAACAAAAAATGCAGGCAGCGTAAAAATAGCGCCTGCAGCCACGGATTCACCGATGGATCCGACGGTACGTGCAAAGTTTTCTTCCAGGATTGAACCTTTAACCAATTTAAGGATGGCCATCCCTAAAACGGCTGCAGGGTAAGTAGCAGCAATGGTCATACCCGCCTTGAGACCAAGATAGGCATTTGCAGCGCCGAGGATCACGGCAAAAAACAATCCGATGATCAGTGCCCTGATTGTAAACTCCTTCATGTTCGTCTCAGCAGAGACAAATGGAATGTATTTCTTCTGTTCGGCCATAAGCTTTTCCTTTTTTAAATTTATTAATTGTGAAATTTTCAGCTAATTAATGAAATTTCTGCCACCTGACAAAGAATAATTTACAAGTTTATACATATTATCTGTAAACAGGTTTGAATCAATTGGTATTAACCCCAGGGCAAGCCCCGGGGAATTTACCATGATAAAATTAAAATGTTTTCAGCATCTTTATCCATAAAGATGTACCAGCCTTTTCGTCAGAAAAAACGGTTCCGGGATCGATTCATATATCTCATATATAGTGTATTTACATTTCAGTTGATCCAGTTCCGGTTCAAAATCACCACCTTTAAGATAAAGGATACCATTCGGAATAGTATTCCTTCCGTTTGCCTTAATTTTATCCCTGACCATCCTGTAAATATCTTGTAAGGCCATCACAGCCCGTCCGGTAATAAAATCGAAATGATCATGGATCTCCTCGAACCTGCAACGGATAGGGATAACGTTCGGAATTTCGAGCGCCTGAGAAATTTCCCTGACAACCTTGATTTTTTTTTCAACGGAGTCGACCAGGGTAAATTCTGCTTCCGGAAAAAGGATGGCAAGTGGAATTCCAGGAAATCCTCCACCGGTACCTGCGTCCATGACCCGGGTACCGGGTTTAAAAGAAATGATACGGGCTATGCTTAGAGAATGGAGAATATGATGTACCCAAAGATGATCAATATCTTTCCTTGAGATCACGTTGATTTTCGAATTCCAATTACAATAAAGTCCTTCCAGACAACTCAACTGTTGATATTGGTGAGTGGTGAGAGACGGAAAGTAATGCTTAATCTCTTCAATCATAAATTGATATATTCTGATTAAGCGTCCTGATCAATAGTCAGATACTGAAAAACTGAATGAAATGAGGATTAACCTTCAACAGGTTCTTCCTTATTTTCAGATGATTCGGCAGGTTTCTTTTTAGTTTTGGAAACTTTGGGTTTGGTTTCTTCCGTTTCTGTTTTAGTGGTTGTTTTTTTTGCAGGGGTTTTCCTGGGTGGTTTCTTTACTTCCGTTGCAGATTCAGGAATTTCCAAGGAAACCGGTGTTTCAGGAATCAGAACAGGAGTTTCCAACTGTTCTTCTACTGGTATTACAGGTGGAGTTACTGGTTTTACCGGTACGGGTTTCTCCGGGGCAGGTTTCACTGCTTCAGGTTTAACAACAACTGCCTTTTTTGCTACTCGCTGGGGTCTTCTTACACCATAAGAACCAATGATAATTTTCCCCCGTCTTGATTTTTTATCTCCTTTTCCCATGTTATAATGTGTTGGTTAGATTCGATCTGTTGCAAATGTAATAAAATTTAAGGAGACGTTCCCGACTGAATGGTTTTTAATTTTTTCAGAAAAGCCTTTTCAATCGGATCAGGATTCCGGATCACAGCCCTGACCCATGATAGCTGGATATCCAGCGCTTCTTCCTTCGAAAGCTGCCATTTTAGGGAAGATTGGTGAAGCCGTTCTATGAGAGCGCGGACAAGCAATGCCGCCGAAACGGAGATGTTAAAGCTTTCCGTAAAACCATACATCGGAATCCTTACATAATCATCGGCAAGGTTCAGTGCAATTTCAGAAAGCCCATCCTTTTCTGTACCGAAAACCAAAGCGATTTTTTCATTTAAAGGAAGGGTTTCAGGGGTAAAATCGTTTTTGTGAGGTGTAGTGGCGATGATGCGATATCCTTGTTTTTTCAGATTTCTAAGGCAGAAGGATGTATTTTCCAGGGTGTTGTTATATCTGTTAAGAGTGAGCCATTTCGAAGAACCAAGGGCAACATCCGGGTTGACTTCATATTTATTCTGGTTCTCTATGATATGAACATCCTGTATCCCGAAACAGTCACAGGTACGAAGCACTGCGCTTGCATTATGAGGCTGGAAAATGTCTTCCAGAACAATGCTCAAATATCGTGTCCGGTTATTGATATTTTTTTGAAAAAGCCTGTTTTTGTTCTCTGAGATGAATTGTTTCAGATACTCCAGGAGTTGTGCTTTTTCAAGGTGTGATAGCGCATCAGGCATATTAGATTTAATTTCAAGCAAAGGAGCGGTAAAAGTAAAAAAATGAAAGCATAGGTCTTTATTTCAATAAAAAAATTAATTTTGCAATCCCAAATTTTAGGAAACATGGCAAAAAAGACCGATAAAACTGAAGACAGGATCGTTGCTGTTGAGGAAGCCTTTAGTAAAACTGAACACTTCATTGAAAAAAACCAACAGATCATTCTTATCGTTGTTGGCGCAATTGTAGTTATTGTACTTGGTTATTTCGGATTTAAAAGGTTCTACATGGAACCTAAGGAGAAAGAAGCACAGGGACAGATGTTCATGGCAGAAAAATACTTTGAAATGGACTCTATCAGCAAGGCACTCAACGGGGATGGCAATTATCCCGGATTTCTTGAGATCATGGATCAGTATGGAATTACCAAATGTGCCAATCTGGCTCATTATTATGCCGGGATGTGTTATCTGAAAAAAGGTGAATTTGAAAAGGCCATTGATTATTTGAAACATTTCAAGGGGAAAGATGAGATGGTTGGGCCTATGGCAACAGGAGGAATCGGGGATGCTTATATGGAACTTGGAGATACTGAAAAGGCAGCAGGGTATTATCTGAAAGCAGCCGAACAGAGGAAGAATGATTTCACTACCCCATTATTTTTATTGAAAGCCGGCTGGGCTTATGAAGAACTTGGAAAATTTGAAGACGCATTAAAAGTTTACAAAAGGATTAAAACTGAGTTTATCAGATCAACTGAAGCAAGAGAGATCGATAAGTACATAGGAAAGATGGAAGGATTGCTGAAAAAATGAGCTGATATTCCTGTCCGGTGGAGAATGGATCCACAGAAAATATTTAAAAGCTGTCACAAAAGGATGAACGATTTTGAGACAGTTTTTTTTTATCGGAAAACATGAAAAAGCAGTTAAGTATTGTTTTTTTTGGCACACCGGAGATAGCAGTAGCATCGCTCGACCGGATTCTCCGGTCAGGATATCCGGTTGTGGCCGTGGTCACAGTTCCCGACAAACCCGCAGGCAGGGGCTTGCAGATCCAGCATTCTCCCATAAAGGAATATGCAGCAGGACATCATATCCAGGTCCTTCAACCGGAAAACCTGAAAGACCCGGGTTTCCTGGATCAATTGGCCAGGTTTAATGCAGACCTTCAGATCGTTGTCGCCTTCCGCATCCTTCCCAGGGAAGTATGGTCAACGCCCCCGCTTGGAACGTTTAACCTTCATGCATCCTTGTTGCCCCAATACAGGGGAGCAGCGCCGATTAACCGGGCGATCATGAACGGGGAAACGGAATCAGGTGTAACAACATTCTTCCTCGAAGAGTCTGTGGATACCGGGAATATCATCTTTCAGGAAAGGGTTTCTGTAGGACCAGATGAAACAGCCGGTGAGCTTCATGATAAACTGATGGAAGTGGGTGCAGAACTGGTCGTTAAAACGGTTGCTGCTATTCAGGCAGGCCAGGTAAATCCCCTAAGACAAAAGATGGATGGTGTTTTAAAAAAAGCTCCCAAGATCCGTAAGGAAGATTGTAAAATAGATTGGGACAACGATGTACTGAAAATCTATAATTTTATCAGGGGACTTAGTCCTTACCCCGGTGCTTTCACCGAGATAAAGCCTGCTGACGGGGAAATTTCCATGATGAAGATATTCAAAGCCACTCCGGAAATTTCTGAAGCAGAAACTGAACCAGGACAATACGACACTGATGGCAGGAATTTTTTCAGGATATCCGGAAAAAATGGATATATTTTAGTCACAGAATTACAGATTCCGGGAAGAAAAGTGATGCAGACCGGTGACTTTTTAAGGGGATTTGGCAAAGTTTTCACTCAAAACCCTTGATGGATCGACCTTTTAGAAAGTCAGTTATTAACAAAAAGCTCGATTTATTAACATTTTCAGCACTTTTCAGCAAAAAACTATTGACTTTTTTTGTAGATGGCTTATCTTTGCAGGGTTTTTAATCAAGTATAAACTTAAAAACCCAAACAAAATGAACAAAGCACAATTAGTCGATGCAATTGCAAAAGATGCAAACCTCACAAAAGTTCAAGCCAACAGCGCTTTAAAAGCTTTTATTGATACAACAAAAGCATCTCTTGCCAAAGGTGAAAGAGTTGCTTTAATTGGTTTCGGTTCCTTCGCAGTATCCAAAAGAGCTGCAAGAAAGGGCAGAAATCCTCAGAATGGCAAAGAAATCAAGATTCCTGCCAAGAAAGTTGTAAAATTCAAAGCCGGCGCCTTGTTAGCCAAAAAAGTGAAGTAATTAAGAGAATGAAGGAAATTCAATAAAAAATCCCCCCGAAAGTTCGGGGGGATTTTTTATTTTACAAGGGAAGTACAAACCGGTTCGGACGTAAAGCATCTTCTCCAGAATATTCAACACCAATCCTTGATGTTACCAGAACCTGACCGGGATCCACATTAACTCCCCTGTCCTCAAGCCATATTGCAGATCCCGGTCTGTTAAACTGTTCATTCGTCAGGTCTATTCCAGTCTGACTGAAGTGAATTCCAAGGGCTTTGGAAACGACTCCCGGACCAATACCGAAATTCTTTCCGGGATTTTTCTTTTCTGTCCGGGAAAGCATGGTGTTGATTCCTTCAACAGGCCTGATACCACGGATCAACACTGCATGAGGGATATCAATATCATTTGTGACAATATTAAAAAGGGAATGTACCCCATAACACAGGTAGATATAAGCTGTTCCACCAATCCTGTACATTATTTCAGTCCGGATTGTCCGGCGCTTCCCGTATGCATGTGAAGCCCGGTCATTCTCTCCCTCATATGCTTCGGTTTCTACGATGATCCCACCGGTTACCTGGTCATCAAACCGGGTCATCAGATATTTGCCGAGAAGTTCCCTTGCAATCAACACTACATCGGAACGGGTATAAAAACTACGGGGAAGGGAAGGATAATTTACCATTTACCATTGCATTTATCATTTACCATTGACCATTTCGTCACGAGTTACGCGTCACGGTCTTGTGCCTTTGTCACCTTGTCACTATAATATTTTCTCTCTTCATTCACTTTGATCAAACCTTGATCGGTAAGCCATTGAATGACCTTAATCATTTTATCTTCGGAGAAATTTCCACGCCGGCTGACGAGTTCGATTAATGTGCATGGTACCTCAGTTAAGACAGTTACTATCTGTTGCCTGATCGCATCATACTCAAGATCGTTCAACCCTATTTTATTTCGTTTCAAACAGATATCACACTTACCGCAGCGTTTTGATTCAACTTCATTAAAGTAGGAAAGCAGAACCTGGCTATGGCATTTATCATGGTTTTCTGCATAATTGATCACGGTATTCAGTCGTCGTTCAGCATCTTTGACCCGGTCGGCATAATTTTCGGGTGAAATATAAAGGTTTTTTGCATCAGCAAGACCTTCGGTAAACATTACCTGGGGCTTGTCTGACTGTTTCCGGTAATCAAGTACTCCCATTTTTTCCAGGAGGTTCAGATTGTTAATAATGGTTTTTGCCGGAAGATCTGCTCTTCTTGCAAGTTCTTCCTCGTTAATATTCACGAAACTGCTGAAAAGACCGCTATAAGAACGCATCACTAACTTTATAATAGAGTCGTATTTCTCATTTTCAACCTGGAACCGGTACAAGGTTTCCTTATCGGTCTTTATATAAATCGCAGGAGGTTGATGGATCCCTTCACTCAATACAAGATAACCTTCTTTTTCCAGGAATTTCAGGGCATTGTAAACTATCGCATTCGGGAAGTTGTATTGGCTTGAGAACCGGGCGATATCAAATTCGAAACTATGATCACGTCCGGCGCCAACCGGTATCTGAAAATAATTCCCAAGCGCCTGGTAAATCTTCCGGATCCTAACAATACCGGGATAAGCCAAAGAGAGGTTATTTTTGGTATTGATGATATCCGACGTTTCATAAAGAAGAACGGCATAGGATCGTTTTTCATCTCTTCCGGCGCGGCCTGCCTCCTGAAAATAGGCTTCCAGGCTGTCGGGAAGATCCATATGGACCACGAACCTAACATCCGGCTTATCAATTCCCATCCCAAAAGCATTGGTTGCTACCATCACCTGCTTCTTATCATTGATCCATTCATTCTGACGCTTCACCCTTTCACGGGGATCAAGTCCGGCATGGTACCAGGTTGCCTGGATACCTTTTTTTACCAGATAAGTCGCGATATCTTTTGTGTGCTTCCTGTTCCTTACATAAATGATCCCACAACCTTTGACCTTGTTGATAATGTTTGTGAGTCTCCTGAGTTTATCCTCTTCCTTAAAAACGTAATAGGTAAGGTTCTTTCGTTCAAAACTTTTCCGGATCACATTCTGTTGCCTGAACAGAAGCCGAACCTGAATATCCTTAACAACCTTTTCAGTTGCAGTTGCAGTAAGTGCCAGAACCGGGACTCCGGGTAAAAATTCGCGGATCCCGGCAATTTGCAGGTAAGGAGGACGAAAATCATAACCCCATTGGGAGATACAATGTGCTTCATCAACTGCTATAAGGTTGATCTTTATTCGCCTGATGGCATCCCGCATTTTCTCTGTTACCAGTCGTTCGGGGCTGACATATAGTAATTTAAATTCGCCCAACCTGCAATTGTTCAAGATAATATCAATTTCGTCAGCATGCATCCCCGAATATACCGCAGCGGCTTTGATCTCTTTCTTTTTAAGGTTGTCTACCTGGTCCTTCATCAGTGCGATTAAAGGTGAAACGACGAGGCATAGCCCCTCCCGTGCCAATGCAGGGACCTGGAATGTTATTGATTTTCCGCCTCCCGTTGGTAGCAGGGCCAGGGTATCTTTTCCGTCAAGAACAGATTGAATGATCTCTTCCTGCAATGGACGAAAGGATGAATACCCCCAGTATTTCAGCAATATTTGCTGTATGGTCAAGATAGAAAGATTAGAGAATAACTCTCCTTACAGAATCAATCACGGTTCCGTCGACCCATTTGATAACGGCAACGATTTCGTCGCTGAATTTTGGTTTCTCCGGTTTTCCGCAGATCTTCTCAGCTTCCGTCTTTAGCTCCTGAATAGATTTAACCGGAAGCGATGAGTTTTTTAATTTTTCGATCAGGTCTGTCCGTCGGGGATTGATCGCAATCCCTCTTTCGGTTACGATCACATCAATCAGTTCTCCGGGACCGCAAACAGTGGTCACCTCATCGAGGATTACCGGCATCCGGTCGCGGAAGAGGGGTATAGGCAGGATGGTACATTTTGAGAAGAGACAATTCTGCCAGCCTCCAATACCATGTAAAAGCAATCCATCGGAATGGGTTACTACATTGGCATTGAAATTCACGTCAACTTCTGTCGCGCCAAGGATAACAACATCAACAAACGTAGCAAAGTTGCCTTTTCCATGGTAATTATAAGACGTAAAAGGACTGGTATTGACATGTCTTGGATTATCTCGCATGGAGCGAACACCATCCAGATCGAAGGTTTGCCCGTCGAGAATGTATTCTGTGAGGCCTTCTTCCAGCATCTGTACCAGGTATTTATTACTGCCCCCCCTTGCAAAGCGGGCTTTCCACCCTCGGTTGCGCAGGATTTCCGAGAAATAGATCCCGATGGATAAAGCTGTACCTCCTGCGCCTGCCTGGAATGAGAATCCATCGCGGATGATCCCGGCTTCATCGCAAAATTGTGCAGTCATCTCAGCAAGCAACAGCCTGTCGGGGCTTTTGGTCACTTCGGTGGTACCGCTGACGATCTTTTCAGGGATCCCAATCTTGTCCAATACTACGACATGATCGACATAATTTCCATGAATTTGCCAGGGAATACACGGAAATGGGACGAGGTTATCGGTAACTACGATCACTTTATCAGCATACTGTGAATCGGCCAGTGCAAACCCGAGTAAACCACAAGCGGCAGGACCGTTCACACCATTTGAATTCCCGAAAGGGTCGGAGGTAGGTGCAGCTATTACAGCAAGATCAATATGTACTTCTCCATCCTGCACGGCCTGGTATCGTCCACCATGTGATCGCAACACACCCACTCCTTTCATTTTTCCCATGGAGGTAAATTTTCCGAGAGCGCCATTCATGCTCCCTTCGATATGATGGATGGTTCCGTCTTCAAGATATTTTATCAACGGTTCATGACAAGGAAACGAAGCCGAAGGAAACCACAAAAGATCTTTCACACCCATCTCATGGGCAATATCAAAAATCTGGTTGGCAACGAGGTCGCCATTTCTGAAATGATGATGCGTGGAGATGGTCATACCGTCCTTTAATCCGCATTTTACCAGGGCTTCTTTCAGGCTCGCGGACACTTTATTTCCATCGGCCGGGAAATCAGCGGAGGAGACGATTAAAGGTGCGGCCTTATGGCCGGTTGGCCTGTATTTGCCGATTCCCATGTAAGGGATTGCAGGTTGTCCGTTTATTTCCGTGGGAACAATCCGTCCCAATGCGTTCGTAACAAGTTTATCATATTTGTTCATATGTTTCCCTCCAGTTTTCTGCTAATTTCCCCATTTTTATTGCCAGATTGATTGTGTTTAATGCCCTTTTAACAACAGGAGGGTCAATCATCTTGGTTCCCAGGGAAACCACACCAAGTCCCTGTTCTATGGCTTTATGGTAAGCAAAGACGATTTTCCTGGCTTTTTCGGTTTCATCCGTGGAAGGTGCAAAATTTTCGTGAATGACCCTGATCTGCCTCGGGTGAATGCATCCCATTCCGTCGAAACCCAGTGCTTTCGAGCGCTGGACGTTTTGTTTCAGGCCATCCATGTCAGCCACATCGGAAAAAACAGAATCAATCGGTTGGATACCTGCCGCTGTTGCAGCATTTACGACCATACTCCGGGCAAAGAACGATTCCATTCCCTCTGTTGTTCTGCGTGTACCAAGATCAGCAGTGTAATCCTCTAACCCGATGGCCATAGCCACGATGTTCTCAGCAGCACCGGCAATCGCGTAAGCATTGATCACTCCCAATGCACTTTCAATGATGGGCATAAGCCATACCGGTTGCGGGATACTGAATTTTGTTCTCAGGATATCAATTCGTTCATTTACAGCATGTATCTGTTCCGGTTTTTCACATTTTGGCAACAGCACCAGATTGATATTGTGGGGTACGATGAAAAAAAGATCCTCAACACCCCGTGTTCCCTGGTTGATCCTGACCATCCGCTCTGCTCCGTAAAAATCAAGTGCCCGCAATGCATTCCTGACGAGGTAGCGGGCTTCATCCTTCTTGTCGGGAGCTACCGCGTCTTCCAGATCGAGAATAACCCCGTCGGGTTTATGAATCCCGGCGTTGATCATCAGGCTGGGTGAATTTCCCGGAAGGTAAAGACGTGAGAAACGATTCCTGTCCCTTGCCGTGGAATACATATTTTCCTTCAGCATGTCAGGCAGGAATTCCTTCTCCGATGGGATCACCTTTTTTATGGCAGCTTCAATCCGGGCAGATATGACGAAAGGCAGAGCACCTGAATCCTCAATCTTTAATGAGGCATTTTTGATTTCAAAAAAATCCAGCACCTGTTTCGCCAGGACTTTGATACTTTCGCCGAACATCACGGCTACCTTGCTTTCCAATTGAAGATCAATCCCTCCGCTATCTTTTATTTCAAGCGTAACAAAGCAATCCGACCGTATGGTCTTCCCCTTGTTTCCTGTAGTTATGATTTCACCCATATTACAATCCTATTAAATCGTGGTCAAAATTAGGAAAAAGCGGTAACATATTTACCATTTACTATTGACAACTGACCATTGGATTTGCCACCTGCCTATCGGTAGGCTGGTTTACCATTGACCATTTTTGCTGATTTATTATATTAATTTTTACAAAGAAAATAATGAACAGTTTTGTTTCATTTTCCGGTCGGACCGAAATATTGTTCCAGTAATTTCACAGATATTCCGTCGCCCAGTGATACTGCTTTACTCCAGTCTTCATGTGCTCCTTTTAAGTCTTTCAGAAGCAATCTTGTCATCCCGCGGTTCCGGTAAACATCCACAGATTCCGGGTTGAGTTCAATCGATTTATCAAAGTCAGTTAATGCTTCCCTGTATTCATTCATGACTGCTTTTAAAACGCCCCTGTTATTATAGGTCCCTCCAAAAAGGGGATCAATTCTGATCGAGTTGTTGTAATCATTCATCGATTCCGCATATCTCTTCTGGTTATAAAATGCAAAACCACGGTCATTATAGCCTCGTGCCAACGTTGTGTCCAGTATCTTCCAGAAATCAATATGGAGTTTCCTCGGAAAAAGACTGTCAGCCAGATGCCAGTAATATTGTGTATTCTCTAACTTCTTCCTGTACAGATCTGCAATCCCTAAATTCACATACGGATTATAATATCCAGCATAATCATTGACAGAACGGGTAAGATAAATGGTAGCAGTATCAAGAAGATTATACCGGGAAAGCGAGTCTGATTTGTTTTTATTTTCTTCAAAGAAATCGATGTAGAATTTCCCCGCAATTTCGTTCACCATCATGTTCCGGGGAAGATATTTTACATCATGGAGATACAGGGTTTTATTATTTTTCCATTCCGAATTGCGTTGAATTGTTATGAAACCGGTGATGATAATGACCGGGAAAAAAATAATGAGAGCTAAGGATGACTGTGTTTTACGGTTTTTTATCTTCCTTAGTAAATAATGGAGTAACCATGCGACTGCAATACAAAAACCGACTGATGAGTGATATATTAATCTTTCGCTCATGGTAGCGCCAAGGTCGAAGAATAAATTAGATACCATCGCAAGAAATGATAAATAGAAAATTATCGCAAAACCCAATAAGTGACGCCGTATGAGTAATATTATACCAAATATGGTCATTCCGGAATAGACAACAATGGCAACCCAGACTTGTAAATTTTCAAAACCAACGTATGGGATTGTTTTATATGAATAATCACAAAGAAGGGGGTAAGGAATAATGATCAGATACAGGTATTTTAGAAGAATATAGAGTTTTGTAGCAAAGGCTTGTACCGGTGTGGCGAAGAGATAAGGGTTATTGATAATTGTCAAACCCTCCCCGGAGGTCTGGCTTTGGACGATGCTGAACCGGATTAATAAGAACACCAATGCAGTCATCCAGAAAGGAATTGAAGTAAGGATGCTTTTCTTTATTCCATCATTAAAAAAAACATAGAATGAAACCGGTAAAAGGATGATCAGTAATATTCCCCATTCTTTTGATAAAAGCGCCAGGAAAAAACAAAGGATCGATCCGGCTAATCTGATATTCTTTCCCTTCATTTTCCATTGAAAGGCAAAAATAAAAGTAAGGATGATAAAAAGCAATGACAACAACTCATCACGGCTTTTAATATTAGCAACGACTTCTGTATGTATTGGGTGTATGGTAAACAGAAGTACAGCGAGGAAAGCAATATCCTGAAATTCTTTGAAAATAAAGTTGTGAAACAGGTACAAAAGGGCAATAACGGTACAAAGGAACAATACAACATTGAAAAAATGGCTCATGTGAGGTGAATCACCGGATAGTTGTTGCTCAATGGCAAATGTTGCAAGAGATAAGGGACGGTAACGCCCTCCCGAAAGTTGATTCTTTTCACTATACTTATGAAGATAACCCGCAAACGAGTCTTTCGTAAAGATATCAACGATGCCATTGAGTCCATGTTGAACAAATTCATTCTTTTGAATTACGATTGTATCATCTATTGCATATTCATTCCCAATGGTATTACCATAGAATGCAGCTCCTAAGATGACAAGGAACAGTAACTGATTGCGAAAAGGCATTAAAAATCGAGGGAAAATTGAATTCTGTACAGGTTTTTGCGAATTTCCAGCAGTGGGACTGATTTTTATTTTCTTATTCCGTGAGTGATCAAATTTATGTTCCATTCCGCTGTGTTTATTTTCATCAAATTGTCAATAAATACTGTGGGTTGATAGAATATTTCAAGAAAGTTCGCATTATCTTCGAATCAAAGATAATGAATCCATGAAGATCTTCAGTGATTTACTTCTGAAATAGCCCGGAAGCCTTTATGCAGAAAATTTATTTTGCGTATTCAATGGGATTTAGTAATTTTACTCACACTTTTGAGTAAATTGTAAATCATGTATCAAAGAACTTTATTCCAGCTTGTTAGAACAAGGGTAATCGAGCCACGAAAGTTCATCCAGGTGCTTGCAGGCCCTCGTCAGGTCGGAAAAACCACCCTGGTAACTCAGGTAATGCAGGATCTTCCTTTTCCCGCACATTATGCTACGGCTGATGGCTTGGTTACGGCCGGGCAGGTATGGATCACAGAGCAATGGGAAATTGCTAGGATCAGGCAACAGCAAAATCCATCGGCTGATTTTTTATTGACCCTTGATGAAATTCAGAAGGTGGAAAACTGGAGTGAGAGTGTTAAGCGCGAATGGGATGCCGATTCTCTGAGTGGAATTCCGGTTAAAGTTCTTCTGTCTGGTTCATCACGGCTTTTGTTGCAACAAGGGTTGTCAGAGTCGTTGACGGGTCGTTTTGAGATGATCTATGCAGGTCATTGGTCATTCAGTGAAATGCAGTCTGCCTTTGGAATTGATCTTACTAAATATATTTGGTTTGGCGGGTATCCAGGTTCAGCAGGAATTATGGATCAGGTGGTACGGTGGAAACAATACATATCCGATTCCATCATCGAAACCAGTATTTCGAAAGATATCCTTATGTTGACCCGGGTTGAAAAACCTGCGTTGCTTCGACGTCTGTTTGAATTCGGATGTTCATACTCAGGTCAGATATTTTCATACACCAAGATGCTCGGACAATTAACCACGGCAGGAAACACAACTACACTTTCTCACTATCTGGATCTCCTTAGCCAGGCCGGCTTACTTACCGGTCTTGAGAAATTTGCTTCCAATCAGATAAGGCAACGTTCATCGAGTCCAAAATTCCAGGTTTTTAACACGGCTTTAATTACTGCACAACGTCATGAGTCCTTTACCGACATCCTGCATCAGCCTTCTCAATGGGGTCGACTGGTTGAATCGGCGGTTGGCGCACATTTGGTAAACCATATCCTGACCGATAACATCACCTTGAATTACTGGCGTGATCGGAATGATGAAGTAGATTTTGTAATTCAAAAAAACGGAAAAACCATCGGGTTGGAAGTTTCATCGGGTGAAGCCCACAAACGCATAGGGATGGAAGCTTTTCAGAAGCGCTTTCATCCATACCGGATCTTACTGATCGGTAAAACCGGGATCCCATTGCACAACTTCCTGCTGACTAACCCTGGCGATTTGTTTTAATGTTTCAATAATGGGTTAAATCCCCGCAATTTATTGCGGCTACTTTAGTTTCTATAAAAGTTCTAAATTTACGGTATGGAAGATTTTAGAAAGAGTTCTCATACTGTAAGTTGGTTAAGTGTTCATATTGTCTGG